>JBQTIA010000039.1:0-80721 GCA_052388455.1 Hyphomicrobium sp.
GTCGCTCGAGTTTGTTGGGTCTCCTTCGTGGACCCAACCTACATTTCGCGCCATATGCGATTGCCCTGCTGTTGATTGATGAGCTTCAATAACTCAGTGAAAATGAACTTAGCGCCCTGATCATGGGCATGCATAAGATTAGCCAGCGTCAGCTCCCACTCGTTCTCATCGGCGCAGGCCTGCCGCAACTCGTGGGCAATATGGGGCGTTCGAAGTCATATGCTGAACGCCTCTTCGATTTTCCAATTGTGGGGCCGCTTTCGCCGAAGGATGCCCACACTGCGATTGCCGAACCGATCAACAACGAAGGGGAAAAAATCGCGAAGACTGCCGTAGAGAAAATCGTATCCGAATCTCATGGATATCCATACTTCATTCAGGTGTGGGGCTATGAAGCGTGGAAGGCTGCGAAAAAATCTCCAATCAGCGAAAGAGACGTGACGGCGGCCGAAAGCAATATCCTCAAGAGTTTGGACGAGAGCTTTTTCCAGGTAAGATTCGACCGATTAACGCCAGCGGAGAAGCGCTATCTGCGAGCCATGGCCGAGCTTGGGTCGGGTCCGCATCGATCTGGGGATATCGCAGAAACATTGAATGTGAAGGTCCAAAGTGTTGCCCCCTTGAGGAACGGACTCATCAAGAAGGGCATGATCTACAGCCCCCAGCACGGCGATACCGCCTTCACGGTCCCGATGTTCGACGAGTTTTTGGAGCGTCAGATGCCCGACTTCAGCTCAGCTCCCTGACGCGGAAATTCAGCCCGCCCTTGGGTGTCAGCGTCACCGTGCCGTTGATGCCGGGCGGCTCCTGGCCGGCGTACTCGGGGCGGAAGCGGCGGAGCAGGATCGAAAGCGCGAGCGTATTTTCGACCTGGCTCATGGCGCCACCGATGCAGGCGCGTTTGCCCCCGCCGAACGGAACGTAGGTGTAGGGCTTCCGCTTCTTGGCGCTCTCGTCCATGAAGCGCTCAGGGCGGAACTCCTCGGGCGCCTCCCAGTGCTTGGCCGAGTGATGCACGCCGTAGCAGAACATCACCACTCGGTCGCCGGGCTTGACCTCCTTGCCGCCGATGAAGTCGGCCTTCGACGCGACGCGGATCAGGCCCCAGATCGGCGGATAGAGCCGCATGGTCTCCTGGATGACGGCCCGCGTGTAGGCCAACGCCGAATAGTCGGCCGCCGTCGGCTCGCGGTCGCCATACACCTGCTCGCCTTCGCGGCGGATGCGCTCGGCAGCCTCGGGATACTTCGACGTGAGATACATCGCCCAGGCGAGTGTCAGCGCCGTCGTCTCGGTGCCGGCCCAGAGGTATTGCTTCAACTCGTCGACCGCCTGCTGCTGATCGAACTCCGGCACGGTGGGATCGGCGACGACATCCTCGATCATCTTCAGCAGCGTGCGCTCGCGCGCCTCGCGCGGATCGGCCTCGAACACCTGCGGCGGCACGCCGGCCCATACTTCCATCGCCTTGGCGGCATTTTCCTCGGTGATCTCGAATTCGTCGCCGGCCACGACTTTGACGCGGATCGACTTGTGATTCATCACGTCGGTGTAGGTCTTCACGCACTTGAAGACGAAGTGCGGATTGAACGGCATGTCGCGGTCGAAGAGCGCCTTGCAGATCATGTCGGCGGCGAGCGTCCACGTCTGCTCGACCATCTCGAATTTCTCGCCCGTCTTGGCGAGGCCGGCCCACAGGTCCATCTTCGAACGAATGGCGGCGAGGAAGTAGGGGATGTACTCGGCGAACATATCCGGGTGGAACGCCGGCTGCTGCGGCATGCGGATTTTCTGCCAGAGCGCGCCGTCGTTGGTGATCATGCTCTTGCCGAAGATCGGCTTCAGGCCGTCGAAATATTTGACGTAGTCGTCGACCCGGGTGACGAGCACGTGCTTGAAGTGCTCCGGCTCGGTCAGGATGACGAGATGCTGATTGCCGACCTTGACGCGGATGACCGGGCCGTAGCGATCGGCCATCATCATCAGCGTGCGCATCGGGTTCTCGGGGTCGCCCTTCATCAAGGGCATCAGCTTGAACCAGATGCTGCTCTCCTCGCCGAGACCTTCGGTGTGCTCGGGAGCTTGTCCGGGTTCTGTCGTCATCGGCCTATCGACTTTCGAGTTGCAGGGGTGCGGCACAACCGGCCGGCGCACGGACAACGGCCCCACCCTCGGGGGTATGCATCCAAAATTTGCGCCAATGGCGGCCATTCGGGGCGCAGCGTTATGGCGCCGGCAGGGGTCGCCGGCAGTTCCGCCGGGAACCGAAGCTGATCATTCACCGCCGCCAGTTAGCACCGGGCCGCAAAATGTGTCCATGGACGCCGGAGAAGCCGCTTCATTATGGCGCGCGATCCGTTCCAGCAGGGTTTTGATGAGCAATGTGAATTCAGCATCGCGGGACGTAGAGCGCCGCTTCGTCCTCGCCAGCGCCTTCGAGCACCACCCTCTCGCCGGCCACCCGCGCCATGCCGGACGCGACGAGGCGGAGGGCCTCGGGGTAAAGCCTATGCTCGGCGGCAAGGACGCGGGCGCCGAGGATTTCCGCCGAGTCGTCCTCGAGTACGGGGACGGCGGCCTGTGCCACGATCGGCCCCTCGTCCATTTCCGGGCGGACGAAATGCACGGTGCAGCCGGCGATTTTGACGCCCGCCGCCAGCGCCCGCTCGTGGGTGTGCAGCCCCTTGAAACTCGGCAGCAGGGCGGGGTGGATGTTCAGCATCCTGTCGCGCCAGGAATCGACGAAGGCCGGGGTCATCAGCCGCATGAAACCGGCGAGGCAGACGAGTTCGACCTTGGACGCCTTCAGCACGGAGTTGAGCTGCCCCTCGAAATGCGCCCGATCCGCATAGAGCTTGTGGTCGAGGGCGAGAGCCGGGATGCCCTGCGCCTTGGCCCAAGCTAGCCCCGCCGCCTCCGGCCGGTTCGAGATCACGATGGCGACCTCGGCCGGATAGTCCGGCGCGCGCGCAGCCTCGACGAGGCTGATCATATTCGAGCCGCGACCTGAGATCAGGATGGCGATGGGGAGCTTGGAGACGGGCGTCATTCGAGTAGGCGTAGCACATGACGCGTGTTTGGAAACGTTGGGCAATACGACGTGCTTGTCTCTTATGCCATTTTGGGCATAGCAGGCCTTAAACGGATGTCGGTCGAGGACTGGGCGTGAAACCACTCGTTTGGGTCGGCAGCTCGCTCGAGGATCTGAAGACGTTTCCCGACTTGGCTCGGAGCGACATCGGACACGCTCTCTACGTCGCCCAGTTGGGTGCGAAGCACGCCAGTGCTAAGCCCCTGAAGGATTACAAGGGTGCAGGAGTGCTGGAAGTCGTGGAGCGTTTCAGTGGCAACGCTTATCGTGTGGTCTACACGATGCGACTTGCCGATCGAATCTACGTGCTGCACGCATTTCAGAAGGAGTCGACGAGCGGGATCGCGACACCGAAATCTGAACTCGAGTTGGTGCAAAGTAGACTTGCACAAGCGGTGGCGATTCACGGGCGGTGGCTTGCTGCGAGAGGAGAACCAGAAATCGTGAGCAGGAACGATGACGTCAAAATCACGCTGAGCTCCGGAAACGTGTTTCAAGATTTGGGTTTCGACGATGCGGATGACCGACTTGCCAAGTCGAAGCTCGCATTTGAGATCGCACGAATCATCAAGGCCCGGCGCCTGACGCAGGCGGCTGCGGCGGCGAAGCTCGGCATCGACCAGCCGAAGGTTAGCCGCTTGCTCGCCGGCAAGCTGCGCGGCCTTTCAACCGAGCAGCTCATGCGATTTCTCAACGCACTCGGGCAGGATGTCGACATCGTCATAAGAGATCGACCGAAAGCGAGGCGCGGTCGCCTGATGGTACATGCGGGCTGAGAAAGACGAGTCGGCTCACTGCTTCAGCCTGTACCCCGTCTTGAAAATCCAGGTCACGACGGCGAGGCAGAGCGCCAGGAAGCCGAGCGTCATCGCCAGACTGAAACCGACACTCACGTCGGAAATCCCGTAGAAGCTCCAGCGGAAGCCGCTGACCAGATAGACGATGGGGTTGAACATCGTCACCGTCTGCCAGAAGGGCGGCAGCATGTTTAGCGAATAGAACGTGCCGCCGAGGAACGTCAGCGGCGTGATGACGAGCAGCGGAATGATCTGCAGCTTCTCGAAGCCATCGGCCCAGATGCCGATGATGAACCCGAGCATGCTGAACGTCACCGCCGTCAGCATGAGAAAGGTCAGCATCCAAAACGGGTGGTCGATCCTGAGCGGCACGAACAGGCTCGCCGTCACCAGAACGATGAGGCCGAGGATGACGGACTTCGTCGCCGCCGCGCCGACGTAGCCAATCACCAGCTCGACGGGTGAAACGGGCGCCGACAACAGCTCGTAGATGGTGCCGGTGAAGCGCGGGAAGTAGATGCCGAACGAAGCATTGGACGTGCTCTCCGTCAGCAGCAGCAGCATGACGAGGCCGGGCACGATGAAGGCGCCGTAGGACACCCCGTCTATCTCGGCGATGCGCGTGCCGATCGCGGCGCCGAACACGATGAAATACAGCGAGGTCGAAAGCACCGGCGAGACGATGCTCTGCATCAGCGTGCGCCCCCAGCGGGACATCTCGAAGCCGTAGATGGCGCGGATCGCTTCGATGTTCATGGCTTCGACCTCACGAGATCGACGAAGATGTCCTCGAGCGAGCTTTGCGAAGTCTGCAGGTCCTTGAAGGCGATGCCGGCTGTTCGCAGATCGTTGAGGAGGGCGGTGATGCCGGTGCGCTCGGCGCGGGTGTCGTAGGTGAAGGTCAGCTCGCTGCCACCCTCACCGAGCAGCAGACCGTAGCTGGCCAGCTCCGCAGGAATCGCCTCGAGGCGCGACTGGAGTTGAAGCACGAGCTTCTTCTTGCCGAGCTTGCGCATCAGCTCGGATTTTTCCTCGACGAGAATGATCTCGCCCTTGGAGATGACGCCGACGCGGTCGGCCATCTCTTCGGCTTCCTCGATGTAATGGGTGGTCAGGATGATCGTCACTCCGGAGGCGCGTAGCGAACGCACCACCTCCCACATCTCCCGCCTCAGCTCCACGTCGACGCCGGCAGTCGGCTCGTCGAGAAACAGGATCTGCGGCTCGTGGGCCAGCGCCTTGGCGATCAGCAGGCGGCGCTTCATGCCGCCCGATAGCGTCATGATGCGGGCATCGCGCTTGTCCCACAGCGAGAGCTGCTTCAACACACGCTCGACGAGGGCCGGGTCCGCCTTCTTGCCGAACAGGCCGCGGCTGAACGCAACGGTGTTGCGGACGGATTCGAACATCTCGGTCGAAAGCTCCTGCGGCACGAGCCCGATCATGGAGCGCACCGCGCGATATTCGCGCGCGATGTCCATGCCCGCAACGCTGACCGAGCCGGAGCTGGGATTGACGATGCCACAGACGATGCTGATCAGCGTCGTCTTGCCGGCGCCGTTGGGTCCGAGCAGCGCGAAGATCTCGCCCTGGCGGATGTCGAGGTGGACGGACTTCAGCGCCTCGAAGCCCGAGGCGTAGGTTTTCGATAGACCCTTGATGGAGATGATGGGGCTCATGTGCGCGAGGTATCGGCGCTTCGCGGCCGAAGTTGGCCGTCATACCTCACCGCCCACGCATCACCCTTGCCCTTGGCGGACGAGCGCGCTCCGCCCGGCGGCATGATATCACCGATCACGACCGGCGCCTCGCCGGCGTCGCGCAGTGCGGACATGACATCGGTGGCCCGCGCCTTCCCCGCCACCACGATCATGCCGATGCCGCAGTTGAACGTGCGCAGCATTTCAGTATCGTCGAGGCGTCCAGTCTTGGCGAGCCAGCCGAAGACGGCAGGCGGCTGCCATGAGGCGAGATCGACGCGGGCCGCAACCGTGTCGGGCAGGACGCGGGGAAGATTCTCGGAGATGCCGCCTCCGGTGATGTGCGAAAGGGCCTTGATGGCACCCGCCGGTCCGCCGCCGCCGGTCGCCTTCAGGGCGGCAAGAACCGGCTTGACGTAGATGCGCGTCGGCACCAGCAGGGCTTCGGCCACCGTCGCGCCGCTGGCGAACGGTGCAGGATCGCTCCACTGCAAATTCGCTTCCTTCACCAGTCGGCGAACCAGCGAGTAGCCGTTCGAATGCACGCCCGAGGAGGCGAGACCGATCAGCACGTCGCCCGGCACGATGTCGCTTCGCGGCAAAATTTCCCCGCGCTCGGCCGCGCCGACCGCGAAGCCCGCAAGGTCGTAATCGTTGCCGTGATACATGCCGGGCATCTCGGCCGTCTCGCCGCCGATCAGCGCGCAGCCGGCCTCCGTACAGCCGGCCGCGATGCCGGCGATGACCGTCTTCGCGACGGCGACGTCGAGCTTGCCGACCGCGAAGTAGTCGAGAAAGAACAGCGGCTCGGCGCCGGCCACTACCAGATCATTCACGCACATGGCGACGAGGTCGATGCCGATGGTGGCGTGTCCCGGCGAAGCCGGGCCCTGCCCGGACCCGGTGTCGATGGCGATCTTGAGCTTGGTGCCGACGCCGTCGTTGGTCGAGACCAGGATCGGGTCTTTGAAACCGGCGCGCTTCAGGTCGAACAGGCCGCCGAAGCCGCCGAGATCGGCGTCCGCCCCGATCCGCCGGGTCGCCTTCACGAGCGGCTTGATGGCTTCGACCAGCGCGTTGCCGGCGTCGATGTCGACCCCGGACTGCGCGTAGGTGATCGGCTGGCTGGTTTCGTCGCTCGTCGCCATCGGACCTGCTCGACGCCTCGATCGGGCGATTGCTGCACCAAGCGCGAGACTCTTGGGCTAAGATCGAACCTAACTTTCGCCCGATTGCTCGCGGGAATGGGCCTCTAGCAGCTCGGGGCTGGACCGGCAACGGCGGGACGCGCCAGAAGCGGCGGACGCGGAAAAAGTCAGGGGACAAGAGGACTTCAATGCAAGTGACGCGATCCGCTGCCGCCGCCACCCTCGTGCTGGCTGCGACGGTTTGGACGTTCCAAGCCGGCGCCGCGCCGCTGGCCGACCGGGCCTTCACAGTCGCCAACTATCCGGTAGAGGCGACCGCCAAGGATGCGGTCACGGCCAAATCCACGGCCATCGACGACGGGCAGCAGGCGGCCTTCCGCTCCCTTCTCAAGCGCCTGGTGCCGGTCACGTCGTACAACCGCATGGACCGGCTCAAGGCCGTCAAGGCTTCGGAATATCTCGACGGCTTTGCGGTCCGCTCCGAGCAGAACTCGCCGACCCGCTACATCGCCAGCCTCGATTTCTCGTTTCAGGCCGACGCCGTGCGCGACCTGCTGCGCCGCGAGGGCGTGCCGTTCGTCGACGTGCAGGCGCCCAAAACGGTGCTCATTCCCGTCACCCGCGACATGAAGCCCGTGGCCGATGGCGACAGCGCCGCACCCGACCAAGCTCCCGCGCCGCTTCGCGCGGCGGGTGGAACGTGGAACGAGGTCTGGAAGGGTCTCGATCTCGAAAATACGCTGACACCGGTGAGGCTGGAGCCGCTGCGGCCCGCGATCAGCTCCGACACACTCGGATCGATGCTCGGCGGCGACAACGCGGCCCTCTCCCTGGTTGCCGGCGAATACAAGAGCGATCACATCGTCGTCGCCGTGGCCGAGCCCGATCTCGCCGCCAACCGGCTGAACGTCACGCTGGCCGGATACGACGGCGTCGGCTCGATCCACTGGAAGCGCAGCTATCGGCTCGCCGACAGCGATCTCGATTACACCATGGAGCTGGCGGCCGTCGTCTCGCTCGGCGTGCTCGAAGGACGATGGAAAGCGGCCAGCGACGGCGGGTCCGGCGCCGGGGGGTCGGCCGGCGACATCGCCGTGGCCGTCGAGTTCCAGAGCCTCGAGGAATGGAACGACATCCGCGGCCGTCTCCTCGATCTTCCGGGCATCGACGACGTCAGGATCGGGGCGGTCTCGGCCCGCACGGCCGAGGTGACGCTCCGCTATCCCGGCGGCGCCGGCCTCTTGGCCAACGAGCTGGCGCCGCAGGGCCTCGCTCTGCGCAACACCGGCAGCGGCTGGTCGCTCCGGTCCGCCTATTGATCCCCGACCGCCGCGGCCTGCGCACCCCGCCCCGCCGCCCGCGCCGGCAAGTCGCTGAGCCGGGGCAGGAATCGCCCGCAGAAACGCTCGACTGCGGCGCGCCCACCACGTAGGCTGATGGCCTGAAGATGAAGCATCGGTGGACCATCACCCACCGGCCACGACAAGGGATTTCGAGCCTGCGTGCCGAAACACCGGGGGAATGACGGACCGCAGCTTGAGCATACCAAACCTGATCTCCCTCGGCCGCGTGATCCTGGTCCCCGTCATCTTCTGGCTGGTGGTGACCGGAGAGCTGCAGGCGGCGTTCGTGGTTTTCGTCATCGCCGGCATCTCGGATGCCGTCGACGGCTATCTGGCCAAACGCTTCGGATGGACGACCGAACTCGGCGCCTACCTCGATCCGCTGGCCGACAAGCTGCTGATCGTGACCATTTTCGTCGCCCTCGGGGTGAAGGGCGCGCTGCCGTCCTGGCTGGTCATCGCGGTCGTTTCGCGCGATTTGCTGATCGTCATCGGCGTGCTGCTGACATGGCTGCTCGGCAATCCCGCCAGCATCCGCCCGCTGGCCGTCAGCAAGGCCAACACGCTGGCGCAGATCGTGCTGGCGGCCACCGTGCTCGCCGACGAAGGGTTCGGTTTGGGGCTGGCCGCGCCGAGGGTTTTCCTGATCTGGCTGACCGCCGCTCTCACGATCGCCTCGCTCGCGGCCTACATGCGCGCTTGGCATCGCCACATGTCTGGGCTTCAATCCAGTCCCGACGGCGATTGACCGCCGACCGCCTCACACCGCACCGCCCTGGATGACTGCAGATGTCTCAGTCTCGCTTCAATGCTGAACGGCCGGCCGCCGGGTGCGTCACGACGTGCGAGACCAGCGCATGAGCACCGGCGCCCTGCCAGCCGCCGGGCCGGAGCAACTCGTGCTGGAGTTGCCGCACGTCGCGGCCTTCGGCGCGGAAGATTTCCTGATCAGCAGCTCGAACCGCAGCGCGATCGAGGTGGTGGACCGCTGGCCGGACTGGGCGCATCCGGTCTCCGTCGTTTGCGGACCCGAGCGATCCGGCAAGAGCCACCTCGTGCACGTCTGGCAGCTTCGGTCGGGGGCGGCCATCCTCTCGGCTCAGGACCTGTCGGAGGCCAGTGTCACCCTCATCGAGCAGGGCGCCCATCTCGCCGTCGAAGACATCGACCGCGGCATCGCCGACGAGCGCATTCTTTTCCACCTGATCAATCTGGCGCGGGAGCGCAAGCGCACGATCCTTTTCACCTCCCGGCTGCGGCCCGGAGACCTGGAGGTCCGCCTGCCCGACCTGCGCTCCCGGCTGCGCGCCGCGCCCGTGATCGAGATCGAGGCGCCGGATACGGCGCTGCTGAAAGCCGTGCTGATCAAGCTGTTTGCGGACCGCCAGCTTCCAGTCGAGCCGCACGTCGTCAATCACCTGGCTCTGCACCTGGAACGGTCGTTCTCGGCAGCCGATCAGGTGGTTGCGGAGGCCGACCGGCTGGCCCTTTCGCTCGGACGACGCGTCACCCGGGCGGTGGCGGCGGCGGCGCTGCGCAGCGTGGCCGGAACCCACGAGACGGAGTAAGCCGTGAGTTGGCGACAACCCGGTCGAGCCGTCATAGTCCTGTCGTCGAACTTTCGCATTGAGGCAGGTTCAGGGGCCGCGATCGGACGCGCCGGAGCCGAGGAAAATCGAGAATGGGCGTGACCAAGGGCAAGACGCGCGAAAAGCCGGCCGAGAGCCGTCCCCCTCCGCCCGAGGGGCCAGCCCGCTTCTACAACCGCGAGCTGTCCTGGCTGCAGTTCAACCGCCGCGTCCTGGAAGAGGCGCTCAACCGTCGCCATCCGCTGCTGGAGCGGGTGCGCTTCCTGTCGATCTCGGCCTCGAACCTCGATGAATTCTACATGGTCAGGGCGGCCGGCGTGTTCGGTCAGGTGGCGGCCGGCGTCACCACCCTCAGCCAGGACGGGCTGACACCGGCGCAGCAGTTCGCAGAGATCAACACCTTCGCCGCAGGGCTGATCGCCGACAAGCAGGCGTGCTGGAACGGCCTCAAGACCGAGATGGACGCCGCCGGCATTCACATCGTCGAGCCGGAGGAGGTGACGCCGGCCGAGAAGGTGTGGCTCGAAAACCTGTTCATGTCGCACGTCTTTCCGATCCTGACGCCGATCGCCGTCGATCCCGCGCACCCCTTCCCGTTCATTCTCAACAAGGGCCTGACCATCGCGGTCTGGATGCAGCGCGCCAGCGACGGCAAGAGCATGAGCGGGCTGATCCCGATTCCTGGCCAGCTCGAACGCTTCATCCGGCTCCGGACCGGCGACGACAGCGATTCGCGACGCATCCGCTTCATCCAGCTCGAGCAGATGATCGCCCTGTTCATCGCCGAGCTGTTCTCCGGCTTCCAGATCAAGAGCCAGGGCGCGTTCCGGGTGCTGCGCGACAGTGACATCGAGCTGCAGGAAGAAGCCGAAGACCTGGTGCGGTCGTTCGAGACGCTCCTGAAACGCCGCCGCCGTGGCCACGTGATCCGGCTCGAAATCGACGGTCGAATGCCCGAGCGGCTGCGAAAATTCGTCGTCGAGGAGCTTGAGGTCGGCGAGGGCAATGTATTCATCAAGGACGGCCTGCTCGGACTCTCCGACATCGCCCAGCTCATCGTGCAGGACCGGCCCGACCTGCTCTACAAGCCGTACAACCCACGCTTTCCCGAGCGCATCCGCGAGTTCAACGGCGACTGCTTCGCCGCCATCCGCAAGAAGGACATCCTGGTTCACCACCCCTATGAGAGCTTCGACGTCGTCGTGCAGATGCTCCGTCAGGCGGTGGCCGATCCCAATGTGCTCGCCATCAAGTGGACGCTCTACCGCACCGGGCGCGACAGCCCCATCGTGGCGGCGCTGAAGGAGGCGGTGGAAGCGGGCAAGTCGGTGACGGCAGTGGTCGAGCTGAAGGCCCGCTTCGACGAGGCGGCCAACATCCGCTGGGCGCGCGATCTCGAAAACGCAGGCGTGCACGTGGTCTACGGGTTCATCGAGCTGAAGACCCACGCCAAGCTCGGCCAGATCGTGCGCCGCGAGGGTTCGGACCTGACGACCTACTGCCACATCGGCACCGGCAACTATCACGCGCAGACGGCACGCATCTACACGGACCTCTCGCTCTTCACGACGGATCCCGCGGTCGGTCGCGACGTGACGCGGATTCTGAATTTCGTGACGGGATACGGCGAGCCGGCCGAGCTCGAGGTGATGGCCGCCAGCCCGAATGGCATCCGCAGGCGCGTGCTCGACCATATTCACGAGGAGATGGAGCACGCCCGCGCCGGTCGCCCGGCCGGCATCTGGATGAAGATGAACTCGCTCGTCGACGGGCAGATCATCTCCGCCCTTTACGAGGCGAGCGCCGCCGGCGTGAAGATCGAACTCGTGGTGCGCGGTGTCTGCTGCCTCAGGCCCGGGGTGCCGGGGATGTCGGACAACATCCGGGTCAAGAGCATCATCGGCCGCTTCCTGGAGCACGCGCGCATCTACTGCTTCGGACGCGGGCACGAGCTGCCGTCGCCGGAAGCCTCCGTCTACATCAGTTCGGCGGACATGATGCCGCGCAACCTGGATCGGCGCGTGGAAGCCCTGGTCGCCATCCGCAATCCGACAGTTCACGAGCAGGTGCTGAATCAGATAATGGTGGCCAATCTGAAGGACAACCAGCAGAGCTGGCGGATCGAAGGCGACGGCTCCTCGCAGCGCATCGTGTGCGCGGCGGGCGAGGAACCTTTCAACGCGCACCATTACTTCATGACCAACCCGTCTCTGTCGGGGCGCGGTCAGGCGCTGAAAGATCACTTCCCGCCGCGCTTCGATCGGCCCCTCAAGGACTGAGCACAACGGCTGTGAAGAGCCTGGAGCGACTGTTCACCGACCGCAGCGGCGCCTCGAACGGCGGACCAAGCCTGGAGCCGCTGGGCGTCATCGACATCGGATCGAACTCGGTGCGGCTCGTCGTCTACGACGGGGCCATCCGCGCCGCCGCGCCGCTGTTTAACGAGAAGGTGCTGGCCGGACTCGGGCGGACCGTCGCGAGCACCGGCAAGCTCGGCGAGGAGCCGATCGAGAAGGCACTCGGCGCACTGAGCCGCTTTCGTGCCATCGCCCATATTCTCAAGGTCAAGAACCTGCGCGCCATCGCCACAGCGGCGGTGCGCGACGCCATCGACGGCAAGGACTTCATCGCGCGCGGCGAAGAGGCGCTCGGCGCCCACATCGAGATCCTGTCGGGTGCGAAAGAGGCGGCGCTGGCGGCGGAAGGCATCCGCATGGGCTTCATGTCGCCCGATGGCATTGCAGGCGACCTCGGCGGCGGCAGCCTGGAGCTGATCGACATCGACGCCGGCAGCCTGAAGCAGGCCGCCACACTGCCGCTCGGCGGCTTGCGGCTGATCGACGTGACCGGCGACCGGCTGGACCGGGCCAAGAGCGTGGTGGACGAGCAGCTTGCGACGCTCCCCTGGCTCGACCGGTGCCGCGGCCGGGCCTTCTTCGCCGTCGGCGGCACCTGGCGCGCCTTCGCCAAGCTGCACATGGAATACCGCAACCATCCGCTGCGCGTCATGCAGGGCTATGCGGTATCGCCCCGCGATGCCATCGCCTTCGCCGAGATCATCCAGCGGACCAAAAAACTCTCGACCCTGGCGGGCATCGAAGAGGTGGCGCGGCAGCGGCGCGAGGTGGTGCCCTACGGCGCCCTGGTGCTCCAGAAGCTGCTCGAGCGGATGCAGCCCTCGCAGGTCGTGTTCTCGGTCTATGGCGTGCGCGAGGGCATCCTCTACTCGCTGCTGCCGGAGCACGAGCGGCGCAAAGACCCCCTGATCTGCTTCTGCGAGGATTATGCCCGCCAGCGCTCCCGCTCCCTGGAGCACGCCCGCGAGCTGTGCTCCTGGACGGACGCTCTGTTCGAGGGAGAAGGGCCGCCCGAAAGCCCGGACGAGCGCCGTCTCAGACACGCCGCCTGCCTGCTGTCGGACATCGGCTGGCGGGCGCACCCTGATTACCGCGGCGAACAGAGCCTCAACATGATCGCGCATTCCGGCCTCGCCGGCATCGACCATCCCGGCCGCATCTTCCTCGGACTCGCCGTCTTTTACCGGCACGTCGGCGTGGGCGAAGGTGACGGCGACGAGTTGTCCGAGCGGCTGAAGACGGCGGTCAGCAAGCGAACGCTCAACAGGGCCCGCATCGTCGGCGCGGCGGTCCGAACGGCCCATATGCTGTCAATCGGCATGGCCGGCGTTGTCGACGAGACTCCCCTCACGTACGATGGCAAATCGCTGGTACTGACCCTGCCGAAGGTCTATGCCGCCCTCGACGGAGAGCGCCTGCGACGGCGCTTCGAGACCCTGGCCGGCCTTCTCGAGCGCCAGCCGGTGATTCGCGTTGCACGTTAGGCTGCGATAGCGGCTTCGACGACAACCGGCGTGCCGCCGCCACAATTGGTGCTAGTGTGATGATTTCGAAGTCCGCTACATACTTTGCGGCTGGCTCTGTAGCGGACTTCGAAATCTGAATCACACTAGAATCATTGACTTGCTAGTGTCCTTTCGATCGCGAAGTCCGTTTGAGAGTGCGGAACACTGTGACGGACTTCGCGATCGGGACACTAGCGTCCCGCCACGACCGCTTCGAGGACCGACGTCAGCATGGCCGACGATCCCTATTCCGTATTGGGCGTGCCGCGCAATGCGTCCGACGACGACATCCGGCGCGCCTATCTCAAGCTCGTCAAGGAACTGCATCCCGACGTCAATCCGTCGAAGGCCGCTCACGAGCGCTTCAAGAAGGTCACCAACGCCAACGACATCCTGGGAGATGCCGACAAGCGGCGCGCCTTCGACCGCGGCGAGATCGACGGGGCCGGAGAACCGCGCCGGACATGGTCGCGGCCTCCGCCGGGTGCCGGTAGCGGAGCCCGGAGCCGCGGTGGCCCCGCTGGTCCGGGCGGACCCGATTTCGGGTTCGGCGACGTGTTCGAGGATCTGCTGTCCGGCCTGCGCGGCGGCGCGGCGCGCGGGGCCGGAGCGACACATCCCGCCAAGGGCCGCGACGTGCGCTACACGCTGGAGGTCGAATTCGACGAAGCCGTGCTCGGCGCCAGGAAACGCGTGACGATGCCGGAAGGCGGCGTGCTCGACCTCGCCGTGCCGGAGGGCGTGTCAGACGGCCAGGTGCTGCGCCTGCGCGGCAAGGGCTCGCCGGGTCCGGGTGGCCAGGATGCGGGCGATGCGCTGGTGGAAATCAAGGTGCGCTCGCACCCGCTCTTGAAGCGTCAGGGCGACGACATCCTGCTGGAGCTTCCGATCACCATCGACGAGGCGGTGCTCGGCGCCCGCGTCGAGGCGACCACCGTCGCGGGTCGCGTGCAGCTCACGGTCCCCAAGGGAACCAGCTCGGGCACTGTTCTGCGGCTCAAGGGCAAGGGCGTGCGCAATCCGGCGACGCTCGCGCAGGGCGATCAGCTCGTCACCATCCGCATCGTGCTGCCGGAGACCATCGACCAGGGCCTCGCGTACTTCATGAGCGAATGGCGCAAGGACCACTCCTACGACCCCGGTCGCAAGGGCTGACCCCGCGTTGCCGGTCAGCCGTGCTTGCCGACGCTCAGCGACGACAGGCCCGACAGGGAGGGTATGGGCGGCGGCGTAGCCCGCAGACGGGCGTCCGACGTGACGGGCGGGAAGGCGATGTCGGAGTGAGCCCCCGACGACGATGACGCTGCCAGCGCCTGAGAGTCGAACGACGGAGGGCCGAACGGATCGAGGCTCGGCACCGCGGCCGGCTCGAACTCGGGAAGGTCGGGCATCGGCAGGTTGGACGACGGCCGGCCGCGCCGCAGAGTGGTGACGAGCAGCGTCAGCCCGAGCAGCGTGGCCACGAGGCTGGCCGCCCAGGTGGACGGAGGAATATCCGAGAAGTCAGCCAGCGCCTCGACGCCGAAAGGCGCGGTGGCGATGCGGCGCAATTGCTCCAGCTTCTCGACATCGATCTTTTCGAGAGAGCCGGTGACGCTGGCTTCGCGGGCGAGCTGAACCGCCTGCTCGCAGGCCTCCCCGTCGCGCGCCGCGCACCGCTTGCCCAGTTCGTCGATGAGCGTCAGCACACCGGCCATGCGGGCCTTGTCGCCCTCGGCCTTCTTCTGGGTTTCTTCGAGCCTGCGGCTCTCCTCCGCTTCGCTCGCCTTGCGCAGCTCGGCGACTTCCGCAACACGTTTCTGATCGGCTTCGCTCAGCCGCGCGACTTCCGCTTTGAGGGCCACGACCTCTTCCTCGGCGGCCTTGCGCAGGCGCGTTTCCTCGGCGAGCTGGCTGCTCGCGGACGAGCCGCCGGCGGACACGACCGGAGCAACTGCGACGGGCGCGGCTATGCTCGTTCCGGCAATCGCGGATGCGCCGCCGTCGGACTTCGAAATGTCGATCACCTTCGGCACGGGCGGCGCGGCTGACTGGGTCTTGGGGGCCGGCGGTGCTGCTGCGGCGACAGGCGACGCAGAGGGACGTGCCCTGACGCCGTCGCGGTAGCAGAACGTATTGCCGGTCTTCTCGACCTTCAGGCAGAGGCCGAGGCGCTGATCGGGGAAGGGCGCAGCCAAGTTGCCGTTGACGCTGAAATCTTCCTCCGTGCCGCCGACGATTGTGCGATTACCAGACGGCCAGACGTAGGTGGTGCTGCTGGCAAAGGAGTCTTCGCTGGTGCCGTTCGCCGGCACGGCATTGGCAATCGCCTTGCAGTTCTGCTGCTCGACCATTGTCGTGTCGCGCATGATCGTGCAGAGGCCGGTCGACGACTGAGTGGTGGCTGATGCAGCGTTTGAGGCCGGTGCCGCCATCGATTGTCCGGTCACGCTCTGACGCTGAGGCGAGGGGCTCGCGGTCTCGGAGCCGGGTGGCTGCGGCGGCGAAGCGCTCGAAGTGGTCGGCCACGCATCGACGGCCGAATCCTGAGCCGCGGCTGGAAGAGCGGCAACAGTGACTGTCAGCGCCCCGAGCGCCAGCGCAGCAAGCCTCACAGCCATATTTCGACCCCCCTTCCCGCTATCCGCCGATCTGCGTCCCACGCACTTCGGCAACCCCTACGGTCGGCGACTAATAGCGCAAGATGTCCTTCTGAGGGCACGAGTTATCCACTGTTTACCGCTGTTTTCAGGGGTCTCGGCGACAACCTGGCGACCCGCGTCGGGCCGGCCACAGGTGGCGCCTGGGGAAGGGAACGGGCGGCACGCTCAGCGAGCGGCCGGAACCACCACCACCTCGCCGCCAGAGAGCGTCAGCGCCAGCTCTCCACGCTTCAGGCGGAGCGCATCCTCGCCGAAAATCGACCGGCGCCAGCCGGAGAGCGCCAGCACGTCCGGCTCGGCCTCGGCCGCGATGCGTTCCAGATCCTCGCTGTCGGCGATCAGCCGCGGCGCCACCCGGTTGCGGGCGGCGGCGCTTTTCAGCAGCACTTTCAGCAATTCCGTCGTCGCCGTGGCCTCGGCCGACAGGGGCTGGGTGTGATTGAGCGCCGGGACGGTCTTGGGATCACGGGCCAGACCCCGCTTCACCGCGTCGATGATGTCACGCGCCCGGGCCGAGCGGGCGAACCCCTCGCTCAGCGTGCGAAGCTCGGACAGCTGCTCGGCGCTGGCCGGCATCTGATTGGCGATGTCGTACAGCGCCTCGTCGCGCAGCACCCGGCTCCTCGGCACATCCTGCGCCTGCGCCTGCCGCTCGCGCCACTCGGCCAGCTCCATGAGCACGGCCAGCGCCTTGCGGTTCTTCACCCTGAGCTTGAGGCGCTGCCACGCCATCTCCGGATGCTGCTCGTAGGTCTTGGGGGCGATGAGGATCGACATTTCCTCGTCCAGCCACGAGGCGCGGCCCGAAGCGGCGAGATCGGCGACGAGATGCTTGTACACATCGCGCAGGTGGGTCACGTCGCCGAGCGCGTAGGTGAGTTGCTTCTCCGACAGAGGACGTCGGCTCCAGTCGGTGAAACGGGAAGACTTGTCGAGATCCTTGCCGGTGATTCGCTTGACCAGATTGACGTAGCTGATGCTCTCGCCGAAGCCGCAGACCATGGCGGCGACCTGGGTGTCGAACACCGGCTTCGGCACGTGGCCGGCCTCGGTGAACACGATCTCGATGTCCTGGCGGGCGGCGTGGAAAACCTTGACGACGCGCTCGTCGGCCATCAGCCGCCAGAACGGACCGAGGTCCAGTCCCTTGGCCAGCGGATCGACCATCAGCTCGTGGCCAGGCCCCGCGAGCTGGATCAGGCACAGCTCCGGCCAGAAGGTTTGCTCGCGCATGAACTCGGTATCGACCGCCACGTAGTCGTAGGCGGCGAGCTCGGCGCAGGCTGTTTCGAGGTGATCGGTCGAGGTGATGAGTCGCATGGATCGCAGCGATATAGCTCAGCCGTCGCAGCTTGTCGCGGAATGAGTTGGCAACCCTCGCGACCTGTCGCCCGCGCGCCACTCATACCCGCGCGCCGAAGCATCATGCGAGGGCGGAGTGTTTCTTTCCCCCTGTCGCGTCGGGGACAGGGGCAGTCGCCCGACACGACCTATTGATCACTCCCGCGAACTGAAACTTCAACCCGACGTTTCATCCCATTGCACAGGAGACTTTAGACATGGCCGAAGCATCAGCCTACGAGCAATTGCTGCTCGAACTCATCAACCGCGCCCGATTGGACCCGCTCGGCGAAGCCCAGCGGCTCGGCATCGATCTCAATAGCGGACTGGCCCCCGGAACCATTGACGGCTCGGCCAAGCAGGTGCTGGCCGGTAACAGCCTGCTCAACGACGCGGCCGGCGCGCACACCGATTGGATGCTGGCCACCGGCATCTTCAGCCACACCGGCGCCGGCGGCTCCGACCCAGGCCAGCGCATGTCCGCCGCCGGCTATCAGTTCACCGGCACGTGGCGCACGGGCGAGAACATCAACTGGAGCGGCACCAGCGGCGCCATTGATCTCAACGTCTCGACGAGAGACGCGCACGACAGCCTGTTCCGCAGCGCAGGCCACCGCGAGAACCTGCTCAACGACGATTTCCGCGAGATCGGCGCCGGAGTCTCGACCGGCGTGCGTCAGGGCTTGAACGCCACGATGACTACCGAGAAGTTCGCCAAGTCGGGCGACAGCGTGTTCGTCACCGGCGTCGCCTACAACGATTTCGATAACGACGGCTTCTACGACATCGGCGAAGGGCAGGGCGGGATCGCCGTGACGGTCAGCCAGAACAACGCCGTTATCGGCGGCGACGTGACCGAGACGGCCGGCGGCCATGCTACCGCGATCGCCGGCGGCACGGTTACCGTCACCTTCTCCGGCGGCGGCTTGCCCAACAGCGTCACCGCCTTCGTCAATACCGCCCAGCAGAACGCCAAGGTCGATCTGGTCAACGGCAACGACATCTATTCGTCGGCCTCGACCACGCTCGGCGACGGCGCGCAGGATTTGAAACTGCTCGGGACCGACAATCTCGGCGGCGGCGGCAACTCGGCCGCCAACACGTTGATCGGCAACAAGGGCAACAACTACCTGACCGCCGGGGCCGGAAACGACAGGCTCTCGGGCGGGGCCGGTCACGACAAGCTGATCGGCGGCGCGCACAAGGACACGCTGTGGGGCGGCTCCGGCAACGACACGTTCGACTTCAACTTCGTCTCGGACAGCCGGTCCAGCGCCTCAAGCCGTGACGTCATCATGGACTACAGCGTGGCCGACGACACCATCGACCTCTTCCATATCGATGCCAACAGGCTCGCCGACGGGAACCAGGCCTTCAAATGGCTCGGCAGCGGCGCCTACACCGGCGAGGCCGGTCAGCTGCGGATCGTCCACTCAGACAACGCCAACAATGCCCTCGACCGGACGTATGTCAGGGCCGACACCGACGGTGATCAAGTGTCCGACTTCCAGATCGAGCTGGTCGGACTGCACAACCTGACCCAGAGCGACTTCGTTCTCTGAACGGCTCGCCTCGTCCAGCCGAGTTGACAAGGGTGGCCCTGCGTGTGCTTTTCCGGCCCGAAGATACGATTTGCATCCCGGGCCGGACACACGCGGAGCGACCATGGCTGAAGGCAAAGGCAAGAAAACGCGCCCGGCGGCCGGCTCCCCGGCAGGGGATTCGCCGGGCGCAAGCAAGAAACTCCATCGCTACCGCTCGCACACCTGCGGCGCGCTGCGGGCTGCCGACATTGGCTCGGTCGCGCGGATCTCAGGGTGGGTGCACCGCGTCCGCGACCACGGCGGCGTTCTGTTCATCGACCTTCGCGATCACTATGGCCTGACGCAGGTCGTCGCCGATCCCGACAGCCCGGCTTTCAAGGCGGCCGAGAAAGTTCGCTCGGAGTGGGTGATCCGCATCGACGGTAAGGTGCGCGCGCGCCCCGAAGGCACCACCAATGCGGATCTGCCGACGGGCGCCATCGAGCTCTACGCCGCCGAGATCGAGGTCTTGTCGGAAGCCAAGGAGCTTCCCGTTCCCGTGTTCGGCGAGCCGGACTACCCGGAGGACCTGCGCCTCACCTATCGCTTCCTCGATCTCCGCCGCGAGAGCCTGCACGCCATCATCATGAAGCGGCTGGAGATCACCAAGGCCATCCGGCGGCGCATGCACGAGGCGGGCTTCAACGAGTTCCCGACGCCGATCCTCACCGCGTCCTCGCCCGAGGGCGCACGCGACTTCCTGGTGCCGTCGCGCATTCACCCCGGCAAGTTCTACGCGCTGCCGCAGGCGCCGCAGCAGTACAAGCAGCTTCTGATGGTCTCCGGCTTCGACCGCTATTTCCAGATCGCGCCCTGCTTCCGCGACGAGGACCCGCGCGCCGATCGCCTGCCCGGCGAGTTCTATCAGCTCGACGTCGAGATGAGTTTCGTCGAGCAGGAGGATATTTTCTCGACCATGGAGCCGGTGCTGACGGAGCTGTTCGAGGAGTTCGCAGGTCCTGCCGAAGGCGGGCAAGGTAAAACCAAGGCGGTGACCAAGGGCTGGCCTCGCATTCCCTACGACACGGCGATTGCCAAGTACGGCTCCGACAAACCGGATCTCCGCAACCCGATCGAGATGCAGGATGTGACCGAGCACTTCCGCGGCTCGGGCTTCAAAGTGTTCGCCGGCATGATCGAAAAAGACCCTAAGGTGCGCGTGTGGGCGATCCCCGCGCCGACGGGCGGCTCCCGCGCCTTCTGCGACCGCATGAACTCCTGGGCGCAAGGAGAGGGCCAGCCGGGGTTAGGCTACGTGTTTTGGCGTGAGGAGGAAGGATCAGCCGGCGCTGGTCCCGTCGCCAAGAACATCGGCGCGGAGCGGGCGGGTGCCATTCAAAAGCAGCTCGGCCTCAAGACCGGCGACGCCTGCTTCTTCGCCGCCGGCAACCCCGCGAATTTCTACAAGTTCGCCGGTGCCGCGCGCGACCGCGTCGGCCACGAGTTGAAGCTCATCAAGGAAGACCAGTTCGCGCTGGCCTGGATCGTCGACTTTCCGTTCTACGAGTGGAACGAGGAGGACAAAAAAGTCGACTTCTCGCACAACCCGTTCTCGATGCCGAAGGGCGGCCGCGAGGCTCTGGAAGCCGCCGAGACGGCGGGCCGCGACGCGATTCTCGCACTGAAGGCGAACCAGTACGACATCGTCTGCAACGGCTACGAGATCGCGTCGGGCTCGGTGCGCAATCATCTGCCCGACACGATGGTGAAAGCGTTCGAGATTACCGGGTTGACCCGCAAGGATGTCGAGGATCGCTTCGGCGGCCTCTATCGCGCGTTCCAGTACGGCGCCCCGCCCCACGGCGGCATGGCGGCCGGCATCGAGCGCATGGTCATGCTGCTGACCGGCTGCAAGACGGTGCGCGAGGTGGCGCTGTTCCCCATGAATCAGCAGGCCGCCGACCTGCTCATGAACGCGCCGAGCGAAGCATCGCCGAAGCAGCTCAGGGAACTCTCCATCCGCGTCGCGGCAGAGACGAAGAAGGGGTAGACCTCAGAACTCATGGAAAGTCGGGCATGACATGGAACGCATCGTCAACCTTCACATCGAGCATCTCCCAGAAGGAGTGTATCTGGCCACATCAGACGACGTGCCGGGACTTGTGGCGCAGGGCCGAACGATTACCGAGACCATAGAGATCGCCCGCGACGTCGCGAAGAAGCTCCTTGAGGAGCGTGGCGGTGGTGGCACGACCATCAAACTGGCGCCGGTGACCGAGAGTTTCGATTACCCAATGATTCTCGGCACCTGATGGGACGCTTGGCCGGGTTTCGCTATCGCGACGTCGTCCAGCGGCTGAGACAGCTCGGATTCGAATTTCGGCGCCAGGCTGCCGGCTCTCATGAAATCTGGTTCAATTCGGCGACCGGAAACTTCACGACCATCCCCAACCATCCGGGGGACGTGCCGGGGGAATCGCATTTGGACGTAGGTTGGGTCGAGGCACGAGACCCAACAGCTTTGGTCGCTCGGGTTTGTTGGGTCTCCTTCGTCGACCCAACCTACATTTCGCACCATATGCGATTGCCCTGGGGGACATGCCGGAAGGGACGCTGCGCGCCATTCTCAAGCAGGCCGGCATCACGGTTGAAGAGTTTCTCGGCGAATGAGATTGTGGACCTGCTCATGAACGCGCCGAGCGAAGCATCGCCGAAGCAGCTCAGGGAACTCTCCATCCGCGTCGCGGCAGAGGCGAAGAAGGGGTAGTGGCGGAGGCCGCGGCGAATGCGGATTGCTATGATTGCCGGCCCGAACGGGGCGGGAAAGACGAGCTTCGCGAAGCGGTTGATTCTCAATCCCGACGGCGAGCCGGAGCTCAAGTTCGTCAACGCGGACGATCTTGCGCGGCGGCTAGATGTCCTGGGTCGCATTGGTCCTTTGCGGGACCGTGCTGGGGGACGGCAGATGTTGCTGGAAATCGACCGGTTGGTGTATGAGCGGGAAAGCTTTGCGCTCGAAACAACGCTCGCAACCCTGAACTATGCGCGGCGCATTCCGGACTGGCGTGACTTGGGCTATAGTGTTTCGCTGACTTACCTTCGCTTACCCAATGTGGAAACTTCGATCGCGAGAGTTCGTCGCAGGGTCCACCACGGCGGCCACGACATTCCCGAGGACACGATCAGGCGCCGGTTTGCGAAGAGTCTCGACTACCTCGAGCGAATTTATAAACCCATCGTCGATGACTGGTACATCTACGACAGCAGGGAGGGCGAGTTCGTCCTCGAATCTACATGGCAAAGCGCATGAGACGTCCGGGACTGGACCTCGCAAAGGTCGATGCTGCGCTGAAGGAAGCGGCGTGGCTGTCGATCCATGGCACGCGCGAGGACAAAGACGGCATTTTCCGCGGGCCTCAGCTCGTGCTGCCGGACATGGACAAGATCAGGCAGCGGCTTGATCGGTCCTCTCCAGTGACCGAGGGCGAGACGAGCGACCAGCCGGGCTTAGCCGAACCCACTCCGAAGCCATTTCGGCCCAAGGAGTAGCGGCGATTATCTGGACGGAATGGCCGCCGTTCCCACATGCTGGCAGTAAACCGCGAGGGTCGTCGCTGCGTAATCAAAAAGCGGGTGCCCTACATTGACCGGTGCTCGATAATGGGCGGTCGCCCCGCCTCGTTGAACCCCCGGCAGCCCCCCATGCGCAAAGCCCTCAAATTCCTGCACACGCTCGCCGCCTGCGGTTTGATCGGGGCGCTGGTCGGCTATGCGGTGATCCTGCTCAAGGCGCCGCAGGAGACCGCGAGCCAGTACGCCGATGCGCGGGTGACAATCGATGCGCTGTGCGACTACGTGCTTCTACCGTCGCTGGCCGTCGCGCTGGTTTCGGGGATGCTCTCGATGGCCGTCCACCGGCCGTTCCAGGAGCACACCTGGGTGTGGATCAAGGCGTTGCTCGGCATCGGCATGTTCGAGGCGACGCTGGCCATCATCCAGTCGAAAGCCGATTACGCGGCGCGGCTGTCGGCCAAAATTGCGGCCGGCCAGGAGAGCCCCGACGCGCTCACCAGCGCGCTCGCCACCGAATGGTCGTCGCTGGCGGCCATCATGGCGATCTCAGTCGCCAACATTGTGCTCGGCATCTGGCGGCCGCCGTTCAAGCAGCGCCCAGTGTAATGATTTCGAAGTCCGCTGCATACTTTGCGGCTAGCTGAGAGGCGGACTTCGAAATCTGAATCACACTAGAATCATAGACATTTTAGTGTCCGAGCGATCGTCAGGATAGCACTTCCAGGCTGGTCACCTGCTCGGGCAGCGCGATGTCCTGGTCGTCGCCGGTCCAGGTGCCCTCGGCGACGCGGGTTTCGCCGGACCCCTCGACCGCCACGTCGGCGAAGCCGGCCTTGGCCAGCTCGCCCGCGATCAAATCGTTGCCGGCGAACTGCTCGACCCAGCCGAGCGTGAGGGTGGCCTTGTAGCGCTGGCCGCGGGTCAGGTTGAAATTCGGCATGGGTCGGGGTCTCGTCTCCAGGTTCGGTTTCGGCGGTCGACGACCAGCTTAACCCGAGCTTCTCGCCCGAGGCCAACGAAACGGGCGAGGACCGCGGCCTGCGATTCTCGCCCATGCGTCTCAAGGTATCCGGTCGGCATCAAATCCGAACGACAGCGCCCTTGATCGAGCGGGCCCGGGTGCGGACGCCGCCGCTCTCGTTGCCGCCCGTGACGATCCACTGCCCGTTGGCGGCGCGTCCGGTGATCATCGCCACGTGATGCCGCCAGACGACCACGGCGCCGACCTGAGGCGCGGCCGACCGGCCGTAGTTCCGCCAGTTCCAGGCGACGTTGAGGTGTGCTCCGCCGCCCTTCTGGGTGCGCATCCACCAGCCGCACCACCGCTTGGGCCGGGGACCGGCGCTGCCGCGGTAGGAGCCGGCGCTGTAGGAGGCGGCGGCATAGCCGCGACGCCGCGAGCCGCGGTCGGCGCGCTCGGCCCGATAGGTCCGCTGGGCCCGCTCCCGCTTGCGGCCCTGCGAGGCGATGACGTTGCCCTGCTCGTAGCCGCCCCACATCGACAGGTCGTGCGGACGGGCCTCGGCCTTGCCGGCTCCGGCGCCCAGTGTGCCGGCGATCAAAGCCGACGCAACCAACCCACTCATTCTCATCTGGTTTTTTCCTTTTTTGCATTGCACACAACAGGCACCGGCCCGGGCAATGTGGCAAAAAAGGGAAAAGGCCGTCCGGCCGCGGCGATTCGCGCAGCCTGTTGCAGCATTTTCAATGGGTTATAAACCGAGAATCAGAAGCATGGAGCGGTCTGCCAGGCTCGCCGCCGAGGTTTTTTGCGCCGCAGCGTAAATCTCAGCTGGAGCCTATTCGTAGTAGGCGAACTGCTTTTTCGCCCGCTCGACCACCTGCCACGTCCCGGTGAAGCCTGCCGGGGAAATGAATGCGTCACCGGCGCGGAAGGTGTGCTCAGAGCCGTCATCGCCACGCACGACGATGACCCCGGCAAGCAGGTGGCAGAACTCGCTCTCGGTGAATACCACGCGCCAGGTGCCCGGCTCGCACTCCCAAAGCCCGCTGACGAAGCGGCCGTCGACGCTCTGGTAGAGCACCGTTGCGGTCTGAACCGGATCGCCCGCCACGATCCGCTGCGCGTCCGGCCGGTAGCTCTGCGGCTCACCTGTCGCATCTGCAAAGCCGATGACTTTCGGGAAAGCAGGGGGACTCGATCGGGTCGTCATGGCCACGGCTCCATCCTATTGACTTTCACTCCTGCGGTGGGGCGTCGTCGCGTCGGCGGCTCTTGAACTCCGTCAGCCCCTTGCGGGCCAGCGCGTCGGCGCGCTCGTTCTCGGGGTGGCCGGCGTGGCCCTTGACCCAACGCCAGTCGATGGCGTGGCGGCTGCGCGCTTCGTCCAGCCGCTGCCAGAGGTCCAGATTCTTGACCGGCTTCTTGTCCGCCGTGCGCCAGCCGTTGCGCTTCCAGCCGTGGATCCACTTGGTGATGCCGTCTTTGAGGTAGGCGCTGTCGGTGTGCAGCTCGACCGGGCTCGACCGCTTCAAGGCGTCGAGGGCGGAGATAGCGGCCAAAAGCTCCATGCGGTTGTTGGTGGTCTCCGGTTCGCCGCCACAGATTTCCTTGCGCCGCTCGCCGTAGATCAGGATGGCGCCCCAGCCTCCTGGGCCGGGGTTCCCCGAGCAGGCGCCGTCCGTGTAGATCACCACGGTCCGGCCGCGGCCGGCAGCGGGAGCCGACGCCTCGCTGTCCTTCGGCGCATTGCTGCTTTCGCTCCGCTCCTTGCTCATGCCGCCCCTCCCAGCCCGTAGTCGGTGGCCGACGTGACGCTCTGGTGAAAACGCAGGCGGCGGAGGTAATCGATCGGATTGTGCGGGCTGACGAGGGCGTCCTTCGAGGTATGCAGCCAGTCGTAGGAGCGGGTCAGCAGGAAGCGCATCGCCGCCCCGCGCGCCAGCATCGGCAACGCCTCGCGCTCGGCCGGCGACAGGGGACGCACCTGCTCGTAGCCGGCGAGCAGCGCCCGCCCCTTGGTGATGTTGAAGGAAAAATCGGATTCGAAGCACCAGGCGTTGAGGCAGATGGCGACGTCGTAGGCCAGCGCGTCGTTGCAGGCGAAATAGAAGTCGATCAGCCCCGAGAGCGAGGGTCCGAGGAAGAACACGTTGTCGGGGAAGAGGTCGGCGTGAATGATACCGGCCGCGAGCCCGCGCGGCCAGCGCTCCTCCAGCAGCTCCAGCTCGGCGCCGATCAGTGTATCGAGACCGGCTGCGATCTCGCTCGCGCGGGAAGAAAACCGCGCGAAGAGCGGCCGCCAGCCGTCGATGCCGAGGGCGTTCGGACGGCGGAGTAAAAATCCTGCGCTGGCAAGATGCAGCTCGGCGAGCGTGCGGCCGACGCCGCTGCAATGCTCGGGTCGCGGCCGGCGGACCGAAAGGCCGTCGAGGAACGTCACCAGGGCCGCCGCCCGGCCGGCCAGCTCCGACAGGCTCTCGCCGGCACTGTTGCGAAGGGGTGTCGGACAGGCGACGCCGGCCCTGGCCAGGTGCTCCATCAGCCCGAGGAAAAACGGCAGGTCGGCGCGCGCGACGCGCTTCTCGTAGAGCGTCAGGATGTAGGTGCCGGCGGTCGTGCGGACGAGGTAGTTGGTGTTCTCGACGCCCTCGGCGATGCCCTTGTAGGAGACGAGCGCGCCGAGCCCATAGCCGGCGATGAAGGAGGCCAGCTCCTCGTCGGTCACTTCGGTATAGACGGCCATCGCGCGCTATCCGCCCGCCCGCACGGGGGCTGGCCGCATGGGAGCGGGGGAGACGTCGCGCAGCTCGCGCGGCACGTTGAACGCGACCCGCTCCTCGGCCGTGGTGACCGTTTCGAGCGTCACCTCGTAACGCTCGTGAAGGGCGGCCAGCACCTCGTCGACCAGCTTGTCGGGGGCCGAGGCGCCGGCGGTGACGCCGAGTTTCCGGATTCCCGCCAGCCGGTCCCAGGGAATGTCGGCGGCCCGCTGGATGAGCATGGCGAGCGGACACCCGGCCCGCTCCGCAACCTCGACCAGACGCACGGAATTGGAGCTGTTCGGGGCGCCGACCACGAGCAGGGCTTCGACGCGCGGCGCGATCGCCTTGACCGCCGCCTGCCGGTTCGTCGTGGCGTAGCAGATGTCCTCCTTGTGCGGGCCGACGATGGCGGGAAACCGGCTCCTGAGCACGGCGACGATCTCCGCCGTGTCGTCGACCGACAGCGTCGTCTGCGTCGCGTAGGCCAGCCGCTCCCTGTCCCGGGGCTCGAACGCGCGGGCATCGGACACCGTCTCGATCAGGGTTACGGCACCCTCCGGGAGCTGACCCATGGTCCCCTCGACCTCGGGGTGGCCGCCGTGTCCGACGAGTATGATCTCCAGCCCCATTTCGTGGTGCCGCTGCGCCTCGATATGCACCTTGAAGACGAGCGGGCAGGTCGCGTCGATGGCGAACATGTTGCGGGCCCGGGCCGCCGCCGGCACCGCTTTTGCGACGCCGTGTGCTGAAAATATCACAGGCTGATCGGTGTCGGGGATCTCGTTGAGTTCGTCCACAAAAACGGCACCTTTGGCGCGCAATTCGTCGACGACGAACTTGTTGTGAACGATCTCGTGCCGGACGTAGACGGGTGCTCCGAACTTCTGAAGGGCCAGTTCTACGATCTGAATGGCGCGGTCCACGCCGGCACAGAAGCCGCGAGGGGCGGCGAGCAACAGGGTCAACGCGGGGCGGTATCGCGACATGGTCTCGGCCGATGAATTGAGCTCGAAGGCTTGACGGCGATGGACCGGCGGTGCCGGGCGCATTCAGCACGACGGCTTTAGCACACTTGGCCCGAAGGTTTCAGAGGTGATAGACTTGAGTCGGAACGAGACCAAGACGGTCTTCCGGGGGATTCGACAGTTGGCAGACCCTGATCGGCGATTTTCGGGCCGCGGCTCGGGCGCGACGATGGCTTCGCGTCCGCTGCGTGCGGGCGGCCCGTCGCTCGCCCGGCACATCTACGCTTGGAAGC
Organism: Hyphomicrobium sp.; assembly: GCA_052388455.1. Classification (GTDB taxonomy): domain Bacteria; phylum Pseudomonadota; class Alphaproteobacteria; order Rhizobiales; family Hyphomicrobiaceae; genus CAZSNH01. Next base: position 27,594 of record JBQTIA010000039.1, read on the forward strand.
CCTGCGCCAGTGTCGCAGCCGTGATGCTGGCCACCGCGCCTCTCGGCGGCTGCGGACTGTCGTCGCTGACGTCCGGGCTCGGCACCGGCATTTTCGGCGGCTCATCGAAATCAGATACCGCGGCGGGCGCCGCGGTCAGCGAAGAACAGCTTCTCACCGCCGCCAAAGCCGATGTCAGCTCGACAGGGGTCGGCGCCCTGCCGGAGGTCGCTCACGGCTGCCCGAAGGTGACGATTTCGCCCCGCGACAACAACCTCACGATCTACGAGCCCGGCCGGGTCGGCGACGGGCTGGCCGTCGTCCACCGCGGCGAAATCACCAAGACGGCGCGCGAGTGCCAGATCGAGCCGGGTCGGGTGACGGTGAAATACGGTTTCTCGGGCCGCGTTCTGCTCGGGCCGCGCGGCAAGTCCGGCCCGGTCACGCTGCCGGTCAACATCACGGTGACCGATTCCAAGCGCGAGAAGATCACCGGCGACAAGATGAGCATCGATACGGCGGTCGCGATCGAAAATCCGATCGGCTATTTCTCTGCGGTGCGCACGGTGACGTTCGTCATTCCGGAAGGGTCGCGGCCGGGTGAGTTCGAGGTCAACCTGTCGTTCGACCGCGCCGCCCCCGGCGCCGGCTGATCCCCACCGCACGCTTCCTCACTTTCCAGCCGAATGAAAAATGAATGGCTCTGTTCGCGCGTCGTGTGGAGAACCGACAGAAGCGCCTGCATCGCCTCACCCTTGAAGGGGAAGCACGCCGCGCCACGAGTTGGCTTGCGGGATGCGGAACGTCCGGGGCAACTTCACCGCAACAGCAAGTCAACTCGTCCTCGGCGCGGCGCGGCGGGGGTGTTGTGCGGCTCCCCGCACCCCCTCCAGGAAACACAGTCGCGCCCTCAATCGACTTCGCGAGCAAAGTCAAAAGAAAAGCCAGGGTTTTGGCCCCGGCCTTCGCAGTCGTTCCTCCCGGGCGCGGCTTCGGGCGCTTAGCCCTATCCGCTTGTTCCTTCTTGTGCGGGCGCTGCTCCCCCCCGGACGCGCCCGCTTCCGGCTCACGTGGAGCCGACGCCGTATCCCGCCGTCAGTTGAGACGGCCTTTGAGGTCGGTGATGCTCTGGTCGATGAGGCCCGATGCGGTGTCGCCGGAGACGCGGCTGCGGAGAATTTTCTCGGCCGCAGCCAGCGCCGCATCGACGGCGGCGCCGCGCACCTCGGCCTGGGCCTGAGCCTCGGCCCGCGCGATCTTGTCCTCGGCCAGCTTGGTCCGCCGCTCCAAACTCTCGGCGAGACCCTTGCGCGTCTCGGCGGCGAGCGATTCGGCTTCGCGGCGAGCCTGCTGCACGATGACCTTGGCTTCCTCGTCGGCCTCGCGCGCCTTGCGCTGATAATCGGCGAGCAGCTGCTGGGCTTCCTCGCGCAGGCGACGGGCCTCGTCGAGTTCCCGGCGAATCTCGTCGGCACGATCGTCGAGGATGCGCGTCACCAGCCGCGGCACGCGGTAGTAGACCAGCATCGCCATGAACAGGATGAAGGCGACGAGAACCCAGAATTTTGCATCTTGCGGATCGAACATGGAAGCGGCCTTACTTTGTCGCGCCGGACGCCAGCGCCTTGCGAATTTCGTCGGCGCTGACGGTCTGATTGATCAGCTTGGAAAGCACGGCGCCAGCCGTCTCGGTCGCAATGTCGCCGACGCTGGCGAGCGCCTTGACTTTGGTCGCCGATATGCGGGTTTCGGCGTCGACCAGCTTGGCCGCGATCACCGCATCGACCTTGGATTTCTCCTTGTCGACCTCGCCTGCGAGCCGCTCCCGCGTCTCTTTGGCGATGCCGGCCGCGTTGCCCCGCGCGTCGGAAAGCGCCTTTTCGTAACCCGCGAGTGCTTTCTCCGTCTCGCCCTTCAGGCGCTCGGCCGCGTCGAGATCGCGCTGAATGCGATCCCGCCGCTCCTCGATCACCTCGCCGACGCGCGGCAGGGCGATGCGCGACATGATGTAGTAGAGCACGCCGAAAGTCAGGGCCAGCCAGAAGAGCTGCGGCGCGAAGTGATCGGTATTGAGCTGCGGCAGGCCGGCCAGCGCAAGGAAAGGTGCGTGCATCTCGGATTCCCGTCAGGGAGCAGGGACTAGGTTTGAGGGACTAGGGACTAGGGACTAGGGAAAAGTTATGAGGGAAGAAGACAGCGGAGCCGCAACTATGCGCATCCCCTGTCCCTAATCCCTAGTCCCTCACTTCAAATCAACCGTAGAGGATGATCAGCGCGATCAGCAGGCCGAAGAGGCCGGTGGCTTCCGCGAGCGCGAAGCCGATCAGCAGGTTGGTGAACTGGCCCGGAGCGGCCGAGGGGTTGCGCATGGCGCCCGACAGATAGTTGCCGAAGATGTTGCCGATGCCGATACCGGCGCCGATCAGCGCGCTGCAGGCGAGGCCGGCGCCGATCATCTTGGCCGATGCGAGATCCATGAGTAGTCTCCTTTGAGGTCTGTGTTCGAGTGGATTGGATGCGTGGGGCGGGATGCGAACGGCCGCGCCGGACGGTCCGTCAGTGGTGCATGTTCAGCGCGTCGTTCAAGTAGATGCAGGTGAGAACGGTGAAGATGAGCGCCTGTAGGAAGGCGACCAGAAATTCGAGACCGGTGAACGCCACCATGAAGCCGAGCGGAGCGATGCCTCCGAGCGAGGCGAGACCGCCGACCGAGCCGAGCCCGACGACGAACCCGCCGAACACCTTGAGCATGGTGTGGCCCGCCATCATGTTGGCGAAGAGACGCACCGAATGGCTGATCGGGCGGATGAAGTAGGAGATCAGCTCGATCGGGATGATGACCGGCATCAGCCACAGCGGCACGCCTTCCGGCACGAACAGGCGCAGGTAGCCGAAGCCGTGCTTGGCGAAACCGATGATGGTGACTGCGATCCAGACCATTGCGGCGAGCGCGAAGGTCACGATGATGTGGCTCGTCACCGTGAACGTGCCGGGAATCATGCCGATCAGGTTGAGGGCGAGAATGAAGATGAAAATCGAAAACACCCAGGGGAAGTACTTCATCCCCTCTTCGCCGAGATTCTCGCGCACCATGCTCGCGATGTACTCATAGACCATCTCGGCCATCGATTGTACGCGGGTTGGCACCAGCGCCCGGCCGCGCATGGCGAGGATCAGGAAACCCGACACCAGCGCGACGGCGAGCACCATGTAGAAAGCGGCGTTGGTGAACGAAACATCGTAGCCGAACAGCTCGAGCGGATGCAGACGCTCGATCTCGAACTGGTGCATGGGGCCGTGCGCCTCGGCGCCGTGGCCGCCACTCGCTGCGTTATCGCTTGCCAACTCGCCAATCCCCCTCAGTCGTCGTCATCGTCTCTCACGGGCTTCGCGGCCCGCTGCAGCGGTTCCATCTCGGCCTGCATCCGCCGTGCGGTGCGGATCACGTTCATCAGCCCGGCGGCGAAGCCGAGCAGCAGAAACAGCACCATCAGCCAGGGTGCGGTGCCCAAATACGTGTCGAAAACACGCCCCAGAAATCCGCCGACCAGGATGCCGACGACCAGCTCGATGGCGATCTTCGACGCCTTCCCGTAGGCGGCTCCCCGTGCCCGCTGATCCGGCGGCGGCGCGTGCTGCGCCTTGGCCGTATCGAGCTTCTGCCCCAGTTGCTCCGCACGCCGGCGAAATGCGGCGCGCTCCTCGGGAGAAATCTGCCCCTGCCCCGGCTCGGAATTGTCCCCTGACGGTGGCTCCGACGATGGCATGGCCCGGCTCCGAGCTGCCCGGGCCAGACTGGAACACAGCCAAATCCGCGGGTATTTCAAAGTCGCGCGGACCATAGTGAGCGCGGCTCGGGAGTGTCAAGCAACGCTCCCGCCGCGGACCCGCGACTAGGGTACGGCGAATAAGCGCAGGGGCGGACGGGGCGACCGGCCAAGGCGCCTGGGGGTTCTCTGTAAAACCGGGAAAAGTCCCGTCGCGGACTGCGATGGGTCGTCCGTCGTGCTGCCACACTCATGATGCCGATGCATAGTGGACGTCGGAGATCCGATTCGCGGCGAGGACGACGAAATGCATCGGTACGTTTTCGGGCTTTCACTGGTGGCGGCTGCACATGATGCCGGAGCAGCCCCGCGCGCGCTCACCGGCCAGGAACTCACCGAAAAGGTTCCCGGCGCTCAGATCTCGATCGATACGCCCATCGGCTCGAAGATTCCCATGCGCTTCGGTCGCGACGGCCTCGTGACAGGTGAAGCGGGCGTGCTCGGCGTCTACCTCGGTGCGGCCAAGGACCGGGGCCGCTGGTGGGTCGCCGAGGACCGGCTGTGCATCAAGTGGTTCCGCTGGTTCGATGCCGTCCCGCGCTGCCTCGATCTCAAACTGGAAGGCAACCGCATCTTCTGGCGCAAGGACGACGGCGAGAGCGGCACCGGCACGTTGACCGAAAGCCCTCGGGTCACGGCGCCGGCAACGGCTCCCGGCTCCTATCCGGCAGCTGCTCCAACACCAAAGAAGGCATCCCCTTCTGCTGCGGTAACCGCCGATCCGACGCCCGCTCCGCAAGTCTCGGCGCCGGCTGAGCGCGAGGCGGATCAACCTGAGGAGGTGACCGCCCAGGCGCCGGCCGTCGCGGTGCCCAGCGCAGAGCCTCCGCCGGCTCGAGTGGCGGCCGGCCCAGCCGGCCCGCCGCCGGCCGAAACGGCTGAAATCGCGCCGACCACTGCAGCCAGCGATTCGGCGCCCGAGCCGCACGCCGATCGGCCCCGACCGGCACCGCCCGCAGTTCAGGCCATGCCCGCTCCGCAATCCGCCCCGACTCGCACGACCGAGACGCCGAAGCGCCCGTCGCCTCGCGCGGCCACGGCCCGTCCGCTGCCCGACCCAGGTCCGTCGTTCCGCGTGGCGCGGGTCGACGACGACGACATGCTCAATGTGCGCAGCGGCCCATCGGACCGGCGGCCGGTCATCGGCATCATCCCCCCGCGTGGACGCGGCGTCCGTATCGTCGGGCTGTGCCGCGGCGAGTGGTGCCCGGTCCGGCACGGCGGCGTTTCCGGCTGGGTCAACCGGTACTATCTCGCCGAAGACGCTCCCGGTTCTCAGGCCCGCGATTGACTGGGACCGGAACTCGGGGCCGGGACTCGGGGCCGGGACTCGGGGGCCGGGTCGGGACTGGGACCTGTGTCGGCTCGACCCGCCCCCCCACCCGACCCGAAACCACGGGAGGACGCCCATGACAGCCTTGCCGCCGCCGAGCGGAGCCCGGATGATCACCTGCCTCGCCTATCGCGACGCCGACCGGATGGTGGATTGGCTGTGCGACGCTTTCGGCTTTGAAAAGCACGCGGTCTTCGCCGGAGAGGACGGACTTCTCGTCCATGCTGAGCTGACGTTCTCCAACAGCATGATCATGATCGGTCCGGAGAACAAAGGCGACTTCGGCAAAACCCACATGACCATGCCGGACCGGGCCGGGGGCCGCACGACGCAGATCGTTTACACGATCGTCGAGGACGTAGACGCCCACCACGCGCGCTCGGCCGCGGCGGGTGCGGAAATCCTCCGGCCGCTCAAGGACGAGGACTACGGAGGCCGCGATTACGTAGCCCGTGATCCGGAAGGTCACATGTGGTCGTTCGGAACCTACGATCCCTGGTCGACCGAGCCGAAGGCTTGAGCTGCGGCTTTCGCCGGCTGGCCCTGTTGAAGTCAGTAATTCGAGCAGTTGATTTCAATCGCGACCACCACTCAGGCTGGCGATCTGGTCGCAACCTTTTCAACTCTCGCTTTTCAACTCTCGTCTCGCTTTTCAACTCTCGATTGCAACCTTAAGAATTTTAGATTACGTAATACATATCCAAGGTAGCAGCATCAGTGACGAGGGGGTTCGATGAGCGACGAGCCAGACCGTCGGCCCGGCGAGATCGTCGCCCTGCTTTCCACGATCCAACGAGAAGAGGACCATGCGCCGCCGCTGCCAAACAGGTCCGACCACCTGACCTACCTGGCCGATATGATCCTGGAACTTCGGGACCTCTCGCAGAAATCCGGCTTCAACACCCTGGCGGCGATGCTGCAACTCGCGCACGCCGAGGCGACGCATCAGGCCAGAGCGGCCCGGCGCTGACCTTCTCTATTCCCGGCTGTCGCCGGCCGCGGAAGACGGGGGCGCGTCACGGAGGGAAACGAGCTGCCGGCCGTGGTGCTCGATGCGTCCGGCAAGATCGAGTTCCATGACCGCGATGCGCACCTCGCGCACCCCGAGGCCGGTTGCCCGCGCCAGCTCGTCGAGGTCAGCGGGTTGCGGTCCCAGCGCGCCGAGAACCGCCGTCCGCACGTCCTCGTCGATCACCGGCGGTCCGGCCGACAGCGGCGCCGGCGGTACAGCGGGGCTGACCTCGCGGAACGATCCGAGCGGCGTCAGTCCGGCCATCGGCTGCAATGCCTCCAGCACGTCGGCAGGCTCGGTCACCAGCGTTGCCCCAGACTTCAGCAGCCGGTTGTTCCCTTCGCCCCTGGGATCGAGCGGATGGCCGGGCACGGCGAAGACCTCCCGCCCCTGCTCACCCGCGTGGCGTGCGGTGACCAGCGTCCCCGACTTGCGCGCCGACTCGATGACCAGCGTGCCGAGCGAAAGCCCTGCGATGATGCGGTTGCGCCGCGGGAAGTCCTTCCCGCGCGGCTGGAATCCCGGCGGCATCTCGGTGACGATACACCCCGTCTCGCCGACCCGCCGGTGCAGATCCGCGTGCTCCGGCGGATAGACGACGTCGATGCCGCCGGCCACCACGCCGACCGTGCCGGTTTCCAGCGATGCCTCGTGCGCGGCCGCATCGATGCCGCGCGCCAGTCCTGACACGACGACGAGACCGGCGCGGCCGAGTTCTGCTGCGAACAGGCGCGCCAGTTTCATGCCGGCGGCCGAGGCGAGCCGCGAGCCGACGATGGCGACCGACGGCCGCTGGAGCACGGAGAGATTGCCCCGGGCATAGATCATCGGGGGCGGCACATCGATCGCCGCCAGCGCCTTCGGATATCCGGGCTCGATGGTGAACAGCGGAACGGCCCCCGCCCGGCGGGCGGCGTCCAGCTCGGCCATCGCCCGCGGCCGTGGACAGATGCGCGGCGCCCTGAGGCCGCCCCGCGCCGCGAGGTCCGGCAGAGCGTCGAGAGCCGCCGCGGCGCCGCCGTAGTGATTGATCAGCTCGCGAAAGGTGACGGGTCCGACGTTGGCCGACCGGATCAGCCTGAGGCACGCGACGCGCTCGGCCTCGTCGAGCGGGGCCACCGGCAGAGGGGCCGGCGTGAAGAGGTCGGACAGCTCATCCCTTGGCACCGATCTTCGGCTCCTCGCCACGCATGAGCCGCTGGATGTTGGCCCGGTGCTTCCAGAGCAGCAGCGCGGTCATGAGGGCGGCGAGCAGGGCGATATGGCGTTCGCCCAGCAGATCGGCCACGACCGGGGTTGCAACGGAGGCGACGAGCGCGGAGAGCGACGAGTAGCGCGTCAGCACGGCGGAGGCAAGCCAGACGCCGCAGAACACCAGCGCCGCCGGCCAGAAGGCTCCCAGCAGCACGCCGATATAGGTGGCGACGCCCTTGCCGCCCTTGAACCCGAGCCAGACCGGATAGATGTGGCCGAGGAACGCGCCGAGCCCGGCGAGCAGCGAGGCCATTATCGCGATGCCATGCTGCGCACCGAAATAGTGCCCGAGCAGAACTGCCGCCGTTCCCTTCAAAGCATCGAGCACGAGGGTGAGCGCCGCCAGACCCTTGTTGCCGGTTCGCAGGACATTGGTCGCGCCGATATTTCCCGACCCGATCTGTCGCACATCGCCGAGCCCCGCGGCCCTGGTCAGAATGAGCCCGAACGGAATGGAGCCGCAGGCATAGCCGAGGGCCAGAGCGGCAAAGGCGGGCCAGGAGAACAGCGGATCCATGCGTGATCGATGCCGTGACGGTCGCGAGGCGAAGGGATGACGCTCGCTTACTTCCGGCAAACCTAGACGTAGACAGGGAGGCCGGCAACTCCGCATAGTCGCATGCGGTCGGGACGATGGCCGCTGCGAGGCTGCGAGCGATGGCAACGACCTCTGACGGCCCGGCACGCCTCATGCGCGTCCTCACGCCGTATCCGCACGTCATGGCTTTCTATGATGGACGGATCGCGGGTCATCGGTTCGCCGAGGGGCCGAACTGGATCGACGACGGGGCTTTGTCGCTCGGCATCGCGAGCTACGCCATCCGCATCGGCCGCGAGGCCATCGTCTTCGATACCCACGTCACCCTCGACCACGCGCGCTGCATCCGCAAGCTGCTGGAGGACGACGGCGTCACGCGGATGACGGTGGTGCTCAGCCATTGGCATCTCGACCACATCGCCGGCAACGCAGCCTTTTCGGATTGCGAGATTATCGCCACCCGCCGCACTGCCGAGCACATGGCACGGCGGCGCGCCGAAATCGAGTCCGGCACACTGGAAGGGCCGCCCGGCATCGATCCACTGGTGATGCCGACCCGGCTCTACGACGGGCGCCTGACGCTGCGCCTCGGGCAGGCCGACGTGGAGCTGATCGAAGTCAATATTCACAGCGACGACGCGACGGTCATCTGGCTGCCGCAGCATCGCATCCTGCTGGCCGGTGACACGATGGAGGACACCGTCACCTACGTCAGCGAGCCGGAGAGCCTCGACACGCACCTCGAAGAGCTGGACCGGCTCTGGCGGCTGGCGCCGCGGCGTATCCTGCCGGCGCATGGCAGCCCCGACATCATCGCCGGCGGTGGCTACGGCAAGACGTTGATCCGCGCCACGCAGCAGTACATCCGGGTCCTCAAGCGCTGCGCCGCCGAGCCCGAAAAGCGCAACCGTCCGCTCGCCGACCTGATCGCGGGTCCGCTCGACATGGGCTGGGTGACCTATCATCCCGGTTACGAGGCCGTGCATCAGGCCAACATCGCCCTGGTGAGCGCCGGGGCCGACGCCAAAGTCTGAAGCCGGCGAGTGAAGCCTGTAGCCTTCGCCTACGCCTGAAACACGGTCTCGCCGCCTACGATCGTGCGCAGCACGCGGCCCTGCAGCTTGGCGTCGTCGAACGGGGTGTTCTTCGAGCGCGACCGCAGGTTGTCCTTGGTCAGCACCCAGGGCTCGTTGATGTCGACGAGGATCAGGTCGGCGGGAGCGTTCTTCTCCAGCCGGCCTCCGGGCAGGCCGAACAGCTTCGCCGGATTGCAGGTCAGCGGGCGCAGCAGTTGCGGCAGCGTCAGGTCGCCGGAGTGGACCAGCCGCAGCGCCGCCGGAAGCAGCGTCTCCAGGCCCGCCGCACCGTCCGCCGCCTCGGCGAAGGGCCGGCGCTTCACGTCGGCGTCCTGCGGATCGTGGCTCGACACGATGATGTCGATGTCGCCTGCCGCCAGTCCGCGCACCATCGCCACGCGATCCTCCTCTCGCCGCAGCGGCGGCCGCACCTTGAAGAAGGTGCGATAGGGGCCGATGTCGTTCTCATTCAGCGTCAGATGATTGATCGAGACGCCGCAGGTGACCGGCAGGTTGCGGGCCTTCGCCGCGCGAACGATGGCGAGGCTCTCCTCACAGGTGATCGTCGCCGCGTGGTAGCGCCCGCCGGTCAGCTCCACGAGCCGCACGTCGCGCTCCAGCACGATCGTTTCCGCGACCCGCGAGACGCCCGGCAGCCCGAGCCGGGTCGCGACCTCGCCCGAGTTCATCGCCGCGCTGCCCGAGAGATAAGGGTCTTCGGTGTGGTGGACGATGAGGGCGCCGAAGTCGCGGCCGTAGAGCAGCGCATTGCGCATGACGCGCGTGTTTGCGACGCTCGACTTGCCGTTGGAGAAGGCGACCGCGCCAGCCCGCTTCAGCAGGCCGATCTCGGTGATCTCCTCCCCCTTGAGGCCTTTGGTGACCGCCGCCATGGTGTGCACGTGCACGATGGCGTTGTCGCGGGCCCGGCGCTGGATGAAGTCCACCAGCGCCACCTGATCGATGACGGGATTGGTATCCGGCATCACGATGATTGTGGTGACCCCGCCCGCCGCCGCCGAATGGCTGGCGGTCTTCAGCGTTTCGCGGTGCTCGGCACCCGGCTCTCCGGTGAAGACCTGCGCATCGATCAGGCCGGGACAAAGCACGTGGCCCTTGCAGTCGATCACGGACGCGCCGTCGGGCGCGTTGCGGCGGAGCTGCGCACCGAGGTCGGCGATGATCCCGTCCTTGACCAGCAGTCCGCCCGGCTCGTCGCGGCCCGAAGCCGGATCGACGATGCGCGCATTGATGAAAACCGTCGCGTCGGTGCTGACCGCACGCCGGCCGGCCGCCGATTTCGTCGGGGAGGGTGCCGCTGGGCTCACGATGTGCGCTCCGGCAGTCTCTCGTTTGGTCCCGTTTTCAGCGCCGCGGTCATGTCACTTCCCCGGCAGCTGAGTGGACAAGGCTTCGAGCACGGCCATGCGCACGGCGACGCCCATCTCGACCTGCTCGCGGATGACGCTGGCAGGTCCGTCGGCGATGGTCGAGGCGATCTCGACGCCTCGATTCATGGGGCCCGGGTGCATGACCAGCGCATCGGGCTTGGCCTTGTCCAGCTTCTCCTGATCGAGCCCGAAAAAATGGAAATATTCGCGCGTCGAGGGCACGTAGGAGCCCTCCATCCGCTCGCGCTGCAGGCGCAGCATCATCACCACGTCGGCACCCGCGATACCCTTCCACATGTCGGTGAAGACCTCCGCGCCGAGCCGGTCGGCGGCGGCGGGGAGCAGCGTCGAAGGGGCGACGATGCGGACGCGGGCGCCGAGCGTGTTCAGCACGTCGATGTTCGAGCGGGCGACGCGGGAATGCAGGATGTCCCCGCAGATGGCGACGATGAGCCCCGAGATACGATTCTTGGCCCGCCGGATGGTCAGCGCGTCGAGCAGCGCCTGCGTCGGATGCTGATGGGCCCCATCGCCGGCGTTGATCACCGAGCAGTCCACCTTCTGCGACAGCAGCTCGACGGCGCCGGCCGCGTGATGGCGCACGACGATGATGTCCGGCCGCATGGCATTGAGCGTGACGGCGGTGTCGATCAGCGTTTCGCCCTTGGTCACCGACGAGGTGGCGACGCTCATGTTCATCACGTCTGCGCCGAGCCGCTTGGCGGCCAGCTCGAAGGACGCCTGCGTGCGGGTCGACGATTCGAAGAACAGGTTGATCAGTGTGCGCCCGCGCAGCAGCTCGCGCTTCTTGGCGGCGTGCGGACTGGAATCGGCGTTCTTGTCGGCGAGATCGAGGAGAAATTCTATGTCGGCCGCCGTCAGCTTCTCGGTGCCGAGAAGGTGCCGGTGCGGAAAGCTCGGCCTGGGCTTGAGCGCGGTTGTGGTCATTAAAGCCCGGTGTATAGAAGCACTCGGTGCGGCGGGCAAGGATTAGCTGGCACCTCTCCACATCGGCGGCAGAAGTCGGTTAAGGGTGCACACATTTGCTGAGCTTCGAGCGGGTGACGCCCGTCAGTGACGCTGAGCACCGACTCTGCGTCCTCGAGGCTCGGTCGATAAGGACTGACGATGCCACCAACTCCCCCGACCGACGCCGCGAGCCGTTTCCCGCCGCCCTTCGAGGATGTGAACCTCTATTCGACCGATACGGCGCTGTCCGAAACGGTGGAACGCGAGGGCGGTGGAGCGGCAGCCAAACGGCTCGCCGGCTTCGGGCTGGCCGCCGGCAGCCGCGAGGCCATGGAGCGCGGCCGGCTCGCGAACGAACATCCGCCGAAACTCAAAACCCACGATGCTTACGGCCGGCGGCTGGACCGGATCGAATATCACCCGGCCTATCACGAACTCCTGGACATGAGCGTGCGCGAGGGCCTGCACGCGGCGGCGTGGTCGCCGGCCAAGCCCGGCACCGCCAACCCGCCCCTGGCCGGAGCGCATGTCGTGCGCGCAGCGGGCCTCTACATGGCCGCGCAGATGGACGCCGGCCACTGTTGCCCGATCGCCATGACACATGCCGCAGTCCCGACCTTGCGCCTCGCGCCGCAGCTGGCGGCCAATTGGCTGCCGAAGTTGCTCTCGCGAACCTACGATCCGGGCTTCGAGCCCGCTGACAGCAAGGCCGGACTTCTGATCGGCCTGGGGCTGACCGAGGCGCAGGGTGGCACGGACGCGCGGACCAGTTCGACGCTTGCGGTTGCGGCCACATCGGCGGGACCGGACGGCGAATATCTCCTCACCGGCCATAAATGGTTTCTGTCGGCGCCGATGTCGGACGCCTTTGTGGTGCTGGCACAGACCACCAAGGGACCGACCTGCTTTCTGCTGCCGCGCATCCTGCCCGACGGCTCCGCGAATGCCATCCACATCCTGCGGCTCAAGGACAAGCTCGGCAACCGCTCCAACGCTTCGGCGGAAGTGGACTTGCAGGGTGCCCGCGCCACGATCATCGGCGAGGACGGGCGCGGTGCACTGGCGATCCAGGACATGGTCACCGGCATCCGGCTGGATTGCGCCACCCTCTCGGCGGGCCTGATGCGGTTTGCACTGGCCCACGCCATTCACCACGCCGAGCACGCGAACTTTAACGAGAAGCGGCTCGCCGACCAGCCCGTCATGCAGCAGGTGCTCGCCGATCTGGCCCTCGACGTCGAGGCGGCAACCGCGCTGTCGTTCCGCCTCGCCCGCGCCTTCGATCACGCCAAGGACGAGCGCGCCTCCGCCTGGCGCCGGCTGATGACCCCGGTCACCCGGTACTGGGTCTGCAAGATCGCGCCGGCCCTGGTCGCCGAGGCGATGGAATGCCTGGGTGGCAACGGCACCGTCGAGGAGCTGCCGCTGGCGCGGATCTATCGCGAGGTTCCGGGCATCGCGCTGTGGGAAGGTCCGGGCAACGTCCTCGCCCTCGATGTGCTGCGCGTGCTCCAGCGCGAGCCCGACATCGCCGGAGCCGTGATGGACGAGCTGGGACAGGCGTGCGGCGACGATGCGCATCTCGAGGCGGCCCATGCCCGGCTGATGCGCATCCTGCACGAGCCCCGGCATTTGGATGGACGGGCACGGGCCCTTGTCGAAGGACTGGCCGTGCTGGCCGCCGGCACCATACTCAGGGCGCACGCTCCGCCGCAGGTGGCCGATGCCTTCATCGCCACCCGCATGGGTGTGCTGCCGCGCCAAACTTACGGCCAGGGGCTCGACTGGGCCGAAACGCGCGCCATCATCCGCCGGGCGAGCGCCGGGCAGAGTTGAGCCGCGCTACGCGACGGTCACACGTGGTCGCACTTCATTCCCCGGCGATCGCCCGGCGGCTGAGAGAGAAGAAATCGCGGCGCACGAGGATGGCGACGACCCAGAGCGACGCGATCATGAACAGCAGAGGGTGGAAGAACCACGCCAGCGCGGCGATGGCATAATAGAACGCGCGCAGCCCGCTGGCGGAGTGCTCGGCCATGATGGCGTTGAGCTCGGCGGTTCGATGGGCGTGCGCCTCGCAGACCGCTTTGTTTCCGGGTTCGAGCAGCGGCGTCGCGCCGATCAGGATCGCCAGATAGTGCGTCAGCCGGAACGCCCAGGCGAACTTGAAAAAGGCGAACACGAAAATCGAAATCAGGAATATCACTTTCGCCTCCCATAAGAGCGGCGGCATCTCGGCCGTGTGGGGAATGCTTTCGAAAAAGGTCTTGGCCCGGTCGCCATAGCCGAGAATGCCGACCAGGCCGCCGATCGAGATGGCCGCCGTCGAGGCGAAAAACGCGTTCCCCTGGCTGAGGTTGCCGAGCAGGATCGCGTCGATCAGCCGGTTGTCCCTATGCACCATGGTCAGCATCCAGTTGATGCGGTGGACCCGCATGGCGCCGATGATGCTCCGCTTCTGCAAGGGCCCGCGCTCGGCGATCAGCCGGTAGCTTCCGACCAGCACCACGAACCACACGAGCGCCAGGCAATCGAGAGCGGGGAGGGGCAGGTCGGTGGGCATGGGACGGGGGTCTCGAGTCCGGTGGCGCGATGCGAGGCTGGCACCGGGTTAGCCTGAACCGGCCCGATGCGAAAGGTGCGATGGAAGATGTGGCGGATCATTCGACCGCGGAACGATCAGGTAAAAAGCCAGCTCGAAACGCCGCCGCGGCGCGCCAGATCAAACATGGCGAGGTCGAGCTCCGCGAACGCGGCGAGCGTGACATTGGCCGGCAGCCACGGCGCCCCGCGCTTGGCCTCGCGGTAAGGCATCATCAGGCTGTCCCAGGTGGCGGTGTCGAGGCCCCGCTCCGGCACGACGAGAGGCGGCTGGCGGCGAATCTCCTTCTGGCTCGCAAGCCAGGCGTGCGCCGCCTGCCAGATCTCGGCCGCCGCAGGCATGTTGTGGCGCGCCTTAAGCTGGTTGATCGCCAACACGCCGGTTTCGCGCGGATGCGGGCCGATCTCCAGCGTCGCCACGCGCACGCCCTTGCGGCGGATCGAGAACAGCCGGCATTTGTCGCGCGCCAGCCGGTCGGCGTACTGGTCGGCGCAGTTCTGCATGCCGTGCGCCTCGGCCAGGATTTCTGAGTGCCCGACCAGGGGGGCGAAGGTGAGCCCATTAGCCTCGCCCGGAACCAGCCAGGTGTCGGTGATGGCCCCTTCGCGGATTTGGAGCACGAGGCGGAGGCGGTTGAGCCAGCTCTTGGCTGCGCAGACGGAGGTATCGAGCGCCATTTCCGGCCGCCAGGGCACCACGATCAGGTTCTGCGCCCGCGTACCTTCCGCGCACGAAAACCAGGCATAGGCCGCCAGCACCGCGAACAAGCGCCGCGGATCGCAGGTGTCGGTGAACAGCGGCTGGCCGGCGAGCCAGAACGCGAAGTACTCGTTGCCCGCCTCCGCCGCGAAGGTGACGGAGTTCAGCCACAGAGCGCTTTCCGACGGCTTGGCCGGCAGCAGGTTGACGATGCGGCGCGTGAACAGCTCGGACGACGGCAGCGCCGGCAGCGGGCCGCTGAACGCCTCGGGCGGCAGCCGGCGCAGCCAGAGGGGAAGATCGAGCGTGCGGGCCACATCCTTGAGAGCGGCCCCCTCGTCGACCTGCGCGATGGCCTTGCGCCGACGCGAAGCCGTGCAGCGGCGAATTGCAAGAGCGTAGAGGGCACCGGGAAACACGTTGCCGAGATCGACGAACCGCGGCGAAACTCCGAGCAGGCGCCGCACCGAGCGCTGTACAGGACGATCGAACCGGGCAATCAGCGCCTCGGCTTCCGAGGACAGCAGCTGTCGCTGGCCGACCTTCCTGGGGTCGGCACGGCGCAACAGTGGCTTGGAGTCTACACTCATCGATCGCCCGTTCCCGCGCGGTCGAGCGCCGCTCCGTCATGCACGGCCGCTCGTGTCCGACCTCGCAGTCTCGAAGAGCATTGCGGCGCGCTTGCGACGGGTTTTCGTCGATCGTGCGGTGTCGCGTTGCGGTTCGATCGAAGTCCCTTCGCGCGCGATCACAGGCGGCGCAGACGGTCGAGCGCGCCTTGAAGAATGATTGTCGCAGCGAGCTTGTCGATCACTTCGGCGCGGCGTTTGCGGCTCGCATCCGCTTCGAGCAGCGTGCGCTCGGCGGCCGCGGTCGACAGCCGTTCGTCCCACAGCAGGATGGGCAGTGTGCTCAGCCGGTTGAGATTGCGGGCCAGTGCGCGCGTCGATTGCACGCGCGGTCCTTCGCTGCCGTCGAGGTTGATCGGAAGGCCGAGGACGAAGCCGCCGACGGCATGGCGCGACACGTGCGACAGCAGCCGCTCGGCATCGGCGGCGAACTTGCTCCGCAGGATGGTTTCGAGCGGGGACGCGATGGTCCGCGTCACATCGGAGAGAGCAAGGCCGAGCGTCTTCGTGCCGGCATCGATGCCGATCAGGCGGCTGCCTTTGGCGAGCAGGGGTTGAAACTCCTCGACGGACGCGAACGTGCGGCCATGAGCGGCCGGGGTGGAACTGTCGATCACGCGGCGCAAACCTTTCCTTGTTGGCGGACCTTGCCGCTTATACAGATTTCGGGCCGGAGCAGTCGGGACGCTGTTGGCCGGGGCCTTGGCCAGCAAAACTCAGCGAGGCTCGATGGATCGGCAGGTTGTGGCATGGCCGGCGCCCGACGGCGCCGCGGGAACGGCAACCCTTGCCCTTTTCACGCTGACGACGTTCGTCTCCGCCCTCCTGCTGTTTTCCGTCCAGCCCATGTTCGCGAAGATGGTGCTGCCGGTGCTCGGCGGCTCGCCGTCGGTTTGGGCCGTCGCACTCTGCTTCTTCCAGGCTGCGCTGCTGGTCGGCTACTGCTACGCCCACCTGCTGATGCGCTACGTTTCGCCGGCTCGCACCGGTTTGGCCCATCTGGCCGTCTCGGCCCTTGCGATCCTGGCGCTGCCGATCGCCTTACCGGCCTTCGCCGCCGAGCCGCCGGCGGGCGACGCCTATCTCTGGCAGCTGCAGGTGTTCGCCGTCGCCATCGGGATGCCGTTCGTGGCCGTGGCAGCCAACGCGCCGCTGTTGCAGGCTTGGTTCGCCCGCACCGGCCATCCGCAGGGCGGCGACCCCTACTTTCTCTATGCCGCCTCGAACACCGGCAGCCTGCTGGCCCTGCTCAGCTACCCGCTGGTGCTCGAGCCGGCCTTCGGACTGAAGGCACTCAGCATCGCGTGGTCTTTCGGCTTTGGCGTGCTCATCGCGCTGCTGGCCGTCTGTTTCTGGGTGGTGCGGCGTTCGACGGCCGGACCGCTTGCGGAGGGCGGCGTCACATCGGACACGCAAGCCACACCGCATCTCCTCGCGCCGGGGCTAGCCGATCGCGCCCGCTGGGTGCTGCTGTCGTTCGTGCCGGCGGCGCTTCTCACCGCCTTCACCTCGCACGTCGCGACCGACGTCGCCTCCGCCCCGCTGATCTGGGTGCTGCCGCTGGCGCTCTACCTCCTGACGTTCGTGATCGTGTTCCGCGACCGGGCGCTTGTGCCGCCGCGGGTGCTGCTCGCCACCCATCTGGTCGCGGTGACGCTCTGCCTCCTCAATCTGGCCCAGACCAAGCAAGAGACCTGGTATCTCTCGGCCCTCCTTGGCACGCTGGCGTTCTTCTTCTCCGCATTGGTCGCGCATCGCAGTCTTTACGAGACTCGGCCCGCGGCGCGGCACCTGACGGCCTTCTATCTCTACATGTCGCTCGGAGGCGCACTCGGCGGCCTGTTCGCCTCCCTGCTGGCACCCCGAATCTTCTCGGAGGTGTTCGAGTATCCGCTGCTGCTCGCGCTGACCTTCGCGTGCCGGCCGAACGCGCTCAGGCTTTCCGCGCGGGGTGCGGACCTGCAAAAACTCGGGCTCGTCGCGGCAGCGGCTGTTCTCGCCATCGTCGGCCTGCCGTGGGCGGCGGCGAAGCTCGATTTTGTGTTCAACGGGTGGGGCAGCACTCCGGTGGCGGCATTGCTGCTCGCCGGTCTCCTCCTGGCGCTGGACCGGTTCCCGGCCGGTCAATTGGCCGCCGCCCTCGCCCTGTTCGTCACACTGGCCGTGCTGCCGTCCAGCGTGCATCGCGGCGCTGCCGAGCGCAGCTTCTTCGGCGTCTATCGCGTCGTGCTGTCGGAGGAGGGACAGTTCAATGTGCTCCAGCACGGCACGACGCTGCATGGAGCCCAGCGCATCCGAGACGACGACAACCGGCCTGTCGCCGATACGACGCCCTGCACCTACTATCACCCGAAGGGCCCGATGGCGCAGTCGGTAGGACGGACGCGGGCGCGGCTCGCCGAGGTGGGCCGCAAGGGTCGCATCGGCGTCGTCGGGCTCGGCGCCGGATCGCTCGCCTGCCATTCCGATGCCGGCGAGACATGGCGCTTCTACGAGATCGATCCGGTCGTGGTCGGCATCGCCAAGTCGAAGCACTTCACCTACCTCGCCAACTGCCAGCCGGAAGCGGACATCATGATCGGTGACGCGCGCCTGACGCTGGCCAGGGAGGCGGACGAGAGCTTCGACCTGCTCGTCATCGACGCCTTTTCGTCGGACGCGATCCCGATGCACCTGCTGACCGTCGAGTCGCTCGCCCTTTACGCTTCCAAACTGAATCAGGACGGCGTCGGGGTGCTGCACATCTCCAACCGCTATCTCGATCTCGAAGCCGTGGTCTCCGCGACGCTGCCCATGGTGGCGGGTGTGTCGGCCATCGCCATCGACGATCCCTCGGTCGGCCTCGGGTACGCCGTCACCCCCTCGACGGTGGTGTTCTTCAGCAAGGATCAGCGGGCGGCACAGGGCTTCCTCAGGATGCGCGGGGCGCGCACGATGAACTGGAGCGGCCTTGCACCCTGGACGGACGACACCTCGGACATCATCGGACCGTTTCTCGCCCGGCTCAGGCGGCGCGGCTGACGACGGCGCCGCGCCGCATCCCAGAGTTGCAGAACCCGCCACCCGCCGCTAAGACGTGCGATCCGAATTGCCAATGTTTCACGTGGGGAAGCGCCCGGCTGGGCTTGGCCCCGTTTCGCGAGGTTTCATGGACGTTGACGAAGCCACGGTCCGCCGCATCGCGCGGCTGGCGCGCATCAAGGTGACCGACGCGGAAGCCAAGGGCCTCCGCAAGGAGCTCTCCGGCATTCTCGACTGGGTGAAGCAACTCGACGAGGTCGACACGACGTCCGTCGAGCCGATGACCCGCGTCGTCGCCCAGGACATGAAAAAGCGCACCGACACGGTGACCGACGGCGAGATCGCCGCCCAAATCGTCGCCAACGCGCCGATGGCGGAGGACAATTTCTTCGTCGTACCGAAAGTGGTCGAGTAGGTGTCAGAACGGTGTCAGACCCTCCGGGTCTGATACCATGCGCACAACTCTCGAAAGGTTCCCTGGTGTCAGACCCAGAGGGTCGGACACCCAGCTAAAAAAGACCCATGACCGAACTCACCAAACTCACCCTCGCCGAGGCCCGCGACGGCCTCAAGGCGAAGACATTCTCCGCGACCGAGCTGACGAAAGCCCACCTCGCGGCGATCGAGGCGGCCAACCCGGTGCTCAACGCCTTCGTGCTGGTCACGCCCGAGCACGCGCTGGCGCAGGCCAAGGACAGCGATGCACGCCTCAAGAAGGGTGTGGGACGGCCGCTCGAAGGCCTGCCGCTCGGCAACAAGGACCTGTTCTGCACACAAGGCATCCGCACGACCGCCTGCTCGAAGATCCTCGACGAC
Source organism: Hyphomicrobium sp. (assembly GCA_052388455.1). Classification (GTDB taxonomy): domain Bacteria; phylum Pseudomonadota; class Alphaproteobacteria; order Rhizobiales; family Hyphomicrobiaceae; genus CAZSNH01. Next base: position 46,740 of record JBQTIA010000039.1, read on the forward strand.
TTCAAGCCGGCCTACGAGTCGACCGTTGGTGCGAACCTCTGGAACGCCGGCGCCGTCATGCTCGGAAAGCTCAACAACGACGAGTTCGCCATGGGCTCGTCGAACGAGACGAGCTGCTTCGGGCCGGTCGTGTCTCCATGGCGGCGCAAGGGCAAGGACGGAGAGCCTTCGGCCGACAAGCTCGTACCGGGCGGATCGTCGGGAGGATCATCGGCGGCCGTCTCCGCCGGCCTCTGCCTCGCATCGACGGCGACCGACACCGGCGGCTCGATCCGCCAGCCGGCGGCTTTGACCGGCACCGTCGGCATCAAGCCGACCTACGGCCGCTGCTCGCGGTGGGGTATCGTTGCCTTCGCCTCCTCGCTCGATCAGGCCGGGCCGATCGCCAAGACCGTGCGCGACGCGGCCATCATGCTCGGAGCCATGGCGAGCCACGATCCCAAGGACACCACCTCCGTCGATGCGCCGGTGCCCGACTACGAGGCGGCGCTTGGCAAAGGCATCAAGGGCCTGCGCGTCGGCGTGCCGAAGGAATACCGCGTCGAAGGCATGTCGAAGGAGATCGAAGCGCTCTGGCAGCAGGGTATCGCCTGGCTCGAGGCGGCGGGCGCGACCATCCACGACATCTCGCTCCCACACACCAAATATGCTCTGCCCGCTTACTACATCGTGGCCCCGGCCGAGTGCTCGTCGAACCTCGCCCGCTACGACGGCGTGCGCTACGGGCTGCGCGTGCCGGGCAAGGACGTGACCGACACTTACGAGAACACGCGCGCCGCCGGCTTCGGCAAGGAAGTCCGCCGCCGCATCCTCGTTGGCACCTACGTGCTTTCGGCCGGCTACTACGACGCCTACTATCTGAAGGCGCAGAAGGTGCGCACTTTGATCAAGCGCGACTTCGATGAGGCCTGGAGCAAGGTCGACGTCGTGCTGACGCCGACCACACCCTCTCCCGCGTTCGCGTTCGGGGAAAAATCCGGCGATCCGCTCGCCATGTACCTCGAAGACATCTTCACGGTGACGGTCAACATGGCGGGTCTGCCCGGCATGTCCGTTCCGGCCGGCCTGTCGTCGGAAGGCACGCCGCTCGGCCTGCAGCTCATCGGAAAGCCGTTCGACGAGGCGACCCTGTTCCGCGTCGGGCAGGCCATCGAGGACGCCGCTGGCCGATTCACCGTGCCGGATCGTTGGTGGGACGGCGCGCCAGCAACGGCCGCAAGTGCTGCGCCGACGAAGGCCGCCCGTGGCAGCCGCAAATCGAAGCCGGCCTGACCGGCACAACTTCACACTTCTGTTGACTTCAATCCGATCAAATTGACGCCCGACGACAACGGAGCGCTGCTCGTCACCTGTTCAGCTCTACCCGAGCTGGTGACGTTCGGTGAAGACGTGGCGGATGCGCGGCGCAAAGCCGTCGACGCGATCGAGGAGGCCTTGGCGGCACGCCTGGCGGATGGCCGCGATTTGCCGGTCCCGACCGAGGCCCGGTCGAGTTCCCGACACGTCGCCTTACCGACGCTGACGGCTCTCAAGGTACTTCTGTGGCACGCACTCAAGAAGTCCGGGATCACGCGGGCTGAACTGGCACGCCGGCTTGGCTGCCACCGCGAGCAGGTCGATCGCCTGTTCCGGGTCGATCATGCCTCGCGCCTCGACATGATCGACGACGCTTTCCGGGCACTTGGAGCCGAAGTCACCGTAGCTGCGCGCTTCCGCGGCGACACGGCTCTGGCGGGACAGTAAGTTCCACGCCGACGCCAAGGCTCATGCGGAGGGCGAGAGTAGCTCGGCCTTGGTGTCGGTAGAACGCAGAAATACACCAGACAGCGGAAGCGGGGCCCGCGCCTCGGGACGTGAACCGAGTGTCCCAAAGAGCACATCGGACGCCGACGATCATCCAATCTAAATTTTGCGACTTGAAACTTGATCGACGCTGTCGAGGACTGGCATCAAACGAGAATCAGGACATGGCAGATAGATCGACGATGACGCAATCAACCGCTCTGCATTTGAGACGTCTCGCAATCGTAACGATCGCGGCCATTGTGGCACTGACGGCGCTGACATCCGGCGTCAGGGCGAGACAGCAGGCACGCTCCGCCGAGGCGACGGCGCCGCGAGTTGCCGGCGAGCCGATCATGGCGATCGTTTCAATCAAGTCCCAGGACATCACTTTTTATGACGCCGACGGGTGGATTCTAAGGGCGCCGGTGTCGACCGGCACCAAGGGACGCGAAACGCCAGCCGGCGTCTTCGCCATTCTGCAGAAAAACGCCGACCACCGCTCGAACCTCTACGACGATGCCCACATGCCGCACATGCAGCGCCTGACATGGAACGGCATCGCCATGCACGGTGGCCCGTTGCCGGGGTATGCCGCCTCGCACGGCTGCGTGCGTCTGCCCTTCGGGTTCGCGGAGCAGCTGTTCGACAAGACGCGGATCGGGATGCGCGTGATCATTTCCCCGGACGCCGCAACACCCGCCGAGTTTTCTCACCCTGCGCTGCTGGTGCCGAACGCGGAGGCCCTCGCTGCGGCTCCGGAGCGTGCGGACAGGCTCGCTCGCGAGGCGGCCGAGGCGGCCAAGGCCGCCGACGAGACCAAGAAGTCCGCCAAGAAAGCCGCAAACGAGGCAGCGTCATCCAAGGCGTTGCTCCGAAAGCTGGAGGGCATGAAGTCCGCAGCCGACCGTACTCTGGCTGACGCAGAAAAGGCCATTACCAACGCGGAGAAGGCATTTGCCGCCGCGGAAAAGATCGAGGCCGGCGCAAAGTCGGACAAGGCCAAGGCGCGCGCCGAGGCTGCCAAGGTGCGAGCCGCGGAGTGGAAGGTCAAAGCCGCGGCAAAGGCCACCGAGGCGAGCGCGAAGCTCGACGCCGCAAGACCTGAGTTGCAGCCAAAGATCGACGCCGCAGCGCAGGCACAGGATGCCGCCAAAGAGGCCGCGGCCAAGAAGCCCGAGATCGCCAAAGCGGCGGCCGATGCCAAGCTTCTGCTCGAGCCCGTCTCGATCTATATCAGCCGTCCGACACAAAAGGTGTATGTGCGGCGGAACACTCGCAATCCGTGGTCGGACGGAGGCGAGGTCTTCGATGCGACCATCGAGGCTCCGATTACGATCACCGACCCGGACAGGCCGATCGGCACGCATGTGTTCACGGCCATGGCGTCCACCGGCGAGGGCCTTCGCTGGAGCGCGGTCACCATCGACCACGGGGACGAGGCCAAGGCCGCGCTCGATCGCATCGCCATCCCGCAGGACGTGCTCGACCGCATCGCGCCGACCGCGCTGCCGCGATCCTCGATCGTCGTCTCGGATGAGCCGCTGAGCCGCGAGACCAACTATCGCACGGAGTTCGTAGCGGTGCTGAACAACCAGCCACAGGGCGGCTTCAAGACACGCCGGCCGTCTGCCCCTCCACCGGTTAAGTATTTTTGGGACAATGACGGCGGTGGCAGTGGCAGCGTCGGCTTCTTCAGCTTCTTCAACCAGCCGAGTCCGGCCCAGCGACCCGGCAAGACCCGCCGCCGCGGCAACAGCAAACAGGCGCAACAGGGTTTGTGGTGGTAAGCGGCGGCACGCCGACGGTTGGCGACCGACCCCGTCGACCTCGAGCCGAGGATGCTGGAATCTCTGCAAAGCGTCGATGCTCAGTCGGGTAACCGCGCCGGCTGGCAGATCCGCTTCGGCCCGAGAGCGGACGGCCAGGGTCGTCCCGCCGCACACTGTCCCTTGCCAGCGCGCCATGCTAAGCGGCTCTCGGAACAGCCGCTGCTTTGGAAGACAAATGGACCCGAAACGCCCCTGGGAATGCGCGGACATGACCCAAGTCCGCGCCGAGATCGACCGCATCGACGCGACCATGGTGGACCTCATCGCCGAACGCTTCGGCTACGTCGATCGCGCCTGGCAGTTGAAGTCCAACACGCCGGAAGGCGCCGTCGTCCCTTGGCGCATCCAGCAGGTGATCGACCGCGTCAAGGCGCGCGCCAGCGACCACGGACTGCCCGCCGATATGGTCGACATGGTGGGCGCCCAGTGGCGCAACATGATCGGCTGGTTCGTCCAGTATGAGGAGGAGAAGCTGCGCCGCCTGTCGGAATCGAACGGCGGCAGCGGGAGCGGAGCGAAATCATGATCGAGCTGACGACGTTCGATCCCAAGACGCTCGTGCTGCTGGCGCTGCTGAACCCGGCAGTGATCGTCGTCGCGTTCCTGATGGGCCGCCGTGCCGACCAGTGGCAGAAGATCATCGTCGCCGCCTTCGCCGCCTCGCTGGCCGGATTCGCGCTGTTCTGGCTTGGCACTTTAACCGGCGTTCTGATCGTCGGTTCTCAGGGCGGCGCGTCCGGAGTCGTCATGCTGCAGTTCGTATTCGGCCTCGTGTGGGCCGGGCTCGGCTACGCGACGCGAAGTAAAGCCGCCTGACCCAAGGTGGAGACGCCGGGCATCATCCCAGCTCGTTCTTGTAGATGCGCCCACCTTTCATGATCAGCTTGAAATTCCTGGCCGCGTCCGCGACGAGGCCGAGATCGGCGATCGGGTCGCCGTCAACGACGATCAGATCGGCGTAAGCATCGGTCTCGATGCGGCCGATACGGCGCGGATAAGGACTGCGCGGCCCGGACAAGGCGAGCAGCTCGGCGTTGTCGGCCGTCGCCATCTTCAAGGCCTCCCCCGCCGAGTACCACGTCGCCAGCTTCGCGAGCATGTGCCCCTGCTGCGCCGATGTCTCGGCCGAGAACAGCGAATCCGTGCCCCAAGCGGTCTTGATCTCGTGCTTCCTGGCCAGCGTGTAGGCGGTATCTGTGCCCTTGAACATCGTGAGCTGCTTGATGCGGTTGAGCGATCCTTCGGCGTGGGCGGAGGGTTTGTCGTCGGTGAAGGGTTGCAAACTCCACCAGACGCCTTTTTCGGCCATCAGCTCCGCGCTCGCGTCGTCGAGCAACTGCCCGTGGTCGATGCATTTGACGCCGGCTGCGATGGCCTGTTTCACCGCGCGCGGCGTGTAGGCGTGAACCGTGACGTAGGTGCCCCAATTTTCGGCCGCCTCCACGCCAGCACGCAGTTCCGGCATCGTGTACTGCGTCACGTCGAGCGGATCGTACATCGAGGACACGCCGCCGCCGGCCATGAGCTTGATCTGGGAGGCGCCGAGCGCCAACTGCTCGCGGGCGCGCTTGCGCACCGTCGCCTCGTCGTCGGCAATCGCGGCCGCGCCGACACGCTCCGTATAGCCGAACGACTCCGGGCTGGCGGGCAGCTCGTTCGGCAGGCGAAAATCGCCGTGACCGCCCGTCTGCGAGATGAAGGCGCCCGACGGCCAGATGCGCGGCCCGGGCACGAAACCCTGATCGATGGCCTTTTTCAGGCCGAACACCGGACCTCCGAGATCGCGAACGCTGGTAAACCCGCGCATCAGCGTCGCCTCGGCTTCCTTGCCGGCCGCCAGCGCCACATAGGTCATATCTGCGGTGAGGAGTGCCAACTGCGGCAGCGCCGCGAACATGAGATGGGTATGCGCGTCGATGAGGCCCGGCATCAGCGTGCGGCCACCGCAATCGATCACCAGCGCACCTTCTGGAGACTCGACGCGACCACTCTCGACGCCGGCGATGCGCTCGCCCTCGACAAGAACGGTCACACCGTCGCGGAGCTTTTGCGCGAGTCCGTCGAAGAGCTTCAGGTTGCGCAGAACATAGCTTTGCGGGACGGCAGCCTGGGCATGGAGTGTGCGCGGGAAAACCGCGATCGCGACAGCTCCTGCCGACGCCATCAGAATGTCCCGGCGGGTTGTGTCGAGCCGACCGGATTTCTGGCCGGCCGTTCGTGCGGACGCTTTGCTCATTTTTTGCACCGGGCCGCAGGCCGGAAACTGTGGCTTGGACACTATCATCGATCCGGGAAGTGCAGAAGGTGTGATAGCGGGCCGTTTGGCTCCCTTGCACTCGGTCCGACCGCGGCCCTTATATCGCGGATAAGCGAATCATCGGACCGGAGCCGACCGCAATGCCCGCCGCTCTCAGGCTGTCAGCCTTCGCCGTCCTGGCCCTCGCGTGCCTCATCACCTCGCGAACGGCATCCCACGCGGACGCGCTTTCCTATCTGGAAGGTCTGAAGGGCCAGACGACGCCCTTCCTCGCTCCGAGCGAGATCGATCCCCGCTACACCATCGCGCTCTACGTCAACACGGCCGGCAAGGGCGCCAACCGGCAGCGCATGTGGGTTCTGCACCGGGACGCCATCGGCAAGCCGTGGCGCCTCGCCATGTGGGACAAGGACTACTGGAAGAGGGCCAAGCTCGCCGAGGGCGCAACGCCGGATTTCAGCTGGCCGGTGTCGACGGGGCGCTACTATCCAGGAGACAGCAGATCAGGGCCGACACCGACCGGCATCTTCTCGCTCGACGAGAGGAAGCGCCGCTCGGGCCGCGGCTGGATGCAGGACGGCATGATCCATGTCATGCACATCGACTTTCACTACTCGGACGGCCGCATGTCGGGCGTCGCCTTCCACGGCACGACGACAGGGCGCTACCGCCGTCTCGGCTCGATCGATTCACACGGCTGCATCCGGATGCACCAGAAGAACGCGCTTGCGCTGCTCGACCGCGTGACCGGCAAGGACGGGCATTTCGCCGAAGACCTCCGCTGGGGTGAAGTGCCGCGCTACTGGCTGACAGAGAAGGGCCCGCGACGGTCCGGCTATGTTCGTGACGGCCGCCTGCTGACGGCGCCTGTCGTCTCCGCCGATGCGTCGGGGTCGCTGACGGCGACCGACGCGCCCGCCTCGACCGCACCCATCGCGAGCGGCGCCGAGACGGAAGCTGCGGCGGCGACACCCGGTGCGGTGCTCACCAAGACCGGCTTCCGCGCCATCACCGTCATGTTCAACGATTCGAACTGACGAGACCGTCAAGCTCCGGGGACTGCGCATGCGATGTGTGACAACCCGGATCGCGCTTCTGATGCTCTCGCTGGCAACGCTGGCGGGCGGCCCGGCGAGGGCCGGAGAAGCCGTCGCCTACCTCGAAGGTCTGAAGGGCAAGTCGCAGCCCTATCTCGCGCCAAGCGAGATCGATCCGCGCTTCACCATTGCGCTCTACGTCAACGTGGCCACCCAAGGTCCGAACAAGCAGCGCATGTGGGTGCTGCACCGGGACGCCGTCGGCGGGCCCTGGCGCCTCGCGATGTGGGACGGCGACTACTGGAAAAAGCAGAAGCTCGCCGCAGGCACCGAGCCGCCGTTCAGCTGGCCGGTCTCGACCGGCCGGGTTTATCGCGGCGACCGCAAATCCGGGCCGACGCCGACCGGCATCTTCGGCATGGACGAGCGCCGCTGGCGCTACAGCGAGGGCCGCGTTCGCGCCGGCATGATCCACGTCATGCACATCGACCACCACACGCCCGACGGCCGCGTGACGGGCGTGGCGTTCCACGGCACCACCGTCGGCAACTATCGCCGGCTCGGCACCAACGACTCGCACGGCTGCATCCGGATGCATCAGTCGAACGCTCTCGCTCTGCTCGACCGGCTGACGGGCCGCGACGGAGCACTCTCCGAGGACATCCGCTGGGGAGAGGTTCCGCGCTTCTGGGCATCGGAGGAGGGCCGCATCCGACGCGGCTTCACGACCGACGGCAAGCTCCGCCCGGCCTCTTTGGCCGATGCGACAACGGCCGCAAATGCCGCCAGCGATGCCGGGAGCGCGTCGGACAGCGTGCTCACCAAAACGGGCTTCCGCGCCATCGCTGTCCTGTTTCAGGATTGAAGCCGCAAACTATTTAGCCGTGGCCGCGAGCTCCCGCTCGACCGCCGCCACGAGGTCGGCGTGATCGGGCGGCACCTGTGATGGAAACGCAGACACCAGCCGGCCGTCGCGCGCGATCAGGTACTTGTGAAAGTTCCAGCCGGGCGCCTGGCCGCCCATCGCCTCGAAGGCCCACCGATAAAACGGATGCGCCGCATCGCCTTTGACGACGGTCTTGGCCGTCAGGGGGAACGTGACGCCGAACGCGCCCTTGCAGAACTCCGCGATCTCCCCCTCGGCCTTCGGTTCCTGCCCGCCGAAGTCGTTCGACGGCACGCCGACGACCACGAGGCCGGCGCTTTCGTACGTCTGCCACAACGCCTGCAGCCCTTCGTACTGTTTCGTGTAGCCGCAGAACGAGGCCGTGTTGACCACCAGCACCGCCTTGCCCTTGAAGTCGGCCAACGGCAGCGGCTTGCCGTCGATCCCGTCGAAGGTGAAGTCGAACGCGCGGCCCGCCTGCACGGTTTCCGCCCTCACCATAGAGGGCTGCGTCGCGAGCAGAACGGCCGAGACGATCTTCACGAGAGCACTGCGCATGGAATTCCGATCCTCCGAGGCATGTCACGGCTCTTGAACGGCCGGTTCGCCTCGGAGGATCAGTCCTCGGCGCGGGTGTGTCAACGCGCCAGGAATTGCAGGGCCGAACCGGCCGCGAGGACCGGATCGGCCATCGGTCAACCGGCCTCAGCAGCCGTTGACGATTTCCCAATGCTTGTATGCGGCGACGGCCTTGCGCTCGCTCTTCGACAGCGGCACGTCGCCGACATTATGGATATAGCAGTCGCCGTTCCCGAAGAACGACTTGGCCTTCTTCGTCTTGAAGCAGTAGCCGTTGTCCTTGAAGATCGCGTTGCGGGCGATCCAGAGCTGCTTGCAGCTCATGACTTCCGGGTTGTCGCTCGGCATGGCGGAGGCGGACAGCGTCGCGGCGAACGGAATGGCGGCGGTGGCAAGTACAAATAACTGTCGATGTGTAGTCGGTCTCATGGTGTTTCCAATCAGTTTTCGTTTTTGAAATTTCAAGCTCAGGGACGCGGGCAGGACGCGGTCCGGCCCGCGTCTCAATTGCAGCGCATTTGATTGCGGCAGGCGGTGGTGGTGCCGCAGGCGTACCGCAGCGTCCGCCCGCTGGGCTCGCGCGCGTACAGTATTTCGGAACCACGTTACACAGGGTCAGCATCTGGCAGTACGGCTTGGCGGCTTCGGCTGGAATTGGCTCGGCAATGAGAGCTCCGCCAGCCACGGCGAACACGAGTGCAAAGGTCTTCGAGTACATCAATCATCCTTTCGAGGTAGCCCCGGCGAGGACCCTCGATGATGGAGACTACGCGTGAGGCACCCGCCGCGCTGTCGCCTGGGGAACACGGGGCAGCTCCGAAGCACCCGCGGCGCATAAGGCACCGCCGTTGGGCGGTTACAGCGAAGGTGATCTCGACAGGGCCATCCCACGCGCCGAACGTGAGCGGCGCGGGGTGTCGATGGATGTGAGTAGGAAATCTCGTCACACTCGAGATATCCCGGTCACCAACACTATGGGTTCGACGCAACTGACCCTGAGCAGGCCTGTTGCCGGCCGGAAAAGACGTGTCGCCAGGCGACAACCATCGGAAGCGGCGTGCATGAGCGGAAAGCCGCGAAGCTCTGCACTCGGGTCAAGAGCCTCAATTCGTGACCTGCCGGCGAACGCCTTGGCTTTATTTTCCAATCCATCTGGAGCCGAGCATCTTGGTCATTCGGATTTTCGGCTCCAGAACCACACCTCGCCATTTCGTTAGGACGCAATTGCCGTTCTTCGAATCGCAATCACTCTCCAGCCTTTTCGAGACCGACTATTCACGCATCGGACTGATAGTGTCCGAAGCGATCGTGGTCTAGAAAATAAACCAGTCGGCCTGGACCTGATCGACCGTCACGCCGGCGAGGTGGATGATGTCGTCGCTGAGGCTGTTGCTGATGTCGACGCCGTCACCGCTTACGGCGACCGCCATCTGGGCGAAGCTGTCGAGGCCGGCGACGTCAAACATCATTCTGTCACCCTCGCCGAATTTGAAGTCGGTGATGGTGTCTCGGCCCCAGGCGCTTTGGAAGATGAATCCGTCCTCGCCCGTGCCGCCCGTGAGGGTGTCATTGCCCGAGCCGCCGGACAGGATGTCGTCGTCGCTGTTGCCATCGAGCCAATCATGGCCCGAGCTACCGGTCAGCACGTCGTTGCCGGCCCCTCCCATGAGGTAGACGGCACTGGTCGGCGAGGCGACCACGCCCGAGCCGTCGAACGTGTCGTTGCCCCGGCCGCCGAAGGCCGCCTCGACATTCGTGGCTGCCAGGTCGAGGGTGAGCCCGCCCGACGGTGTCAGGCTCTCATCGACGTAGACCTGGTCCCAGCCGTCGCCGCCATCAATGAGGCTGTCCAGCACATCGACGTAGAGCACGTCATCACCTTCTCCGCCCTTGATCTGGTCGACACCGAAACCGCCCGAGATAATGTCGTTGCCGGAGCCGCCGCCGAGGATGTCCTTGCCGGACCCGCCATAGATCTCCTCGTCGCCGGCGCCACCCGTAATGGTGTCGACACGCGCAGTACCGTTGAGTTCCGTGCGAATGTTCGTGGCACCGATGGTCTGGTCGTCGAACTGGAATTTCTCGACCGACGAGAGCCAGTCACCGACGTGGGTGGTGGTGTTGTAGACGTAGGTCCAGCCCGGGAAGCCCGCGGCGGCCTCCGAGGTGATCGTGTAGTTGGAGCTGTTGCCCGAGAAGACCACGGTATCCGACCCCTGGCCGCCGCCGAACCACTCCATGCCCGCGCCGGCCTTGAACAGGTCGTTGCCGCCGTTGCCGTGGAGTTGCGTCGCATGGACCGTGTCGGTCGTACCGGTCGCGTCGATCACATCGCTGCCGGCCCCGCCGTAAACCTGCTCCACGCCCGTACCGGCGATCGTGAATTTGAAACCCGATGCAGCGGTGGCGCTATCGGCGTACACGTAATCGTAACCCGCACCGCCGCTGACGTTTCTGTCGAGGCTGTCGACGTAGAGCACGTCGTCGCCCAGGCCGCCGTCGAGGCGATCATTGCCGGCACCGCCGATCAGCGTATCGTCTCCCACGCCGCCGTTGAGAGTGTCGTTCTCAGTGCCGCCGTCGAGCCAGTCGTCGCCGAATCCGCCGACGAGCGCATCCGAGCCTGCGAAGCCATGGAGCGCATCGCCGCCGCGACCGCCCTTGATGGTATTGGCCAATCCGTTACCTTCGCCGTAGAAGGCGCCGGTGCCGTAGAACTCCAGGTTCTCGACGTTGGCAGCCCATCCAAGGCTATAGGTCTTGAGTGTGGTGAAGATCGTGTCGTTGCCGCCCGCAGCTCCAGCATTTTCGATGATGACGTCGCCGGCGCTGTCGACCCGATAATGGTCGTTGCCCGTGCCGCCGATCATAGTGTCGTTGCCTTCGTTTCCGTCCAAGACATCGTCGTGGGCCCCGCCATCCAGCGTGTCGGTGCCGATGCCGCCATGCAGCTGATCGTTGCCGTCGCCGCCGTTGAGGTAATCACCGCCGCCACCGCCCTTTATGTTGTTGTCTAGGGCGCTGCCGTAGCCGAAGAAGATGTCTGTGCCGTAGTACTCTAGGTTCTCGACGTTGGCGGCCCATCCAAGGCTGTAGGTCTTGAGCGTGGTGAAGATGGTGTCGTTGCCGCCCGCAGCTCCAGCATTCTCGATGATGACGTCGCCGGCGCTGTCGACCCGATAATGGTCGTTGCCCGAGCCGCCGATCATGGAGTCGTTCCCTTCGTTTCCTTCCAGAACATCGTCGTGGGCCCCGCCATTCAGCGTGTCGGTGCCGCGCCCGCCGACGAGGTGGTCGTTGCCGGCCCCCCCCATAAGCGTGTCGGTGCCGGCACCACCGACGATGACGTTGGCAAGGCTGTTGCCAGTTCCAGTAAAGTCGCCCGTACCCGCGAACTCGAGAACCTCGACGTCGCCCACGAGACGGGCCGTGCTTGCGAGCGAGAAGCGATTGAGATTGGTGTAGACCTTGTCGGCCGTGTCGCTGCCGCCGGACAGCTCCCAGATCTCGTCAGTCCGATCGGAGATGAAGTATTGGTCGTTTCCGGCTCCACCCATGAGAACGTCGCCGATGCCGTCGGCGATCCCGCCGGTTCCGTCCCGATTGACTCCGCCGTCGAGGAAGTCGTTGCCGGTGCCGCCGAGCAGGGTGTCGCGGCCGGTATCGCCGACCAGATAGTCGTCGTGCTCGCCGCCGGAGAGGGTATCGTTCTCGGCTCCGCCATTGAGGTGGTCGTTGCCTTCACCGCCGAAAAGCCTGTCCACGCCGCCTTTGCCATAGATTTCGTCGTTGCCGGCACCGCCCTCGAGCCGGTTGTCGGCTGCGTTGCCGTAGATCACGTCGCGGCCTCGGCCGCCGATGGCGTTCTCGATGTAGTTGGCGATGGCGTTGCGATCGAAACCCGATTCCCAGGAGTTGTTGCCCCAGATGTCGACCGCGTCGGCCATCGCGATGTTCTTAGTGAGACCGCCGGCATTGGAGAAGCTGCCGGGCTCGAGATCGATGAGCTGTAACCCCCGGTACCCCGAGAGGTCGAGCGTGTCGGTACCGCCGGCATCCCAGATGGCGAACACCGCCTGATCAAAGCGATCACTGATCGTGTAGGCCGCACCGGCGTTCGAGTGGAATCCGTAGGTGGTGCCGTCGGTGCGCGTCGTCATGTTGGCGCCGTAGAGGGCCTGCGCGGCGGCGATGTCGTGCAGCAGGGGCGTTCTTGCGAACAGTGCCCCGTGATCGGCGCCGGTCAACGACGCATCGAAGTAGCTCATGACACTGTACTGTGTCGTGTCCTCGATGTAGCCGCCGTGGCTCCCGTACTCTGGCTCCGCGTCATCGTCGGCGTTGTAGTTGCCGGGGTGGGAGAGGCCGATCGCGTGCCCGATCTCGTGAATGAGGGTTTCCCGATCCTCCTCGCCCTGCCCGAGGCTGTCCGTTCCCCAGTCAATGGCTCGATTGAATCCGACGACTGCTCTGCCGGTGTCAGGCCCGCCTACCGAGTGAGCCATCATATTGGAGTCCGCATTGCGGTAATTCTCGAACCGGATGTCCGGATCGGGATCGAAGAAGAAGTTGATCTGCGCAACATCGCTCCAGAGCTGCATGACCTCACCGGTCGTGATCATCTGCTCCTCGTTGAAGGCAAATCCGTTGGTAGAGAATCCATAACTCACGTCGACCTCTACCCCGATGCGGTCACCCCATGGGTCCGCCTTTCGCGAGATGGCTCCTGCGGCCTGTGCGGTGGTGAAGGAATACTCGGGCGTGAACCTGCTGATCGGTGCCATGGTCGTCGTCTCCAGAAAGAATGATCGGACTGAAGGACGATCCATGCCGGTGCCCGGTCCCTGCCCGTCCGATGCGTGCACCGTGCCGTCGTTCGGCGGATCGAGCCTGTTTCCGGTGCGACATCGCTGAAAGAAAGTTGCTGTCCGGGTGTCTCGCGCGTGACGTCCGCGGGAGGCCGTTGGCCATCCTCGGCCTCGACCGGACGAGCATGCCGTCGGAGCGACCGGCACGAAGTTTGACGGCCCCGCCAATTTCGTTCGAGGCGTCATCGTCCCGTCCCCTTGTCAGCCGAGGCCGGCAGTGGCCAATTCCATTGCTCCCTTCGCGATTGCTACGGGTCGAGCTTGGTCCGATCTCGGGTCGCGAGGCCGCGCATCCCTTGCTTTGGTTCCTTGCAGTGCGACCAAGGCTCGGTTAATCGGGGTGCGACAAGGAGATGTCCACGATGACCGCCCCATCCGCCGCAAGCCCCAAAGCCGCCAATCTCATCCGCGGCGGCACGGGAGACTGGGAAGTCGTCATCGGGCTGGAAGTGCACGCCCAGGTCGCCAGCCAGTCCAAGCTGTTCTCGGGTTCGTCCACGGCGTTCGGTGCCGAGCCGAACAGTCACGTCAGCCTCGTCGATGCGGCCATGCCCGGGATGCTGCCCGTCATCAACGAGGAGTGCGTGGCCCAGGCCGTGCGCACCGGGCTCGGTCTCAAGGCGGCGATCAACCTGAAAAGCATCTTCGACCGCAAGAACTACTTCTATCCCGATCTGCCGCAGGGCTATCAGATCAGCCAATACAAGCAGCCGGTGGTCGGCGAAGGCGCGATCGAAATCGATGTCGACGGCGAGACGAAGCGTGTCGGCATCGAGCGGCTGCATTTGGAGCAGGACGCGGGCAAGTCGATCCACGACCAGCACCCGGACTATTCCTACGTCGATCTCAACCGCTCCGGCGTCGCGCTGATGGAAATCGTGTCGAAGCCAGACCTGCGCTCGGCCAGGGAGGCGCAGGCCTACGTCACCAAGCTGCGCACGATCCTGCGCTATCTCGGCACCTGCGATGGCGACATGGAGAAAGGCAACCTGCGCGCCGACGTGAATGTGTCGGTGAGAAAGCCAGGGGCCGGACTCGGCACGCGCTGCGAGATCAAGAACGTCAACTCGATCCGCTTCATAGGCCAAGCCGTCGAGGTGGAAGCGCGCCGCCAGATCGACATTCTGGAGGACGGCGGCACCATCGACCAGGAGACGCGGCTGTTCGACCCCGGCAAGGGCGAGACGCGCAGCATGAGAAGCAAGGAGGAGGCACACGACTACCGCTATTTCCCAGACCCCGACCTGCTCCCCCTCGAGCTGACGCAGACATTCGTCGATGGACTGAAAAAGCACCTGCCCGAGCTGCCCGACGAGAAGCGCGCGCGCTTCATTGCGGACTACGGGCTGTCGGCCTACGACGCGACGGTGCTCGTCGCCGAGCGCGAGAGCGCGGACTACTTCGAGCAGGTCGCTAAGGGACGCGATAGGGTCGCGGCGGAGCCGCGCGATGGAAAGCTCGCTGCGAACTGGGTCATCAACGAGCTGTTCGGGCGGCTGAACAAGGAAGGCAAGGACATCGCGCATTCGCCGGTGTCGGCCAAGCAGCTCGGCGGGCTGGTGGACCTCATCGCCTCCAACGTCATCTCCGGCAAGATCGCCAAGGACCTGTTCGAGATTCTCTGGACCGAGGGTGGCGACCCGGGGACAATCGTCGAGGCGCGCGGCATGAAACAGGTGACCGACACCCGCGCGATCGAGAAGGCGGTCGACGACATCATCGCCGCCAATCCGGACAAGGTGGAGCAGGCGAAGGCCAAGCCGTCGATGCTCGGCTGGTTCGTCGGTCAGGTCATGAAGGCCAGTGGCGGCAAAGCCAACCCGGCCGCGGTGAATGAGATATTGAAGCAGAAGCTAGGGGTTTGAGACAGCAGCCGGCGTCAGAAGCGGATGCGGCTGCCGGTCAGAATGACGTCGGCATCGTCGATCGGGGCCTTGATGCGCTGGCCCGACGACTCCAGGCCCTCGACCTCGGCCTCGAAATGACGGTAGCTGACGAACACGTCCATCTCTGCCTGTGAAATGTGCTGGACGATGCCGGCGCCCCAGATGTCCATGGTGCTGGAAGTGACGTAATCGAGGTCGCCGCCGACGGCTGAGCGGACACTCACGTTCAGCCCGGTCACCGCATCTTCCGAGCGGGCATACTCACCGAATATCGAGGTATAGCCCAGGCTGTTGAAGCGGCGCTTGATGCCGGCCTGGAGATAGTAATAGTCGAAATCCGGCCGGTTGCCGCACTCGACTCCGGCAGCGCGAATGGCGGCGGCATCGGCGGACGTAAAACAGGCGAATGTCACCACGCCGAGATCGGAACCGTCGAATTCGCGGTGCACGTAGGCGCCGGTCAGGAACAGGCCGGTGTGCTCGTGCAGAATGCTGGCCGAACCCTTCCATTCCCGCACGATCGTATTGCCGGAATCCGGCTCGCGATCGCCGCCGCGCGGCCAGCCGAAAGTGTCTTCATCCTCGTCGGTCTGCTTGTAGAAACCGGCGCCCATGGCGAAGCGGAAATGATCGGTCTTCTTGGCGAAGCGGACCGCAACATCCCAGAAGTCGTCCTCGCCCCAGGCCGCCGAGGCCGTCAGCCCCATGAACACCGGCGTGTCGTAGCGGATGATGCTTCCGCGATTGGTGTCGAGCTGCTCGACGAAGCGGCGCCAGCGCAGCGAAATCGTGTTGCCCGACGAAAGGGAGTTGAGGTCCGTGCTGCCCGAGCGGCTGGAATCGCGTGTGAACAGTCCGGTGCCGAATGCGCCCGTGTCCGAGTCACCCGCGATGGACGTACCGCCCATGTTGAAGCCGATGATCCCGTCGGTCGCCGGAGAGGCGAGGCCCATGGTGAAGGACCCGAGCGACTTGCTGCGCAGATACCACAGCGATTGGCGCAGGTTCGGCCCGCTTCCGGATTCGTCGTCGAGCTGATCGACACCGCCGGATGACCCGAGATTGACGCCGAGCTCGATATAGTAGCCGGCCGACAGCTCGTTGCTGATCTTCGCCAGGCCGTCGAGACGGATGCGATTGCCCGAGTTCGAGTTCGTGACGACGTAGGCATCGCTCTCGTCGCCGTCGTCCCAGGCCAGCAGCGCCTGGCTGACCTGGCCCGAAAGCGTGAGGCTGACCTTCCGGTTGCCCTTGCGCGCGGTGGTGGCTTCCAGATCGGCGATGCGCTCTTCGAGGTCGGCACAGCAGTTGCCGCCGAAATCGGCAGCGGCAGCGGGCCTGTATTCCGCGGCCAGCGCGAAAAACGACACCAGTGATGCGAAGAGCCACTTGCCGCTGATCGCAGGCTGCGGCTCCAGCGTGGACGCGGGTGGCGCCGATGCGAGCATCGGATTGGCCTGGAACATGGCTGTGAAAAGAGTGCTCATTGGCAAAGGTTGTCCGGCATCTGAACCAATCCCCAGCCGAAAACGGGATCCCGCCCGGGCCGACCGAGGTCCGTGGCCTTCGCCTGCAGCGTGCTCACCATGTCGCCGATAGAGGCTGCGGGCTGGCGGGCGCGCAGCGCCGCGAGGGCCGCGGAAATGAATGGCGCCGCGAACGACGTTCCCGTTTCGAACCGCGTCGCCTCGCGCAGCGCGACCACCTGCACCTGCACGCCGGGTGCCGAGAAGTCGATGTGAGAACCGCGACCTGCCCCGCGATAGACGCGGAAGTCGTCGCCGACGGCGGTGACGGCCACGACGCTTTCGTAGCCGGCCGGATAGACGACCGGACCCGTCGGTCCGAGATTTCCGGCGGCCGCCACGAGGGCCGAGCCCTTCTCCACGGACACGCGCACCACTTCCGCCAGCACGCGGTTATGGGGGCCGGTGAAGCTCAAATTGACGACCTTCACACCGCGCCCGATGATGGCTTCGACACCGCCCACGATGTCGAACGTATCGGCGATGTCCTCGCCCGTGGCGGCGCGGTGGAAGGCCTGAACGACGACGGCGCGGCCGCGCGGAAGCAGCCCCGGCACCTGCCCGTCTCCGCGTCCGACCATCAGCGCCAAGATGGCCGTGCCATGCGACGGCCCGGCCAGCGATCGACCGCCCGACACGCCGTCGAGAACCTCGATCTGCTGCCCGGCCAGGGCGGGATTTCGAACATCGACCGTGGTGTCGACCAGCCCGACCTGCGCATCGACGGCGCACGCCTGCGACGCCGTCGGCCAGCGGATGGCCTCCCGCTGCCGGCACGCCACGCTGTCGCACGCCGCCTGAGCGGGCCGATAGATGTGATTGAAATCGACGATCGCATTGGGTGCGAGCTGCCGAGCGAGGGCCCTTGCCTCGACTGTCGAAAGGTCGCCGGGAACGCGCATCCGGACTCTGTCGCCGCCGATCAGTGTGCCGGTGGCTCGGGAAATGATCGAGAACCCGCGATTGACGAGGGCCTGGACATCCGCATCAGAGGCTCGCGCCACCACGATCTCGCGCGGCAGGGCGTTCTCCGGCTCGGGCCCGAATGGTGCGCGGGCGACGACAGGTGGCGAGATCTGGGCCACATCCGGACCGGTCGGCTCAACCTGCGGCCCCTGTGGCTCCGTCGAAACCGTCGTCTCCGTGACGACCGGCGGGCGAGCACGCGGGCGGGGCCGGTTGTCGCACTGCCGCAGCCAGGGCGGCAGCAGCATCACTTCCTCGAAGCAGTCGTCGTTGTCGCGCGGGCCGATGTCGTCACCGTCGTCGTCGATGCTGATGTCGTCGCCGTCCATGCCGCCGCCGCCACCGCCGCCACCTCCGCCGCCCCCACCTCCGCCGGCATCATCGCCGTCGTCGTCATCATCACCATCGTTGTCATCATCGTCGTCCGCGCCCTGGGCGGCCGCGCTGGATACGAACAGGCTCGGCGAGCCGAGAAATGCTGGGGCTGCAAAAGTCGCGAGGACATGGACCCCAGCGATGGTGAGCGCCATGCGAGCGAGGAACGCCAGTCGGATACGGGCAGCTGCGGTCATGTCGCTCTTGCGGTCAGACTGGGCAATAGGTTCGTCGAGACAAACGAAGGCACTCGGCTCGGAAGTTCCAGGGTACATGACTCGTGCAGGGATACGCACTGGGAAACGACCCTTTCCGGTCCCGCAGCCGTGCCTTGAAACAGTGCCGTTGCATGAGCGACACACGACGCCATTGAAATTATGGGTTTCCATCGCAATTGCATACATCACGGACGATTATTTTGGGTCGGCGCGTCGTTCTAGATCAGGGAAAAAATCCCTATAGACCGCGCTCAATCAGATACCGCAGTCCGGCCAAGAAGCTGTCCCGCTCAGCCTCGGGGAGCGATGCCAGAAGGCGAAGATGTATCCGTTCGACCACCGGCCGCGCCGCACCGAGCAACTGCAGACCCTTCGACGTCAGCCGAAGCTCGACCGCCCGGCAATCCGACCGGGATCGCACCCGGGAGACAAGACCGCGCTGCACCAGTCGTCCGATGACGCTTCCGAGCGTCGATCGGTCGATCCCCGTGCGGTCCACCAGGTTGGTCTGACTGATGCCCGGCGTTCGCCCGACCTCGTCGAGAAGGGTCACCTGCCGCGGCGTCAACGCCTGCTCCCGCATGGCCGTCTCGAGACTGAGATCGGCCGCCTGGGAGGCACGGTGCAACAGGTGCGGCAGGGTCAGGGCGAGCGCAGCCGGCCCACGGGTTCCCCCGGTCCGATCAGGGTTGTTTTTGTGTTGTGCTGGGGTCATGGCTCCCGCTCCGTGCTTTCGTAAACACCATCGTCAGCGCCAGCCGCGATCCAGCAGCGCCCGCTCGTCGGACGGTGAAAGAGCCGGCTTCGCACCGAGCCGCGAAAGCACGCTGTCGATCTCCGCATGGCTGTCGCCGCCGGCCGGGCTGAAGGACGTGCCCGGCTGCTCTTTCCCCGCCGACTGCACCACCATCCCCTCCACCACCCACCGGGCCTCGTCGGCCCGGCAGGCAACGGCCACCGTCAGGTCGCCGGTCGCAGGGGCGACGGGCGCCAGCTCGAACTCGCGGCAGGGCCGCCCCTGGCGATCGATGAACGTCGCCGTGACGATCAGCTCGTGCGTGCGATTTGCGCCGCCGGCCGTCGTCGTCGCCGGATCGCCGCTGACCTTGCTTTCCAGCAGCGTCGCGACCACGCTCTGCCGCTCGACGGGACCGACGGCGATGCGCAAGCCAGCGTCGCCGGGACCAGGGATGTTTCTGACATACATCGCCCCCGCCAGGATCAAGGTCAGGCACGCGGCCATCGACAGCGCGAAGCGCAGCTCGGGCCGCCGCTCCCGCCGCCGGGACGCCAGCGGCACGACGTTTCCGGATGGGCTGCCGGTCTCGCCGCCCGACGGACCACGAATGGCCTCGATGAGCGCCGGCGGCGGCGCTTCACTCAGCACGTCATCGAAAGCCGATCGGGCGAGCGTGGCGGACATCCGCAGTGCGTCGACGAACGCCCGCGCGTCCGCATCCGTCGCGAGATAGCGGTCGATCCGCGCGCTCGCGTCCGGCTCGAGGGCTCCATCTGCGAACGCGACCAGTTCCTCGTCGCTCGGCCGTTCGGGCTGAGTTGGGTTGCTCATGGGGTCTTGCTTTCTTTACCGTCGCTAGAGGTTGATGACTTCGCCCCAATCATTGCCAGCACGCCTTTCAGCGCGCCGTGCACCTCCTGCTCGTTCGGTACGTAGGCCGTACTCGCGTTGGCTTTTGTCTGTGCGGCACCCACCACCGACCACGTTCCCCGGTCGGATTTGCAAGCGATGATCACCTCGTCCGGAACGTCGCTCCGAGCGCTGGAATAGGCGTTCACCTCGTGGCAGGTGCTGTCGAACCGATCCCGCATGGTGCCGACGACGACGTAGCGGTCTGCAGCACCGGAAGCGGGAGTAAACGTCGTATTCTCGTGCCGGTTCAGAACTCCGGCCAGGTCGTTGCCGGCAGGGATTTCGCCGAGGCCGGTGACGACGCGATCGGCGTGCCGGCCTTCGAGTATCTGGTGCGCGACGACAGCGGCGCCGACCGCCACCACGACACTGGCCGCGATGGGCAGCAGCCAGACGTTCATCCTCCGCGCCGGCTTCGACACCGGCCGGCTGAACATCGACTGCAGACGTTTCGGCACCGGTTTGAACCCGCAGAGCGAGAAGGCCTCTTTCACGCACATCTCCGAGAGCCGGAACATGAGGACGAGGCGGCGCGCACCGCGATCGGCGACGAGCACGCGCTCCACGGCGAGGCAGTCCTCGGCCGGCAGGGCGCGGTCCGCGTAGGCCATCAGTGTTTCGTCATTGAGCGGGTTCATGTCAGTGGGCCTTGTTGCTTAGCTTCGCCGTTTTCCTGACGCAACTCGCCGTTCAATGCATCGACGAGCTTGCGACGCGCTCGTGCCAGCCGGCTCATGACGGTGCCGATCGGGATGTCCAGCATCTCGGCGGCCTCCTGGTAGCTCATGCCGTCGACGGTCACGAGACCGAGGATTATGCGCTGATCTTCCGGGAGCTTAGCGATCTCCTGCCTCACGACAGCCAGGTCCATTCTCGCTGCCGTCTGCTCGTGGACGCGCGCGTCGAACCCGACGCTCTCCGCCAGATCCATGTCGTTCACCGTCTGCCTCCGCGAGCGGTATCGCACCCGGTCGATCCACACGGTTCGGACGATCTGGAACAGCCAGCTGTCGAGCCGCGTTCCGGGTGTGAACTGATGCATGCGGGAAAGCGCCCGCTCGCACGCCGTTTGAACGACGTCATCGGCTTCATCTCGCGATCCCGTCAGGGTGCAAGCGAACCGCCTCATGCGAGGCAGAAGCTCGACCATCTCATTGCGCACATCCGGTGTCATTGCCCACGCCCAGCCATCGAACCTGTGCCCAGTTGAACGCCGGGCCTCGACGGCTATTCCGCTCACAGTCGAAAAAGTTGCGCAACCTGCACCGTCCGTCTCCAAGCGGTTAACGGCCGCCTTCGCAAGCTGCGGCACACACCAATAACGAGGCCCGATCTGCAAATCCGTTCCGGTAGAAATTTTTAGTTCAGGGCATGGAATACGAGCGGGCCTCGGCCGTTCCCCACTGCCGGCCACGCGCTCGTCACGAGGTCGAGGGGGACCAACCATGGAACTGCCCGCCATCGAGGAGCTTCACCACAGCATCTCGGGCTTTGTGCCGTTCGTCGACGATTTTACATTGCTGGCCGCCCTGCTGCTGATCGTCGCCATGGTTTGGATCGGATGCATCCGACGACGCCAGAAGGCTCGGCGGAGAATGCGACTCGTCGAGCGTCTCGACCGACTGCGGCAGCAATAGCCCCGCGACGTTCGCAGCTTCAGTCAGAACCGTGCTTGGACAACCGCTCGGTTCCGGCAATCACCGGCCCCGGTCGGCATCGGCGTACTGCTGCACGCATCGATCGTCCCTCGTCTCTCATTCTTCGCACATCAGCCGTCGGGGGACGACCCACCGCACCTGTCCGCGAGGGGCGCAGTCGAAGGGCTGTGCCGTCGAAACGCATCGGCGCAGAATTTAGGGGAATAGGCTCGGCGGCGCAGCGTTTCAATCTCATGACGATTTCGTGACGGTTGGATGTCACCTCGACAGACGAGGCCCGCATCACCTGCCCGGATCGCATCTTCGAGGGTTCGGGGCTCGAGGAAACCGGACGGCGCCGAATGGGCCGCAACCGGATGTCGATGTGTCCAAGCAGGAAAGGGGATCACATGCCAGCCACTCAATTCGCCACCCAGCTCGAGGCGCTGCAAAGCCCGCTCGGCCTGCTGCTGATCCGCTTCGCCATCGACCTCACGGCGATGTCTCTGCTCGTCTTCGGCCTTTATTATCGTCGCTACCGCGACAAGGAGATCGTGACGGCGGCCTCCCTCTTCAATGTCTTCGTCTTCGCCGTTCTCACCATTCTATCGACGATCGAGTTCAGCTTGACGGCGGGCTTCGGTCTCTTTGCCATCCTGGCGCTGTTCACCTTGCGGTCCGAGCCGATCAGCAAGATCGAGATGCCGTATTTCTTCGGCAGTGTCGCCATCGCGGTCATCTGCTCCGTGCAGGGCACATCTCTGACGCTGGTTGCGAGCATCGTGCTGCTCGTCCTGCTCGGCGCCTATGTGATGGATCATCCGCGCATTCTCCAGTCTGTCGACGGCGTGAAGATCACGCTCGACAAGATCGACCGGGAAGTATTGTCCGATCCGGACGCCATGCGTGCCAGCCTGTCGAGGCGCCTGGGCGTGGACGTGATGTCCTATCAGATCCTGCAGCTCGACTACGTCAATGAGCTGGCACGGCTCAGCGTGTTCTTCCGCACCGTGCAGCCGGAAGCGGCCCCCGCGACGGTGGCCGTGTCTGTCCGCCAGAAACCGCAGGGTGTCGTTGCGGCGCCGGTCGCCGAAATGGCCACCTGACGCACTCCGGTTCACGACCACCCGACCCGCTGAATGGCACGGCCTATCCGCGCTGATCGCCGAGCCGTGTCCCCCCCGATGAATTTTCTCAATCAGGAGATACGTACCATGCCTTTCACCAGCGCCCGTGAGACTTCTATCGAAGCTTGCTTTCAGCCAATCAGCCTCGACGCTTTGAACGCCAAGGCGGCCATGCTGGAGCGGCTCGACAACAAGTATGTCGTCACAGAATCCGTGCTGCAGCGCGCTACCGTGCAGCTCAGCCGCCACTTCGACATCCTCGAGATCGACGGGGTGCGGACGTTCCGCTATGAGACGTGGTACTTCGACGACGAGCAGCGGCGGAGCTACTTCGATCATCACCAGGGACGCCGCCGGCGCGTGAAAGTCCGCGTCCGCAAATATGTCGATGCGAATCTCTGCTTCGTCGAGGTCAAGCTGAAGGACAAGCGCGGAATCACCGTCAAGAAGCGGATGCCCTATCCGGTGGAGCAGTACGGCCAGCTCGACAGCAGCGCGTACGAGCACATCGAGCGATCCTACACCGAGCTGTACCAGAATGATTTCGGCCTCAAGCTGCAACGGGTCCTGGAGGTCAACTACACCCGCATGACGCTGGTCGCCCGGGAGGGTGGCGAGCGCATGACGATCGACACGCAACTCTCCTTCAGCAACGGTCTCGACGAAAGGCCGCTGAACGAAGGGCTGTTCATCATCGAGACGAAATCGGCCAACGGCAATGGTCTCGCCGACAAGGTGCTGCGGGAGCTCAATCAGCATCCGACCAAGCACTGCTCGAAGTACTGCGTGGGAACCGTCGTCACCGGCGGAGCCGGAAAGTTCAACAAGTTCCGCCCAGCACTGCGCCGGCTCGGGCACTTGCCGGGCACCGAAGCGGATCTGTCCGCCGCTCACTGAGTTCCGCGCGGCAATCGCGGCCGATGCTGCTCGTGCCGGACTGTCAGGTGCATCCGTTCCGACTTTCGAGGTTCTACATGTCGAACACACTCATCCGGACCGCGCTGCCGGCACTGCTGCTGTCGACGCTGGCGTCGATGCTGGCGTCGATCCTGGGACTGTCCTTGCCGGCCGTCGCCGCAGACGAGACGCAGCGACTGCGGCTGGAGATCGCCGACAGCCGATCGATCGACGCGGCCACCTTCGAAGGCTTCAAGATCAAGGAGCTTTCGGGCCTGGCCTGGGACGCCGACGAGCAGGTTCTCTTCGCCGTTTCCGACAAGGGATGGCTGACCCAATTCCAGCTCGATGTGCAGCAGAACAAGATTGCCGCTCTCAATCCCGTCCAGTCCGTACGCCTGGCGGACGAGGCGGGAATCAAGCTCGATAAGCACCTCGCCAATGCGGAAGGGCTTGCGGCACTCAACGCTTCGAACGGCATCAAGGGTGACACGGAGCTGCTGGTCGTGTTCGAGGAAGTACCGGCCATCGGCCGTTTCGCGCCGGATGGCCGGCGGCTGGAACAGATCGAAGTCCCTGCGCCGGTCAACGATCCCTCGCTGTACTCGTCTCCCACGAACGGACTGGAATCGATTACCCATCACGCGGACCTCGGCATCCTGACCGTCACGGAGGAGCCGCTGGCGAAAGCGGAGCGTGATCAACACACCATCTTTTCCACGCGCGGAGCGCGGTACAGCTTCCCGGCCCACCGCCTGGGACGCGGAAACATCAAGGACATCGAAGCCTGTCCCAACGGCAAGCTGCTGGTGCTCGAGAGAATGCGCAGCGGCCCCGAAAAGCGGATCGTGTCGGCTCTGCGGCTGCTCGATCCCGCGCAATGTCGCGACGGCCCCGGCGACACGCTCTGCAACGTCATCGACGTCGACCAAGCGAGTCAGCAGTTGCCGGAAGCCAACTTCGAGGGCCTGACGCGGATTTCGCCGGATCTTTTTCTCGTCGTCAGCGACGACCGTATCGACGATACGCGGCGGAGCCTGTTCGTGCTCGTCAGGCTCACACGCGCCCGGCCGGCCGGCGATTAACCTCCCCGTGCTCACTCCAGCTCGTTCGCAGGGCGCGCGATCGCGTGTCATCGAACTGTCAAGGATGCAGCGGGGGTTATAGAAAACCCTTGAATATCTGCGGCAATTTCGTGTCCGTCGCCAGCGCGACAGGCTTCAATTCGGCCATGTGCGGCACCCGTTCTTCACTTTGTCCGCTTACGGCAGGGAATAACAATCCGAAGACGGCGTTTCCTCATCACTACGGCATCGCTTCCAGCGCTCAAAGAGAGAACGAGCCGGGTACACAGTGGAACTGGAAAAACCGAATAGGAGCAGGTCATGGTACGTAGAATTGGATCCGACGGTCGCGATATCCTCCGTGGCACAAACGCCTTCGACGAGCTGTTCGGACGCTCGGGCGACGACACGCTGTACGGCTTCGGCGGCAACGATCGCCTCTACGGCGAGGCCGGCGCCGACGAGGTGTTCGGCGGGGACGGCAACGACAGCATTTTTGGCGGTGGTGAGAACGACGATCTCTACGGAGAAGCCGGCAACGACGTGATCAACGCGGGCCAAGGTAACGACCGCCTCGACGGCGGCCAGGGGAATGACCTTCTCTACGGCGAGGAAGGCAACGACGACGCCAGCGGCGGGCTTGGTAACGATCGGCTCTACGGCGGCGAAGGCGACGACGTGCTGCGCGGCGACGACGGCAACGACTGGCTCTACGGCGATGTCGGCAACGACTGGCTCGTCGGCGGAAACGGTGTCGACCGCATCTTCGGCGGCGACGGAAACGACCGGGCCGAAGGCGGCAATGGCAACGACATCATCCAGACCGACCAGGGCAACGATCGCATCCTCGGCGGCGCTGGTGCCGATAATATCTCGGCAGGTGCCGACAACGACGAGGTCGACGGTGATGCCGGCAACGACATCATCGACGGCGGTGGAGGCGACGACATCATCCGCGGCGGCGCGGGCAACGATCGCATCACGTCCGGAGAGGGAGGCGACAGCCTGACCGGCGGCGCGGGCAACGACACGCTGCGCGGCGGAGAGGGCGACGACACCGGCTACTGGGCCAACTCGATCGACGAGTTCGTGTTCTCGCGCTCCGGCAGCCAGCTGATCGTCCATCACGTCGACGCCGCGCAGAACGAAGGCCGCGATCTGGTCTTCAGCGATGTCGATACGCTGGTCTTCGACGGCCAGGGCTACGAGTTCGAGCAGATCTTCGATCAGGCCTCGAGCCCGATCAGCGGCGACATGATCGCCTGATCGGCACCACGGGCACGATCGCGACTGACGACGAGGACGGAGCCCGCGCTCCGTCCTCGCTTTCTTTGCGCGACATGCCGGACAATCGAAATGCGAAGGGCCGGACCCGGCCGGTCCGACCCCTTGCTCTTTGGATCAAAAAAATCAGGCCTTGGCGGCGCGGGCCTTGCCGGCGAGCTTCTTCAGGCGCTTGCGGACTGCGGACGTGTTGCCCTGGATACGGGTCACCTTGGCGCGGGGTATCGCGCGGCGGCTCTTCTTCTTGCGGGTTTCGATGTTGCGGGACGAGCGGGCGGCCATGTCGGGCTCCTGGCGGTGGGTCAAAAGAGATGGATGTTCGCATCGGTGCCCGGCGCACGGGCGGAACGCAAGAGCCTCGTCTAGGCGATCACGTGCAGTGAGGCAAGCGCCGGCTTGCCGCGTTCATGTTCGCCGCGCGGGCCAGCGGCAAGGTCTTGCGCAGCAGGGCGCGCTACCAGCCGAGGAGTTCAAGCACAAGTCTCGGCGACAGCAGCACCGCCGCCCAGGCCACGGCCGCGACGGCACTGACCACCAGAAACGGAATGAACGGCAGCTCGGCGGCGCCGGCAGCGAACGGAACAAAAGCCCGTCCGGTGGTGTGAAACTTGCTGGTGACGACGGCCGCAAGACCTCGGCCGGCCACGGCCTCCCGCGCCTCGTCGGCGGCGGCTTCGCTCCAGCCACTCCGCCAGGCGGCATGAAAATCGGTCTTGCGCACCCGTCCGGAGCGGTAAGCCAGGGCATCGCCCAGGAAGGCCCCGGCCGCTCCGGCGACGAGCAGCGGCAGCAGATTGCCGCCAGCGAGCAGGTGCGCGAAGCCGAGGCCGACGAAGGCCAGCAGCGTCGGCACGGCGAACAGCGCCATCGGCACCGTGTTGGCGAGCGCAATCAGAAACATCGCCACCGCGACCAGCAGCTCGTGCTCGCGGAGCGCGCTGAAGATCTGCTCCTTGAACGTCACCATGAAAAAGGACGGCGCGATCACGCCCGCCGCCCAGAGAAATGCGCTTGCCGCGTTCGCGAGCTGGAACGGGAGCTGCCGCATCTCGAACATGCCCGCCACGACCGGGATGATCGCCCTCACCGGTCCGAAGAAGTGGCCGAAGAAGACGCTCCACCCCCCATACTTGTCGAAGAAGTCCTTGCCGCGAGGAATGAGCTCGGGCTGCCGAGTGAAAGGCCACACGCCGGCGATGCTGTCCTTGAAGTAGCGACCGATCCAGTAGGAGATGGCGTAGCCGAACGTGCCACCGAGACCGGCGGCAAAAATCGCAGGCCACAGGATGGACATGTCGGCCCCGCCGGCCGCCAGCAGCGCGGTGATGCCGGCGAGAATGGCCGTCCCTGGCCAGACGATGGAGACGAAGCAAAAAGATTCGGCGAAGGCGACCAGAAAGGCGACCGGCGCCGCCCACCCCTGATGCTCGCGCACGATGTCGACAATCGTCTGCACAAATCCCTCAATCGACATCGGCATCCTCTTGCGGAAGTTGTAGCCGAGCCCCAGACGCTGCGCATAGCGGTGAGGGAACCGGCCGGAATGGCCCGCAACGTGGACATCGATGGACCGGCGGACCAGCGTCGACGTCGAGCGAAGCGGAAATAGGTCAGCCGGCCGCGAGTTCAACCCTTCTTGCAGCGGCGCTTCATCTCGTTGCCGAGCTCACGCCCGACCTCGCTGGCGAACATGGCGCCGCGCGACACCTGGGCCGGCGTGAGGCTCGATCCGGCTCCTTTGAGCGAGGACGGCGCTCCATCGGCCTCGCGACGACCGGCAGCCAGCTCGTCGCAGGTCAGAGTCTTCTTGGTGGTCTTGAAGGCGAAGAGCCGCACGCCGGACGCATAGGCCGAGGGCGTCGGCTGCTCCTTCACCCAGCGCCGCTGCGGATCGGCAACCAGGGCGCTCAGCGTGCGCTGGCGTTCGGCGATACAGCGCGGACTGTCGTCCACGCAGCTCAGCCCGGCATGGCCGCTGTCGATCGGCGCTTCACCCACCGCACAGCCGCCGGCTGCCGTCGCCAGGGCGACGGCCAACCGCCGCAGTGGCGTGCCCATTGTCGCAGTCCATTCGATCATGCGGCGCGGGCGTCCCGTTTCAACTGGCACACAGCTTGTGATCCCATCATCGTGGCCATAGAAGCCACCGGTGGCAGGGTCAAGGCAGCGCCGAAGCCATCGGCAGACCCCTTATCCAAGGCCAAACACCTGTTCGCCCCGGCAGGCAAGTGATCCCTGCAAACGAGGAACCGATCCATGACGAAAGTCGTGCGCATCCATGAGTATGGCGGGCCGGACGTGCTGTCGGTCGAGAGCGCCGGCGTGCCGGCGCCGGGTGCGGGCCAGATCCGCATCCGCCAGCGGGCGGCCGGTCTCAACTTCATCGATACCTACCAGCGCTCCGGGCTTTACAAGCTGACTGGTCTTCCCGCGGTGCTCGGCA
This sequence comes from Hyphomicrobium sp., assembly GCA_052388455.1. Lineage (GTDB taxonomy): Bacteria > Pseudomonadota > Alphaproteobacteria > Rhizobiales > Hyphomicrobiaceae > CAZSNH01. The sequence continues at coordinate 75,055 of JBQTIA010000039.1, forward strand.
TGGAAGGGGCCGGCGACGTGGTCGCGATTGGACCCGAAGTCGAAGGCGTGCGTGTCGGAGATCGTGTCGCCTACGGCACCGAGATGGGCGGCTATGCCGAAGAGCGCCTGATTGCGGCCGACCGGGTCGTGCTGCTCCCCGCGGCCATCGGATACGACACCGCCGCCGGCATGATGCTGCGTGGCATGACGGTGCGCTATCTGTTCCGCGAAACCTTTCCCGTCGGCCCCGAGACAATGATGCTGTTCCATGCCGCTGCCGGCGGCGTCGGTCTCATCGCCTGCCAGTGGGCGCGCGCGATCGGTGCGACGATGATCGGCACGGTCGGCTCGGACGACAAGGCGGCGCTGGCCAAGGCGAACGGCTGTTCACACGTCATCAACTACCGCACCGAGAACTTCGTGGCCCGGGTCCGCGAGATCACCGAGGGGCGCCTGTGCGACGTGGTGTACGATTCGATCGGCAAGGACACCTTCCCGGCTTCGCTCGACTGCCTGCGGCCGCGTGGCACCTGGGTCAGCTTCGGCAATGCGTCGGGGCCCGTCCCACCGTTCGAGCTGACGGCGCTCAAGGGCTCGCTGTTCGCAACGCGCCCCTCGCTGATGCCGTATACGGCAACGCGGGCCGCTCTGGCGGCCAATGCCGCCGAGCTGTTCGACATGGTCGCCAGCGGCCGCATCGCCATCGACGTCCGCCAGCGATTTCCCCTCGATCAGGCCGCCGAGGCACACCGCAGCCTCGAAGCCCGGCAGACGACGGGCTCGACGGTGTTCGTGATCTGACAACGGGACGTGAGATGACTATCCGACCGATCGAGCTCTATGTCTGGTCCACGCCGAACGGTCGGAAGATCTCGATCATGCTCGAGGAATGCGGGCTGCCCTACACCGAGCGCCTCGTTGACATCAACCGCGGAGAGCAGTTCGCGCCGGAGTTTCTGGCCATCTCGCCGAACAACCGCATTCCGGCGATCGTCGATCCCGATGGACCGGACGGCGCACCGCTGTCGATGTTCGAATCCGGCGCCATTCTCCAGCATCTCGGGCGGAAATCCGGGCGGTTCTATCCGGCCGAGCCGAGGGCCCGCGCCGACGTCGAGCAGTGGCTGTTCTGGCAGGTCGGCGGGCTCGGCCCGATGGCCGGCCAATGCAACCACTTCCGCAATTCCGCGCCCGAGGCTCAGTCGTATGCGATCGACCGCTACACCAAGGAGGTGGCACGGCTCTTCGGCGTGATGAACAGACGGCTCGCGAATCGCGACTACCTCGCCTCCGCCTATTCGATCGCCGACATCGCCAGCTATCCGTGGGTGCGGCTGTGGAAGTCCCTCGGCCAGGACATCGCCGAATTTCCACACCTTGCCCGCTGGCTCGACAGGGTTGGCGAGCGGCCGGGCGTGATCAGGGGGATGCAGGTAGGTCGTCGCGGCGGCACCGGCTGAAGACGGAAGCGGACCGGCTCAATCGGTCTCGAGCAGGCGCGCCGGATCTGCTTTGAAGCCGGTCACCCTCTCGAAGGCCATGGCCGAAAGAACGCGCGTGGCCAGCGTGCGGCGCGGCGCCAGCGACTGATCGCCATCGGAGGATTCGAAGTCGCTGACGGACTGGAATGTGGCGCCGAGGCGGGACATGGACGGCTCGAATGGGGCTGCCACCGGCTGGTTCGCGCAGCCTGCGGCTGTCAGTCCGAGCAATACCAGACCCATCCCAATGCGCACGGTCAGCCCCTCCAACGTCCGGGCAGGTCAGCACAATCCGAAGTCGCGCCAGCCCTGCCTGCTCAGTCGCCCCTCTCAGCAATGTAAGCCTTGGGGCGACGAGGACAAGAGCTAACCGCTGCGGCATGAACAGTGGCTGAATGGCTGTGGATTGATGGCGGCAAAGGGGCGCGGTCTGGCGACCTGCGAGCATGGTTAGGCGCCGCTTACTCGATCCGTGAACGGCCCCTTACGCGGCGTGCGGAAGCGATCAGTCTGCGCCGGATTGAGCCAGTGCCAGCAGCTTCGCTTCACTCTGGTTGCGGATCGATCATCAACGGTCCGTCGGGGCGTTTACGGCTTTTTGTTCTGGCCGCTGTCATCGTCGTCACCGGCCGGATCGAACGCGAAATTTCGATCCAGGGAGGCGCGCGGAGCTATACGAGAGCCCGCGGCGCGGAAATGAAGACCGGCATTTCGGATGGAGACGGACGGATGGCGCGAGTGGATTTCGATGCGCGGGAGATCGTAGAGTTCGCCGCCCAGGGCGGGGCACCGGATGCCCTGTTCGAACTCGGCCTGATGTACTGCTCGGGCCGCGAGGTCGACATGGATCTCGTGCAGGCGCACAAGTGGTTCAACCTCGCAGCTCTTCGCGGCAATGACGAAGCCAAGCGCTATCGTCTCGAGATTTCCAGCGAGATGAGCAAGATGGATATTGCCGAAGCGCAGCGTCAGGCGCGCGAGTGGCTGAAGGTCCACTGACGCCCAGCGGCCTCGAGCTCAGCAGCTCTGAAACAGCGACGTGACGCAATTCCAGGTCTTCTTGGCGGCGTTGCCGACCGCACTGCCCGCTTCGCCGATCGTCTCACCGGCCGACTTCGCGGTATCACTGACCGCATCTCCCGCCTTCTTGGCAGTATCGGCCACGGTCTGTCCGGCCGATTTGAGACCCTTCTTCGACGCTTCGAGCGTATCTCCCGCCAACTCCTCGACGGTCTGCGGCACCCGCTTCGGAGGCGCGTCCTCGCCCGGCGCAGGAACGCCATCGACATTCGTGCCATCCACGATCGCATCGTCCGGCGTGATGTCAGGCGCAGTCGGCGATGTCTGCGGGACGCGCGGACCGCTGCCGGTCCCGATCGCAGCAGACGGCGGAGAGGTCCGGGGATCAGCATGGGGTGGCGGCCCCGGCACGGGCACCGCCGTCTCGACATTGACCGGCGGCAAAGGCGCCTCTCCGGGCGGAGCGGCGAGAACCTTGTGCACACCCGGACAGGGCGTAGAAACCTTGCGGTCGACACTGCAGCTATCGTGGCCACCCTGGCGCGCCAGCTCGGTCACACACAGCAGCCACGCCCGGGCATCGCTCGGCGCGATGCTTTCGACCTCGCAACGGTAGCTGACATCGGGAGACGAACAGGACACGCAATACTCTGCCGCCACCGCCGGACCTGCCAGACCAGTGGCCACGGCCAGTGTGAACGAAAGCCGTTTCGACATCCTGCTCATGACGGGCCTGCTCATGACGGTGGCGTCCATCGGCGCGGGCGGAGGCGCCCCGACCGCGGCTGATCTCGTATAGCCAGTCAATAGCGCCCTTCGTGTGACTGTTCCTATGGCACGTCTGTGCCTGAAAAACCATCAGTCCCGGTGGATTTTGGTACCAGCTGCATGCAGGGGCGGCCAAGCGTTTCCAGCCCTACGTGTGCCGGCCGTAACAGCGGCCGAACTTTTCCCATGCCAACGTGCCCGGCATGATCAATCCGGGAGGCACGACATGAACCCCAACTACAAAGGCCCGCTCGCCATATCTCTGCTGGTTGCGGCCCACATGGGGCTCGCCTTCGGCGGCTACGCCCTGGTGTCATCGCTGCCGACGCCCGCACCAGTTGCTGCGGAGCCGACCGTCGCCGCGCCTGAGACGGCCGCCATAGCTACTCCTCAGTCAAAGCCGGCTCCCACACCCAAGCCTGTCGCCGAAATTCCGGCTCCCGAGCAGCGCCGGCAGGCGATGGCCTTCCTGACCGAAATCTCCAAAGGCGACTATGTTGCGGCCCGCGCGATGATGACCGACGAGGCTCGTCGCACCAACGGCGCCAAGAAGTTCAAGCGCACGGTCGAGCCGCTGACCTGGGCGCAGCTGCGGCAGGTCTCCTGGCAGAAGATCAAAACCCATGTGCAGCAGGACGACGATCTCCCCGCGTCCACGCCGCCGCCGGTCATCGCGACCGATCTCAACGGAACAATGGTCACCGCCGACTCCAACGTGAAGATCGAGCTCGGACTGGTCGCCGTCGGCGGAGAATGGAAAATCAGCCGGTTCTCGTTCGACGGGCCGCTCCCTGATCGCGCTCCCGACCTCAGGACCGCATCGAAGTAACCGCCGGCCGGACAGCCATTCCAATCAACCTTATAAGTTCTGGCCGACGTCATCCGTTGCCGCGGACTCAGTGGGTGAAGATGCCTTCGGCTGCGAGCGCGTTGACGTTGGTCTCGTGAAACCCGCCGAGAAACGCCACGTCCACGAACTGCCCATCGACGTTGACCGAGAGCATGGTGCCGCTCGTACGATCTTCGAGGCGGACGACATCGGCAAGGTCGGTCCCGCTGGACTTGACGAAATCGTGCAGGTCGATCGTGTCTTCGGAGTTGAAGTCGGCGATGAAATCGACGCCCTGGTGCACGCCGCCGGAGATCACGTCCTTGACCAGGAACTCATAGGTGTCATAGCCGAGCCCGCCATTGTAATGATCGGCGCCGGCGCGTCCGCGGAAATAGTCGTTGCCGTCGAACCCGAGGAGCGTGTTCGCGCCCGAGTCTCCGATGAACATGTCGTGGCCATTGGTGCCTTGCACGTTCTCGACACCGGCGAATGTGTCGATACCGCTGGTCTTGATCACCAGGCCACCGTGCATGTCGACCAGCACGCCCTGGCTGCCGCTCGCGGAATAGTCGAGCGTGTCGAAGCCCGATCCGCCGGCGTACTCGTCGCTGCCGCCGCGTCCGTCGAACCAGTCCTGGCCCGATCCGCCCTCGATCCGGTCGTCGCCGTCCCCACCGTTGAGGCGATCGTTGCCGCTGCCGCCGACGAGGAAATCGTCGCCGGCATCGCCCGCGAGGTAGTCGTCGTCGCTGTCTCCGTAGGCCACATCGTTGCCCTCTCCGCCGAAGAGGGAATCGTACCCCTTGCCGCCGGAAATCGTATCGCTGCCCTCGCCGCCGCTGACCAGATCGTTGCCCTCGCCGGCACCGACGACATCGTTGCCGGCGCCTCCGAGTATCGCGTCGTGGCCGAGGCCGCCCTCGATCACATCGTCTCCGAGGCCGCCGAACAGCACGTCGTTGCCCTCGTGCCCGTGAATGACGTCATTGCCGTCTCCGCCGTCGATCTCGTCGTCGCCCGCGAGACCGCGGAGCTTGTCGATCAGAAGCGTGCCGAAGATGCGATCATTGCCGCTGGTGCCGTCGATCGTCGCCATGATGCCACCCTCTCTCCCGGTTGCGCAGAGCCAAAAGATTGGCCGTCGCTCTCTCCCTGAGCTTGGCCGCGGTCCTGCCGATCACTTTCCATCGGGGTTTTGCCATCAATATCTCGATGAATTGCGAGATATTTCAGCTCAAATTCCCCGGGCTGTTTTATGAACTTATCAAACGCACATGAAACATGCGTGTGATCAGGAAATAAAAACAAAATCGAAAAAACATCAAATTAAAAATATCGATGAATATCGTGCTGATTTGATATGATTTCGTGTAATATTTCAGGCGGCATAAACTGAAATTAGAATTCGCATATGCCGCGAGAAAACGGCCGTTGCAAGCCGCAACATGCCCGAGCGAAATCGGGTAGGAGGCGGGGTTGCCCCCGCCGTCCTCCCACACCACCGGACGTACGGTTCCGTATCCGGCGGTTCATGATACGCGATTGAGGCGTCGGTGTTCCATCTGAAGTGATGGCAGTCCGAGTT
>JBQTIA010000040.1:0-4948 GCA_052388455.1 Hyphomicrobium sp.
TGTGCTTCTGTCGGTCTCAGACAGCAGGAGGTGGGTGCGTTTGCAGCAGCATGCCTCCCAATGGAGATCAGTCCCTCTGAACTAAGTCAGTTCACTGTGGCAGTTGACTGGGAGGGTTGTGCGAAGAGGGGCGTGTTGCGTTGCGCGCCGGATGACCTGACGCACGAGTTCTCGTTGCGCGTTCTGTGACGAGGGACGCCGGCAGTTCGGGGCGGGCACCGGCGAGACGCACGGTGCTGGTTGCGATGAGAGGTTGGCGGACGGGGCCGTAGCATCGTGGCCCGCGGTCGATGGTCGGCCGCGACCGTGTCCACCAAGAAAAGAAGCCCACGGTTTGATCCTCCGTGGGCTTCGCAGTCGTGCCGCCGCCTCGGTTATTGACGCTGGGACGGCGACACATCGCAGTCAGCGATGGCAACAAGCTACCCGACGCGTCGGCGTTCGTCTCGCCCGTTCATCGTGACCCCATACATGCCCGACGCGTCGGGCGAGCTGAGCGCGGTCGTGCCATCGTGCTGTCCGACGAGGGGCGATCCTGGCGGGGAGGGCACGTGCAATCTGGCACGGCATCACCTCCGGGCGCGCAAGACTGGGCCACGACACCCGTTGGTTGTGATCGCGTGTCACGCGCATGGCATCGCGTTCACGCTCTATCCGCCTGGCTACGCGCCTTTCCGCCGGCAGCCGGTGGCGAAGCTCGCTCCCGATGGCAACCCGATTGGCGCCGCGAGTGAACCGAGAGACGACTCGCTCGCCGGCACGGTGTTCGAGGCCGCGCTCGATGCCAAGGATGGTCGTCGGTGGGCACGCGAGACAGGTGCTGAGGTACCCGAGCGCTGGTGGAGCACGCAAGGGCGGCAACTGCGGTTGACGGCGCGGCTCGTCGGCGTCGCAAACGACATCGCCGAGAAAGTCCGTGAGGGGATCGCTGCGACCCTTTCGGTTGGCACGTTGATGCTCAACGAGCTGTGCCAGAGCAGGGGGTATCGCGCGATTGGGCGCGCGGTCTGCAAAGTGCTGGCCTCGCTCAAAGGCGGATGGCCCCGACGTGCACGACAGCTGTTGGTCTGCGGTCACATCATCGGCCAATGGGGTGAGCCGATGCACTGGGACGCGACCCGGCAGGTGCTGGAGCGATCTGCGTTCTTGATCGGGGAAGCGCGCTCGTCGCCATAGGCCGCAGCGGCGCAACCGCGCCTACGAAATGGGGACCTCAAAGCACTCGGAGCCGCTGGCTACGGTCCCGCGCCCTATGAAAAACCCATCGACTCCTTCCAGCGAAGCCTTGTCGCGCTTCGCAATCGTCTCGCAGATCATCGCCAGGATCCGCGCCGGTGAAGACCGGGCCAGTGCGATCGCTGCCGCAGCAGCCTGCGAGTTCACCCTGTTCGACGGCTCGCCGCGCTACGCGTCGCCGCGCTCGCTCTACCGCTGGCTCGCCGCGTACGAAGACAGCGGCATCGCTGGTCTCGAGCCTAAGGCGCGCGCAGCAGGCAGTGCCTCACACATCTTGCCGCAAGCGTTCATCGAGTTCCTGGCGCAGGAGAAGCGGCGCGATCCCTTGGCCTCGATCCCCGAGGTCATCTGCCGGGCCCGAGAGCTCGGCGTGCTCGAATCCGATGGCGTGGTGGACCGCACCACCGTCTTCCGCACGGCCAAGCGGCTCGGCTTGGCCATCAGGCGCGGCAAGCGCGCCAAGGACCGCGACTCGCGTCGCTTCGCCTACCAACACCGCATGGACATGGTGCTGTGCGACGGCAAACACTTCCGTGCCGGCGAGGCGCGCAACAAGCGCGTAGCGTTGTTCTTCCTCGACGACGCCACGCGCTACGTCCTGCACGTCGTCGTCGGCACCGCCGAGACCAAGGATCTGTTCTTGCGCGGCCTCTATCAGGTCATCACCAAGCACGGCCTGTTCGGCGCGCTCTATGCCGATCGGGGGTCAGGCTTCACTGCTGAGGACACGGTCGCGGTGTTCGCCAAACTCGCGACGCCCCTGCTGCATGGCGAAGCCGGCTACAAGGAAGGGCGCGGCAAGATCGAGCGGTTCAATCGCACCGCCAAGGCCGACGTCCTGCGCGGACTCGACGGCCGCCCCGACGTCGACCCACGCTGCGGCGCGCTCGAGCTGCGCCTCCTGCACTACGTCGAGCACGTCTATGCACAGAGACCGCACGAGAGTCTCGATGGCCAGACCCCCTGGCAGCGGTTCCACGACGACCCCAAGCCGCTGCGCTTCCCGACCGACACCGCGAGTCTGCGTGCCAAGTTCGAGATCTGGATCGAGCGGCGCGTCACCAACGACCACGTGGTGTCGGTCGACGGCGTCGACTACGAGATGCCCAAGGGCTATGGCGGGCAGGCGGTCGTGCTGCGGCGGCGGCTGCTGGACGACAGAGTCGGCTTCCTGCACGACGGCCGCGTCATCGATCTGGAGCCAGTCGACCTCGGTAGCAATGCGCGCAGCAAGCGCGCCAAGGATGGCGGCGACGTCGATGAACAAGCGCAGCCGATGCCTGTGCCGAGCGCGGCCGACCTGTCGTTCACGCGCGAGTTCGGTCCGATCGTCGGCAACGACGGCGGCTTTGCGCCGCCACAAGGCGAGGGCGACGTCCAAGACCTCGGCGCGGAGGACCTGCCATGGTGAGCATCAAGGACTTCCGCAGCCGCTTCGGCTGCCACGCCACCCCGTTCACGCGCGAGCTCGCGGTCAAGGACCGCTTCCCGCTCGAGGACTTCGACGTCGCGATCGAGGCCGTGCTGCGCACGCTCGATGCGCGCATGTCGTGCGCGATCATCGCGCCCGCTGGCACCGGCAAGACCTCGCTGCTGCGTGCGGTCATCGCCCGGCTACCCGAGGCGCGCTACCGCACGCACTACGTCAAGGTGACCGGCCTCAGCAAACGCGACATGTGCCGCGAGATCGCATACGCCATCGGCCTGCCGCCCGCAGGCACCTACCCGTCGCTGGTGCGCAAGCTGCAGGACCGCTTCCAGCAAACCGCCGACACCGACGGACTGCGGCCAGTCCTCGTCCTCGACGAAGCCCACGACTTGCGGCCCGAAACGCTGTCGATGATGCGCCTGCTGACCAACTTCGACATGGACAGCAGGCTCGTGCTCAGCGTCGTGCTCGCCGGACAACCGCGGCTGCGCGATCTGCTGCGGCGGGATGACATGGAGGATGTCGCGCGTCGGCTCTCGCACTACGTCGTGCTGCGGCCGCTGTCGCGCGACGAGATCGAGCACTACATCGAGCATCGCTGCACGATCGCCGGCGCAGGCAAAGTGCCGTTCGACAAGGGCGCGCTCGATGCGCTGTTCGAGATCGGCCGCGGCAACCTGCGCGCGACCGACGAGCTGGCACGCAAGGCGCTCGAGGTCGCCCACGACCATGACCACGACGTGTGCGGTGCTACCCATGTCGCCAATGCCCGCAAGCTGCTTTCGCCATGAGCAACGACCCGCTTCCCATCGTGCAGGCAGCAATGCTCGAGAAGCAGCGCGACGAGCATCATTGGCTGATCGAAGGCCTGTGGGCGCGCTCGGCGATCGGCTTGATCGGCGGCGCCCCCAAGTGCTGCAAGACCTGGCTCGGGCTCGACATGGCGGTCAGCGTCGCGACCGGCACCAAGGCGCTCGGCCACTTCGAGACCAGAGCGCCGGGCAAGGCGTTGGTCTTCCTCGCTGAAGACGCATTGAGCCAGGTGCGATCTCGCATCGAAGCGCTGTGCCGCCAGCGCAACAAGGACATCGGGTTGCTCGACCTCTACGTCATCACGGCGCCGGTCCTGCGGCTCGACCTCGCAGCTGATCAGGAGCGACTGGCGCAGGCCGTCGATCTGCTGCGGCCTCGCCTCTTGCTCCTCGATCCGCTGGTGCGGCTGCACCGTCTGGATGAAAACAGCGCCGCCGAGATCTCCGGGCTGCTCGGCTACATCCGCGATCTGCAGCGCCGCTTCGATGTCGCCATCGTGCTCGTGCATCATGCGAGCAAGAAGCAGCGCAGCCAGCCCGGTCAGGCCCTGCGCGGCAGCTCGGACCTGCACGCGATCGGCGACTGCAATGCCTACCTCGCGCGCGATGGCGAGCGCATCGTGCTCACACTCGAGCATCGCGCCGCCAAGGCGCCGGAGCCGATGGTGCTCGATCTCGTCGGCGACTCGAGCGGCGGCGCCACTCATCTGCGTGTCCGATCCGACAGCGCCGGCAGCGATCCTGTGCCCACAGAGGATCTGCCGCAGAAAGTCGTCGCCGAACTTGCTGGCGCTGGCAAGCCGCTATCACGCGCCGCGCTCCGCGAGCGCCTGCGCGTCAACAACCAGCGCCTCGGTGATGCGCTGCAACACCTGCTCGAGAGCGGCCGGGCGGTCCGCTCCGAGTCGGGGTGGAGTCTCGCATGACACCCTGAACTGGCATTGCCCGGCGAAACAGAAGCAGGCTCTGCAGAGGTGCAACCTGCCGAGGGATAGCCGGGTCGACGGTGCGCCAACGGCTGCATCAACGGCCCCTGCCGGCTTCGGTCGTCAGGGGCCGTCTTTCGTACCCTCGCCTCGATGCTCTCGTTGGACACCCGAGCCATGCCTTGCAAACCTCGGGGTCCAGGGGCGGAGCCCTGGGGTGATCGACTATCAGGCTGATCGCTTCGCGTTCCGTTCCCGCCGCGCTCTGGGGTCGCCACGGAACGGAACGCGGAACGACCCGCGCGCAACGGCTTCCGTGCCACCCTGCGTGCAACGTGCCACGTGACTGGGCGCGCAACGCAACAGGGCGTTACGCGATGCCGTCTTCGTCTGAGCGGAGAGTGATGGAGCGCATCGCAGAGGCAGGACCTCTGTGGGCACAGGATCGCTGCCGGCGCTGTCGGATCGGACACGCAGATGAGTGGCGCCGCCGCTCGAGTCGCCGACGAGATCGAGCACCATCGGCTCCGGCGCCTTGGCGGCGC
>JBQTIA010000041.1:0-41492 GCA_052388455.1 Hyphomicrobium sp.
CGCGAGCGGCGCATCTTCGTACCGATCAACACCATCCCCAAGCGGGTGATCGCGGCATTCCTCTCCGCAGAGGACAAGCGCTTCTACGAGCACGGCGGCCTCGATCTGGCTGGTATCGCGCGCGCCGGCGTCAAGTACATCGAAGCCAAGATCAAGGGTCACGGCAGCATCCAGGGCGCCTCGACCATCACCCAGCAGGTGGCCAAGAACTTCCTGCTGACCAGCGACCGCACCTTCGATCGCAAGATCAAGGAAGCCATCCTCGCGATCCGCATCGAGCGCGCCTACAGCAAGGACAAGATTCTCGAACTCTACCTCAACGAGATCTATCTCGGCATCGGCGCGTACGGTGTCGCCGCGGCGGGGCTCGCCTACTTCAACAAGGAATTGAAGGATCTGACGATCGAGGAGGCGGCCTATCTGGCCGTACTGCCCAAGGCGCCGAACAATTACCACCCCTACCGCAACACCGAGAAGGCGTCGGAGCGGCGGAACTGGATCATCGGCGAGATGTACGACAACGGCTACATCACGCGCGAAGAGGCAGATGCCTCGCGCAAGACGCCGCTCACCGTCAACTTCCGCACTGGCGGCGCGCACATCTTCGCGGCCGAATACTTCGCCGAGGAAGTGCGCCGCTCCATCCTGGCCGAGTACGGCGAGGAGAAGCTCTATGCCGGCGGCCTTTCGATCCGCACCACCCTCGATCCGCGGTTGCAGCAGTTGGCCCGCAAGGCGCTGATCGATGGCCTCGTCGGCTTCGATCGCACGCGGGACGGCTGGCGCGGCCCGGTCGCCAAGATCGACATCGGCGGAGACTGGGGAGTTCCCCTCGGCGGGGTCGACAGTGCGGGCGACATCACGCCCTGGCGGCTCGGCGTCGTGCTGCAGGCCGAGAAGGCGAAGGCGGTGGTCGGCCTCAAGCCGGCCAAGCAGCCGGACGGCACCCTCGTCGCCGCCCGCGAGGCGGTCGAGATTTCGCTCGAGGAAGTCAAGTGGGCCAAGGTGCCGGTCAAAAAAACCGAGCCGAAAGCCGTCTCCGACATCCTCGCGCCCGGCGACGTGATCTACGTGGCGCCGAAGGATCCCGCCAAGCTCGACGGCGTGTGGTCGCTGATGCAGATCCCGGACATCGGCGGCGGTCTCATCGCGATGGACCCGCACACCGGCCGCGTGCTGGCGGTGGTCGGCGGGCTGTCGTTCCAGCTGAGCCAGTTCGACCGCGCCATCCAGGCCAAGCGGCAGCCGGGCTCCTCGTTCAAGCCGTTCGTCTACGCGGCCGCCATCGACAACGGCTACAAGCCGACGTCGATCATACTCGACGAACCGATCGAGATCGAGCAGGGCCCCGGTCTCGATATCTGGAAGCCGGAGAACTACGACAAGGAAAAATCCTACGGCCCGACCACGCTGCGCGTCGGCATCGAGAAGTCGCGAAACCAGATGACGGTCCGGCTCGCCCAGGACACCGGCATGCCGATCATCACCGAATACGCCAAGCGCTTCGGCATCTACGACGATCTCCTGCCGGTGCTGGCCATGTCGCTCGGCGCCGGCGAAACGACGCTGATCCGGCTGGCCACCGGCTACTGCATGATCGCCAACGGCGGCAAGCAGGTGCGCGCCACCCTCATCGACCGCATCCAGGACCGCTGGGGCAAATCGGTCTGGCGACACGACAACCGAACCTGCGCGGGATGCACCGCCGAGGGCTGGTCCGGACAGGCCGAGCCGGAGATCGCCGACGACCGGGCGCAGATCATCGATCCCCACACCGCCTATCAGATGACCTCGATCATGGAGGGCGTCGTCCAGCGCGGCACGGCGACGAGCCTCAAGTCGCTGGAGCGGCCGCTGGCCGGCAAGACCGGCACCACGAACGAGGAAAAAGACGCCTGGTTCGTCGGCTACACGCCGGACCTCGTCGTCGGCGTGTTCGTTGGCTACGACACGCCCAAGGCCATGGGCAAGGGTCAGACCGGCGGCCACATCGCGGCGCCCATCTTCGGCAACTTCATGAAGATGGCGCTGGCCGATACACCGGCGGTCCCCTTTCGCGTTCCGCCCGGCCTGAAGCTGGTGCGAGTGAACCTCAGGACCGGGCTGAGAGCCTCGCCTAACGATCCCGAGGCGATCGTCGAGGCCTTCAAGCCTGGCGAGGAGCCGGACGACGCCTACTCGGTCATCGGGTTCTCACAGTCCGGCGACGGCCAGGGCGACGTCTACGCCCCGTCCTCGACCATCGAGCCCTCGCCACGCGGCGGCGATACTGGGGTCGTTCCTCCGCCGTCCTCCGGCAACGGCGAGCCGGGCTGGAACTCCGGCCAGCGCTGGTAGCGGCGGCCACCCGCGGCGGGCAGTGGAAGACCCGCTCTGTCGCCGTTTACAGATCGCTCGAGCGCCCCTATATCGGGCGCTTGCTTTTTTTTGGGGTTCGCCATGCGCGCCGACACGCAGAAACTCGCCGATTCCATCAAGGAGCAGTTCGCGCTCCTGAGGAGGTCTCTTTGACTGGGACACGGCGGAAACCCGGCTCGCGGAGCTGAACCGCAAGGCCGAGGATCCGAACCTGTGGAGCGATCCCAAGAACGCGCAGAAGGTCATGCGCCTGCGCCAGCAGCTCGAACGCTCGATCCAGGATTTCCGCAAGCTCGAAGGCGAGTTCGATGATGCCGTGACGCTGATCGAGCTCGGCGAGGCGGAGAGCGATGCCGGCTCGGTGGCCGAGGGCGAGGCCAGCCTGAAGAAGCTGGTCGCCGAGGCCGAGCGGCGCGGCGTCGAGGCGCTGCTCTCCGGCGAAGCCGACGGCATGGATACCTTCGTCGAGGTCCACGCCGGAGCCGGCGGCACCGAGAGCCAGGATTGGGCCTCGATGCTGCTGCGCATGTACATGCGCTGGGCCGAGCGGCGCGGTCTCAAGGTGAAGCTGGTCGACGAAAGCCCCGGCGAAGAAGCGGGCATCAAATCGGCGACGCTGGAGATCAACGGCGAAAACGCATTCGGCTGGCTGAAGACCGAAGCCGGCGTCCACCGGCTGGTGCGCATCTCCCCCTACGATTCCAACGCCCGCCGTCACACGAGCTTCGCCTCCGTTGGCATCTTTCCTGTGGTCGACGACACCATCGATATCGAGATCAATCCGGCCGACATCGAGATCAGCTACGCGCGATCGAGCGGTCCCGGCGGGCAGAACGTCAACCGAACCGAATCCGCTGTCCGCCTGGTGCACAAGCCGACCAACATCATCATCTTCGCGCAGGAGCAACGTTCCCAGCACCAGAACAAAGACATCGCGATGAACCGCCTCAAGGCCAAGCTCTATGAGCTGGAATTGAAGCGACGCGAGGAAAAAGCCTTCGCCGAGCAGGCCGGCAAGACCGAGATCGGCTGGGGCCATCAGATCCGCTCCTACGTGCTGCAGCCCTACCAGATGGTCAAGGATCTGAGGACCGGCGTGCAGTCCGGCACGCCCTCCGAGGTGCTCGACGGCGACATCGATGCCTTCATCGAGGCGGCGCTGGCGCAGCGCATGAAGGGCGGCGGTCCGGCCAAGATCGACGACATCGACTGATCTGATCGGCGGCCCGAACGACGCAGCCGGTCCGGTGCCTATGATAGAGCACCGAATCCGGCGGGGAGTGACGCTCAGCATGGCGGACCCGGGTTTCAGCGCCGAACCGAGCGACCGCCGGATCGTGGCCCGTCTCCGTTCGCTGAGCGCAGGCGCGCGGCGCGCCCTGTCGATCCTCGGCGAGACCGTCGTGCCGCCGGTCTGTCTCGGCTGCCATCAGCCGCTGGCGTCTCACCACGCGCTCTGCGTCGACTGCTGGCGCGGGGTTGATTTCATCCGCACGCCGCTGTGCGACCGGCTCGGACTGCCGATGCCCTTCGATGCGGGTGGCGTCGTCGTATCCGCCGCCGCACTCGCCGATCCGCCCGACTACGGACGCGCGCGGGCGGTCGGGCGATACGACGGAACCCTGCGCCGGCTGGTGCACGACTTCAAGTTTCATGACCGGGTCGAGGTCTGCCGGCTGCTTGCGATCTGGATGCGTCACGCCGGAGCCGAGCTGCTTTCCGACGCGGACATCATCGTGCCGGTGCCGCTCGGCCGCCGACGCCTCCTCTGGCGGCGGTTCAATCAGGCGGCGATGCTGGCCGGCGAGCTGGCGCGGGGAACGCCCCTGTCGTTCGAGCCGATGGTGCTGGTGCGAACGCGAGCGACGAAGAGCCAGGTCGGCCTTGCGCGCGCCGAGCGCCGACAGAACGTTCGCGGCGCCTTCCTCGTTCCGCCCGCCCTGGTGCCGGTGGTGGCGGGGCGGCGGGTCGTGCTGGTCGACGACATCATCACCACGGGCGCCACAGCGGGGGCGGCGGCGCGGGGGCTGCTGCGGGCCGGCGCGGCGCGTGTCGACGTGCTGGCCGTCGCACTGGTGACGGACGCGGCCCTGGTGACCGCTTAATTTACGAAGAATACCGTTCAATACAGGCCTGTGTGGCGATGGCGCTCGTGGTTTGAGGGGCGGGTCCGGCTAGCTTCCACAGCGGATCACGCGGGTCAGCGAGGACCGCTCGAAAGCAATGCCGACAGTCACCATCTATACGGCGGGCTTCTGCCCCTATTGCCATCTCGCCAAGGAGATCCTCCGCGACAAGGGGGTCACCTACGAGGAGATCGACGTCACCGGCAAGCCGACGCTGCGCTCCGAGATGTGCAGCCGGGCCGGCGGACGCAACACGGTGCCCCAGATCTGGATCGGAGACCGGCATGTCGGGGGCTGCGACGATCTCTGCTGCCTGGAGCGGGCCGGCAAGCTCGACGCGCTGCTCTGCACCTGACCGATGAGCGAACCCGCAGCTTCCCAGACCTTCCGCGCCGCGCTCGTGCAGATGTGTACCGGCCGCGATGTGGAGAAGAATTTGGCGGACGCCGAGCGGCTGATCCGGGAGGCCGCAGCGGGCGGCGCCGACTACGTCCAGACGCCTGAGGTGACGACCTTCATGGACGAGGGGCGGGATCGGGTTCTGGCGGCGGCCCGGCCCGAGCAGGGCAACGCCGCGCTCGCCCGTTTCCGCGCTCTCTCTCGCGAGCTCGAACTCTGGCTGCACATCGGCTCGATGGGAATCCGCGTCGCGCCGGACCGCATCGCCAACCGTTCCTTTCTCATCGCGCCGTCGGGCGAGGTTGTGGCGCGCTACGACAAGATCCACCTCTTCGACGTCGATCTTCCGGGCGGGGAAAGCTACCGCGAGAGCGCCAGTTACGCTGGCGGAAGCGAGGCGGTGTTGGCGGCGCTGCCCTGGGGCGGGCTCGGTCTCACCATCTGCTACGACCTGCGCTTCCCGCATCTCTACCGCTCGCTGGCGCAGGCCGGCGCGCGCTTCCTCGCCATTCCCGCCGCCTTCACCCGGCTGACCGGCGAGGCCCACTGGCACACCCTGATCCGCGCCCGGGCCATCGAGGCGCAGTGCTTCGTTTTCGCGGCGGCGCAGGGCGGCCGGCACGAGCACGGTCGCGAGACCTTCGGACACAGCCTCATCGTCTCGCCGTGGGGGCAGATCCTCGCCGAAGCCGACATTCACCCTGCCGTCATAATTGCCGACATCGACGCCCGGAACGTGGAAGAGGTTCGCAGCAGGGTTCCTTCGCTCGCCCACGACCGGCCCTTCACGGTCACCGGCCCGAGCGGAGGGGCCGGCTCTCGCCCTGAACCGGGACCTCGACGGTCATGATCAGATATCGACTTGCCTGCCGCGCCGGCCACGACTTCGAAGGCTGGTTCCAGAGTAGCGCCGCATTCGACGAACAGGCGGCGGCCGGTCGGGTCAGCTGCCCGGTGTGCGGCTCGGCCGATGTCGGCAAGGCGATCATGGCGCCGGGCCTTGCGAGCGGCGTGCGGGGAGTGCCGGGGACAGCCCGCAGCGAAGCCCTGGCACTCATGCGCCGGCTCCGCGACGAGGTGCGGGCCGAAGCGGAGTACGTCGGACAGCGCTTCGCCGAGGAAGCCCGACGCGTGCATCGGGAGACCGCTCCGCCGCGCGCTATCTACGGCGAGGCGACCGTCGAGAACGCGAAGTCCCTGCTGGAGGAGGGCATCCCGGTGTATCCCTTGTCGCGCCTGCCGGAAGACCGGCACTGATGAAGCGCTCGACGGCGGCCCGCGCGACGGGTCACGGCTTCACAACAGCGAGAGAGTATAGAGCAGGGCGGCGCTGGCATCCGGCACGCTGTGCACCGGTTCGTTGTAGCCGGCCGGTGTCCAGCTGAAGCCGCCGGGCCAGAGGCGCCACAGCCCCCGTGCGTGGCCGGATTTTTCGACCAGCAAGCCAGCTCCTTCCATCGAGAACGTGAACCCGCGATCCAGCAGATGCTGCTGGTTCTGGAGCATGTTCAACAGATTGAGGTGTTCCTCGGGAGTGGTCACGGCAATCTCGTTGGGCTGGCGCACCTGCCGACCACCGCGGGTGCGGTGACGGTGGCCGGTATCGATCCGGCAGGGCCAGCAAAGTCATGGATGATGATATCTAGCGCACAATCGAAGTACTTCTAATGCTTAACGCTCATGTACCTTACGGCAGTCCAGTAATTCACAATCGAATTTTTCGAAGACTTGGCGAAAGTTCGACGCTTTCGACGTAGCGCCCGTTAATCCTGTGGGTGGCGTCAGAGCCCGTGGGCTGTCACCAAACTCTGATCGGCGACGCGTATAAGCTCTGGCGACCGGGGCTAACAAGATGGCTCCGGGCGTTTTCCTCTCCGTCCGAAGAGATTGTCAAACGATGTCGACAGATGAACGCTCCGAGCGGCCTCGCAAAGTGATCACCGGCGCCGCGGCAGCCGATGTGCTCGAAAGCCGCGGCTCCAATCCGAGCGGCAATCCTACGCTCGATCAGGTGCTGGAAGAGCGACTGTCGCGACGCGGGTTCCTCGTGAGCGGGCTGGCCGCGGGCGCATTCTCGTTATCTGGCGGGTCGATGCCGACGACAACGCCCGCTGCGGCCGAGAACGCCGCCGTCGCGCCGCTGCAGCCGGCGGCCGGCTCCTTCGATTTTCCCGAACTCGCGGTCACCACCGACGAGACCCATCACGTGGCCGCAGGGTACGATGCGCAGGTGCTGATCCGCTGGGGCGAGCCGATGCTCCCCGGCACGCCCGATTTCGACCCCGAAGGGCAGACCGCCGAGGCCCAGGCCCGCCAGTTCGGCTACAACAACGACTTCCTCGGTTTCCTGCCGATCGACGGGAAATCGGATCACGGCCTGCTCGTCGTCAATCACGAATACACCAACGAGGAGCTGATGTTTCCGCCGGCCGGATGGTTCGGCTGGGTCGGCAGTCTGTTCGCCGATACGCCGAAGGCGCAGGTCGACATCGAGATGATGGCGCACGGCGGCTCGGTCCTCGAAGTCAAGCGCACGGATGGCGTCTGGGACGTGGTGAAGGGATCGAAATATGCCCGCCGCATCACCGCCGAGACCGAGATGCGCATCTCCGGCCCCGCTGCCGGCCACGTTCGCATGCAGACCTCGGCCGATCCATCGGGTACGAAGGTGCTCGGCATGTTGAACAACTGCGCCGGCGGCATCACGCCCTGGGGCACGTGGCTCACCTGCGAGGAAAACATCAACTACTACTTTTCCGGCAAGGACGCCGCCGAGCGCCACCCCGATGCCCGCGCCTACAGACGCTACGGCCTGCCGGCCGAGATCCAGGCGTGGGGCCAGCATCACGACCGCTTCGACGTCGCCAAGGAGCCGAACGAGCCCAACCGCTTCGGCTGGGTGGTCGAGATCGATCCCCTCGATCCCGCATCCATGCCGGTCAAGCGCACCGCCATGGGCCGCTTCAAGCACGAGGGCGCCGGCAACATCATCAATGGCGATGGCCGCTTCGTCGTCTATCAGGGCGACGACGAGATGTTCGACTACGTCTACCGGTTCGTGACCGCCGGCAAAGTCGATTTTGCCGACCCGAAGGCCAACAGGGATCTGCTCGACGATGGCGTTCTGTCGGTTGCCAGGTTCAAGGCCGACGGCACCGGCGAATGGATTCCGCTCGTTCACGGTCAGGGTGCCGGCTGGCTGACGGAGAAATTCGGCTTCCGCGACCAGGGCGATGTCGTCATCCACGCGCGCCTCTCCGCCGACCTCGTAGGGGCCACCAAGATGGACCGCCCCGAGGACGTCGAGGTCAGCCCGAAGTCGGGCAAGGTCTACGTGCTGCTGACGATGAACGCCTCGCGCAAGGACACCGGCGACAAGGGGGTCGATCCGGCCAACCCGCGTCCCGCCAACCGCTACGGCCATATCATCGAGATCATGCCCGACGGCGGCGACCACGCCGCGCCCGCCTTCCGCTGGGACATCCTGGTCAAATGCGGCGATCCGACCCGGCCGGAGGTTGGCGCCACGTTCAATCCCGCGGTCAGTTCCAGCGGCTGGTTCGGCATGCCCGACAACTGCGTCTTCGACGCCGAGGGGCGGCTCTGGGTCTCGACTGACGGCAACAAGCAGAACACCACCGGCCGCCACGACGGCCTATGGGCCATGGGCACCGAGGGCGCCGAACGCGGTCTCTCGCGGTGTTTCTACCAGGTTCCGCGCGGGGCGGAGCTCTGCGGACCCTGCTTCACGCCCGACATGGAGACGCTGTTCGTCGCCGTCCAGCACCCGGCCGAAAACCGGGAAGTATCGCCTGCGAATCCCCTTTCGACCTACACCAGTCCCTCGACCCGCTGGCCCGATTTCCTGGCGACGATGCCGCCGCGGCCGAGCATCGTCGCCATCACCCGCCAGGGTGGCGGCAAAATCGCGGTGTGACCGTTCGCCCGCACCGGGGCGAAAGGGAAAAATCGGCTTGCCCGCCTGGGACGGCGCGGTGCAAACAGGCTCAGGAAGTCCAGCCCCATGAGACCGTCGTGTCTCATGTCGATGGATGTCGTTGGGAGCCAAGTCGCTGATGACACTGCACACCCCGCCCCGCACATTCGTGAACGACTGCCCGCCCCGCCATGACTGGACTAGGCTCCAGGCGCAGGCGATCTACGGCGCGCCGTTCAACGACCTGCTGGTCCGCGCCGCCAGTGTCCACCGCTGCCACTTCGACGCCAATGCCGTGCAGATGAGCCGGCTCCTTTCCATCAAGACCGGCGGCTGCGCCGAGGACTGCGGCTATTGCAGCCAGTCCGCGCACCATGCGACGGGGCTCAAGGCGTCGAAGCTCATGGAGGTCGAGCGCGTGCTCGACGAGGCGCGCAAGGCCAGGGCCGGTGGGGCGACGCGCTATTGCATGGGCGCGGCCTGGCGCAGCCCTAAGGGACGCGACATGGATCAGGTCGTCGCCATGGTCCAGGGCGTCAAAGCCCTCGGTATGGAAACCTGCATGACGCTCGGCATGCTCTCCGACGAGGACGTCGCGAAGCTCCGCCACGCCGGGCTCGACTATTACAACCACAACATCGATACCAGCGAGCGCTACTACTCCGAGGTGATCAAGACCCGCACCTTCGCCGAACGGCTCGATACCCTTGCGCGCGTGCGCGACGCCGGCATCAAGGTCTGCTCGGGCGGAATCGTCGGCATGGGCGAGACGCCGGAGGACCGCGTCGACATGCTGGTGACGCTCGCCAATCTCGAGGAGCATCCCGAGAGCGTGCCGATCAACATGCTGATCGCCATTCCCGGCACGCCGATGGAGAACGTCGAGAAGATCGATGCGATCAGCTTCGTTCGCACCATAGCGACCGCGCGCATCATGATGCCGGCGTCCATGGTGCGGCTCTCGGCGGGTCGCACCGAGATGAGCGACGAGATGCAGGCGCTCTGCTTTTTCGCCGGCGCCAATTCCATCTTCTGCGGCGACACGCTGCTCACCGCCGGCAACCCCGGCGAGGACAAGGACGCCCGCCTCTTCTCCCGTCTCGGGTTGCAGCCGATGGAGCTGGATAAGGAGTCTTCGACGAGTCTCGCGCTGGATCCCCGGCTTGCGCAGACATAAGGGTCGGCGCTGCGTCGACGATGACGGGATTGGGTGTGGCGGGGTTCGATGCGTGAAAGATCCCCAGCGGTGTACATTCTTGCCAGCCGGCAGAACGGCACTCTCTACGTTGGTGTGACAAGCGATGTCGTGGGTCGCGTGTCCGAGCACAAGCAGGATTTGCTGCCTGGCTTCACCAAGCGACATTCGGTCCATCGACTGGCTCACGTCGAGACTTTCGATACAATGGACGAGGCGATTGCCCGTGAAAAAAGGCTGAAAAAGTTCTCCCGCTCAGCCAAGATTTCTCTCATCGAGAAGGGCAACCCTGGCTGGTGCGAACTCTATTGGCAACTGTCCGGCCTCATCGACGTGGATGTTGAAAACCAAACAAGTTAGCTCCGTCATCCTCGAACGGGCGAGGCCACTCAGCCGAGGCCGTTCGGGGATCCAGCGTCAGACTCCGCCGCAGGCGCCCGAACACATGCATGACAGCCACGAACAGGCGCTGAAGGCACTCGAGAAGCGGGGCCGGCTCAGGCGACTGGCTCCGCGCTCCGGCATCGATTTCTCGTCGAACGACTATCTGGGGCTCGGCACCTCCGAGGACTTGCGCGAGGCCGTCGCCGCGGCCCTCGCCCGCGGTGTCGCCGTCGGGGCCGGCGGATCGCGACTGCTGCGTGGCAACGATCCCGAGCACGAGGCGCTGGAAGCCGAAGCCGCAGCCTACTTCGACGCAGAAGCGGCGCTCTATTTCGGCGGCGGGTTCACCGCCAACACCGCGCTCTTCTCGACGCTTCCCGAGCGCGGCGACGTGGTCGTCTACGACGAGTTGATCCACGCCAGCGTCCACGAAGGACTGCGGGCTGGAAAGGCGGAGCGCATTCCCGCCCGCCACAACACCGTAAGCGCCTTCGAGCAGGCGATCCGGATCTGGCGCGCGAGCGGCGGCCGGGGGCGCCCGTGGATCGCGGCCGAGAGCCTTTATTCCATGGACGGAGACCGCGCCCCGCTCGACGATCTCTCCGCGCTGGCCGATCGGACCGATGCCATGCTGGTCATCGACGAGGCGCATGCAACGGGTGTCCTGGGTTCCGATGGCCGCGGGCTGGGCGCCCATCTGGAAGGACGCGAGAACGTCGTGTCGCTGCACACCTGCGGCAAGGCGCTGGGCGTCATGGGCGCGCTCGTCCTGCTTCCGACGGCGCTGCGGGAATTTCTGGTCAATCGCAGCCGCGCCTTCATCTACGCGACGGCGCCGTCCCCGCTGATGGCGGCGACGGTCCGCGCCGCACTGCAACTCTGTCGGGATGACAGTGTGCGGCGGGAGCGCCACGCGGCCCTCGTCGCGCTTGCGAACGAGCGGATTGCGGCCGCCACCGGCAAGCCCGGTTCGGGGTCGCACATCATCCCCGTCATCGTCGGGTCCGACGCGCGCGCGACGGCGCTGGCCTCGGCCCTTCAGCAGCGCGGGTTCGACGTGCGCGCCATCCGGCCGCCGACCGTGCCCGAGGGCACCGCCCGCGTGCGCATCTCGATCACGCTCAATGTCAGCGAGGCGGATGTCGAGGCGCTGGCCACGGCGCTCGGCGAAGAACTCGTGAGACTGGCCCCATGAGCAGCACATTCGTCATCGCCGGCACCGACACAGACGTCGGCAAGACGGTGTTCGCGGCCGCCCTTTGCGGCGCTCTTTGCGCACGCTACTGGAAGCCGATCCAATGCGGCTTAGAGGGCGGCGGCGATGTCGAGATTGTGCGCCGTCTCTCGGGTCTGCCGCCCGAGCGGGTTCTGCCCGAGGTCTACCGCCTCGCAACGCCCGCCTCTCCGCACCGCGCCGCCGAGATCGACGGCATCGAGATCGAGATAGAGCGGCTGGCCGTCGTACCGGTCGGGACTGGGCAGCCGCTCGTCATCGAGGGTGCTGGCGGTCTCATGGTGCCGCTGACGCGGACCACGCTGCAGATCGATCTCTTCGCGCGCTGGATGTTACCGGTCATCCTGTGCGCCCGCACCGCGCTCGGCACCATCAATCACACGCTGCTCTCGATCGAAGCCCTGAACCGCCGTCGCATTTCCATTCACGGCATCGCTGTCATCGGCGAGGAGAACGCCGACAGCGAGCGCACGATCTGCGACATGGGCGTCGTGCGCCGTCTCGGCCGGCTGCCGTTCGTCTCGCCACTCGATCGCTCGACCCTCGCCGCCGCTTTCGCCGCGCAGTTCTCGCGCGAGGATTTCTCGCCATGACCAGCCGCTCGCCCATCTGGCATCCGTTCACGCAACACGCGCTGAACCCCGAAGCGACGATGATTGCGCGCGGGGAAGGGGCGTGGCTCGAAACGCCGTCGTACACGCGCATTCTCGACGCCATCTCGTCTTGGTGGGTGGTGACGCACGGCCACCGCCACCCGAGGATCGTCACCGCCATCCGCGAGCAGGCGGAGCGCCTCGATCAGGTGATCTTCGCCGGCTTCACGCACGAGCCGGCCGAACGGCTGGCGGTCAAACTGATCGACTTTGTCCACCGGGCGCTCGCCCGTGAGGACGATGAGAGGCGTGCGCTCACCCACGTCTTCTACTCCGACTCGGGCTCCACCTCGGTGGAGGTTGCACTGAAGATGGCGCTCGGGTACTGGCGAAACACCGGAGCGCCGCGCACCCGCATCGTCGCACTGGAGCACGCCTACCACGGCGACACCATCGGCACGATGTCGGCTGGAGCGCGGGGCGTCTTCAATGTCGCCTATGAGCCGCTGCTGTTCGACGTGATGCGCATTCCGTTCCCAGCGGCAGGAAAAGAACAGCAGACATTCGACGCACTCGAAGCCGCCTGCCGGGACCGTGCGGCCGCCGCCCTCATCGTCGAGCCGCTGATCTGCGGCGCCGGCGGAATGCTCATGTACGCGCCGCAAGTTCTCGCCGAGATGCAACGCATCTGCGAGGCGGCCGGCACGCTCTTCATCGCCGACGAGGTGATGACCGGATGGGGCCGCACGGGCACCCCGCTCGCCTGCCGGCAGGCCGGGGTCACGCCCGACATTCTCTGCATCGCCAAGGGTCTGACCGGCGGGTCGCTGCCTCTCGCCGTTACCCTCTGCCGGCGAGAGATCTTCGAGGCCCACCTCTCGACGGACCGAACCAAGACGTTCTTCCATTCATCGAGCTACACCGCCAATCCGATCTGCTGCGCGGCGGCGCTGGCCAATCTCGACATCTGGGAAACGGAGCCGGTCGCAAAGCGCATCGCGGCCCTCGCTTCAGCACAGACCGGACGGCTCCAGCCGTTCGCCACGGACCCTCGCTTCGAGAACGTGCGCCAGCTCGGCACGATCACGGCATTCGACATAAATACGCGCAACAAGGGCTACCTTGCCGAGGTGGGGCCGAAGCTCTACGCGTCGTTTCTCGGTCACGGCGTGCTGCTGCGGCCGCTCGGCAGCACCATCTACGTGATGCCTCCCTACTGCACGACTGCGACCGAACTGGACATGATCTATGAAGCGGTTCGCGAGGCGGTCGCGGCGCTGGACTGAAAAGGCACACATGGGCTCGACCCTCCTCGCACTCGGTCACTACGTCCCGGAGCGCCGCGTCGGCAGCGCCGAGATCGAGACGCGCCTCGGGCTCGAGAGCGGCTGGATCGAGCGGCGAACCGGCATCCGCGAGCGCCGCTATGCGGCCGAGAGCGAGGCGCTCTCCGACCTGGCGGTGAAGGCCGGCGAGATGGCGCTCTCGCGCATCGGTTTCGCGCCCTCGCGCATCGGCCTGCTGCTGCTCGCCACCTCGACGCCCGATCACCTGCTGCCCCCCACCTCGCCGCTCGTCGCCCACCGGCTCGGGCTGTCGCACGCCGGCGCCATAGACATGGCCGGTGCCTGCGCCGGGTTTCTCTACGCCCTGGTGTTCGCCGATGCCTTCGCTGCGAAGCACGCGAAGCCGGTGCTCGTCATCGCCGCCAACATCCTGTCGAGGCGCATGGACCCGATGGATCGCAACAGCGCGATCATCTTCGCCGACGCGGCCGGCGCCGCGCTGGTCGTCCCGAGCGAGCGCCGGGCCACCGGCGTGCTCGGCGTCGACCTCGCCAGCGACGGATCGGCCTACGACCTGATCAGGATTCCGGCCGGCGGCAGTCGGCGGCCTTTTTCGGCCGGCATCGACCTCGGCGAGACGCGCATGCATCTCAGTGACGGGCGCACGGTGTTCGCCAAGGCGGTCTCGCTCATGGCGTCGGCGTCGCGCAAGGCGCTGTCGAATGCCGGCCTCGCGGTCGGCGACGTCGATCACTGGGTGCCCCATCAGGCCAACACGCGCATCATGGGCGCGGTCCAGCGCCAGCTTGGCCTTGCCGACGGGAAAACCCTGTCGTCGGTGGCGCTCTACGGCAACAGCTCGGCGGCGACCATACCGCTGACCCTGTCGCTGGCTGCGCCGGAGCGGCTGTTTCGTCCGGGGGAGCGGGTTCTGCTATCGGCGGCCGGCGCCGGCCTGACCGGGGGCGCGCTGGTCTACGGGCTTTAGCTGCCCGCGAGCGGAGGGCGGTTTGCCTCAGAAACAAAGGGTTTTCTGACGCATCCCTGCCACAGACCCGCAATTTCATTGGGTAAAACTTACGGCGCCGAGCAGAAAAGGCCGGTTTTGCTCATGAATCGCTGTATGCTCCGCCGGCTTTAAACAAACTCATCGAGGACCATTCATGGCTACCAAAGCTGCGTCGGCCAAAGTCGACACTCTCACGCTCCGTCATCTCGCCGCCACGCTGGCTGAAAAGAACGAGCTGCCCAAGAAGCAGGTTCAGGGCATGCTCGAAGAGATGGTCACGCTGGTGACCAAGCATCTCAAGAAGGGCGATCGTATTCGCCTGACCGGACTGGGAATCCTCGTCGTCCGCAAGCGCCCGGCGCGCATGGGCCGCAACCCGGCCACCGGCGAAGCGATCAAGATCAAGGCTTCGAAGAAGGTGTCCTTCCGCGCCGCCAAGGATCTGAAAGAGGCGATCTGATTCTGATTTCGGTGTCAGACCCGACATGTCGGGTCTGACACCTGATCATCGAAACCAAGATCAACTCACGTGCGCCAGGGATGCTCGGGCAGGTCGCTGACGCCGATCACCTTGACGCCGGCCGAGGCCACCGTGTGATCGTTCTCAACGGAAGAGCCCGAGACACCGATGGCGCCGATCAGAACGCCCTCGTGATCGACGATCGGCAGTCCTCCGGGAAACGTGATCAGCCCGTCGTTGGAATGCTCGATGCCGTAGAGCGGACCGCCCGGCTGCGAGAGCTTGCCGATCTGGCCCGTCGGCATGCCGAAGAACACCGCTGTTTTCGCCTTCTTGATCGCGATGTCGATGGACCCCACCCAGGCGTCGTCCATGCGATGGAACGCCTTCAGATTGGCGCCGCTGTCGACGACCGCAATGCACATGCGGGTCTTCGTCTTCTCGGCGGCCTTGCGCGCGGCCTCGATGATTTTTCTGGCGTCGTCGATCGTCACATGCATGAGCAGGGCTCTCCTCGTTCCAATCCCGTGACCGGGACGCCGGCATATCGTACTGCGGACGTGAAAAATCAATGTATAGCGCGCGCCGCTGTGGGGTTCAGTCGGAAAGGCTCATGGCAATTCAGCCCGTTTTCGGCCTGCCATCGAATCGTGGCAGTCGTGACGGGCGGGCCTCTGACCGGCCCGCTCGCGAAAGGAACCGATCGATGACTCTCTCCGCTCCGACCATCGTCACCTGGCTGGCGTCGAGCCTGCTGGCCGTCACCGCCGTCGCCATAAAGTTCTTCCAGGTCGGAGACGCCATTCCGACGCTCGGGCCGCTGGTCAACGCCCACCTGTTCGAAAGCCTGCTCGCGGCCTACGGCCTGCTGTGGATCGGCACCGTCTTTCGCCGCATCTGAGGTCGGTCGCGGCGCAGATGTCGAGCGGACGTCACTCGGCGATGGCGTCGGAATCGGCGTCCGCCGTCTGCTGCCCGATCGAGGCATCGATCGCCTCGGCCACCGATTTCGGCACCAGCACCTTGTCGATGATGTGCAGCACGCCGTTCGAGGCTTCGAGGTCGGGATGCGTGATCCTGGCACCGTGCACGTCGAGCTCCCGGCGGATGGTGAACTCGATCAGCGTGCCGTCGGCGGCCTCGACGCCGTAGTGCTTGGCCCGCGCCTTCAGCAGCCGCCGGGTCGAATACTTGCCGATGATGGCATGGTGCAGCAGCAGGTCGACCAGCACCAGCCGGTTCTCGGGTTTCAGGATGGCGGCCTTGAACCGCTCGGGCAGTGCTTCGAAGGCCGCATCGCTCGGCGCGAAAAGAGTGAGCTGGCCGATGCCGGACGATGCCCCGTCGAGCCCGGCGAGCTTGGTGATCTCAGCCATGCGGGTGAGCTGTCCCGTGCCGGCTGCGACCGCCTTGAGGTTGGGCGCGGTCACGGTCTCCTCGGCCGAGGCCGCCAGCGACCCCACCGCCGACAGCACCGCAACGGCGAGCGCCTGCATGATCCTGTGCACGATCCCCTCCCCCGAGGCTGACCCGATCGCGGCTCCCGCTGGCGCGGACGGCGTGCACACTATGACGAGGCCTGAGTGCCGGACGATCAAGTGTCTCGTGATTCGCCGCGAAAGTCGTCGAGCGTCAGCAGGGAGGAGAAAGAATATCCGGCCGCCGCGAAGGCTTCGCCGGCGCCGTCGAGCCGGTCGAGCACGGTGACGATGCGCACGATGGTGGCGCCCTCGGCGCGGAGCGCATCGGCGGCGTGCAGGGCCGAGCCGCCGGTCGTCGTCACGTCTTCCACGACGACGAGACGCCGGCCCGCCATGCTTTCTCCCCTGGGCAGTCCTTCGACGAGGCTCTTGGTGCCGTGTTCCTTCGCCTGCTTGCGCACGAAGAAGGCGGCGAGCGGCCGGCCGCGGATGTCGCTCACCGCCGCGATCGCCGAGGCGAGCGGCACCGCCCCCATCTCCAGCCCGCCGATCATGTCGGCCTCGACGCCGGCGAGGCTGTCGAGCACCAGGTCGGCGATCAGCCGCGCGCCCTCGGGGTCGAGCATGGTCGGCTTCATGTTGAAGTAGTAGGTCGAGGTCTTGCCGGAGGCGAGCGTGACCGGCTGCCCCGACTGGAACGAGCGGGCCTTCACGATCTCGATCAGGCGGGCCCGGTCGCGCGTCGAGTCGCGCGTCGAGTCGCGCGTCGTGTCACGGGCCGTGTTTCGGGTTCCAGAGGGGCTCATGGCGCGGCGGATGCTCCTCGATTCGGTTGTGGAAGGCGAAAGCCAGCGCGCGGCGCCCGGCCTGTCAAGCGCGCCGTCCCTGCTTCCGTCCACAGCCGCCGGGGGCGTGACGCGCTGCACCCTGCCGTGGCGGCGGGTTTATCCCTATATTGTGTTCACGGCATCATCGTCCGCCGCGCACGGCTGGCCGGCGGCCAGGAAAGGACCCCCCGATGTTCAATCCCGAGAACCCTCCCGAGATCCAGGCGGCCCGCTGGTTCAACGCCGAGACGCCGCCGACGCTCGCGTCGCTGAAGGGCCGCGTCGTCGTCGTGGCGGCCTTCCAGACCCATTGTCCCGGCTCGCTGAAGCACGGTCTCCCGCAGGCGGCGCGGCTGGCGCAGTCGTTCAGCGGCGACGAGGTGTCGGTCATCGGCCTCAACGTCCCCTTCGAGGAGCAGGCCAAGAAATCGCCGAAGGAGCTGGAGGCGTTCATCAGGGAGCAGGGCCTCGAATTTCCCATCGCCCTCGACAAGCCGAACGGCAGCGACCTGCCGAAGACCTTCGAGGCCTATGAGCTGCAGGGCACGCCGGCGATCCTGATCTACGATCGCCAGGGTCGTCTGCGGCGTCATTACCTCGGTCAGGTCGACGATCTCCGGCTGGGCGCCGAGGTGATGGCGCTCGCGATCGAGGCCCGCGACGCGCCGCGCGATCAGTCGCTCGCCATCGAGCGCCGCCTCGCCGCCGCACTGGTCGATCCCAATGCCCATCACCATCATGAGGGTGGCTGCTGTGGCGGGCATGGGCACGATCATGCGCACGATCACGGGCATTCCCACGATCACGGTCACGCCCACGCGCATGACGGCGGGTGCTGCGGTGGCGCGAACGCTCATGATCACGGGCACAGCCAAGAGCCCCCCGCGGCCGCGCCGAAATCCGCTAAAGGCAAAGCCAAAGCCAAAGCCAAGGCCGGCGGCTGCGGCGACCCCGACTGCGGCTGCGCGCATTGACAGCCGGCATCGAACAACCATTCCAACGCGGTCGTCATCTTCGATCGATCGCGCCACTCTCGGGCGCGTGAGATCGGGGATCCAGCGTCAAACTGGTCCGTAGGACGCATGTCATTTGTCGGCTTCGCCGAGTCTCACGCTGGATCCCCGAACGGCCTCGGCTGAAGGGCCTCGCCCGTTCGAGGATGACGGCCGCGTTGAAGAGTATTGCGGTATACTGCGCACCTTTACGCCTCCCGCGCCTTCTTTCCGGCACCCGAATCGGGCGAAGAGCTGTCGAGGCAACTCGTCGGCAGCGCCGGCCCTTTCGAGGCCCGTTCCGGCAGGGCAAGAGGAGCACGTCATGGTCGAGCGCGCGGCACGCCGGAGCGGGGTGAAACCCCGGGAGCAGGCGGCGAACGACGACGGCGGCACGCCCGCCATCGCGCGAGGCGGGAAAAAGCACGGTGCGACGACCGCTCCTGCCTACGACAAGAAGACCATCGCCCTCGTCTACGACTTCGACGGCACGCTCTCGCCGCGCCCCATGCAGGAGTATTCGTTCCTGCCTCAGCTCGGCATCGAGGCGAAGGACTTCTGGGCCGAATGCAGCGCCATCGCGCGCGCCGAGCAGGCCGACCCGCTGATCACCTACATGCACCTGATGTACAGGAAGGCCAAGGAGAAGGGCCTGCGCATCGACCGCGCCGATCTCGTGGCGCAGGGCCGCGACGTCGCGCTCTTCGACGGCGTGGCGGAATGGTTCGACGCCATCGGCGCCTACGTGCGGCTGCGCTCGGAAAACGCCGGCGTCTCGCTGCGCCATTATCTCGTCTCGTCGGGTCTGACCGAGATCATCGAGGGCACGCCGATCCGCCGCCACTTCCACAACGTGTTCGCCAGCGAATACTGGTTCGAGGCGTACGACCTGCCGTATCCCAAGCGCGTCATCACCGACACCGGCAAGACGCAGTACCTCTTCCGCATCAACAAGGGCATCGAGGATCTCGGCGAAAGCATCAACGAGCACATGCCCGAGGCCGCCCGCCCGATCCCGTTTTCCAACATGATTTATTTCGGCGACGGCGACACCGACGTGCCGAGCATGGCGCTGATGATGAAGAGCGGCGGCCACGCCATCGCCGTGCATCCCCCCGAGGGCAGCCGCGAGAAATGCGTGTCGCTGTTCAAGGCCGGCCGCATCGACTTCTTCGCCCCCGCCGACTACCGCCGCGGCAGCGAGCTGTTCAAGCGCACCTGCCTCCTGATCGACCGCATCCTCGCCGACATCGCCGTGAAGGAAGAAGCGTGGAAGGTGGGGAGTGGGGCCTAAGCGTAGCCACGTCAGACTGAGCTAACGGCTTGAATTTTAGAAGTTCCACCACTTGTAAATGGCGAAAGTGCCGGTCACCAGCGCCAAAATCACGCTGACAATCCAAATGATTGGATCAAGCGTTGAGCGCAACTGATTGAGCGATTCCAGAGGTCCTGCCCACCATAGCCTTGCGATTTGCTTCACTATCTCGATTGTCGCACCGTCTAGAACATCAGATGCGCCCAACTGGCTTAGCAAACCAAACACGTCCATCCCACACCCCCAACGCGGCACACTTCACTGCTCGTTAGCCCAACTCCGAGCCGAAGGCCGTGTACAGCCGCAATCTGCGGGTAGGGGACACGATACTGAAGGTCGGCGCTATAGCGTCGCCGGCTGATCAGTATCGTGTCCCCGCCCGAACTTCCCGGCACGCACGAACCACGCTCACGCCGCGACGATGACGTCGAAACCGCCGTAGGTCATGCGCTTCATGTCGAAGGGATTCTGCTTGGGATCCATCATCGCTTTCAATCTCGGGTCCTTCATCACCGCGGCGTTGACCTTGTCGCGATGCGCGCGCGATTTGAAGGTGATCCAGGAGAACACCACCGTCTCGCCGGGCTTCAGCTTGGCGAGCTTCGGGAACGCCACGCCGTAGGGGAATTTCATGTCCTCGGCCGCACACTCGCGGATTTCGAGTGCGCCGTGATCCTTCCACACCTTCGCCGCCTTGACGGCCATGCGCTTGTAGGCGGCGAGGTTTTTCTTCGGCACCGGAATAACGAAACCGTCGATGTAGGCCATGGGCAGTTGCTCCAGATGTTGTTCGGCTTCGAAATCATTCCTGCAGAAAATCACATCCCGCCGCGCCCGTCATCCTCGCGAAGCGAGGGCACTTCGGCCCGAGCGGCGTGGGGATCCAGCGCAAGACTCGGCGAAGCCGACAAAGTATTGCGTCCTGCGGACTCGTTTTGCGCTGGATCCCCGATCTTCGCGCGCTGAAGGCGCGCGCTCGATCGAGGATGACGGGACGGGAGTGGAGAGGCGCGGCACACGAGCCAGCGCCGTCAAGCCTTCAGTGACTTTTCCTGCAGCTTGGCGAGATACTTTTCGAGCTGGTCCATGGTGCCGCCGTAGCCCTGGGTCAGGCTTTCGAAAAAGCCGGCGAAGAACGTGCGCTCGCCGTCGGTCGCTCCGAACGGGCGGGTGGTCAGGTGCAGCGTCGTGCGGCCATCCGTCTCGGTGAGCGTCGTCTCGTTCAGCATCTCCAGCGGCCACTGGTCGGTGAAGGGCGCGCGCGTGATGCCGCCCGCCGGGTTCGAGAAGGCCGAGAGAAAGACCATGCGGTGCGGCGCGGCGAGATCGCGATAAATGAATCGGCCCCACATCTCCGCACCCGTCGAGTAGCGCATGGCGTAGTGGAAAATCCCGCCGGGACGGAACTCCAGCTTCGGAATGGTGAGTTTGCAGCCCTTGGGTCCCCACCATCGGGCCATATGCTCGGCCGTGGAATGAACCTGCCAGACGAGATGGCGCGGCGCGTCGAAGGTGCGCGTGACCTCGAACACGGCTTCGCCGCTCGACTTGAGCGTCGCCGCTTCCGCCGCGCGTCCGAGGTGGTGTTCGAGGCGCTCGAGCGTGCCGTAGCCGCCCTCGACGGCGCCGAACTCGACGAAGGCCGCGCGCGCCTCGGGCGAGGCGACCGTCATGCGCAGCGTGACATGCGTGCCGGCCTCTGTCTCGTCGAAGGTGACGACGACGTCGAAGGCGCTGGCGCCGGGGCCGTCGACATCGGCGTGGTGATAGACGAGGCGCGAAGGCGCATCGATCTCGCGGTATTCGATCAGGTTGTTGTAATCGGTGCCGTTGGGGCCGTGCATGACGAACTTCCACGTGCCGCCGGGCTTGAAGTCCATCTTCGCAGTCGTGGTCGCGAAGCCGTGCGGACCCCACCAGTGGGTGATGCCCCGGGGATCGCTGAAAGCGGAGAACACGGCCGCTCGCGGCGCCTTGATCAATCGCGAGATGATCAGGTCTCTCTCGGCGGGCCGGGCCGCCGTCGGTGCCTTCGCGGCTGCTGATTTTGCGCTCATGCTGAACTCCTTTCGGCTGTGGTTTTAAGGTCGGCGAGGCCCTTTTCGAACTGCCCGCCGACCATGCGGTCCATATTGAAGACGAGCCCCATCAGTTTGCCGGCGAGCGTCGAGGTGCCCTTCATCGCCCAGGTCACCCGCGTGGCCGACCCCGCCGGCTCGAGCGTGAAATCCACCACGTTGAGCGCCTGCATCGGCTTCTTCATGTGCAGCAGCATGGTGATCCGAGATGGCGGCTGGCTGTCGGTGATCTCAACCCGTCCTTCGCCGACGTTGCGGTTGCCGGTCCAGTCATGGGCGGCCCCCTTGCCGCTCGGCGGTCCGCTGTAGCTGAGGCGGATCTGGGGATCGGGCTTCACGAACGGGTTCCAGGTGTTGAACGCGCGGAGATCGTCGATCAGCGGAAAAATCGTCTCGCGCGGCGCGCCGATGACGAGGGACCGGCGGACCTCGAAGGTATCGGGGCGCGTGGAGGCGAAGGCGACGAGCGCCAGCAGCACCAGCAGGGCGACGAAAAGAATGGTGGAAAGCATGGCTGTCCTCCGGATTGCGCTATCGGTTTTTGCGCGGACCGCTTGCCGGCTTGCGTTTCGGCGTGGCGGCCCGAGTTCCAGTCTGAGCCTGAACCCGACGCAGGTAGCCGTCCAGGCGGTCGAAGCTTTCCTCCCAGAAGTGGCGGTATTGCAGCATCCAGTCGGCGGCCTGCTGCAGACGCGCCGGCTCCAGCCGGCAGGGCCGCCACTGCGCCTCCCGCCCGCGCGCAATGAGCCCGGCGCGCTCCAGCACCTTCAGATGCTTCGAAACGGCCGGCAGGCTCATGTCGAATGGCTCAGCCAGTTCGGAGACGGTGATTTCGCCGTCCGCCAGCCGCGCGAGGATCGCCCGCCGGGTAGGATCGGCGAGAGCGGAGAACGTAGCGGAGAGGGTATCCGGCATGGTTTGTGATTAGTGTCCTGGTTAAATAACTGATCAGTTAAATACATCGGAGCCGTACGGGCGTCAAGCATGGGCGCGCGATTGCGTGGTCTCGCTCAGCGGCGCGTCGGATGAAAAGAAAATGGCTCCAGCCGCAATCAGCCGGAGCCACCTTCATTCACGCCACGGCGCCGAAGCGACCGCTCTCGTAATCACGCATCGCCTGCTTGATCTCGCCGAGCGTGTTCATCACGAACGGACCGTGCGCGACCACCGGCTCGTCGATGGGCTCTCCGGACAGCACCAGCAGCGTCGCCTCACCGTTGGCCTCGACGGTGATCGGTCCGCCGGTGCTCGCGAAGCGCACGAGCTGCGCCGCGCGGGCCACATGCGCGCCGTTGACCTCGACGGTTCCCTTGAGAACCAGCAGAGCGGCGGTCTGCCCCTCGGGGAGCATCAGCGTCGCCGTCTTGCCGGCGGCGAGACGCACGTCCCAGATGTCGACAGGCGTGAACGTGCGCGCCGGACCCGCGACGCCTTCGAAGCGGCCGGCGATGACGCGCACGCGGCCGGCTCCGTCCGCCAGATCGACGGCCGGAATGCCGGCGTCGAGCAGCGTCTGATAGCCGGGCGCCGCCGCCTTGTCCTTGGCCGGCAGGTTGACCCAGAGTTGCACCATTTCCATGGTGCCGCCCTTGGCCGTGAAGTCGGCCGAGTGGAACTCCTCGTGCAGGATTCCGGAGGCGGCCGTCATCCACTGCACGTCGCCGGGTCCGATCCTGCCGCCGCTGCCGGTCGAGTCGCGGTGCTCCAGCTCGCCCTGATAGACGATGGTCACCGTCTCGAAGCCGCGATGCGGATGCACGCCGACGCCGCGCGGCTTGGCCGCCGGGCCGAACTCGGCGGGAGCTGCGTAGTCGAGCAGCAGGAAGGGGCTGAGGTCGGGGCCTGCGTTGCCGGGCGAGAGGAGGGAGTGAACGCGGAATCCGTCGCCGACCCAGTGCGGCCGGGGAGCGTCGGCGATGCCGAGAACCTTGCGCATGGCGATATGTCTCCGATTGACGAAGGGTTTCGAGGCCGCGATGGGGCCTCGTCTCACCGCGTCATGTGGGAGTCGCGACCACGCCAGACCAGGGTCGCTAGCGGTACGCGATGTCACGTCACCATCGCCCTGAGCATGCGCTCGAGCCCCGTCGTCACGCGCGCGAGGCTCTCATAGTCGACGTTCTCGGGGAGATCGTCGGTCTGGTGATAGTAGGGGTTCCGGAACGGAGCGGTGTCGGTGATCATCATCGCGGGGAAGCCGAACTGGTGATAGGCCCAGTGGTCCGAGAGATCGATGCCGTGCAGGAAGCCCGGTGCGACGCCGCCGATCGAGGGAAACTCGGTCTCGCTGCGGAACAGCCCTAGCGAGCGGTGCACGAGCCGGCGCGCGCCGATCAGTCCTACGAAGGCGATGAAGTTGCCGCGATCCGGATAGACGAGACCGAAAGGCGCCGGGAATGCCTGCGAGCCGGGCTCGTCCGAGAAGTAGCCGATGGTTTCGAGCGCGATGGCGCCGGCCACCCGCTCGCCGCTGTCCTTCAGGCGCTTGGCGTGCTGCCAGCTTCCCATCATCGGGGTCTTGCCGTAGGGCGCCTCTTCGTTGACCCAGAGCACGAGGCGCAGCCGATGGTGGACGGGCGTGTGTGTGCGCAGCGCGCGAGCGAGTTCCAGAACGGCCGCCACCGCCGAGCCGTTGTCGTTGGCGCCGGGACTGTCGTCGGGAGAATCGTAATGGGCGCCGACGATGTAGGTCTCGCAAGCGTCGCCGGCTTCGTCCCCCGCCGGCTCGATCACGACCTCGATGTTGCGCACCGGGCGGCCGTCCACCTCGTAGGTCTGAAGCTCGGGTGTGTAGCCGAGCGCTGTCAGGGTCCGCTCGATATAGAGCGCCGCGGCTTCGAGTTCGGCGTAGTGGTCGAGATTGTGCGGGGTGCTGGCGACCGCGCGGACATGAGCCTCGAGCCGGGCCATCAGCCGGCGCTCCTCACCGGTCAGGCGCGGCAGCGGTCCGGAGAAAGGCTGGCGGGGAAAGACGATCGAATACCAGACGGCCGCACCTGCCAGCGCGACCATGCTCGCAAGAGCTGCTGCTGCTGCGGTGCCCATTCGAGAGGCTCCATGTCGTAGGGTCAGGCTGTGGCCATGTCGAGAAGGCATGGCATACGACCTGCGCGTGAAGTGGCCGCCGCCGGAAACTCGTGAGGCGTACGATCCGTCGTCCGACATTGTCAGCCTACGGTCGGGATGGCCAGTCCGTCTACGATGATGGGTAACCGGAGTGTTAAAGCTATAGCAGCAATTGTCGGCATCGCGGCGCGGAGCGCCTGCCGGCTCAGTCCTCGTCGTCGTCTCCGCCGGCGGCTGCCGCCGCGCTCGCCTGACTGGCGAGCGCCGCCTCTTCGGCCCGCTCGCGTTGGCGTTCGAGCTCGCGCTCCTTGGCGCGGTCCTTGTCCTTCAGCTTGTCCGCCGCATCCTTGACGAGGCGCATGTCGAGATAATCGCCGACCGATTTGGTCAGCTCTTCGGTTTTGTTTTCGAAGAAGTGGTTGGCGCCGGGCACGATCTGATGCTCGATCTTGATGCCCTTCTGGGTTTTGAGCTTGGTTGTCAGCTCGGCGACCGAGTTCGACGGCACCACGCGGTCCTTGTCGCCGTTGATCATCAGTCCGGAGGACGGGCAGGGCGCCAGGAACGAGAAGTCGTAGAGGTTCGATGGTGGCGCGACGCAGATGAATCCGTCGATCTCCGGCCGGCGCATGAGGAGCTGCATCGCGATCCAGGTGCCGAAGGATACGCCCGCGATCCAGCAGTATTTGGCGTCGGGCTTGACGATCTGCAGCCAGTCGAGGGCGCTCGCGGCATCCGCCAGCTCGCCCGGCCCGCCGTCCCAGTAGCCCTGGCTGCGTCCGACGCCGCGGAAGTTGAAGCGGAGCACGGAAAATCCGCGTTGCGCGAAGGTGTAATAGAGGCTGTACACGATCTGGTTGTTCATCGTGCCGCCGAACTGCGGGTGCGGATGCAGGATGAGGGCGATCGGCGCGTCCGGCGGACCTTCGTGATGATAACGGGCCTCGATGCGGCCGGCCGGGCCGTTGATGATCAACTCGGGCATGTAGGATTCCGCTCTCTGGGCGCTGGCCATCGACGCGATCGGTCACCGGGCGTCGGGCGTGTCTCGCAGGCACGTCTTGCAGGTATGGGCGCGCTTCTTAGCACGGGGGAGGGAGGCGATTGCAAGCTCCGCTCCTCGGCGGTCCGCAATGGCAACGCGGCGCACCCATTCGTTCGCCTGCACACGCCGCCCGCCCTTCGGCTTGATCGTTGGCCGGCTCGAACCTGGAGGAGTTGTCTTGCGCAGCGGCGTCGGGTGCGGCCGGTTGGCCCGATCACGTCTTTGTGCCAAGAGTATACTTGACTATGGCGATCGGAATTTAGATATACGTCCTCAGAGATTAGAACTGTTCAAAACTGAAGAGGCCGACGTGGCGGACGTCACGTCTGCGGCCTCGGGTCCACAGTGTCAGTTTCCCTGGACAGTTCAATAGGGCCGCGCCGCGGCCGTGACAAGTGTTGGTGGAGGCAAGTCGCGTGGAGTTGACCACCAAGGGTCGTTACGCCGTGATGGCCATGGCCGACCTCGCCAAATACGGGGTCGACGCGCCAGTGCCGCTGTCGGCCATCGCCGAGCGCCAGCGGTTGTCGCTCTCCTATCTCGAGCAGCTCTTCCTGATGCTGCGGCGGGCCGAGCTGGTCGAGAGCGAGCGCGGCCGTTCGGGCGGCTATCGTCTGGCCCACGCCGCCGGCGACATCCACGTCGCCGACATCATGGCGGCGGTCGAAGAGGGCACGCGGATGACGCGCTGCGCCGACGGGGCGCCGGGTGGATGCGTCGGGCACGAGCCCTGCCTCACGCACGACCTCTGGCACGCGCTCGGCGGACACATCGAGGCGTTCCTGGCCAGCGTCAGCCTGCAGGAGGTGGTCGACGGACTGCCGGCCGGCAAGCGTGCGGGCCCTTCGCTCCAGACGAAGAGTGTCCCCGCGCCATGACCGCCACTCGCATCTATCTCGACTGGAATGCCGCCGCACCGCTCCGCCCCGAGGCGCGGGCGGCGATGCTTGCCGCGCTCGATGAGACGGGAAACCCGTCCTCGGTCCACGCCGAAGGCCGCAGGGCGCGCGCCATCATCGAGACCGCGCGCGAGCAGGTCGCTGCGCTGGTCAATGCCCGTCCCTCGGAGGTGGTGTTCACCAGCGGCGCCACGGAAGCCAACAATGCGGCCATCGGCGCCGGATGGGTCGAGGTGCTGCGCTCCGGCACCGAGCACGAGAGCGTCCTCGCCGCAGCGGCGGCCAGCGGTGCGGCGATCGTCGATCTGCCGATCGGCGTCGCTGGCGAGATCGATCACGATGCGAGCCGGCTTCCCGCGCCTAAGCGCACTGGCCGTGCGCTGCTGACCTTGCAGCTCGCCAACAACGAAACCGGCGTCGTGCAGCCGGTCGGAGCCTTCGCATCGGCTGCCCGGGCGCTCGGCTGGGCCACGCATTGCGATGCGGTGCAGGCTCCGGGACGGCTGGCAGTGGACTTTCCCGCGCTGGGCGTCGATCTCCTCAGCCTCTCCGCCCACAAGCTCGGCGGACCGAAGGGTGTCGGAGCCCTGATCGTGCGAGACGGGTTCGCACTTCCCTCGCTCGTCGTCGGCGGCGGACAGGAGCACCGGCGGCGGGCTGGCACGGAAAATATCGTCGGCATCGCCGGGTTCGGTGCCGCCGCGGAGGCCGTGCGGAACGACGGCGGCGCGGTCGGGCACATGCGGCGATTGCGCGACCGCCTCGAAGCGGGCGTTCTCGACGTCACTCCGGATGCCTGCATCATCGGCGGGGCGGCACGCGAGCGGCTGGTCAACACGTCGAGCATCGCGTGGCCGGCAGCACTCGCCGAGACGCTGGTCATTGCGCTCGATCTGGCCGGTTTCGCGGTCAGCGCCGGTTCCGCGTGCTCCTCGGGCAAGGTCGGCCGCAGCCGGGTGCTGGCCGCCATGGGCCTCGACGAGCGGCTGATCCGAAGCGCTGTCCGCGTCAGCCTCGGGGCGACGACGGCAGAAGAGGACATCACGGCGTTTCTCGCCGAATGGCGGCGGATCGCGGAACGGCGGACGGCGGAGGCGCGCAAGGTCGCGTAGGGCGGAACACAAACGGACGCGTGTGTCCTGACGGCAAGCAGCAACGGGCCGGCGCGGCACGACAGATACGGACAATCGCAGTAGGGCGGACAAGGCAATGGCAGCAGTTCAAGAGACGGTCGAGCAGGTCCGCAAGATCGATGTCGACCAGTACAAATACGGGTTCGAAACCAAGCTCGACAGCGTCAAGGCGCCGAAGGGCCTGAACGAGGACATCGTCCGCTTCATCTCGGCCAAGAAGGGCGAGCCGGCATGGATGCTGGAGGGGCGGCTCGACGCCTATCGCCGCTGGCGCGCGATGACCGAGCCGACGTGGGCCAAGGTCAGCTATCCGAAAATCGATTTCGAGGACCTCTATTACTACGCGGCGCCGAAGAGCACCGAGGGGCCGAAGAGCCTCGCCGATGTCGATCCCGAGCTGCTGCGCATGTACGAGAAACTCGGCGTACCGCTGAAGGAGCGGGAAATTCTCGCCGGCGTGAAGAACCCCACGCCTCGCGTCGCGGTCGATGCCGTCATCGACAGCGTGTCGGTGGTGACGACTTTCAAGGACGAGCTGCGCAAGTCCGGCGTCATCTTCTGCTCGATCTCGGAAGCGCTGCGCGAGCATCCCGAGCTGGTGCGCAAGTATCTCTTTTCCGTCGTGCCGCCCTCCGACAATTACTACGCGGCCCTCAACGCAGCGGTGTTCTCCGACGGCTCGTTCGTCTACGTGCCGGAAGGCGTGCGCTGCCCGATGGAGCTGTCGACCTATTTCCGCATCAACGAGAAGGAAACCGGACAGTTCGAGCGCACGCTCATCATCGCCGAGAAGGGCGCCTACGTGTCCTATCTGGAAGGCTGCACGGCCCCGATGCGCGATGAAAATCAGCTGCACGCCGCCGTGGTCGAGCTGATCGCGCTTGACGACGCCGAGATCAAATACTCGACCGTGCAGAACTGGTATCCCGGCGACAAGAACGGCAAGGGCGGAATCTACAATTTCGTCACCAAGCGCGGAGATTGCCGCGGCCGCAATTCCAAGATCTCCTGGACGCAGGTCGAGACCGGCTCGGCGATCACCTGGAAATACCCCTCGTGCATCCTGCGTGGTGAGAACTCGCGCGGCGAATTCTATTCGATCGCCGTCTCCAACGGCTATCAGCAGGTCGACAGCGGCACCAAGATGATCCATCTCGGCAAGAATTCGTCGAGCCGCATCATCTCCAAGGGTATCGCTGCGGGGCGCTCGCAGAACACCTACCGCGGCCTCGTCTCCGCGCACCGCAAGGCGACGGGCGTTCGCAATTTCACCAACTGCGATTCACTGCTCATCGGCGACAAGTGCGGGGCTCACACTGTGCCGTACATCGAGGCCAAGAACTCCAGCGCCCATTTCGAGCACGAGGCCACCACCTCGAAGATCTCCGACGACATGCTGTTCTACTGCCGCCAGCGCGGACTCTCGTCAGAGGAGGCGGTGGCCCTGGTCGTCAACGGCTTCGTGCGCGACGTGCTCCAGCACCTGCCGATGGAGTTCATGGCCGAAACGCAGAAGCTGATAGGGATCAGTCTCGAAGGGAGCGTCGGGTGACGGTGAAGCCGGTGATCAATGTCGCCGATGTGACTTTGCGGGAGATCGGCAACGGGGCCGGGTTCTCTGCGAAGGTCGGCTCGTTCGGAGGGACCATCGGGTCCACCGGTCTGGATTGCATGCTGCACGTCGTCGAGCCCGGCAAGAAGGCGTTTCCGCGTCATTCCCATCATCAGGAGCACGAGCTGTTCGTCATTCTCGAAGGTGAAGGCACCTACCGCTTCGGCGACGCGAGCTATCCCGTCAGGGCGGGCGACGTCTGCGCCGCACCGACCGGCGGCATCGAGACGGCTCACCATATCGTCAACACCGGCGCGCGAACGCTCAAGTATCTCGGCATCGCGACCATGGCGGAGGTCGAAATCTGCGAGTATCCGGATTCCGGTAAGATCGCTGTCTTCAGCCGGTTCAGCGAACGCGACCACATCTACGCCAAGAGCGACAAGCCGCTCGGCTATCACGACGGCGAAAGCTGAACGCGGATGACAGACGCATCCGCACTGAATGCACCATTTGAACTCTAAGCAGACTGGACGACTGAACATGCTCGAAATCAAGAATCTGCACGTCAAGCTCGCGGACGAAGATCGCGTCATCCTCAAGGGACTGTCGCTTTCCGTGCCCAAGGGCGAGGTGCACGCGATCATGGGACCGAACGGCTCGGGCAAGTCGACGCTCGCCTACGTGCTCGCCGGCCGCGATGGCTACGAGGTGACGGACGGAGACATCCTCTGGAATGGTGAAAGCATTCTGGAGATGGAGCCGGACGAGCGGGCGGCCAAGGGCGTGTTCCTCGCCTTTCAGTATCCGATGGAAATCCCGGGCGTGGCCGGCCTCACCTTCCTGCGCACCGCCGCCAACGCACTGCGCAAGAAAAGGGGTCAGCCGGAGCTGTCCACGCCGGAATTCATGCGCGTGGTGAAGGACCGGGCGGCGCGTCTCAGCATCGACGTCGAGATGCTGAAGCGGCCCGTCAATGTCGGCTTCTCGGGCGGCGAGAAGAAGCGCTCGGAGATCCTGCAGATGGCCATGCTCGAACCGACGCTCTGCGTCCTCGACGAGACGGATTCGGGGCTCGACATCGACGCGCTGAAGGTCGTCTCCGATGGCGTCAACGCGCTGCGCTCGAAGGACCGCGCGATGCTGGTCATCACCCACTATCAGCGGCTGCTCAATCATATCGTACCCGACAAGGTGCACGTGCTGGCCGAGGGGCGCATCCAAAAAACCGGCGGCAAGGAGCTGGCGCTGGATCTGGAGAAATCCGGATATGCGGAATTCCAGGGCAGAGCGGCTTGACGAGACGGGACATTGGGCAGGATTGGGGCGGCGACGAACGTGAGTGCGGTAGCGGAAAAAGACAAGGCGGCACGGCCGATGACGGTTCAGGTGATCAGGACGAAAGCCGAGCAGGCGCTGAGCGAGAATTTTGCGCGCGCCGCCGGACGGCTTCCGGGCGGCGGCTGGGCGCCGGCCGTGCGGGCCGCGGCCATCGGGGCGTTTGCGGCCTCTGGCCTGCCGTACCGGCGCATCGAGGAATGGAAATACACCGACCTGCGCACCCTGCTGAAGGAGGCCTATCCGCCGCCGGCTGCGGCCGTGCCGAAGCTCGACGATACGGTCCTGGCGGCGCTGCTCGGTCCCGAGCTTTCCGTGCTGGCCTCGATCCGCGTCGTCTTCATCAATGGACGGCTCGCCAGCATCGACCCCTCGCTCGACGGCGGCCCCGGCGCCAAGGCGTTCTTCGACAGCTTCGGCGATAGTGTAGGGACGGCCGAATTCGAGTGGATCAAGCCGCATCTCGAAGCCGGGGCGGCATTCGGAGCGATTCCAGCGCTCAACGCGGCGTTCGCTTCAGACGGCGCGCTGTTGAGGATCACGCCG
The DNA here is from genome assembly GCA_052388455.1 of Hyphomicrobium sp. GTDB lineage: Bacteria > Pseudomonadota > Alphaproteobacteria > Rhizobiales > Hyphomicrobiaceae > CAZSNH01. The sequence continues at coordinate 31,194 of JBQTIA010000041.1, forward strand.
GGCGCGCATCTCGATCTTCCGATCCATCTCGTTTTCGCGGCCGATACGAACGAGCCTTCTGCGATCACCACTCGCAACCTGATCGAGGTGGGGCGTGGCGCCCGCTGCGTCATTCTCGAAAGCCATGTCGGGTCGGCTACCGCTCCCCGGCAGGCGAACACAGCAACGGAGCTGCGCATCCAGGCCGAGGCCCACGTCGATCACGTGAAGGTCGTCGCCGAAGGCGAGCACTCGACCCATCTCGGTCATGCCGACGTCCACATCGGCCGCAACGCCACCTACCGGTCGTTCCAATGCACGTCAGGAACCGCGCTGGTGCGCAACCAGGCGGCGATCACCTTCACCGGGGAAGGGGCGTGTCTCGACTTTTCCGGCGCCTTTCTCGGCCGCAAATCCCAGCACATCGATACGACGCTCGTCGTCGATCACGCGGTGCCCCGCTGCCAGAGCCGCGAATTGTTCAAGGGCGTCCTCGACGGGCAGGCCCGCGGCATCTTCCAGGGCAAGGTCATCGTGCGGCCGGATGCGCAGAAAACCGACGGCAAGCAGATGGCGCAGGCGCTGATGCTTTCCCCAGACGCCGAGTTCGACAGCAAGCCCGAGCTGGAAATCTACGCCGACGACGTGGTGTGCGGCCACGGCTCGACGACGGCGGAGCTCGACGCCGATCTGATGTTCTACTGCCGCTCGCGGGGCATTCCAGAGGCCGAGGCCCGCGCGCTGCTGATCGAATCGTTCATCGGTGAAGCCTTCGATCGCATCTCGCACGAAGGGATCCGTGCGTCGCTGCTCGCCATGGCCAGCGACTGGCTCGGCGCGGCCCGCTCGTGAGCCGCCCGTGCGGGCTGGCCCTAGGGAGTTTGATGGCATGACGGCAACCGTACGCGAGACGATTGGGTGGGCCTCGGGCCTCGGTGGCTCGGCCTACGATGTCGAGCGCATCCGTTCCGATTTTCCGATCCTCTTTCGCGAGGTCTACGGCAAGCCGCTCGTCTACCTCGACAACGGCGCCAGCGCACAGAAGCCGCTCCCCGTGCTGGAGGCGATGGAGCACGCCTATCGCTTCGAATACGCCAACGTCCATCGCGGCCTGCATTTCCTCTCCAACGCGGCGACGCAGCGCTTCGAGGACAGCCGCGAGATCGTCCGACGGTTCCTGAACGCGGGTGCGAAGGAGGAGATCATCTTCACCCGCAACGCGACGGAAGCCATCAATCTGGTGGCGTCGTCGTTCGGGGGGGAGAGGATCGGCGAGGGCGACGAGATCGTGCTCACCATCATGGAGCACCATTCGAACATCGTGCCGTGGCATTTCCACCGCGAGCGCAAGGGCGCCGTGATCAAGTGGTCGCCGATCGCCGACGACGGGGAATTTCTGCTCGGCGAGTTCGAGCGGCTGCTGACCTCGCGGACGCGGATGGTGGCCGTCACCCACATGTCGAACGTGCTCGGCACCGTGCTGCCGATCAAGGAGATCGTGCGGCTGGCGCACGCGCGCGGCATCCCGGTGCTGGTCGATGGCAGCCAGGCGGCCGTTCACGCGCCGGTCGATGTGAAGGATCTCGGTGCCGACTTCTACGTCTTCACCGGTCACAAGACCTACGGGCCGACGGGCATCGGCGTGCTCTATGCCAAGCGCGAGCACCTCGACGCCATGGCGCCCTACCAGGGCGGCGGCGAGATGATCGAGGCGGTGCACGTCGACCGCGTCACTTACGGCAAAGCGCCGCAGAAGTTCGAGGCCGGCACGCCCGCCATCGTCGAGGCGGTGGGATTGGGCGCCGCGCTCTCCTATATGATGCAGGTGGGCCGCGATCGCATCGCCGCACACGAGGCCGAGATCGGCGCCTATGTGCATGCGAGGCTGGCGGAGCTGCCGTGGGTCACGGTGTACGGCACGGCTCCGGGCAAGGGTGCGATCGTGGCGTTCAACGTCGATCGCCTGCACCCGCACGACGTGTCGACCATCGTAGACCGCTCGGGGGTGGCGATCCGTGCCGGGCATCACTGCGCACAGCCGCTGCTGGAGCGGCTCGGCGTGACGGCCACCTGCCGGGCCTCGTTCGCGATGTACTCGACCACGGCGGAGGTCGATACCTTCGTCGAGGCCCTGATCAAGGCCAGGGAATTTTTCGCGTGAGGCTCGTTGGCACTCGCGGCGTTTGAAGGAAACGGCACTATGGATGTCCCGTCGATCAAGGATCAGTTGAAGCCGGAGCTGCTGGCCCCGGCCGCGCCGGAGAACGAGCCCGCGACGCCGCGTCCGAAGCCGCCGTCCGTCGCAGAGGGCGGCACGCCCGTTGAAGGCTCGAAGCTGTCGGAGGAAGAGCTGGATCAGGTGACGGCCGACATCGTCGCCGCGCTTAAGACGGTCCACGATCCGGAGATCCCCTCCGACATCTACGAGCTGGGCCTGATCTACCGCATCGACGTCTCGGACGAGCGCGAGGTGGCGATCGAGATGACGCTGACGGCGCCCGGCTGTCCGGTGGCCGGCGAGATGCCGATCTGGGTCGAGAACGCCGTCAACGCCGTGCCGGGAGTCAAAGGCACCAAGGTAACGCTGACCTTCGACCCGCCGTGGGATCAGAGCCGCATGTCGGACGAGGCGCGGCTGGCGCTCAACATGTTCTGAGCGGACCTGCGAAGTTCAGGCCTGTGCGATCGGAAATTTCAGTCTGTCGTAGATGTCGCTAAGGTTGAGGCGGCAGCCGATCTCGGGCAATTCGATCGCTTCGGACATCTGGTCGAAATCGGCGGTCGTCCAGTCTCCCCGGCATGCTGGGTGAAGAGCACGGCCCCGATCGACCGCGACTCGATCAGCAGGATGTAAACCAAGCCTTTGACGCGCCGGTACTCGTCGAGCTTGCGCTGCCATCCTATGCCGGCGTTCGAGGGGGACAAGACTTCGACGACGAGACGCGGAGCACCCGCCTCGTAGGAATCGGGCTGGGGTTGGCCAGCGTAGGCCATGACATCAGGCCGGCGGAACGACGCGATGCGGGTGCGGATGGCGGTTGCCGCGGTGCCCACTCGGCACAGACTTCCGCGCAACTGATGGCCAAGGCTCGCGATGACATTGACAGTGATCACATCATGGTAATTGCACGCCCCCGCCTGCATCTTGACGGGAAAGCCGTCCACCAGCTCGTAGCGAATTTCCTGGCGCTCACCCCAGGCGAAAAATTCTTCCGGTGTCATCGGTCCTGCGGCCTTCCCGCCCACGATTCAGACCTCACCGAGCCTCGCATCTTTCCAAATCAGCGCTATATTAGCATCGTTTCACCCAGGCTTTGAACCGGGATGCGCTTGCCATGACTGACGCCACTCCTGTTACCCGACGTCCACGCCCCAAGGTCATGACGCTGACCGAGGCCGCGGCGCGGCGCGTCCGCGATCTCATGGCATCGAAGGGCCCTGAAATTCAGGGCCTCAAGATCGGGGTCAAGAAAGGCGGTTGCGCGGGCATGGAATACACCATGGCGCTCGTCGACCGGGTGGAGAAGTTCGACGAGGTCGTAGAAGCCGACGGGGCGCGCGTGATCGTCGATCCGCAGGCGGTGCTGTATCTGCTCGGCACCGAGATGGACTTCAAGACCGACAAGCTGGCGGCCCAGTTCGTGTTCAACAATCCGAACCAGAAGAGCGCCTGCGGTTGCGGCGAGAGCGTCAACCTCGAGCCGGTTGCTCAGGCGAGACTCGACGCCCTGAAGCTCTGAGCGGGGGCGGACCCGCTCCCTGCTTCGTGGCTAATGCGCAACACGTGTGGATAACCGTCGCCGGCCGGCGTCATCCCGGCTTTTTCGCGTGGGGCCTCGCTGTTACGCTTCGATGATTGTTGGTGTCAGCGTCGGCGTATCCCTCGTATGTCCTCGAGCCTCACAGCATCGGGTCACGAGTCTCCCGGTCCCCAGCCGACCGGCGAAATCTGGCACGTCTGTCGTTCAGGCCGCTGCTTCGGGCCGATGAAGACGGTCGATCTTGCTCGCCTCGCCCGCGAAGGAACGCTTCTACCCAACGATCACATCTGGTGCGACGGACTGCCGGCCTGGGTTGAAGCGCGTTCGGTTCCAGGGTTGCTCGGTTCCGCCGTTTCCGAGCCCAACTCCCATGCATCGTCGCCCTCGCGACCGTTTGTGGAGGCGTCACGGCGCAGAGGTAGCCTGCTGCAAACCTACGAGGCACACCTGGCCCACCGGCCAACGGCGGCAACCTCGCAGAACGTCGCGCCATCGACCCGCACTCCGCCCGTGATCCGTGCCCCCGTGTCGGCATCGGCGTCTCATTCGGCGATGTCGCGTTCCGTGCGCCCCGATCCCGCACCGGCTTCGATGCCCGCCCGAGGGCCGGTCCAAACGCCAGCCTCGCGCGCGACGCGGGCCTCGCCGGTGGCAACCGCTCTCCCGCGCCCGTCCGCACCGCCGCCGGCTCAGCCGACGTTTTCGACACTCGATCTCTTCACTGTCGATTTCAGCGCCCAGGTCGCAGACACCATCGTCGCCGGGCTCGACCGCTATCAGCTCTACACCCTCGACGATCTCGCAACCAACGAGCGGCTGCAGGTGGTGGTGACCTACACTTGCGACAACCTCCCGATGACGCTCCGCACGATCGTTCGCGGCACCATCGGACGGGAGGCGTTCGAGCGCTGCGTGCTGGAGCTGCTGATTCATGCGCGCGGCCGCATTCCGATCGAGCACCGCCATGCCGACCTGCGCGTTGTGATCAGGGAGTTCGCGCGTTCGCCCTGGCTGTCGAACAAGATGCGCGACGTCTACACCTCCGCGCGCTCCGGGCTCGGCTCGCTGGTCTCCAGCTACACGCCGACCGGCGGTTTGACGGGAAGTCTGTCAGGTGGCCTCTCGGGCGCTTGGGCCAAGACGCAAAACCTCGTGCGGACGGCACGCGCGCCAGTGCCCGCGCTGCCCGTCCCGTCGGTGGGTTGACCAGCCTTCGCGGCGGCGCTTTGCGGATCGCCTGAGCGGAGAAGAAGCAATGGCCGCGAGTTCGGGCTTCATCGATCTGGTCGAGGATCTGCTGTCGCCGCTCGGCCCTGTGGTCGTGAAGCGCATGTTCGGCGGGGCCGGCATCTACATCGACGGCCGGTTCATGGCCATCATCGACAACGACGTTCTCTACTTCAAGACCGACGCAGAAACACGGCCGGCCTTCGATGCCGAAGGGGCGCCGCCGTTCGTCTACGATACCAAGCACGGCGAGGGACAGCTCGAAAGCTACCGGCGTGTGCCCGAGCGTCTGCTCGACGATGCCGACGAGATGGCCGAGTGGGCCGGTGCGGCCCTCGCAGTTGCCCGGCGGGCCGCAGGCACGCGACCAGCCCGTTCCACTCCGGCGACGAGGGCGCGTGTATCTCGATCTTCGAAGACGGCACGCGAGCGGCGCAAGCCAACCTGATACCGGATCGTCAGCCCCGTCGCCCCTTTCGACAGGCCGCTACTCGTTGGCAACCCGGGCGGGTCGCGGCGGCTTGCGCAGGAAGGCCGGCACATTGTCGGCGAAGCCGGCGCCGCCCTGGCCGCGCGTCGTATCGGCATCGGCGGACGCCGCCCGTTTGGCACGAGGCTGTTGCGGCTCGCCACGGTCACGAGGCGGTTCGCCACGCGGCTGACGCTGCGGTTCGCTGCGTGGTCCTGCGGGAGCCGTTTCGCGACGGGACTGCGGCTGCGGGCTGCCACCGCGAGCGGCCGGTCGTTCGGCGCGGTTCTCTCGGTCGCGGGGGCGCTGATCGGCCCGCTGCTCGTTACGATGATCTGGCCGGCTGTCTGGCCGTTTCTCTGTCCGATGGTCTTGGCGGGGATGCGTCCCGGTCTCGGGCTGCTCGCCGATGCCGGCCGCGCCATGAGTTGCCGCGTGACGCGGCCGCTCTCGCGAGCCTGCCGCCCGCTCGGCGTGGTCGTGGCGTCCCGGCCGGTCGCCGCCCTCTCGGCCCCGGCCCTGCTGCGGTCGGGCGTCGCGGCTACTACTACGCCCAGAATCGCGGCCAGAGTCGCGCCGGCTGCCGCCGCGACCGCGCCGGCGCTTGCCCGCGCTGGCGTAGTCGTCCTCGCTCGGCGCCTCGCCGATCCATTCGACCGGCGAACCCAGCATCTTCTCGATGTCTTTCAGCGATTTCAGATCTTCGGTCGTGACGATGGCGCAGGCGGTGCCCTGCTTGCCGGCGCGGCCGGTGCGGCCGATGCGGTGCACGTAGTCGTCGGATTGCCAGGGGAGATCGAAATTGAAGACGTGCGACACGTCGGGAATGTCGAGGCCGCGTGCGGCGACGTCACTGGCAGCGAGGAGCGTGATTTCCCCCGAGCGGAACTTGTCCAGCGTTTCCATGCGGTGCTTCTGATCCATGTCGCCGTGCAGCGCGCCGGCATTGAAGCCGTGCTTCAGGAGCGACTTCAGCAGCACCGCCACTTCGACCTTGCGATTGCAGAAGATGATGGCGTTCTTGACGCCTTCCTCGCGAATCATGGCGCGCAGCATGTCGCGCTTCTCCCAATCCTCGCCGCCGGGGCAGAAGCGGAACTTCTGCGTGATCGTCTTGGCGGTCGTGGCCGGTTTCGCCACTTCGACGCGCACCGGGTCTTTGAGGAACTGCGAGACGAGGCGGGTGATCTCGGGAGGCATGGTGGCCGAGAAGAACAGCGTCTGCTTCTTCGGCGGCAGCAGTTTGCAGATTTTCTCGATGTCCGGGATGAAGCCCATGTCGAGCATGCGGTCGGCTTCGTCGATGACGAGAATCTCGACGCCCATCAGCATCAGGCGTCCGCGCTGGAAGTGATCGAGCAGCCGGCCCGGCGTCGCGATCAGCACGTCGACGCCGCGATCGAGCTTTTTCACCTGCTCGTCCATCGACACGCCGCCGATCAGCAGCGCCACGTTCAGCTTGTGATTGATTCCGTACTTGTCGAAGTTCTGCTCGACCTGAGCGGCGAGTTCCCGCGTCGGCTCGAGGATGAGAGAGCGGGGCATCCGGGCCCTGGCCCGGCCGGTCTCCAGCTTGGTGATCATCGGCAGCACGAAGGCCGCCGTCTTGCCGGTGCCGGTCTGGGCGATGCCGAGGACGTCGCGGCCGGCGACGGCGATCGGAATGGCGGCTTCTTGAATGGGGGTCGGCGACGTGTAGCCGGCGGCCGTGATGGCTGCCTGCACCTTGGGGCTGAGATCAAGCTCAGCGAAGGTCTTGGTTTCCAAAAAACAAGTCTCCATCTGCGTTCACGGATGATCCTCGCGCCAGCGGATCGGGCGCGTTGGGATCGACGGAGCGCAGGGGGAATGGGCGTGCCGGAATTCACGGCAAAGGAAGCGTGGACCTCGAAAAGGGATCAATGAATCGATCCCCTGCGCTCGTGCCGGGCCGAGAGCTGACACAGGTGTATGACAAAATCAAGAAAAACAGCCGGTTCTGCGCATCTGCTCTGCGGGATAGGGGCCCGGCTGCGACAATAAAAGGCGGCTGCTGTAGGTCTGGCAGCCGCCTCTCTCGGTTTCAGCCCCACATGCGCGGGAAACGGCGCGCGGGAGCAGGCGACCGGATCAGTCTTCGTCGGACATCCAGCGATAAGCGATGGCGCCGAGCACGGCGCCGAGAATAGGCGCCACCCAGAACACCCAGAGCTGGCTGATCGGGGCGTCGGAGCCGCCGTAGAGGGCGGCGAACACGGCGGAGCCGAGGCTGCGTGCCGGGTTGACCGAGGCATTCGAGACCGGAATCGCCATCAGGTGGATGGCGGTCAGCGACAGACCGATCGACAGCGGCGCGAATCCGCTCGGCGCGCCCTTGCGCGTCGATCCCAGGATGACGACCAGGAAGAACGCCGTCAGCACCAGCTCGATGAGAAACACCGACTGCAGGCTGGAGCCGAGCATCGACAGTTCGCCGTAGCCGTTGGCCGCGAACGTCGCTCCCGTATTGCCGATCAGCGAGAACACGAAGCAGGACGCCAGCGCGCCGAGGCACTGCGCAACGATGTATCCGAACGCCTCGCCCATGTCGAAACGTCCGCCGGCCACCAGGCCGATGGTGACGGCCGGATTGTAATGGCCGCCCGAGATGTGCCCGATCGAACGGGCCAGCGCCATGACCGTGAGACCGATCGAGAGTGCGACGCCCAGAATGCCGGCGGCTCCGGCCTTGGCGCCGAAGGAGTAGAATGCGGCGCCGAGCACGCTCGACATGAGCATGAAGGTGCCGAAGAACTCGGCCGCGAGTGCCTTGGTTTTCATGATGATCTTCCCCTGCTTAGCTTCCCCGTTCGGCGGGGCGGTCGGCAGAGGCCGTCCGGTCGGCGGCCATTCGAGTGAGAACGGCTTTGCCGGCGGCCTCGAATCGAACGCTCCCACCACTCGTTGGATAGCATGAACTTCGGGCGCGAACGCCGATTCCGCGGGCCTTGCGGGAGCGGGCTGCCCGTCGAGGGCCAGAATGAAAGTCGTCGCCCCTGTTACCCCTAGAACAGGGGCAACGCCTCCGAGCCTGTCACTCTCGGCGCCATACGAGGCAGGGTTGCCGCGATTCCGGCTTCCCACAGGCAAGGGCTGACGACGATGACCAGGATGATTGAAAAGGCCGCCGCGGCACGCAATCCGGCGGAGATTGTCACGCTGGAGACACCGCGGGCGGCGAGCGTAAGCGGCAAACGCAAGGGCGAGGCGGGGCGCATTCCCTCCGAGGTCCAGGCGCTGAAGCAGCGCGACAACCACACCAATTTCGCCTATCTGGCGGGCGTCTATCTGATCATCGCCGCGGCCATGGCGGGTGCGATCGGCGTCAGTGCCGCCGCGGCCGCGGGCCTCGTCGCCTGGTGGCTGACGATCCCGGCGACCATCGCCGCCATTATCGTCATCGGCGCCTCCCAGCACCAGCTCGGCGGCGCGGTGCACGAGGGCACCCATCACACCTTCCTGGAAAACCGCACTTGGGGCGAGCTGGCCAGCGACTGGCTGGCGGCCTTTCCGATCTACACCACCACCTATGCCTTCCGGCAGCACCACCTCGCGCACCATCAGTTCGTCAACGATCCCGTGCGCGATCCGGACGTGGCGCAGATGCACGACAGCGGACACGAGCTGGACTTCCCGCTCACCCACATCGAGATGGTGAAGCAGATGGCCCGCCAGCTCTGGCTGCCGAACCTCGTCCGCTACACGTTCGTGCGCGCCCGCTACAGTTCGCTCGGCGCCGACAACAATCCCTATGCCGATCCGGAGGCGCAGGGCTCCAAGTGGCCGAACCGCATCGTGATGATTTTCGCCGGCCTCGTGCCCGTGATCGTCTCCGCCCTGCTGCACCGCGTCTCGGGCGCCGCGGCGCTGGCCTTCCTCGCCGTCTCGTGGGGCTCCGCCCTCGGCTACTACCTCAGGGCGCCGGAAGGTCACTTCACCGGCTCGCGCCTGAAGCCGGTGGTTTCCCATCGTGCGACGTATGCCGGCCGTGTGACGTTCTTCACCGGTCTCTATGCGACGCTCTCGGCCATCGAGCTGGCAGGCTTCGGCGCCGCCTGGGCGTGGTTCAGCCTGCTGTGGATCGTGCCGCTTTTCACCAGCTTCCCGCTGTTCATGATCCTGCGCCAGTGGGTCCAGCACGGCAACGGCGACCGCGGCCGCTACACCAATACACGCGTGTTCCTGGTCGGCCCGCTCGTCCGCTACGCGGTGTTCCCGTGGGGCATGGACTACCACCTGCCGCACCATCTCATCTCGTCGGTGCCGCACTACAACCTGAAGAAGCTGCACGAGCTGATGCTTCAGGATGCGGAATATGCCGAGAAGGGCGTGATCGTCGAAGGCTACTTCGGCGGCGACAATCCTGAGACCGGCCGTCCGACGGCGATGTCGGTGCTCGGCCCGGCCCACGCGCCGAAGAGCGGCGGCGAGCACTTCGTCAACGACGGCGCGCTGGAGCACGTCGAGGTCAAGGGCGCCGCCGAGCTGGCGCGTCAGTCCGAGCTTTCGAGGATGGCGGCGTAATCCAATCGCTGAAACGCAAGCGGCGGCCAAGACCTTGGCCGCCGCGTGTCGTTGATTTGCACGATGGTGGAAACCCTGAACCTAGCCCGACCGGCAAGAGAATTTACGCTCTCTCCCCTCGTCATCCCGGCGAAGGCCGGGAACCCGACATGCGTCTGTCTTTACTCTCGTATTGTTCTGGGTACCGGCCTTCGCCGCAGGGCAATCGCATATGGCGCGAAATGTAGGTTGGGTCGACGAAGGAGACCCAACAAACTCGAGCGACCAAAGTTGTTGGGTCTCGTGCCTCGACCCAACCTACGTCCAAATGCGATTCCCCTG
>JBQTIA010000042.1:0-17478 GCA_052388455.1 Hyphomicrobium sp.
TTGTCCGATGCGACGGCATCGAACCGCGCGCTTCTTCTGGCGTACCGTCAAATTCACCTCCGTCGCGACCGGGTTCTGGTGCATAGGTCGGGCTAGATCCATCCGGCTTGCTTAGCGATCTTGCGTGCTATCGGCTTCGGCAGGTCCTTCTTGGGGTGAGGTGCGACGATATGCTGGGCCGTACCCTGCCGCTTGAATTTGTGATGCGAGCCTTCGATGGCAACGAGCATCCAGCCCTCACGCTGAAGTTGCGCTATAATCGCGCGGCTGCGACGTTCGAGTGCCACAGCGTCCCTCTTAACTCCGCAGTGTGTATCTTATTACACACGCAATGGGCGGTCAAGCTAGCCACGCTACGTCTTCAGCCGGATCGCCTCCGCCCACTCGACCCAGAGCTTTACACGGGCTTCAGGATGGGGGGAGGAAACGAAGTCCGTGATGACCGCGACGCTGTCGGCGCCGGCGGCGAGCACCTTGGGCGCGCGCTCGGGCGTGATGCCGCCGATGGCGACCAGCGGCATGTTGCGGATGCGCTGCTTCCACTTGCGCACGTTGGCGAGGCCCTGCGGCGTCCATTTCATCTTTTTGAGCTTGGTCTCGTAGACGGGTCCGATGGCAACGTAGTCGGGCCGCGCGCGCAGCGCCACTTCGAGTTCGCCGCCCGTATGCGTCGAGATGCCGAGTTTCAGCCCGTGCCGCTTGATCGCCGCCAGATCGGCGGCGGCGAGGTCCTCCTGGCCGAGGTGAACGAAGGTCGCGCCGGCGTCGATGGCAGCGCGCCAGTGATCGTTGACGATCAGCTGGCAGCCGTGCGCGCGGGTGAGGGCAAGGGCGGCGACGATCTCGCGTGTGACGACGCCGGCCGGCTGAGCCTTGATGCGCAGCTGAACAGTCTTGACGCCGAGCGGCAGGATGCGCTTGAGCCACGCCGTGTCGGGCACGATGGGGTAGAAGAGTGCGAGGGTCATGGAGTGGGGTTCTTTTCGTCGGCGGCGAGCGCGTTAGCTTGGCGGCGCTCGCCGTCCATCGGTGTGAGGCCATAAGGCGCCACCAGCCGCCAGACATGATCCGGCACCATGTTGCGCATCATGCGTGGCCGTTCTCGGCGCAGATGCAGCACCGTCTCGATGGCTTTCATCTCGAGGCGCGAACGGGCGAATTCGAGGCCGCGCGGGCCGATCCTCGGCATCAGCCAGCCGGCGATAGGGCGCAGCCAATCGGGCATGGCACGCAGCGGCAGACCGCCGGCCGCGCGCGCGACGTTGGCGAGATAGCCCTTGACGGGGCCGCGGCGCTTGCCCGCGCTGCCCGGCGCGCGCGTTCGCACCTCATCGCCGAGTATCGCCAGCAATTCCTCGCCGCGAGCGTTGCGCACGATCAGCCATTGTTCGCCCTCTCCGCCCATGTAGCCGACGGTGATGTCGGCCAGCGCATTGGTGTAGTCGACGCAGGTGCGGCAGGTGAGCGGGAAGAAGTCGCCCGGCAGCTTGGAGAGCGGAAGCATCAGGAAGGGAATTTCGCGCTTGGGTCGGCCGTCGTCGGTGCGGATCTCGACATGATAGTCGGCGCGGAACTCGAGATAGGTCACGCGCTCGGGCGCATCCGAGACGAGCTTCAGGAACTCGTGGAACTTTTCGGTCGTCGTGTTGTCGGAGCAGGGGGTGCCGACGACGTAGAGCCGCTCGAAGCCAAGCTCTCGTTCGAGCGCGCGGAGCGCGTAGACTTGGCAGGGAATACCGATGACGGCGAGGCGTTTGAAGCCGCGCTTCTGCGCAGGTTTCAGGAGAGCGAGCAGCGGTGCGTAGCCCATGCGCATGCCGCGGCACTGGGCCATGCCTTCGGGTTTGGTGACCAGCACCGGCATCGGCCGCCATTTGTCGGCGGGGTCCGGCGCCATGGTGAGGACCGCGTCGACGGCGCCGGTTTCGAGCAGCCGCTCCCCGATCCGCGTCACGATGCCGGTCCACTGGGCGCCTTCGCGGGGTTGCACCAGCGCGGCCCGCAGCATCCGGCGGAAGGGGCCGAAGAAGATTTCATCGGGCCTGGCCTCGTCGCGCGAGCGGCCGTGCACGCGAAGTTCGAGCGTCGGATAGTCGGGCTTGATGAACTGGCAGGCGCGACCGCAGCTCTTGGCATCGTCGGAGCGCGAGAGGCCGCAGTCGGTGCACAGGTCGCGCGCCGCCGCCGGTCCGACGGTGGGCGCGATCACGGCGGCGGTGGGCTCCGGCTCTGGACGCAACAGTCATGGCCTCCCGCTGACTCGCGCGACCACGCCACCTGCGGCGTGATCGGCAGTCACGGAGTGACGTTAGGCGTCGCGCCCCTAGGGTGCAACAAGCGAAGCGGACCGCCTGGAGCCGCGGCAGGTTTGCATGAGAGGTGTGAAACGTTTCGCGATCACTGTTGCCCCAGCACTCTTGGGTGCAGCGGGCCGGGTTTATCGCTCCAAGTCACAGCTCGACCCAGGAGCCGGCTTTGGGTACGAGCGAGGGCCACGCTGCGACGGGCAGGCGCTTCAAGGTTCCGAGGATCGAAGCGATGGGCCCGCCGTGGGTGACGGCGAGGGTGGTGCCCGAGCCAGGCAGGCTGGCGAGCCACGCCTGCACGCGGTCGCGCACCTCATAGGTCGTTTCGCCGCCGCCGGGCCGGAAGCTCTCCGGCGCCTCGATCATGCCGTTCATGGCTGAGCCCGTTTCACTCCAGATCGCCTCCCAGCTCCGGCCCTCCCAGGTTCCGAAATGGCATTCCTTGAGGCGGTCGTCGATAGTCAAAGGCATGTCGAGGCGCAGGGAGAGATGCCCTGCAAGCCAGCGAGCGCGGCGGAGCGGAGAGGAGAACAGGCGGTCGGGAGCGAAGGAGGCCAGGCTGGCGACGAGGGATGGGTTCTCGCGCATGGCGATGCGGCTGAGGCCGACCTCGGATTGGCCGTAGCAGCGGCCGCCCCAGTGGGCGCCGACCGGCGGATGGCGGACGAGGATCACGCGTGCCACGGCGTCAGCCCTCGCGTGCGAAGGCGAGTGTCGCAACGACGATCCCGATATAGGCCGCGAAGCCGAGGCAATCCCCGGTGAGTCCGCCGATCCTCGCCAACAGGTAGCGGCGGAACAGGGCGACAAAGCCGGCGAGCAGGAGGATGGCCGTCACGGCGCCGGCAACGTCAATCCAGACCCAGGCGACGAGCACGGGCGAGACGATCGCGGCTCCGGCCAGCGCCGTCGTCCAGGTGGCCCGCGGACCCAGGTCCTGCGCCAGCCCTTCGCGGCCGGGAACCGGCAGCATGGCGGCCATCAGCGCGAGTATGACGAGCCGGCCGACGGCGCCCGAGACCACGAGCGCGAACGCCGCCATCGCTACGCCGTCGACGAACATCAGGCCGGTCGCGCGCAGTGCAACAGCCAGGCCGAGGCCGAGGGCGCCATAGCTGCCGATGCGGCTGTCTTTGAGGATGCGCAGCACGTCCTCGCGCGTCCAGCCGCCGCCGAAGGCATCGCAGACGTCGGCGACCGCATCTTCGTGCAAGGCGCCGGTCACACGCGCTTCGACTGCGAGCGCCGCCAGCACGGCGACCGGAAACGGCAGCAGCCAATCGAACATCCACAGGACCACAGCGGTGATCGCGCCGACGAGGGCGCCGACGAGCGGAAAGAATGCGAGCCCGCGCGCGATGTCTTCGCGAACGGTGTCGAGGCTGCGTTCGCCGCCGCGGGGAACTGGAATGCGCGTCAGGAATTGGACGGCGGCCACGAAGGCGCGCGGCCACGGGCGGCTCAATACGGCAAGCTCGCTCCACACGCCGCTCATCCGGCCACGTCTTCGAGCTTGGCGACACCGGTCATGAGCGCTGCGGCGGCATCGAGCATCGGCATGAGGAGCAGCGCGCCCGTACCTTCTCCGAGCCGCAGTTGCCATTCGAGGAACGGCTCGAGTCCGAGGTGCTCCAATGCGATCGCGTGCGCCGGCTCGGCACCGAGGTGGGCGGCGATGGCGGTGCGCGTCGCGTTCGGGTCGATGCGTTGCGCGACCAGCGCCGCGGCTGCGGTGACGACGCCATCGAGGATGACGGTCATGCCGGTGCGGGCGGCGGCCGTGATCGCCCCCGCCATGGCGGCGATCTCGTATCCGGCGACGCTCGCCATGGCCCGTACGGGGTCGTCGGCCAGAACCTCTCTCGATCGTGAAACGGCCGCAGCGACAATCGAGCGTTTTTTCTCGAGCGTTTTGACCGTCGCGCCGGCGCCGGTACCGACCATCGTATCCGGGTCGCTTCCGGTCAACAGAGCGATGAGGCAGGCGGCCGGTGTCGTGTTCCCGATGCCGATCTCGCCGATGGCAAGCACGCGGCACCCCGCCATGCGCGCCCGTTCGACGGTCTCGGCGCCGAGCCGGATGGCGGCGGCGAAGTCCTGAGCGGTCATCGCCGGGCCCTCGGCCAGATTGTTCGTTCCCTCGCCGATGCGGCGGTCCTCGTAGCAGCCGCCCGGGTGGCGCCCGCGACGCAGCGAGCCCGCATCGATCAGCTCGACCGGTGTCGCCGTCGCCGTCGCCAGTGCGGAGCAGCACGCTTTTCCCGCGGTGATGCAGTCGATCATCGCGCTGGTGACAGCCGACGGCCAGATCCCGACGCCGGCGCCGACGACGCCGTGGTCGCCGGCGAAGACGACGAGCTTTCTCGGCTCCGTCTTGGGCGACAGCGTGCCCTGCACGAGGGCGAGGCGCAGGGCCAGCGCTTCCAGGCGACCGAGGCTGCCGGGCGGTTTGGCGAGACTGTCGAGATGGGCAGCAATGTCGTCGCGCGTGATCATCCCGAACAGCAGTCCTCGCTCATCTGCAGCCGCGATGCGCGCGACTGGCAGTTTTGGTCTCTAGCCCGAACCCTGCACGTCTATCGCGGTGCAGTCGCTTTGGCCCGTGCCTCAAGGTCTGACGAGTCGGGCGTAGCCGTCGGCGAGGGCGCTTTCCAGGATCGATCGATAGCGGGCGTAGACGGGGTTCTTCTCTCCGATCTCTCCGAGCTCGGAGGGATTGAAGCTCTCCGTCCGCTTGTAGACGATCGGCGCCGAAACGGGGATGAAGGTCGCGCGCTGCTTGTTGAGCGTGGTGATGAGGCCGCGCATCTCGCCTTCTCGGTCGAGCTGCGAAACGACGATCATGCGCATGGCGCCCTTGGTCAGCGAGACGAGGTGGATGAACATCGACGACGCCGGGATGTAGAGCCGTCCCCTATGGGAGAACGGCGCGTCGGGCCGGTCGCGCTCTTCGAACAGCAGGCTCGGCCACTCGGGATCCCAGACGATGTCGGTGCGGTAGGCGACGACGGTGTTCGGAACGGCGAAGGCCGGCCGTAAGGTGAGGTAGCTGCCGATGTAGTCGTCGACGGCGGCGCTGGTATAGGCGCCCATGTAGACGGGCGCGACGAGACCGCCCTCCCCCTTCAGGTCCATCGGCTGGGCGGCGGCCATGGTTCCGCACCACGCCTCCTTCAGCTGATGAAAATCCAGCCCCAGCACCATGGCGACATCGAACAGCGTCTGGTCTCGCACCGAGTGGCCGCCCATCAGATTCTGGATGGTCTTCTCATGGCAGTCGGCCGCATCGGCGAGATCGGCCTGAGTCATTTTCTTCTCCACCAGCGCCTGCCGGAGCAACTGGAGGGCCTTGGCACGTTCCGGACGCGGAGGGGTCTTGGGCATTCGCTTGCGTGCGCTCCGGCTGGTGTCAGCTATATTTGCCGGAAGATACCGTTTCTTATCGCTCCCTGGCAATGGACCGTTCTGGGCAGTTGTCGCTGCGCCACGAAAGGTTGCGAACGGCCGAAAGAAAAGGCGGCGAAGCCGAAGCTGCGCCGCCCTGCTCATGCTTCATGTCAACCGAGAGTTCGGTCGAAGGGTCAGCTGCGGCCGACCACAGAGTACGACACCGGGGCGATGCCCGAGCCGGTCATGCCGACGACCTGCGCCGCGCGGCGCGAGAGGTCGATGACGCGGCCCTTGATGTAGGGACCACGGTCATTGATCGTCACGACGACCGAGCGGCCGTTGTTGCGGTTGGTCACGCGGACGCGGGTGCCGAAGGGCAGCGTCTTGTGGGCCGCGGTCAGGGCGTTCGGGTTGAAGCGACCGCCCGAGGCGACGGCCTGGGGCTGCCAGTAGTAGGAGGCGATGCCCGACGAGCCGCCCGACGGATAGGACCGCGCGACCCGGTTCTTCGAGCGCTTGGAGACGTTGGCGTAGCGCTTGCCGCCGCGGGACTTGTAGCTTGCGGTCTTGGTGCCGCGGTTCGAGTACACCTTGGCGCTGTTGGCTTTGGTCTTGCCGGCCGTGACGTTTGTCGGGCCGCAGACGTATTCGGCGCCCGTGCACGACCACTGCGCGGCGGCGCTGGCCGGTGCCGAGCTCATGCCGGCAGCGGGGAGACCGATGGCCGCGACGGCCAGGCAGGCGGAAACGAACGACTTCATGATGACACTCCTGTTGAACAGGCGACGCAGGCTCAGATCCGATTGGAATGCCTCGTGCGTCTCAGGGGGTGCTCCCTCGGGGGCTGCCCCGGCCGATGTCCCTCCCAGGGCTCGGCCAACCGCCAGGCGGCGGAACTGATGTTCTCGTGACGAGGCTCGCCGGGTGGCGAAAGGGACCTTTGCGAAACACCAGATCAGTTCTGACGTCGCGCTTGGGGTGGGGATCGCAGATGGACCCCCTTCTGGTGAACGGGAACGAACCAGCCACCGGACGGGCCGTCAACCGCGGCAATGGGTCGCCCATCGCAGTCACAATTCGCAACCGGCTGAAATCCAGAGGGTTTTCAATTTCACGCCCGAGCATTTGCGCGACGGCTGGTCGCAGACAGTCCGTCTGAAGCGCAGTTTTCAGCCCGTTGGAAATATGGCCAAAAACGGACCTCGAGATGACGGCTCTCGCACCATTGCGGTGAGCGTGTCCGCTGGCGAGTGCCTCGCCGATTGAACACGGTGCCGATGCGGTGCTAGTGGTTCATGGGGCTCTAACGGCCGCCCCGACAGGCGAAAGCCCAAGCGCCGACACGGGAGTGTCGTGGCAAAAGCGCATAGGGCCGTCTCCTTGGATCGACTGGCCCGCATCAGCGTCGCAGACGATGGCATGTCGTTCGCACGCGCCACGGCAGGCCCGCTCGTGTTTCGTCGTCGGGGAGGGATGTCATGAACTCTGTCGCAGGCGAGCCGGCGCCGGCCGCGCCGACGTTCCGGGAAGCGCTTGGCACGTGGGGGCGGATCGGCTGCCTGTCCTTCGGCGGGCCGGCCGGCCAGATCGCCATGATGCACAAAATTCTCGTCGACGAGAAAAAGTGGCTCGACGAAAAAACCTATCTGACGGCGCTCAACTTCTGCATGCTGCTGCCCGGCCCCGAGGCCATGCAGCTCGCGACCTACGCGGGCTGGCGGCTGCACGGCACCCTCGGTGGGCTGGCGGCGGGGCTGCTGTTCGTGCTGCCCGGTGCGGCGCTGATGCTGGCGCTGGCCATCTTCTACGCCATGTACGGCAACGTGCCGGTCGCCGAGGCACTGTTCGTCGGCATCAAGGCCGCCGTGCTGGCGATCGTCGTAGAGGCGCTGCTCAGGGTGGCGCGGCGGGCACTGAAATCCGACACGGATTGGCTGATCGCGGCGGCGGCGTTCATGGCGATCTTCTTCTTCGGCGTGCCGTTCCCGGTCATCGTGATCGCCGCGGCGCTGACCGGGTATCTGCGCGGAGCCGGCGCAACGACGACCGCCGCCGCTCCGTCAGCGATGTCGACGCCTGTGCCGTTCTCGCAAACCCTGCGCACCGTCCTCCTCTGGCTGGCGATCTGGATCGTGCCGCTGGCGGCGATCGTGCTGGCATTCGGCCCGACGCATGTGCTGTCGCAACTCGCCTGGTTCTTCTCCAAGCTCGCGGTCGTCACCTTCGGCGGCGCCTACGCCGTGCTCGCCTACATGGCGCAGGACGTGGTTCAGACGCACGGCTGGCTGGCGCCCGGCGAAATGCTCGACGCGCTGGGCCTCGCCGAGACGACACCCGGTCCGCTGATCCTGGTTACCGAATTCGTCGGTACGCTCGCCGCATGGCGCCACGGCGGCGGGACACCGCTGGCCATGGGCCTTCTCGGCGCCTTGGTGACCCTGTGGGCGACATTCGCGCCATGCTTCCTGTGGATCTTCGCCGGCGCGCCCTACATCGAGCGGCTCAACGCCAACCCGAAGCTGAAAGCGGCGCTCGCCGCCGTCACTGCGGCCGTCGTCGGCGTGATCCTCAACTTGACGGTCTGGTTCGCGCTGCACGTGCTGTTCGGCAAGGTGAGCGATACGGCCTGGGGTCCGCTGCGCCTGCATCTCCCCGACCTCGCGACCCTGCAGCCCGTGGCCGTCGTCCTTTCGGCGCTGGCGTTCGTGCTGCTGTTCGCCCTGCACCGGGGCATCGTGACGACGCTCGCGATCTGCGGCGCGCTGGCGGTCGGCTGGCATTATCTGGCGGTTTGACGGTGGCTAGCGCGGATCACCCCTTGTACGCCGCCTCGAGAGCGGCGAGGTCGAGTTTGACCATGCCCATCATGGCGGAGGCGGCCCGGGCGGCCTTGGCGCGGTCGGGATCGCCGATCATCTCGCCCAATCGGCGCGGCGCAACCTGCCAGGAGACGCCGTAGCGATCCTGCAGCCAGCCGCACTGGACCGGCTTGCCGCCGCCGCTCGTCAGTCCGCTCCACAGCGCGTCGATCTCGGCCTGCGTGTCGCAGAGAAGCATGAGCGAAATGGCGTCGTTGAAAGGATGGTGCGGGCCGGCGCTGATCGCCATCACCGGTGCCCCCGCGAGCGTGAACTCGACGACGGCCACCGAGCCGGGCGGACCCGACGGTGTCTCGATCGGCAGCACCGTCACGCGGTCGAAGGAGGATCGCGGGATGACGGACACGTAGAACCGCGCGGCCTCCTCAGCGTCCTTCGTGTACCAGAGGTGGGGTGCAAAGCTGATGGCCATGGCAAAAGTCCTCCGAATCCGGGATCATACCGGCGCGCCGAAATGTCGGCTCATGGTTATACGGTTGGCGCGCCGGTATTCGCTTTTCATGGCGCGCGGCCGCCCCGCCAGCCCCGCGCGACGGTATCACTCGCGGTCACCTTACCAAAGTCGCGCGCGGCGTCCCGGGTTTCAACTCGCGTCCTTCGGGACGTCGCACGCCTCCAGTCGGATCGACGAGAACTGAACTCGATGGGCTTCTGGCTCTACATCGTCGAATGCGCGGACGGAACGCTCTACACGGGTATCGCGACCGACGTGCCGCGGCGCCTCGCACAGCATAACGGCGTGAAGCCGAAAGGTGCCCGCTATACCTCGGCGCGCCGTCCGGTCACTCTCGTGTTTGAAGCGTCGTTCGCCACGCGCTCCGCAGCGTCGAAGGAAGAGGCGCGCATCAAGCGGCTGTCGCGATCCGAAAAGCAGCATTTCATCATGGTCTCCGGCCGCGGGCGGGCCGAAGGCTCATGACGGAGCCGGTTGAAACCTTCGATGCGGTGATCCTCGGCGCCGGGGCGGCGGGGCTGATGTGCGCGCTCACCGCCGGTCAGCGTGGCCGCAAGGTGCTGCTGTTCGAGCATACGGACAAGCCCGGCGCCAAGATTCTGATTTCCGGCGGAGGGCGCTGCAATTTCACCAATCTCGGCACTGTGCCGGAGCGCTTCCTGTCGGACAACCCTCGGTTCTGCATCTCGGCTCTGAGCCGCTACACGCCATCGGATTTCATCGCGCTGGTGCGGCGGCACGGGATCGCGTTTCACGAGAAGACGCTCGGCCAGTTGTTCTGCGATGGGTCGGCACGGGCGATCGTCGCCATGCTGGTCGCCGAATGCCGGGCGGGCGGAGTCGATCTGCGCTTAGGCCAGTCAATCAGCGGCGTGACGCGAACCGATCAATTCCATGTCGAAACGCAAGCGGGTATCGTCTCGGCGCCCTCGCTCGTGCTGGCGACGGGCGGGCTATCCATTCCCAAGATGGGTGCCACGGGCTTCAGCTACGACCTTGCCCGCCGTTTCGGCCTGCGCGTCACTGCAACCCGCCCCGGACTGGTGGGGCTGAAAGCCGTTGCTGACGCTGTCGTCTTCGATGCGGGGCTTGCCGGCGTGTCGATCGATGCCGTCGCCACGTTCGAGAAGTACCGCTTCCGCGAGAGCCTGCTGTTCACACACCGCGGACTCTCCGGCCCGGCGATCCTGCAGATTTCGTCCTACTGGCGACCGGGCGGAACGATCGTGCTCGATCTGCTTCCGGAGCGCGCGGCTGCCGCCCATTTCGCCGAGCGTCGTCGATCGCGTCCCAAGGCGGCGGCGCACACCGTGCTCGCCGAGATCATGCCGGCCCGGCTGGCACAGGCGTTGACGGCGGCTCACCTGCCGCAAGGCGAGTTGGGGCAAATGCCGGGCAAGGCGCTCTCCGACTTTGCCGCCCGGCTGAACGGCTGGCCGTACCGCCCCGAAGGCACGGAAGGCTATGCCAAGGCCGAGGTGACGGTCGGCGGCATCGACACCCGCGATCTGTCGTCCAAGACCTTGCAGGCGCGCGCCGTGCCAGGCCTCTACTGCATCGGCGAGGCCGTCGACGTGACCGGCTGGCTCGGCGGCTATAACTTCCAGTGGGCCTGGGCCAGCGGCTGGTCGGCGGGGCAGGCGGTTTGAGGGAAGCGGGCTTCGGTTCTCCGTAAAGCCGCGGCGCAGCCGCTCTCAAAACCGCGGCAGTTCCCGCATGTCGAGGGTCGGGGCGCCGGGGCCGGTGATGACGGGGGCAGGCGTGCCAGGAATTGCCGGCGGGCCCGGCGGCAGGGCAAAGCGTCCGTCGCT
This sequence comes from Hyphomicrobium sp., assembly GCA_052388455.1. Taxonomy (GTDB): domain Bacteria; phylum Pseudomonadota; class Alphaproteobacteria; order Rhizobiales; family Hyphomicrobiaceae; genus CAZSNH01. The sequence continues at coordinate 10,841 of JBQTIA010000042.1, forward strand.
ATTCAGACCGGACTGGCCCGCCTGGCCGGAGGGAGTGGTAACGCCCGGTACGCCAGCCGTCACGTCCGGCCGCACGATGGAGTGCATCACCAGCCACGGCGCGGCGAGCACGAAAGCCACCATCAAGAGCTGAATGCCGACATACGGCACCGCGCCCCAGTAGATCTGCGCGGTCGTCACCGGCTCCATCGTTCGACCAGTCACCTTGTCGGTGTAGCGCTCCTTCGGCGCCACCGAGCGCAGGTAGAACAGCGCGAAACCGAACGGCGGGTGCATGAAACTCGTCTGCATGTTGACCGCGAGCAGAATTCCGAACCAGACCATGAACGGGGTCACGTCGGCCACCATCTCACGCGTCACCCCGCTGTCGTCCGTCGTCGTGATGACGGCGAGGCCGAAGCCCTTCGCGATGGCGACCGACTCGGGCGCGTTGCGGAAGATGGCTTCGGCCGCAGGCTTCAGCAGTGGCACGAGGATGAACGCCAGCTCGAAGAAATCGAGGAAGAACGCCAGCAGGAACACCGCCACGTTGACCAGGATCAGGAAGCCGTACATGCCGCCGGGGAGTCCCGTCAGCAGATGCTCGACCCAGATGTGGCCGTTGACGCCGTAGAACGTCAGCGAAAAAATCCGTGCGCCGACCAGGATGAACAGCACGAACGCCGACAGCTTGGCGGTCGCCTCGGCAGCGCTCCGCACGATGTCCATGTTGAAACGGCTCGGGTCGCCGTCGACGCGGCGCTTGATGGCGGCCAGGATCATGGCGCCGACCGCTCCCATGGCGCCGCCCTCGGTCGGGGCGGCGACGCCGATCAGGATGGTGCCGAGCACGAGGAAGATGAGCAGCAGCGGCGGCACCATGACGAAGGTGACGCGCTCGGCGAGCGGGGACAGGAAGCCTGTACCCTGCCAGAGGACCCACGCACGGTTGACGAGCGCGACGACGAGCGCGAAGGCGATCGAGCCCGCCATGGCGACGACGGCGAAGTCGATGCTTTGATATTGGGTCTGGCGGGCGAGTGCGGTGCCGACCACCGCCGAGGCCGCCGCGACGGCGATGAGGGACGTTGTGCCGCGAGAGCCGTCCGGCTTCTTGAAGCGGATGTCGGCGGCCGGCAATCCCGGCGCGGAATTGGGCCAGATCATCGAGGTGATGAACACGTAAATCGCATAGCAGCCGGCGAGCATCAGCCCGGGCAGCAGCGCTCCTTTGTACATGTCGTCGACCGAGCGGCCGAGCTGGTCGGCGAGTACGATGAGCACGAGGCTCGGCGGGATGATCTGAGCCAGCGTGCCGGCGGCGGCGATGGTGCCGGAGGCGAGCTGGCGATCATAGCCGTAGCGAAGCATGATGGGGAGCGAAATGAGGCCCATCGAGATCACAGAGGCGGCCACCACGCCGGTGGTGGCCGCCAGCAGCGCGCCGACGCAGATGACGGCGTAGGCGAGTCCCCCCCCAATCGTGCCGAAGAGCTGGCCGACCGTGTCGAGCAGGTCCTCCGCCATGCCGGACCGTTCGAGGATCAGGCCCATGAAGGTGAAGAACGGGATGGCCAGCAGCGTATCGTTCTTCATCACCTCGTAGATGCGCAGCGGCATCGACTGCAGCAGTGGCCAGGAGAGCGTGATGATGCCGTCCGAATGGGGTGCCAGCTCGACGCCGATAACGAAGAAGATCAGCCCCACGGCGCCGAGCGAGAACGCGACGGGGTAGCCCATCAGCAGCACGACGACGAGCGCCAGGAACATGATCGGCGCCAAATTCTCGGCGATGAAGGCCATCATCGGCGGGCGCCTTCGAAACGGCTGGCTTGCGTGTACGGAGCGGAGAGGGTCGCGCTCGCTGGTCGGCAGCCGGCAGCGCGCGCATCGGGGCATCCCATCCGACGGTCTTTCCGATCTGCCATATCTGCCACCCCCGCCGTCCGCTGCTCGAACGCCCGCCGATGCGAAGCGTCGAGCGGAACTTTGCCTTTCCAACGCCACGCCGTCGAGCCGGTCAAGTGTGGGCGTGGGGGCGGGCGGCATAAAGCGCCGGCCGGGCGGGTCGGGAAGGCCCGCGGGCCACAGGCGGCGAGAGGAGCGAAAGCGCTTGCGGCGGCGCCACGCGCAGGGCGCGTTTGGCGACACGAGCGGTTGAATCGGACCGCGGAATGCCGCATGAACCCGCCGGGAGCTATGATGGCCAGGGCTATCGGGGCTGACGCTTTACGGGGCATGCGGCGCCGGCCGGGATCGCCGGGGCGAACCGCGGAGTGGAGGGACAACGTCTTGGCTACGACTTTTTCGATCGCGGCCGTCGCCGGACCGCTGATGAGCTTTTCGGACCTTTTCAACGACCCCAAGGAGCTCGGCGCGGCGGTGCTGATCTTTGTCGTCGCGATGTTCATCGCCATCGCGGTGTCCCGCATGGTGCCCCGCGACAAGGGTCCGACGCTGTTCGGCACGCTGGCCGCCCTCGCTTTCGTCGGCGGGCTCGCCTATCTCGGCGTCGAGGCGGCCGGCTATGTGCTGTGGCTGGTGCTCGCCGGCGCCGTGCTGCTTGGCCTGTTCGCTCTGTTCGTCGGGTGATGCGCCGCGGGCGTTTGACCGCTAGACTGCGACGAGCTGCGCCGCCCGAGGACGGGCGGCAGGGGATAGAGGAGTGTCCTTCATGACGCCGTTCGTTGCCGGCCTGTTGACTCTGGGGCTGCCGCTTGCGCTGCTCGGACTGCTGTTCCTCCGCCGGACCATGCCGGTGCTGGTGTTCTACTTCGTCGCCCTCGCCGTCGGCCTCGGCTACCTGACGACCACCGGCGCGGTCGAGGACATCGGCGCCATGGCCATCGATCGGGCCGGACTGGCCGAAGCCGCAAAATCACCGGAGCCGGCGGTCGCCAATTGAGCGGTGTCAATCGAGCGGCGGGCCGTTCGGGGCTTCGCTGGTCATTCGCGACCCGCCGAATTGCGCGACTTGCCCCTTATGCAACCGGGTTGAGTCTATGAAGGGCGTCGGGGGTTGTCGGCAGGATGGTACCGGCTCGGGCCGGCGCATCGCCGGCTTCGCGACTGCCGCGCAGTCTGCTGCTCGGGGCGCTGTTCGCGGTCTCCCTGATTTTCCTCGACCGCAGTGAGACGTTCATCTATTTCCGGTTCTGATCGTCGCGTTACCCGTACTCAATCGTTGCCGGGAGCTGCGCGCGGGGTTCGCCGGTCCTGATGCCGGGTGGCCCCGCCCGGTGCAGCGCCGCCGTGGGGTCCCATGTCCGAACTGCTGCTCGAACTTTTCTCCGAGGAAATTCCGGCCCGCATGCAGGCGCGCGCCGCGGACGACCTGCGACGTCTGATCGTCGAAGGTCTGAAGGCCGAGGGGCTCGATGTCGGAGAGACGCGGAGCTTCGCGACGCCGCGGCGGCTGGCGCTGATGATCGAGGGCATTCCTACAAAATCACCGGCCGTGTCGGAGGAGCGTAAGGGGCCGCGCGTCGGCGCACCCGAGCAGGCGCTGGCCGGGTTCCTCAAGGCGGCCGGTCTGGCTTCGATCGCCGACGCCGAGGTCGTCAAGGATGAGAAAAAGGGCGATTACTACGTCGCGCGCACGAGCCGTCCGGGGCGCAAGGCGGCGGAGATCGTCGCCGAGATCGTGCCCGCGGTGCTCGGTAAATTTCCGTGGCCGAAATCGATGCGCTGGGGCTCGGGCAGCTTCCAGTGGGTGCGACCGCTGCATTCGATTCTGTGTCTGCTCGACGGCAAGGTCGTCAAGTTCGAGGTGGCCGGCATTTCGTCGGGCAAGGAGACGCGCGGGCATCGCTTCCACGGTAACGAGCCGTTCGCGGTCGAAGGGTTTGCCGACTACGCCAAGGGCCTCAAGAAGCACAAGGTGATGCTCGATGCGGCGGATCGCGCGGCGATCATTTCCGAGCAGGCGCACGCGCTGGCGAAGGAGGCCAAGCTGGCGCTCGTCGAGGACGAGGCGCTGATGGCCGAGAACGCCGGGCTGACCGAATGGCCGAACGTGTTCATGGGCGAGTTCGACAAGGCGTTCCTGGCCGTGCCGGCTGAATGCCTGACGACCTCGATGAAGCAGCATCAGAAGTGCTTCTCGCTGCGCGATCCCAAGTCGAAGAAGCTCGCCAACAAATTCCTGGCGGTGTCGAACCTCACGCCGAAGGACAAGGGCGCCGCCGTCACCTCCGGCAATGAGAAGGTGATCCGCGCGCGGCTGTCAGACGCCAAGTTCTTCTGGGACCAGGATCTGAAGCGCCGGCTGGAGCCGATGCACTTCGAATTGAAGGGCATCACCTTCCACGAGAAGCTCGGCACCCAGTGGGACCGCATGGAGCGCATCACGGAGCTGGCGCGCCAGATCGCGGGCGCTGTCGATGCCGAGCCCGATCTCGCGGGCCGCGCGGCGCAGCTCTGCAAGGCCGATCTCGTGTCGGGGATGGTCGGCGAGTTTCCCGAGCTGCAGGGGCTGATGGGCCGCTATTACGCGGAAGCCGAGCACATGAACCCGAAGATCGCGGCGGCGATCGAGGAGCATTACAAGCCGAAGGGGCAAAGCGACAGCGTGCCGACGGCGCCGGTGTCGATCGCGGTCGCCTTGGCCGACAAGCTCGACACGCTCGTCGGATTCTGGGCCATCGGAGAGAAGCCGACGGGCTCCGGCGATCCCTACCAGCTCCGCCGCGCCGCGCTCGGCGTCATCCGCATCGTGCTGGAGAATGATCTCAGGGTGCCGCTACGCAAAGTGTTCGCAGCTTCCGCCGGTACGTACGCATTGCCGGCTCTCAAGGAAAAGATTGAGCAAGGCTCGACACGCAAAGTAAGTGCCCTCATTTACAATCCGGATGACCTCCTCGCCTTCTTCGCCGACCGGCTCAAGGTCTACCTGAAGGACAAGGGCGCGCGGCACGATCTCATCGACGCCGTGTTCTCGTTGGGCGGCCAGGACGACCTCGCCCTCATCGTCAAGCGCGTCGAAGCGCTCTCCGATTTCCTGACGACCGACGACGGCGCCAACCTGCTGGCCGGCGTCAAGCGCGCGTCCAACATTCTCGGCATCGAGGAGAAGAAGGACAAGCGCAGCCACGCCGGTGAGCCGGATGGCAGCCTGCTGATCGAGCCGGCGGAGAAGGCGCTCGCCACCGCCATCACCAAGGTTAAGTTCGACACCCGCGCGGCCATCGACGTCGAGAACTTCACCGGCGCCATGCGGGCGCTCGCCGAGCTGCGCGCGCCGGTCGACGCCTTCTTCGAGCACGTCACCGTCAACGTCACCGGCGGCCCGGAAGCCGTCCGGCTGCGCGAGAACCGCCTGAAGCTTCTCTCCGAAATCCGCGCCGCCACCACGACCATCGCCGATTTCTCGAAGATCGCGGGGTGACAAGCGCTGTTAATCGTAGGTCGGAGTGAGCGGCGCATCAGCTTTGATGGGCCGCGAAGTCCGACAGCCGCGCGCTGGACGATGTCGGACTTCGCACCGGTCGCTGCCGCTCCCGCCGCACCCCCCGACCTACGTTACGGCCGGATTCGCCGAGCTCTCCGAATCGTAATCCGCCAGCATCATCAGACGCCATCGCCGATTTTTCCAAAATCGCCGGACGAGCGCGGTCGCGCATGGCCGGGCCGTTAACGCCGGGTTTACTCTGTCGGCCCATCCTTCCAGTAGGGCCTTTCTTGCACCCCTCATTGCCGCTTTGCGCACATCCTGTATCGAGTTCGCCATGATCGAGCAGCGCCGGATCCGCTTCAGCTCCCTGGAAAGCCTCTTGCGCGAGGATCTTCGCCTGGCCGGCGAGGTCTGGCTCGACGACATCATCCGGGCGCCCTGGGCGACGCGGGAATCCATGAAGATCGCCGCGCATCTCGTGCGCTACATGTTCGATCCCAAGTCGATATACGCCACCGTGCGTGGAATCGAGCGCGAGCTGCTTCTGCCGCGTGAAGAGATCGAGCGGGCCTTGACGCTCATGCGCATCTTCCACGTCGTCGATGAATTCGTCATCGACCGGGACGAGATCAGAATCGCGCTGAACCTGGCCGATCTGCAGCGACTGCGGGTGCTGGAGGTCAAGGAACGGCTGACGGTCTTTGCCGAGCGTGAGCACCGTGCTGTCGCGGCCGACGCGCAACGTGAGGAGCCGGCACGCCGCTGGAGTCCCGAGCATCCGCTTCAGCACCGTGCGCCGGATGGCGGAGAAGATAACGAGGCGTCCATCGTCTCTATGCTTGCGGACCAGCTCCGGCGTGCCATCGCAAAATTGGAAAGCGAGCACGCCGTCCGCGCAGCTTGAGCGGTCGCAGGTCGGCGCATCAGTTGCTGGATCGATCGTAGGGAGCCGGTTGATCGAAGCTCGGAAGGCCCTCACCAACCGAACCAACCGCCCCGCGCGGCCGGGTCAGCCGGCTCCCTCCAGACTGACTACACAACTCGTGCGGCGTGCGCCTTCGCATAATCGCCGGGGGTGTTTTTCTGTGCCCAAGCTGTTGACAACCGCGGGAGTGATCTTGCGCCGGCGTTGTCGTTGGAAACGCCGAGACTTTCCGTCGGTCGATGGCGCGCAATTGAAATTTCGCTTCCTCAAAGTGAAGCGGCGTGAGAATTCGCCGCGGCTTCGTACGCCTCGGTGATCTCGAGCCATCGCTCCTCCGCGTCC
>JBQTIA010000043.1:0-14180 GCA_052388455.1 Hyphomicrobium sp.
CAGGAGCTGACCGACAAGATCATCCGTGAGATCGATCAGACGCTGCAGGCCAAGGAGACAGAAATCCAGAAGGTGTAGCCGGTGTCTCCCGCCGTCCCGACATGAAGGTCCGTGCCCACGTGGCAGACAGCTTGCAAAGTCCCGACATCAACGACCGCTCCGAGCTGATGCCGCGCCACGTCGCCATCATCATGGACGGTAACGGACGATGGGCCGGCGAGCGCGGAATGCCGCGCGTCATGGGGCATCGAGCCGGCGTCGAGGCGGTGCGGCGCACGGTCAGGGCCGCGCGCGAACTCGGCATCCCGTTTCTTACCATCTACAGCTTCTCGTCCGAGAACTGGTCGCGGCCGACTGAGGAGGTCGACTACCTGATGGGGCTGATGAAGCGCTTCATCCGCCGCGATCTCGCCGAGCTGCATCAGAACAACGTCCGCATCACCGTCATCGGCGAGCGCCACAACGTCGATCCCGAGATGCTGGCGCTGATCGACGAGGCGCGCGAATTAACCGCCGGCAATACGGCGCTGACGCTGGTCATCGCCTTCAACTACGGCGCGCGCGGCGAAATCGCCAAGGCCGTGCGCGATCTGGCCCGGCAGGCGGCGGCGGGGACGCTCTCACCTGACGCCATCACCGTCGACATGATCGGCCGCCGCCTCGATACCGCCGGCATCCCCGACCCCGATCTCCTGCTGCGCACCAGCGGTGAGATGCGGCTGTCGAATTTTCTGCTCTGGCAGTGTGCGTATGCCGAGCTGGTCTTCCTCGACGTCTACTGGCCCGATTTCGGCCGCGAGCACCTGGAGCAGGCGGTCGCCGAGTTCCGCACGCGCGACCGTCGCTTCGGCGGCCTGACGCAACGCGCGGTGGCGCTGGGAGCCCGCGATGCCGGGTGACGACGTGACAGAATCGATTGCCGCTGAGGAACCTCAGCAGCGGACGGCGGGAGAGCTTCTCGCGCGCATCGTCTCAGGGTTGCTCCTGGCCGTCGTCACCATCGCCGCGGCGTGGCTCGGACCTTGGCCCTTCGCCGCGCTCGTGCTGATCGTCGCGCTGCTGATGAGCTGGGAATGGGGCCGCGTCGTCCGCAAGGCGGACTTCGATCTTTCCTTCGTCGTGCACGCCATCGCCATCGTCATCGCCGTGGGACTGGCTGCGTTCGGCTATGCGGCGCTCGGGCTGGCCGCGCTGGCCATCGCCACCATCATCGCGGTACCGCTGCAGTTCGGCTCCTACGGACTGCTGTCGGCGGCCGGCGTCCTCTACACGGGCGTGCCGGCCGTGGCGCTGCTCTGGCTCAGAGGCGACGAGCCGCATGGGTTCTGGGCGGTGCTGTTCATCTTCGTCGTCGTGTGGGCGACAGACACGATCGCCTATGCCACCGGACGTCTGGTCGGCGGACCGAAGCTGTGGCCGGCGGTGTCGCCCAAGAAGACGTGGTCCGGGCTGCTCGGCGGCATCGGAGCCGGGGCGCTGGCGGGCGCGGTATTCGCCACCTATTACGCCGGCGCCTCTCCCGCCGCCCTGGCGGTGAGCGGTCTCGTCCTCGGCCTCGTGGCGCAGGGCGGCGATCTGGCAGAGTCTGCGTTGAAACGCCACTTCGGCGTCAAGGACGCGAGCAATCTCATCCCCGGACACGGCGGCTTCATGGACCGCATGGACGGCGTCGTGACGGTGGCGGCGACGGCCGCGCTCTTTGCCCTTTTCGCCAATGCCGGGGCGCCGGCACAGGCGCTGCTGCTCGGCCATTGAACAAAGGATCAGCCGGAATGCCTGGACCGGCTGCGGATGTCGATCGGCCTCCCGCTCCGCCCAAGCCGCCGGGCGCGCGTGCCGTCCGAACGCTCACCGTGCTCGGCGCCACCGGATCGATCGGCGAGAGCACGCTCGATCTCGTCGGCCGAACGCCGGACGCCTTCGATATCGTCGCCCTGACGGCGCAGAGCAACGTCGCGCGGCTGGCGGAACTGGCCGTCAAGCACCGGGCCCGGCAAGCGGTGATCGGCGACGAAGGCGGTTACGCAGACCTCAAGGCCCGGCTGGCCGGCACAGGCATCGCCGTCTCGGCTGGCGCGGACGCGCTGGAGGCGGCGGGGAGCGAGCCGGCGGACTGCGTGATGGCGGCGATCGTGGGCGCCGCCGGACTGCGGCCGACATTCGCCGCCGCCCGCCAGGGACGCCGGGTGGCGCTCGCCAACAAGGAATGCCTGGTATCCGCAGGCACCGTGTTCATGGAGACGGTCAAGGCGCACGGCGCCGAGCTGCTGCCCGTCGACAGCGAGCATTCCGCCGCCTTCCAGGCGCTGGGCTCGACGGCGGGGCACAGCGTCGAGACCATTACGCTCACAGCCTCGGGCGGCCCTTTCCGGACCTGGAGTCGTGACGCCATCGCGTCGGCGACACCCGAAGCGGCGCTGAAGCATCCCAACTGGTCGATGGGCCGCAAGATCACCATCGATTCCGCGACCTTGATGAACAAAGGGCTCGAACTGATCGAAGCCTACCACCTGTTTCCCGTCGAGCCTGAGCAGCTCCGCGTCGTGGTGCACCCGCAATCGATCATTCACTGCCTCGTCGCCTTCACCGACGGCTCGGTGCTGGCGCATCTTTCGCCGCCGGACATGCGCACCCCCATCGCGGTGGCACTCTCGTGGCCGGCGCGCATGTCGGCGCCGACCGCCCGGCTCGATCTGGTGCAACTCGCCACGCTGACCTTCGAGGCCCCGGACGAGACCCGCTTTCCGGCCCTGGAGATCGCGCGCGGGGCCCTGCGGCGAGGCGGCGCGGCGCCGGCCGTGCTCAACGCGGCCAACGAGGTGGCGGTGCAAGCATTTCTTGACCGCCGCATGGGATTCCTTGATATCGCCAAAGCGGTCGCGTCGACTCTCGATATGGCCGAGTCGCGCGGCCTGCTTGGCAGCCTGAGCGACCTCGCGTCGGTTCTGGCCGTCGATGCGGAAGCGCGGCGGATGACTGAACTGGGTCTGCAGAGCCGTACCTGACCCTTTCAGGCTTTATTTTTGCGACGCGGCAAACGCTGCCGGCACAGCTTTCGAGGACGCATGGACATGCAAGCCCTGGGCGCCGACCTGATGGAACGGGTAATGTTCGCCCTGCCCTTCCTGGTCGTGCTGACGGTCGTCGTATTCGTGCACGAACTGGGGCACTTCCTGGTCGCGCGCTGGTGCGGCGTGAAGGTCAAGACGTTTTCCATCGGGTTCGGCCACGAGATCTTCGGGTTCGACGACCGGCACGGCACCCGCTGGCGGTTGGCCTGGATCCCGCTCGGTGGCTACGTCAAGTTCATGGACGATGAGAATGCTGCGAGCGCACACTCTCGCGATGCCCTCGACCGCATGTCAGCCGAGGACAAGGCAGGGTCTTTCCACGCCAAGCCGGTCTGGCAGCGGGCGGCCGTGGTGGCTGCGGGTCCGATCGCCAACTTCATCCTGGCCATCGTGATCTTCGCCCTCTGGTTCAGCATTTTTGGAATGCAGGTGACGGAAGCGCGGGTCGACGAGGTGGTCGCCGGCGGACCGGCCTCCGAGGCGGGTTTCAAGGCGGGGGATCGGATCGTCGCCATCGATGGGACCCCGATCGATGGCTTCGAGGGCGTGCAGCAGTTCGTGACCACCAGCGTCGGTCGCGCGCTGAAGGTCGAGGTGGAGCGCGGAGGCGGCCGGGAAACGCTCGAGGTGACCCCCCGTCTGGTCGACCACAAGGATGAAAATGGTCAGATTACTCAGATGGTTGGCATCGGGGTGAGGCACCTGCCGTCGCCCGATACGGTGCGCCGGATCCAGCCCGGTCCGGGCGAGGCGCTGTGGCTCGGCGTCAAGCAGACCAACTTCATCATCACCAGCACGCTCGGGTGGGTCCGCGACGTGATCCGCGGTCACCACACGCTGAACCAGCTCGGAGGCCCGGCACGCATCGCCGACATCGCGGGCAAGGTCGCCAAGCGGTCGAAGATCGACGTGATCTATCTGATCGGTGTTATTTCGGTCAGCGTCGGGCTGATCAACCTGTTCCCGATCCCCTTATTGGACGGTGGTCATTTGATGTTCTACGCCATCGAGGCGGTGCGTCGCAGACCGCTCAGCGAGGCCAGCCAGGAGATCGGCTTCCGGATCGGATTCGCGCTCGTGCTGACGCTCATGATCCTCGCTACTTTCAATGACTTGCCGATACTCAAGCGATGGTTTGTGGGAGCCGGATGATTTCGGTCGGGGTGACGTAAACTTGCCACTTCCACGGGTCTTATTGAATCGTTAAAACCAAGGCTTGGTAGGGGGAATTGTCCTCGACTGATTCGGGATCGCACGGCGGTCCCGTGTAGCGGCACTCGCCGCTGAGACTGGGTGCGTGGCCTGTTGCCGGCAGGCTCGCGTGCTTCGGGGGAACCGGCTGCGAAGAACCAAAGGCTGATCTGCGAATGCAGCTTCGGATCACGACCTGGGGGGCCTTGACGCTCGCCGTTTGGCTTGCGGCCGTGCTCCCGGCCGTCTTGCTCGCAGACGCGTTGATGTTTGCCCGGCCGGCGCATGCCCAGGTCGTTCGCGATATCAGCGTGGAAGGCAATAGACGCGTCGAGCCGGAAACGGTTCGCTCCTATCTTCAATTCTCGGTCGGCGACGCCTACGAAGGCGGCAAGGTCGACCGCTCGATCAAGGCTCTGTTCTCCACTGGCCTCTTCCAGGACGTGAGTATCGATCTCGTCGGCTCGACGGCGGTCGTCACCGTGATCGAAAATCCCGTCGTCAACGAAGTGGCGTTCGAAGGTAACTACGAGGTCGATACCGACACGCTGCGCGCCGAAGTGCAGCTGAAGCCGCGCTCGGTGTTCACGCGCGCCCGCGCTCAGGCCGATGTGCAGCGCATTCTCGACGTTTATCAGCGTCAGGGCCGCTTCGCTGCGCTCGTCGAGCCCAAGATCATCGAACTCGAGCAGAACCGCGTCAATCTCGTCTTCGAAATCACCGAAGGTGGGGCGACGAAGGTCAAGGGCATCAATTTTACCGGCAACCGCGCCTTCTCGGATTCGCAGCTCCGCGACATCATATCGACGACGGCGGCGGGCTGGTTCGACTTCCTCAAAGGCACCAGCATCTACGATCCCGACCGCATGAGCCTCGATCGCGAGCTGCTGCGCCAGTACTACCTGAAGAATGGCTATGCCGACGCGCGTGTTGTCGCCGCCAATGCCGAGCTGGATGCCGACGGGTCGGGCTTCTTCATCAACTTCACCATCGAAGAAGGTGAGATGTATTCCTTCGGGTCGGTGACCATCGAGAGCACGCTGCAGGGCGTTGTTCCGTCGTCTCTCGAAGATGAGTTGCTGACCGAAAGCGGCGACACCTACAACGGGGCCGACATCGAGAAGTCTGTCGAGCGGTTGACGCTGGTGGTTGCCGAGCAGGGCTACGCTTTCGTGCGGGTGAAGCCGCGGGCTATTCCCGATCCCGCCAGCCGCACCATCTCGCTCGTTTATCTGATCGAGGAAGGTCCGCGCATCTACATCGAGCGGATCAACGTCGTCGGCAACACGCGCACCAAGGATTATGTGATCCGCCGTGAGTTCCGTCTCGCGGAAGGCGACGCCTACAACCCTATGCTGGTCGATCGCGCCAAGAAGCGCCTCTCGGGCATGGGCATTTTCAAAGCCGTCGACATCAAGCGCAGTCCCGGATCGGCCGAGGATCGCGTTGTTCTCGACGTGGTGGTGGAAGAGCAGTCGACCGGCGAGCTGTCGTTCGGTATCGGCTACTCGACCTCGGAAGGCGTCATCGGCGACATCACGCTCTCCGAGCGCAATCTGCTCGGCAATGGACAGTTCCTCCGCTTGAAGCTCTCCGGCTCGCTGGAGCGCTGGCAGATTGATCTGTCGTTCACCGAGCCGCGCTTCCTCGACCGCAATCTCGCCGCCGGCTTCGACCTCTACCACAAGGAAATCGATCAGGGCGAAGAGGCCGGGTTCTCGAGCAGCCGCACGGGCGGCGCCGTCCGCCTCGGCTTCCCGCTGGCCGAGAATATGTGGATGCAGACGCAGTATGCGCTCGACTACACTCAGCTCTTCGACGTCAGAGAAGATCGCGTCTCGCAGTTCGTCGTCGAGGAATTGAAACAGCGCGGCGAAGATTCGATCACGTCGCTGGTTGGCACGACGCTGGCTTACGACAAGCGCAATCATCCCAAGAACCCGACCGCCGGCTATTATTTCCAGCTCGGCGCGGATTTCGCCGGTGTCGGCGGCGACGTGCAGTACGTGCGCATGTTCGGTGAAGGTCGCGGCTACTATCCGATCACCGAAAAGATCACGCTGGTCGGCCGTATCGTCGGCGGTCATATCGAGGGTTGGGGCGGAGACGACGTTCGCCTCGGCGACCTCTACTATCGTGGCGGTGAGACGGTCCGCGGTTTCGACCGTGGCGGCTTCGGCCCGCGCGACCTGCTGACCGACGACGCCATCGGCGGCACCAGCTACTGGGCGGCGACTGCGGAAGTCCGTTTCCCGATTCCCTTCCTTCCAGAGGATCTCGGGATCAGCGGCGCTGTGTTCGCCGATGCTGGCTCGCTCTGGGATACCAACGAGTTGGCCCAGCGTCTCAATGCTCAGGGCCGCATCCTGCTCGCCGACGAAAGCTCGGTTCGCGCTTCGGTCGGTGCCAGCATCCTCTGGAATTCTCCGGTTGGGCCCTTGCGCATGGACCTGTCGCACATACTCCAGAAGGAAGTGTACGACGAGGAAGAGCTGTTCCGGTTCGGTGCGCAGACCAAGTTCTGAGGCTGCGCGCAGGGCCGTTTCGGCCCTGCTCGGATACCGTCTTATGGCGCTCTGGGGTTTCGTTGTTGCCGGGGACTTCGGTCTGACTTAACGAGGGCCTCGCTGCCGGCCGTTCCGAGCCGGCTGGTTTCGACTTTGCGAGCTTGCCCGACCATGCAACATCCCGGTTTTTTCCACTCGGCCGGACCGTTTCCGCTGGCCGAGGTTGCTCGCATCACAGGTTCGGCCTTACCGGAGTCCGCCGACCCTGAAAAACCGATCATGGCCGTCAGGACGTTGGCCGATGCCGGTCCCTCGGACGTGTCGTTTCTGGACAACCGTAAGTATCTCTCACAGATGAAGGAGACGCGGGCCGCTGCCTGTCTCATCCTGCCGGCATTGGCCGATCGCGTGCCCGCCACTACGGTCGCCCTGATCAACAAGGCCCCCTACCGCGCCTTCGCGCTCATCCTCCAGCATTTCCACCGCGACGCGCTCTGGCCGCGGGTGGCCGGCTCCGCGTCTGCCGACGGCGGCGGATCGCCCGTCGATCCGAGTGCTGAGCTGGAAGACGGCGTCGTCATCGAGCCGGGGGCGGTCATCGGACCGGAAGTTCATATCGGCCGCGGCAGCCGCATCGCCGCCGGGGCGGCCATCGGCTACCGCTCCATGATCGGACGCAACTGCTACATCGGGGCCGGCTCAACCATCACCAACGCGCTCGTGGGTGACCGGGTGATCATTCATGCCGGCGTCCGCATCGGTCAGGACGGGTTCGGCTTCGCCATGGGCCGCGAGGGTCACCTCAAAGTGCCGCAGGTCGGCCGCGTCGTCATTCAGGACGATGTGGAGATCGGCGCCAACACCTGCATCGATCGCGGGGCCCTGCGCGACACCATCATCGGGGAAGGCACGAAAATTGATAATCTCGTGCAGATCGGGCACAACGTCGTCATCGGTCGCCATTGCGTGATCGTGGCGCACGTCGGCATCTCGGGCTCGACCGAGCTTGGAGATTATGTCGTGATGGGTGGCCAGTCGGGAACGGTCGGACACATTCGGATCGGCAGCGGCGCACAGGTTGCCGGCGCAGCGCATCCCAAGGACGATGTCCCGCCGGGCGCCATCGTGGGCGGAACGCCGGCGCGACCCCTCAAGCAGTGGGCACGTGAGCTGGCGTTTCTGGCCCGGGTCGCCAATCGCAAGGGCGGCCACGGAGACGAAACCGACGGCTAGGATGCCCCAGGACACGCTGCCGGCGGTCGGGCCGGCTGACTAGAGATTTCGCGCCGGCGGCGGCCGAGGACGGAGCAGGAGGACATGAGCGAAACGACCACCCCATCAGGGCTCGCGACGGCGGACATCACCCGCGTCATGAAGCTGCTGCCGCACCGCTATCCGTTCCTGCTCGTCGACCGCATGTACGACATGAATGGCGACGACAGTTGCGTCGGCGTCAAAAACGTAACCATCAACGAGCCGTTTTTTCCGGGCCACTTTCCGCAGTATCCGGTGATGCCCGGAGTGCTGATCATCGAGGGGCTGGCGCAGACGGCGGGCGCGCTCTGCGTGCACAGCCTCGGCGAGAACTACCGCGCCGAGCTCGTGTATTTCATGGGGATCGACCGGGCGAAGTTCCGCAAGCCGGTCGTGCCCGGCGATCAGCTCCACTACCATGTCCGCAAGATCCGCAACCGCGGCCGGGTCTGGCGCTTCTATGGCGAGGCCAAGGTCGACGGGCAGATCGTCGCCGAGGCCGAAATCAGCGCCATGCTGGCCGACACCGCCGAAGCCCGAGCCTTTGCGAGCAAGAATGGCTGAGAAGAACATCCATCCGACGGCCATCGTCGAATCCGGCGCCACGCTCGGAGACGGCGTCAGGATCGGGCCTTACTGTGTGGTCGGTCCGCAGGTCGTGCTCGGCGAAGAGGTGGAACTCGTCTCCCACGTCGCCGTCGCCGGCAACACCACGATCGGCGCACGAAGCCGGATATTCCCTTTCGCCTCCATCGGGCACGCGCCGCAGGACCTGAAATACAAGGGCGAGCCGAACTCGCTCACCATCGGCACCGACTGCATGATCCGCGAAGGCGTGACCATGAATCCGGGCACGCCGCACGGCGGGGCCAAGACCACCATCGGAAACAACTGCGCCTTTCTCGCCAATTCGCACGTCGGTCACGACTGTCACGTCGGCAACAACGTCGTGCTGTCGAACAACGTCATGCTCGGCGGCCACGTCACGATCGGGGATTTCGTCATTTTCGGCGGCGGCGCGGCGGTCATCCAGTTCACGCGAATCGGCCGGCAGGCGTTTCTCGGCGGGATGTCGGGGCTTGAGAACGACCTCATTCCCTACGGCATGGCGCTCGGCAACCGGGCGCGGCTGGCCGGGCTCAACATCGTCGGCCTCACGCGCCGCGGCTTCTCGCGCGCCGACATCCACGACATGCGCCGCGCCTATCGGGCGCTCTTCGCCAACGAGGGCACGCTGATGGAGCGGATCGAAGACGTGGCCGACGAATTCAAAGGCCACCCGATCGTGCTCGAGATCATCGATTTCATCCGCGCCGGCGGCAAGCGGTCGATCTGCACGCCGCGTGACGTGGCCGAAGGCTGACCGATCATGTCCGCCGCTGCTCGCCGCATCGGCATTCTGGCGGGCGGAGGGTCGCTGCCTCTGGAGTTCGCGCGGGCGGCGGCACGGCGCGGGGAGTTGGCTCGGATCGTGGCTCTCGACGGCGCGGCTGAGCGTGACTTCGCGGACTTTCCTGTCACCCGCGTCGGAATGGGGCAGCTCGGCCGAATGCTGGCGGCCTTTCGCTCCGTGGGCACGACACACGTGGTGATCATCGGACCCGCCTTGCGCCCGGACCTGAAGCGCATCCGGCCCGACCTCGGCTTTTTCCGCCATCTGCCGGCAATCCTTCGCATTCTCGCGTCCGGTGGCGACGACGGCGTCCTGCGGGGCGTGGTGCGCTTTTTCGAGGCGCAGGGATTTGCCGTCATCGGACCCGCCGACGTGGCGCCCGAGACGCTGGCACCCGATGGAGTGCTCTCCGAGCAGCGCCCGGACTCCACCGACACTCGAGACATCGCACGCGGCTTCGAGGTGATCCGCGCTCTCGGCGATCTCGATGTGGGGCAGGCGGTCATTGTGCATGCCGGCGTCGTCGAGGCCATCGAAGGCGCGGAAGGAACCGACCGCATGCTCCAGCGGGTCGCCGCGTCTCGCGGTGCGAAGGTGCGCCATGAGCCGGGTCGTGGCGTCCTCGTGAAGCGACCGAAGCCCGGACAGGAGTTGCGCGTCGACATGCCGAGCATCGGACCCGGCACGATCACGCGCTCCGCCGAGGCCGGCCTCAGCGGTGTCGCCGTTCTCGCGGGGGGCGTGCTGGTGGCCGAACGCGCGGAACTGGTGCGGCGGGCGGCGGCCGACGGGCTGTTCGTCATCGGCCTCTCCGACGACGCTGCGGACCGACGCTCAACGCCGTCTCAGGCTCGTCCTGACGACGAGGCACTGACCGTGCTCGGCCGTTGCCGGCCATCGGCGTCCGACGCTGCCGACGCGGCCACAGCGGTCTCAGTCATGGCGGCGGCTTCGCCTTTCGGCTGCGGAAACGCCGTCGTCGTCGCGCGTGGCTACGTGCTCGCCGTCGAGGCAGGAGCGGAAGGCGCAGACGGCGTGCTGGACCGCATCGTCGGCCTCGGCCGGCGGGCCGGCTCGCTCCGCAAGCGGCGCGGCGTGCTGCTGCTGGCAGAAGATGTGCCGCTCGATGCCGCGATCATCGCCAAGGCCCTGTTCACGCCGCTCAGCGGCATCATCGTGACCGGCGGGACGGCTGCGGCTGACCTGCGGTCGTCTGTCATAGCGATGTGCGACGCGGCTGGGATATTCATGGCCACGCGCCGCATCGGCCACTAGCCCGACCTATGCACCAGAACGCGACCGCGATCGCGCGAACGTGCGTCGATCCCCGGCGACGATTGGCTAATCGCGTCGCTTTGCCTAGGGTTGAGCCTTGCGCCGCCGTGGGCGGCCACGGGCGTGCGATCCCGTCCAAGCGAAGCTTGGCTTCGCCAAGACGGGCGGGGTGAATTTGACGCCTCGCGGCGTCGAAACGCTTGTCCGATGCGACGGCATCGAACTGCGCGCTTCTCCTAGCGTACCGCCAAATTCACCTCCGTCGCGGCCGTGTTCTGGTGCATAGGTCGGGCTAGACCACGATCGCTTCGGCCCTTATCAGTCCGAAGCGTGAATCGACGGTCTCATCAATACTTTGGAGCGTGATTGCGATTCAAAGAAAAGCAATCACGCTCTAGGAGCAGACATGACGCACGAGGAGGAGAGGACGCCGCCGGGCACGCCCGCGCCGATGCGCCGTGCCGGCGGCGGCGTCGCAAGCCGCGATCTCCGGTTGTTCCTGATCGCCGGCGAACATTCCGGTGATGCCCTCGGCGGCAAACTGATGGAGGCGATGAACCGGCGGCTGCGCGGGCGCGTGCGCTATCTGGGCGTTGGCGGGACCGCGATGCAGCGCCACGGCCTGACGTCGCAATTCGATATCGAGGAGGTGGCGGTCATGGGGCCGCTGTCGATCCTCCCGCGCCTTCCGCGCATCGTCAGACGCGTCTACGGGACGACGGCCGCGGCCATCGCCGCCGAGCCCGATTGCGTCGTCATTATCGACAGCCCCGAGTTCACCCATCGCATCGCCAAGCGCGTGCGCAAGCGCAATCCGCTCATCCCCATCGTCAACTATGTGTCTCCGCAGGTCTGGGCCTGGCGCCCCGGCCGTGCCAGGCGCATGCGATGGTACATCGACGAGACGATGGCGCTGCTGCCGTTCGAGCCCGACGCCTACGCGCGGCTCGAAGGACCGGCGTGCACTTATGTCGGTCATCCGCTGATCGAGCGCGCGAGCGAGATGCGCGAGGCCGATCCGGGGCCGCTCGCTGTAAAGCTCGCCTTGCAGCCCGACCGTCCGGTGCTGCTGGTGCTGCCCGGCAGCCGCGCGTCAGAAGTGGGCCGGCTGATGGAGCCGTTCGGCGCGGCGATTGCGCGGGCGGGCGAGCGTGTCGGTCCGATCCAGGTGCTGATCCCCGCAGTCGCCTCGGTGCGAGAGCTGATCGAGAAGCAGTGCGCGGGCTGGCCGTCGAAACCACATCTGATCGACGGCGATGTCGATCGCTTCCGGGCCTACAAGATGGCGAGTGCCGCGCTGACGGCGTCGGGCACCGCGACGCTGGAGCTGGCCCTTGCACAGGTGCCCGCGGTCGTCGCCTACAAGGTCGACGCGGTCGCCGCGCAGCTCCGTTTTCTGCTCGAGGTGCCGTCGATCGTGCTCGCCAATCTCGTGCTCGGCTCGAACGTCTATCCGGAATACATCCAGGAAGCGGCGACCGCAGAGAATCTCGCCAACGCCGTCGTGCCGCTGCTTTCCGATAGCGTCGAGCGGCGCGATCAGCTTGCCGGTCTCGCCTCGATAGAGGTGCGCATGCGAGTCGACGGCGCCAGTCCCAGCGACGCCGCCGCGGACGTCGTGCTCCGGCATGCCATGAGAAGGGGTTAGGTTACAGGTTTCACAGGGGCAGCAAGCTGCGCACCCTGTAACCTGTCCCCTATAACCTAAATCCTATCACCTACGCCTTCGGGAATTCGCGGCGCGGTGCGCCGATGTAGAGCTGGCGAGGGCGGCCGATCTTCTGCTCGGGATCCTCGATCATTTCCTTCCATTGCGCGATCCAGCCGACCGTGCGGGCGACTGCGAACAGCACGGTGAACATCGAGACGGGGAAGCCCATCGCGCGCAGCGTGATGCCGGAATAGAAGTCGATGTTGGGATAGAGCTTCTTGTCGACGAAATACTCGTCCTGAAGCGCGATGCGCTCCAGCTCCATGGCGACTTTCAGGAGTGGATCGTCGTGGCGGTCCAGCGCGTCGAGCACCTGATGGCAGGTCTTCTGCATCACCTTCGCGCGCGGGTCGTAGTTCTTGTAGACGCGGTGTCCGAAGCCCATCAGGCGGAAGCCCGAATTCTTGTCCTTGGCCTTTTTGACGAACTCCGGGATGCGATCGACGGTGCCGATCTCCTCCAGCATATTGAGCGCCGCCTCGTTGGCGCCGCCGTGGGCCGGTCCCCACAGACACGCGATGCCGGCCGCGATGCAGGCGAACGGATTGGCGCCCGACGAGCCGGCGAGACGCACGGTGGAGGTCGAGGCATTCTGCTCGTGGTCGGCGTGCAGAATGAAGATGCGGTCGAGCGCGCGCGCCATGATCGGATTGACGACGTAGGGCTCGCAGGGAATGGCGAAGCACATCTGCAGGAAGTTCGACGTGTAGTCGAGATCGTTGCGCGGATAGATGAAGGGCTGGCCGATCGAATACTTGTAGGCCATCGCCGCGATGGTCGGCATCTTGGCGATCATGCGGTTGGTGGCGATGACGCGATGGTCGCCGTTATTGATGTCGGTCGAGTCGTGATAGAAGGCCGACAGCGCGCCGACGACGCCGACCATGACGGCCATCGGATGCGCGTCCCGGCGGAAGCCGGTGTAGAAGCGCGTCATCTGCTCGTGGACCATCGTGTGATTGGTGATGGTCTTGCGGAAATTGCGGAACTCGTCGTTGGTCGGCAGCTCGCCGTTCAGCAGCAGATAGCAGACCGCCAGGAAGTTCGAGTTTTCCGCGAGCTGGTCGATGGGATAGCCGCGGTAAAGCAACTCGCCCTTGTCGCCATCGATGTAGGTGATGCGCGATGAGCAGTTTGCGGTCGAGGTGAAACCGGGATCGTAGGTGAAACATCCCGTGTCACGGTAGACGGTGCCGATGTCGATGACATCGGGGCCGATCGCCCCGCTCCGTACCGGCAGGTCCAGAGATTTTCCGCCAGTCGAAAGCTGCGCCGTCCGCTTCGGCGTCGCGGTCTCGGTGTGAACCTTGTCCTGAATGGTCATGGGCGCCTTCCTCGAATGTCTCGTTTGGAGCGCGAAACGGCGGATCGAGGCTGCGCCTCGGCCGACCGCGTCAGCACGCGATCAATGCTGCACTGCGGCATAGACTAACGGTGTTCCCGCGGGAGGCCAAGGGGAGGAATGGCCGGGGCGAGGTGGAAATTGGTGCGAGGCGAGGCCCCAGTCGCGGCGATGACTGCGATCCGCTCACGGCGTGCCGAAGCGCTGAGCACCGTCGCCGGTTGCGGCGCGTCGAAACATTTTTCGTGCTTGGCCCGACCGAGTTCCACCGGGAACAGCGGATGGGGGCGATCCGGGGCAAGGTGGGGACATCAAATCTGGCGACGGGAGAGAGCCATGACGACGATCACCAGCACCCTCAAGACCAAGACCGCAGCGGCCGCCCTGGCTCTCGGCACCCTCGTTCTTTCGGCCACCGGCGCCTTCGCGGTCGATG
>JBQTIA010000044.1:0-20141 GCA_052388455.1 Hyphomicrobium sp.
TGGGGAAGAGCCAGGAGGCACGAGGAGATGAGCGCCATGTACATATGTCGGTGGGTCATTGTCATTACTCCCTTGCATCGAACGATGGTTGCAGATTCGGAAAAGTCCCGCCCGCGAGAGGAAGCAATCGCGAGCGGGAAGCGGTCCAGATGAGCCGGCTCTCGGCTCCCCTGGCTGCGCAGTGGTCTGAACACCAGAGCCATTATCAGAATGCCGTTTTGGGAAGGGCGCTACATCGGCCGAACGGCGGACAGCATGAAACCAAGCATCGCCGTCGCAGAAAAAAACTTGCACTCATCCGCCGGCTGTGACCGGCCAGGACAGGTTCGTGACCAACTGAAACAGGTGCGACCGGCCGGACGTCCCGGTCTTGGCATAGAGCTTTTCGAGATGTGACTTGACGGTCGAATCGGTGACGCCGAGCGCGGCCGCCGCTTGTTTCCGGCTCTTGCCCCAGATGACTTCCTCGAGCACCCGCGTCTCCGAGGGCGTCAGCTCGAAATGCCGGGCCAGCGCCGCGAGCGGGGCCGAAAGAGTGCCGGGCTCCGTCATGACGATCACGGCGGTTGCATTGAGGCCGTCATCGCCGCCGCTCTCGTTGCAGCCGAGCGGCCGAACCCGGGCCACGGCGACCTGACCGTTGGGACACGGCAAGGCCACCTCTGTTCCGCGGCACGCGACGCCGAACGTGTTGGTGGCCGCGGCAGCGATCCGGGCGTTGAGGGCGACGGTCGCCTCGGGTGTGGCGGCGCTGAGCCTGCCATGCCTGCAGCGGACCGGGTGGCCTGAGGCGAGCATCGCGGCCGCTGCTGTATTGGTATGGATGATGCGGCCGTCGGCATTGGTGATGACGACGTTGAAGGCAGCAGGTCGAGTGTCGTGCGAAGCAGCCGAACCATGCTCGGCTTCGCAGGCGCCTCCGCCGCCAGGAGATCCGGCAATGTTCGATACACGGTCATAGGAGTGGGCCTTCCGTCAATTCGATGAAACTGCGTTGCGCCCGTGTTTCGGGCATCGACTGAAAACAACAGGCGTTCGTCCTGATTGCATGGCCGCCGAGTACGACCTCACGGCCGGCTGATCGATTTCAAGAACCTGATGATCTGGGACCGCACGGCAGCATCGGCGACCGGCGGAGACATCATGTTGGTGCTGGTCGAGATGGACGCGGGATCGGCCATGAACTTGTCGAGCATCGCTTCGTCCCAGACGACTCCTGTCAGTCCGCCGGAGTAGTTGCGATATCCGGGGACGCGGCCGGCTTCGGCTCCGAAGATCCCGTGCATCGAAGGCCCCATGCGATTGTCGTCCTTGCGGAACGAGTGGCACGTCCGGCAGTGGTTGTTGAAGGCGATCTTCGCCGCGTCGTCTTCGGCTGCAACCGGCCAGGTCATGGCCAAAAGCAGCCCGGCGATGAGCAACGGTCTGCGGGTCATGGCACGTCTCCGAAAGCTGCGAGAAGTCTCGAGGTTGAGGTTGAAATCCGCGTCGCCGGAGGGGGGCTCGGCCCCCCTCCTCGACGGGCTTCGGCTCGTTCGTTCACTGGGCGTCGCCGGCGGTAACCCGGCTGACCGCTTTGGCGCTCATCGTCGCGGCTCCCGGCTGGCAGGAGAATTCGAGGGCCTGACCTTCGGCCTGATAGCGGGTCGAACCTCCGGCGGGGACGGCTGCCTCGAAGCGCGTGACCTTGAAGCTCGAAGCGGCGCTCCAATCCGGCTCGCCGGCCATCGTCAGGACGAGCTTGCAGGTGCCGTTTACGGCCTGAAAGTAACTGACGCCTCGGCTGGCGCCGATGTCGAAGCTGATGCCGTGACTCGGCTTCATGATGCCGAGGGCCGGCGCCTCGTTGGCGGAGGCGAGGCCCGCGCCCGAGACGAGCGCCGCGGCGGCGGCAAGCGTGCGGAAGGTCGAGATCGTGGTCATTGTCTTGGCTCCTGAAGGTTGCGGTTCACTTTGCATCGCCCCCTGCGGGGTGGTTGCGATGGGGTGATGATGAGGCCGCGAGCCTTCGGCCGATGTGACATTTGCCACTCCGGCGTGGTTCAGTTTTTTCCGGGAGCTTTGATTGCCAGTAGTTGCTCGACCGTGACCGACAGGGCAGAGCAGGCGACGTCGCGCCTCCATTGCCGACGGATGGCCTTCAGCTTTTGAGCGACAGGATCGCGTAGAGTGAAACGGGTTTCGCGAACCCCTTGAGGCTCATCTCGCCGAGGAATTCGGCATCGACCAGATGCTCGAAGTCGCTCAGCGTCTTGCGGGTGGTCAGGATCTGGCCGCCCTTGGCCTCGCCGCACAGCCGTGCCGCGAGGTTGGTCACCGTTCCGATGGCGCCATAGTCCATACGGCCTTCGAAGCCGATGGCGCCGATGGTGGCGTAGCCCTTCGCGATGCCGATACCGAGCGCCAGCTCGTGTCCGCGCTTGCGCCATCCGACGCTGATCTCGCCGATGCGGTCGCGGACGGCCACCGCCATTCTGACGGCCCGCTCGGCCGGATCGGGCACCACGACGGGGTCGTTGAAGAAGATCATCATGCCGTCGCCGGTGAAACGCTCGAGCGTACCCTCGTGCTCGAGGACGAGCTTGCCCATCGCCGCGTGGTATTCGCGCAGCACGCCCATTACCTCTTCCGGCTCGGACGTCTCGGCGAACGACGTGAACCCGCGGAGGTCGAGATAGACGACGACCACTTCGCGGCGATGCGTGATCAGGGGATCGGCCGCGCCGCCGGCGAGAATGGCTTCCGCGAGCTGCGGCGAGAAGAACCGTTTCAGCTTCGAGAGCCGATCGAGCAGGGCAACCTGCTCCTCGATGCGCCGTTCGAGCGTCGCGTTCCAGTCTGCCAGTTTGGCCGCCTGCTCGCGCACGGTGTCGTTGAGCGCCTTGATCCGCAGCATCGACCGCACTCGGGCCACGAGAGCACCGTGCTCGATCGGTTTGGTGAGATACTCGTCGGCGCCGGCCTCCAGCGCGGCAACCACGTCCTGCGTGCCCGCCTTGGCCGTCAGCATGACGATCGGCATGAAGGGCATCGACTTATCAGACTTGAGTCGTCGGCAGACCTCGACCCCATCCATTTTCGGCATCATGACATCGAGAAGGATGAGATCCGGCAGCTTGCTGCGGGCCTCCGAGAGTGCCTCTTCGCCGTCCACCGCGGTGACGATCTCGTAGCCATGCACCGCAAGCCGGGTCTTGAAAATATCGAGGTTGTCAGGGTTGTCGTCGGCGATCAGGATGCGCGCGGGCGACCTCACGGGCAGTCTCCTCGGACGGGATCAGGACAGATGTTTCTTGATGACGGCCAAGAGCTGGCGCGGGCTGAACGGCTTGGTGACATAGGCGGAGCAGCCCGCCTCGAACGCCATGGCGTCGTCGCCGCTCAAAGCGAACGAGGTGACCGCGATGATCGGGATCGCGTTCAACGAACGATCCGCCTTGATGCGGCGGGTGGCTTCGTACCCGTCGATGCTGGGAAGCTGAATGTCCATGAGGATGAGGTCGGGGCGATGCGCGGCGGCCGCGGCGACACCGGCTAGTCCATCGACCGCCTCGAACAGCTCGTATCCCACGCTGGAGAGCAGGTCTCTGAGGATGCGGCGGTTGTCTTCGTGATCCTCTACGATGAGGATGCGTTTCGTCATGACGCCTCCTCGCGCTGCACGACATGGACCGGGAGACTGAAAAAGAACGTGGACCCCTTGCCCGGCGTCGAGACAACCCAGATCTGCCCGCCTTGCAGCTCGATGATGCGCTTGGTGATGGCCAGTCCAAGCCCTGTGCCGCCCTTCTTCGATATGCGCACGACATCAGCCTGATGGAACTCGTCGAAAATCTTCGACTGCTCGGATGCAGCGATGCCGGGCCCCGTATCGGCAACCGAGACCTCGAACCGGCCATCGGCGGCGGTGACCTTCAGGCGGACCTCACCCTCGTCCGTGAATTTGATGGCATTGCCGAGCAGGTTCAACAGAACTTGAATGGTCCGTCGCTCATCGCCTTTCGCCCTCGGAAGCCCTGGCTGCACCTCCGTGATCAGCTTGAGCTTCTTCTCGGACGCCAGACTGCCGACCGCGGATACGGCCGCCTGCGCAGCCTCGTTCAT
The DNA here is from genome assembly GCA_052388455.1 of Hyphomicrobium sp. Lineage (GTDB taxonomy): Bacteria > Pseudomonadota > Alphaproteobacteria > Rhizobiales > Hyphomicrobiaceae > CAZSNH01. The sequence goes on from JBQTIA010000044.1 coordinate 4,105, forward strand.
CGAATAGTCCGCGATCGAGAGCTTGATCGAGCCGGATTCGATCTTCGAGAGATCGAGAACGTCGTTGATCAGTCCGAGCAGGTGACGCCCGTTCTTCTCGAGGCGAACGAGAATTTCGCGCACCTTGTCGGGCACTTCCCCATAGATGTTGTCGAGGATGAGCTCGGAGTAGCCGAGGATGGCATTGAGCGGTGTCCTCAGCTCATGGCTCATGTTGGCGAGGAATTGCGACTTGTGCTTGTTCGCCAGCTCGAGCAGGCGGCCCTTCTCTTCGATTTCCTGGAACTGCCGGGCGTTTGCAATGGCGAGCATCGATTGCGTTGCGAACGTCTGCAGGAGATCCACGATCTCGGGCGACGACACCCCAGCCTTCTTGCGGAACAGGGAGAGCCCGCCGAACACGCGGTCGTCGCGCATGAGAGGCACACTCAGGATCGCACGATAACCCGACTGGGCGACGACATTCCTCAGGCGAGACTCGTATTGACCCCCTTGGACATCGGCCACATCGTAGGGCGCGCGGGTCGAGGCGGCATGTCCCACGGAGCCTTCGCCGAGCCGCACGGGGTTCTCGCGCAGGGACCGAACCAGCTTGTCGTCGAGGTTGTGCGTTGCGCCCATGATGAGGCACTGGGTCGCCTCGTCGAACTGGTAGATGGCTCCGCCGTCCGCACCCGAGAGCTGCACGGCATCGACGATGATGCTCAGGAGGACCGTCTCCGGATCGAGCGTCGAGTTCAAAGCCTGGCCGATCTCGCGCAGAACCTTCATTTCCTCGAGCGACCGGGACAGTTTCTGGCTCTTCTGCTCGATTTCCTGAAACATCCGTGTGTTGTCTATGGCCAGCGCAAGCTGCTGGGCGACAGGATTGATCAGCTCGACATCCTGCTCCGTATAAGCTCCCGGGGTGAGGCTATCCAGGAAGAAGACGCCGACCGGAGCACCGCCGGCCATCAGCGGCACCATGATGTTGGCCCGCACGCCCTCCGCGGCGATGAACGAGGAGTCGGTGAATTCCTGCTCCTCGGACATATCGCGGACGACGCGCGGCGTCCCAGTCTTGAGGACCCATTCGACGGACGTTCCCTCGATGTGCTCCCACGTCTGTCCCTGCCAGGTGGCGAGCGGCGGCTCGGCCGCCGAAAGGGCCATCACCAGCGACTTTCCCTCGGGGACGACGACGCCGATCCGATGGTAGGGCAAGAGCGCCTGCACGGCACGCGCGAAGGCCGGATAGACGACCGACAGATTGAGCGAACGGGTCAGGACGGGCTGAGCCGCGGCGTAGATGCGAGACTGCTCGAGTCCGATGGCCGCCTGACTGGCGAGGCTTTGAAGTGCTTCCAAAGTTGCAGGCTCGAAGGGGACGCGGTTGAATTTGCGGTCCGCAACCAAAACGCCGACGGATTGCCCCTGAATGATCAAGGGGATGATTGCGAATACGCGCGACCTGAGCGATTTGATCTGATCATAGGGCGGATGAAGCCGCAATCGTTGCGGCACGGGTTCGGATCCATCGCAGACGACCATTGAATTCGTCTGCAGGGCCAGCGCCAGTCCACCTCCTTCTAGCCCGATTGGAATACGGATCGCTTCCCGAGGGTCTTGCATCCCCGTGGTCGCTACCGCCTGAAGCCAGTCGTTCTGGGCGTCGGCGCGTAGAATGCTCAGCCGGTCGAGGTTCAAGACTTCGCGGCCGGTCTCGAGAATCATGTCGAGCTTCTCGGGGGCTGCGGGCTGCTGGCGGTCGAGACTGGCCCCGTAGAGCTCGCGAACGGCTTCCGCCAATTTCCGGTGGGTGATGTCCGCCCACGAGCCGACGATCTCTTCAGGCTCGCCTTTTTCATTCGGCAGGACCTGGAACGTGTCCTGGAACCAGCGGTAATGTCCCCCTTTGTGCAGAAAGCGATATTCGAGATTGCCACCGCCCTGCGAGATCAACCGGGTGAACTCCGCCAGCACTTTGGGTGCGTCCTGCGGATGCAGATGCTCCAACCAGAAGTTCTGTGCCGCAAGCATCTCGGACGGCGAGTAGCCCATGATTTGCCGCGAACTCTCGCTGGCGAACGTGCACGCGAAGTCGCCGGTGGCTTTGGTCACGTAAGTGATTGCCGGGCTCACGGCGAGCACGTACCGCAGCCGCTCCTGGCCTTCCTTCAGCTCCTCGGTGCGACTGTCGACCCGCTTCTCGAGATCGTCGTAGGCTCTTTGAAGCATGTCCTGAGCCAGCTTGCGCTCGGAGATGTCGGCCCAGGCACCGACCAGCTCGGTCGGTTTGCCATTGGCATCTCGCGCAACCTTGAAGCTGTCCTGGATCCAGATGTAGTGCCCGTCCCTGTGCCGGAAACGATACTCGACGGTTCCGCCGCCGTGCTCGATCAGTGCAGCCACCTTGTCGATGACCTTTGCCGCGTCCTGAGGATGCAGGTTGTGCGGCCAGTGCTTGGGATCCGTCGTCATCTCATCCGGTGCGTACCCGATCACCGTGCGCAGGTTCGAGCTGACGAAAGTGCACCTGAAATCGCCGCAGGCTTCCGTCGCGTAGATTACCGCGGGGGAGGCCGATAGCATCTGCTGCATCCGCGCGCGGGAACCGTCGGCATTGAATTTCATTTGTTCCGACAGCGCGCCGAAACTCGGCCAGCCGTAGAACTGGCGCCCAAGGCGGCTGAGCGAGGACACAATCTGCCATTTGGACCGGGTTTTCATGCCCGGCTCCCATGGCGCGTCGGTTGAACTCGTCTCCTTGCTATCGGCGTTCGCTGGCTTGTTATCCATGGGAGCCCCGGAAATATGCAGTAAATTCTGCTTGATGGGGAGTTGTCTGAGTAACAATGTATCGATTTCGGCGGAACAATAGCACAGGCCGCCAATTCCTGCGAAGTGGTCTTGACGGGTTCGCCGCCGGATATTCGTCGCTGGTCTGTTTGAAATCCTGCATTGCCGATGACAGGCGAACGGAAGGATCTCCCAATTTCCGAAGGCGGTGCCGGACAGGGACGCAATCGCGAGCAGATGGAGAGCGACATTTCAAAGGCCCTCGAGAGTTGCCATGATGATCGCTAGACTAATGACGCTCGCGTCGAGCGGCATCCACCACGCGGAGGATGATCGTCCTGCCTTTTGCCCGCTGCCTTTTCGAGCGCCGCCTTCGCCCGGGGCGACATCGACCGCGTTCGCGACTCGGCCCCGATTGAGGCGGCCTGCCGCGTGGTGCCCATGGAAATTGAGAATTGCTGACCGTCGCTGATCGTTGACCGTGGAGCAGGTGGCAGGCTTCCTCGCAGACGTCGACCTGCCGACGTGGCGGCCTCATCACAAGGGTGTTAAATCTGGCAGCCAAGTCGGAAGGCAATCGCTGTCATAGAATTGGACGCGTTCAGACGGTACAATTTACATTCGATTGGAGTTCTGGATGGCCCCGACGCGCCCCGCTCGACGTCCGCAGTCGCTCGACGGCGTTACCATTTTTGCCGAGCTGTCGGCCGAGGCCCGCGCAGCCGTGGAGAAGAGATGCGCGTGGCGGACGTACGAAGTCGGCGAGCCCATCCTCGGCCACCTCGATGTTTCGGACGACGTGTTCTTCATCGTCAGCGGCGAAGCGCGCGCGAGCCTCTACTCCGTCGACGGCAAGGCCGTGACCTTCACCGACCTCGCACCCGGCGCGATATTTGGAGAATATGCGGCCATTGACGGCGCTCCACGTTCCGCAAGTATCGAGGCACGCACGCCCTGTACCGTGGCGTCGATGTCGGCCGGCACCTTCCGCGACTTGCTGCGGTCCGAGCCCGCCATTGCGATGACGTTGATGCGTCAGCTGGTCACCAGGATCAGGGTGCTGACCACGCGCGTTTACGAGGTGAGCGCGCTGGCCGTCAGCCATCGCATCCAATCGGAAATTCTTCGGCTCGCGCAAGGTGTGCCGGACTCGGGCGCCAGCAGGGTGATCGATCCCGCTCCAACGCATGTCGATATTGCCAGCCGAACCAGCACCCATCGCGAGGCCGTGACGCGCGAGTTCAGCCGGCTGGCGCGTCTGGGGCTCATCGAACGGCGCGGGCGCACCCTCGTCGTCCACGACATCGATCGCCTGGCCAGCCTGGTCCACGATGCGACCGCGGAGTAACGCGCGCGAGAACGGCGGCGACGAACGCGCCGCCGTTCCGCATGATCAGGACACCGTGCTTCAACCGCGATCGAGGTTCATGACCTTGGTCCACGCTTTCACGAAGTCCTGCGTGAACGTGTTGCCGGCGTCACTGGCGGCATAGACCTCCGAGAGCGCGCGCAGCTCCGAGTGCGATCCAAAGATCAGATCGACCGGGGTGGCCGTCCATTTGATCTTGCCCGTCGCTCGGTCATGTCCCTCGTAAAGACCTTCAGATTTGGTCGACTTGGACCATTTCGTGGACATGTCGAGCAGGTTGACGAAGAAGTCCGTCGTCAACGCACCGGGACGCTCGGTGAAAACACCATGCACGGCCTGCCCGGCGTTCGCATTGAGGACACGCAAACCTCCCACGAGGACCGTCATCTCCGGAACCGTCAGCGTGAGCTGGTTGGCCCGCTCGACCATCATCTCCGCCGGCGACAGGCGGTTGCCTTCGCCGAAATAGTTGCGGAACGCATCGGCGCCCGGTTCGAGTGCGGCGAAGGAGGCGACGTCCGTCTTTTCCTGCGACGCGTCCGTGCGGCCCGGCGTGAAGGGAACCTGAACGTCTTTTCCGGCCTGCTTGGCCGCCTGCTCGATGGCCGCCGCACCGCCGAGGACGATCAGATCAGCGAGCGAGATTTTCTTGCCGCCGGTTGCTGCCCCGTTGAAGTCCTTCCGGACTTTTTCGAGCGCCGCCAGGACTTTTGCGAGCTCTGCAGGACTATTGGCCGCCCAATCCTTCTGCGGAGCGAGACGAACGCGGGCACCGTTGGCGCCGCCGCGCATGTCGGAGCCACGGTAGCTTGCGGCCGACGACCACGCTACGCGGATCAACTCAGGCCCAGTCGGACCCGAAGCGAGGATTTTTGCCTTGAGCTCGGCCACGTCCTGCGCGTCGACAAGTGGATGGTCGACCGCGGGAGCCGGGTCCTGCCAGATCAGCTCTGCAGTCGGAGCAAGCGTCCCGAGGTAGCGTGTCTTTGGACCAAGGTCGCGATGCGTGAGTTTGAACCACGCACGTGCGAAGGCATCGGCGAAGGCATCCGGATCCTTGCGGAACTGCTCCGAAATCTTGCGATATTCGGGGTCCATCTTCAGCGACAGGTCGGTCGTGAACATGATCGGCGCATGCCGTTTCGCGGCGTCGTGGGCGTCAGGCACAACGTCCGCTGCCGCGCCATCCTTCGGGATCCACTGCACCGCCCCGGCAGGGCTCTTCGACTGCACCCACTCGAACGCGAAGAGGTTGTCGAGGTATTGCGTGCTCCAGGCGATGGGGTTGGCCGACCAGGCGCCCTCGAGGCCGCTCGTGATCGTGTCGGCACCCTTGCCGGTGCCGCACTTGTTCACCCACCCGATGCCCTGCTGCTCGACGCTGGCCACCGCCGGTTCCGCGCCGACGCACTCCTCGGGCTTGCGCGCACCATGCGCCTTGCCGAAGGTGTGGCCGCCGGCGATCAGGGCGACGGTTTCCTCGTCGTTCATCGCCATGCGTCCGAAGGTTTCGCGGATGTCGCGTGCCGCCGCGAGCGGGTCGGGCTTTCCGTTCGGACCCTCCGGATTGACGTAGATGAGGCCCATCTGCACGGCCGCCAAAGGCTTCTGCAGCTTGCGGTCGCCGCTGTAGCGCGCGTCGCCGAGAAACTTGTTTTCAGGACCCCAGTAGACCATGTCGGCCTCCCAGTCGTCCCGGCGCCCGCCGGCGAAGCCGAATGTCTTGAACCCCATCGATTCGAGCGCGACGGTGCCGGTCAGGACCATCAGGTCGGCCCACGAAATCTTGCGTCCGTACTTCTGCTTGATCGGCCACAGCAGGCGACGCGCCTTGTCGAGGCTGACGTTGTCGGGCCAGCTGTTGAGCGGTTCGAACCGCATTTGCGCGCCATCGGCGCCACCGCGACCGTCCGCGACGCGATAGGTTCCGGCGCTGTGCCAGGCCATGCGAATGAAGAACGGGCCATAGTGCCCATAGTCCGCCGGCCACCAGTCCTGGGACTTGGTCATCAGGGCTGCGATGTCTTTCTTGAGTGCGTCGAGATCGAGCGTCTTGAACTCCGCCGCGTAATCGAAATCTGCACCCAAGGGATTCGACGTTGCCGAATGTTGGCGCAGGGGACGCAGGTCCAGCCGTTCCGGCCACCAGTCCTGGTTCGACATCGGCTTGGTCTGCGCATGGACAGTCTTCGGCGAGGCGACGGGCGACACGAGTGTCGCCGCAAGCGCGATCGCGCATGCGTTGTTGAGTTTCACGGACATTCCTCCAGATTGTTTTTGGGTGTCTCGCCGAAGACAGGCGTAATGCTACGCGCCAATAGCGCTGCTGAGAAATCAGTTGATCCGATCGGTGCGATTAGAAAATTCGTATTGTGAAGGAAAATTCAATCCGATCTGTCGAGGGGACGTATCCGGCTGGATCGATGTCTTGCAGTTCGGTGACGGCCGCTTCCTGACCTCTAACAACGATCGAATGCGCCATCATCACGTAGAGTCTTGCCCGTGTGAGATCGACCCAGAAGTTTCCTGTCGTCTGCTGGCGGCTTCGTGCGAAGGCGAGCGTCACGCTCCCGGGGGAGCGCTCACGTCACGGCGGCGAAACGGACGTTCTGCATGGTGAGACTTGGCGACAGGCGCCGGCACTTGGCGGTTGTGGTATGAACCCGCCGATTATCGGAAGTCTCTAACAACAGTCCCGTGAGCCCCGCGTGTCCGTCCTCATCTCCCTCATCGTGGCCGTCGCCGAAAATGGCGTGATTGGTGTCTCGGATGCCGCTGGCGGCGGCGGCTTGCCGTGGCGCATGTCGTCCGATCTGAAGACGTTCCGGCGGCTCACGCTGGGCAAGCCGATCATCATGGGGCGGCGGACGTGGGCGGCGCTGCCGAAAAAGCCGCTCGACGGCCGCGACAATATCGTCGTGACACGCGATACGCTGTTCGAGGCGCCCGGCGCGACGGTCGTCCACACTCTGGCGGATGCCCTCATCGTGGGTCGCACCCTCGCGAGGACCAGCGGGGCCGGCGAAGTGATGATCATCGGCGGCGCCGAGATCTATGCTCACGCTCTGCCGCTGGCCGATCGCATCTACCTGACCGATGTCCATGCCGTGCCCGAGGGAGACGTGCGGTTTCCGGCCTTCGACCCGGCCGAGTGGGAGACGGTTTCGACCGGGCCGCTGCCGCGCGGCGAGCGGGACGACCATGCCGCCACGCTCAGGATACTCGATCGCATCCCGCGTCCCGGCTGACGCGGTCTCCGAAGCTCCTTGGCGGCCCATGCCAGCAGGCGACACCCCCGAAGTGAGACTATCTCCCGGGGCCGCACCCCGGAATCCCCTCCCGATTTCCCTCTGGCGCGGGAGGCCGTTTGCGCCTATAGACACCCGCCAGCGGGCCGGGAACGGCATGCCGCACGCTTTGGCGTGAGTATGGCGGCCCTCGACCAGGGCGCTGACATCCGGTATCCGGCACCCGCAGGACATTCCCCTATTGATCCGGTGCGGACGCCCGCACGATCGTTCCTTCTGGAGAGAGCCATGGCCGTTCCGCGCAAGAAGACGTCACCCATGAAGAAGGGGCAGCGCCAGTCGCATGACGCCCTCGCCAACCCGACCTATATCGAGGACAAGGAGAGCGGGGAGCGCCGCCGGCCCCATCACATCGACCTCAAGTCGGGCAAGTATCGCGGCCGGCAGATCCTGGACCCGAAGATCGAGGTCTGACGCCGGTCGCATCGGCATCCGGCCGCCCTTCCGCGGCGGGCTGGCACGGGCGATCCACGAGCATTCCCGGACACCGCGCCTCTCGCACCCTGCGGCACCCTGTGCTAGGAGCAGTCCGGCAGCCGGACCCGGGGGAGAGATCGGAGCGGCGGCAGGCCGGCCGACGGGCGCCGGCGCGGTCCAGCTAGGGAGACATCCATGTCTTTGAGGTCGATACCTCTCACCTTCATCGCCTTCCTGCTCTACTTCATCGTCGTGCTGTTCAGCGGCATGTCGGATACGGCTGTGCAGGACGCCGCATCGGCCTGCTCCGGCGCCGCTTCCGAAGCCGTCTCGGGCTGCACCAAGGCCGCCCAGGCCAAGAACCTGCTGGCGAAGGAATTCTTTACCATTCCCATGATGAGCGGTGCGCAATGGTCGTTCACCTGGGGCGATCTCATCATTCTGGTGACGCTCGCGGTTCTGTTCGCTGAAATCCTGAAGGCGACCTATACCTCCACCGCGTCGCTGGTCGACCACGGCCTCTCGATGCTGGTATTCGTCGCGGCGCTGGTGGCGTTTCTGCTGGTGCCCGAGGCGGCGACCTCGGTCTTCTTCCTCCTGCTGCTGGCCCTGCTGATCGATGTGATCGCCGGGTTCACCATCGGCATCCGGGTGGCCAAGCGCGACATCGGCTTCGGCGGCGGCGATCAGTAAGGCTGCGCTGACCACGATCTCATGAATTGACGTGACCGCGGTCGGCGCCCCACGCCGGCCGCGTTTTGCGTTGGGGGGCGTGTGCTCGAATCGTCACGAAATTCAAGTGTTGTTAGGATATAAGGACTAGCCTCGGACTGGTCTTCAGATTCAACGTATGGCGCGCACGGCCCATCGGCCGGGCGGCCTCCGAATGCGGTTCATCGGCGGTGGGCGTTTCCCTTCCAACAGCGATTTCGAACGCCCCGGACGACGCTGGCCTGTCGGCCGGTCTGTCGCTGGGGCCCGAGACGCTGCCGACGATCGGCGAAGAGCCGCAGACCGAGGGCGAGGCGCTCGATCTGGTTGGCATCCTCTCGGCGGTCGAGGAAACGGCTTACACCTGGGACCTGGTGACCGACCGGCTGGATTGGGAAAGCAACGCCCTGGCTGTGCTCGGGGTCGGCTCGCTCTCGGAAATATCGACCGGAAGCTCGTTCCAGTTCCTGATCGCAGCCGAGCATCTGACCCGGCGCCATGACGCGATTTCAGGATCGGCCGCCGAAGGCTGCTCGCGAGGCGTCGCCTACCGGGTGCAGTTCCGCTTCGTGCCGGCGGGCCGTCGCAGCGACCGCTCGATCTGGCTCGAGGATCACGGGCGCTGGTGGCCCGGCACCGACGGCAAGCCGCAGCGTGCCCGCGGTGTCATCCGCGTGATCAACGATCGCTACTGGGAGGAGCAGCGCCTGCTGCACCGCTCGGACCACGACGAGTTGACCGGGCAGTTGAACCGCATCCGGCTGACTGAGGCGCTCGGCGCCGTCATCACACGCTCTGAGCGCACCGGGCAGCCCTGCGCGCTGCTGATGGCGGCCGTGAACAATCTGGCGGTGATCAACGAGACGTTCGGGTTCGACATTGGTGACGAGGTGATCGGCGCCACCGCACGCGCGATGAAGGAAAAGCTGCGCGGCGGGGATACGCTCGGACGCTATTCGTCGAACAAGTTCGGCATCATCCTCAACGACTGCGGACCGGGCGCGATGCGCATCGCCGCCGAGCGGTTCATGAAGGCGGTTCGCAACACGTCGATCCGCACCACCGCCTGCCAGCTCACGGCCACCATCTCGATCGGCGGCGTCATCCTGCCCGATCAGGCGGCGACGGTGCATCAGGCGCTCTCGCATTCGCTGCAGGCTCTCGACCGTGCCAAGCATCGTCGGCTCGACTGCTTCATGGCCTACGAGCCGAGCCCGACCCGTGAGACGGCACGGCGGCGCAATATCACCATCGCCGACGACGTCATCTCGGCACTGGACGACGGGCGGATGCTGCTCGTGCTTCAGCCGATGGTCTCGGCGAAAACCGGAAAACCGGCGATCTACGAGTGCCTGCTGCGCATGGCCCGGCTCGACGGCACGCTCGTTTCGGCGGGGGAGTTCATTCCGGTTGCCGAGCAGCTCGGTCTCTCTCGCCTCGTCGACAAGCGTACCCTCGAGCTTGCGATCGGGCTGTTGAAGAAGCACCCGGATCTCAAGCTCTCGGTCAATGTGTCGAGCCTGACGGCCAGCGATCACGATTGGGTGGTGACGCTTCACCGCATGTCGGGCGGCCGCCGCGAGATCACCTCGCGGCTGATCGTCGAGATCACCGAGACGGCTGCCATCCATGACATCGACCAGACGGTGGCGTTCGTCGACACGCTGAAGGAACTCGGCTGCGAGGTCGCCATCGACGACTTCGGCGCCGGCTACACGTCATTCAAGAATCTGAAGATTCTCAACGTCGATATGGTCAAGATCGACGGGGCGTTCGTCAAAAATCTCAAGGACGACAGCAGCGATCAGGTGTTTATCAAGACGCTGATCGAGCTGGCCCGAACGTTCGACATGGAAACGGTCGCCGAATGGGTTGGCGACCAGCACTCGGCCGATTACCTCGCCGAGGTCGGCATCACGTACCTGCAGGGCTTCCACTACGGCATGCCGCTGACGGTGGACGAATTCGAAGCCAGGGCGTGACGGTCGCTCCGACCATCGCGACCCAGCCCCTCAGTCGCTGATGAGCATCGCTCACTTCAAGCGAGGCTCGAGGTACTCGACCTCAACCTCGGCCTGCGGATGCGCATCGCGCTTCCATCGCTGACAATAGCGCTTGCCGTTGACCTCATAATAGCAATAGCGGCCGCACCACTCGCGTCCTCGATAGTAGTAGCAGCCTGCGGCATCGAGCGGCGGCAGCGGACCGATCAGGTCCGGAGGATGTCCGCGCGGACGGGCGTCCGCGTCGGCGGACACGGCCATCGGCGCAAGAACTGCCAGCGACACGGGAATGAGGCGAAGCCATTTCGTCATTGTTGCGCTCCAGTCTTGGCGATCACCGCGCGAGGCGATCGAGATTTTCCCGGAACTCGGGCGGCGTCTCGCGTTGCGGGCGAGTGTTGAAATTCAAGCGGTCGCGGAATTCGGCAGCGACCTGGCGAAGTTGCGAATCGTCGTGAAGGATCTGCGGCGTGATGGCAATCAGCAGCTCGGTCCGCTCGATCGTGTCCTGCTTGTTCTTGAAGGCATTGCCGAGGATCGGGATGTCGCCGAGAATCGGCACTTGTCCACGGTCACGAGTCGCGCGGTCGCGCATGAACCCCGCGAGAACGACGGTCTCGCCCGTCGATACCGTGACGGTGGTCTTGATGCGGCGTTGCTGGATCGTGGGGGCATCGATGCCGGACGTGACGGTTGGTATGGCGTCGCTGACTTCCTGCTCGATGTCCAACAGCACGCGACCGTTGTCGGCAACGCGCGGCGTGATCGCCAGAATGACGCCGGTGTTGCGGAACGTGATGGCGTTGACGATCGGCGCGTCCGGCGTGACGACGCTGACGGCAGATTGCGTCGGCACCGGCACCTCGTCGCCGATCTGAAGGACGGCCTTCTTGTTGTCGAGCACCGTCATCGACGGGGATGAAACGACGTTGACGTTGGTGATCGAGGCCAGTGCGTTGAGCGCGACGCGGATGTTGGTCAGATTTAGGAAATAGGAAAATCCGGGGAACACGGGCTCGATCAGGCCAGTGGCGCTGTCGGTCAGGCGAAACTCGCTGCCCCCGTGCTCGAAGAACCAGCGCACGCCCTGCTTGAGATCGTCATTCAGCGTCACCTCGGCGATGGTCGCTTCGAGCAGAACCTGGTTCGGCTGCACGTCGATCTGATAGAGCACGTGCTTCACGCGCCTCATTTCCGCAGGTGTCGCCGTCACGATAACGGCGTTGTTGGTTTCGTCGGCGACCACGGCGATGCCGGACGTCCTGTCATCGATCTGGGGCGGAGCAGCTGTCGCGGCCACCGTACCGACGTTGGCTTGCTCGGCGATCGACGGGCCGAACGCCTCGCCCGGGATGCCGACGGTCGAGCCCCCGGAAGCCTGTGCCGCGGTTGCGGTGGGGGCGTTGAGCACCGGCATACCGCCGGGATGAACGCCGGTCGTGATCACCGGGGTGGCTGGAGAGATCGGCTGCGGCGATGGGATCGCAGGAGACGCCAGAGAGCTGCTGGCCGGGCTCGGCGCGAGCAGTTCCCCGCCCGTCGAGACCGCGGTCGCGGTTGTCGTCGAGGCGGTGGACTGCTGACCCGAAGCGGAATCGACTCGGCGTGCCGCATAGACCTTCTGCAGCAGTTGAGCGACTTCCGTCGCCGGCCGGAATTGGACATGGTAGACGAACGCCTGCTTCTCGGTCGCCTGCCCCATCATGTCGATGCGGCGGATCCAGGTTTCGGCCTTCTGAAGATAGCTCGGCCGGGAGGTGATCACGAGCACCGACTTCAGCCGCGCATTGGGTACGAACCGAACCAGACCCTTGGTGGGGCTCTCGCTGTCGTTGGCAAAGATGGTGTCGAGCTCGCGAGTGATCGCCACGACATCGCTGGTTTCGACCGGGAAGATTCCGAACGACATGCCGCGCATGTAATCGACGTCGAAGATGCGAATGGTCTCGATCATCGAGGTGAGCTCGTTGCTCGTTCCCGACAGCATCAGCAGGTTGCGGGAGCTGTCGACGCGCGCGATGGCGCTCTGTGGTGCTACGGATCGCAGGATGCGTTCCATCTCCGCAGCGGCCACGAAGCGGAGCGGCACCACCTCTGTCGAAAGACCGGCCAAGCGTCGTCCCGGAGCGCCCAGCGTGCGCACCGACTTGCCGGCGGTGATAGCCTCGTCGACGGGCACGACCCTGTAGGCGGCGCCGTCATTGACGAGGCCGGCTCCCGACACGGCCAGGGCGGCCTCGAAAATCTGCAGCAGATCGTCCGGGCTGACGGGCTGCGCCGTCTTCAGAGTGATCGGCGCCTTGAGCTTGTCGCTCACCACGTAATTGAGACCGAGCGCGTCGCCGAGCACCGCCTTGGCAGCTTCGGCCGGGCTGGCATTGACGAGATCGAGGGTCACGCCGTTGCCGGCAACAGTCGCCGTCGCCCGCGGCGCGCGGAAGCGCGACTCGTTCAGGAAATCGGTGCTGCCTGGATAGATCCGGTTTGCCGCCGCAGCGGGATCGCCCTGGCTGCCGAGGGGAACGCCTTTGCCACCGATGCCGCCGGTTGTCAGCCTCGGATCTTCCAGAGGCGGCGAGATGGGCGTTGGCAGCGACAACTGCTCGTTGGGCAGTGTACAAGCGCCCATGAGCGCGCCAGCGGCCGTGACCAGGACTCGGACAAGTCCGCTGGCCATCGGTCGTAATCGCAATCGTGCCGGTCTTGCTTCCTGGCCCGCTACCATCCCAATCGTGCTTTCAAGGACTTGAATGGCGCACGCCGGCCGATGCCTCAGCGGCTCCGGCCGACAGTTCGCCGACGCCGATGACTAAATCTGAGTCGGACCCTGCCATGGGGATTTCGGGAGCCATTGCCCCCAGTATTATGACTGCTGTGGCCGAGAAACAGTACAGTCCGGCCAGTGCGCGGGGCGACACGGAGAGCCGTCGAACCTGCGAATGATGCAACAATTGCCTTTGAGCAGAACAACGGGGACGGTGCGACGTCGGTCGACCAGCGCGCGCGCCCGTCGCAGCGCATCTGAGGGGGGTGATCTATACTTATGGTTTACTTGATTGATGTAAAAATAGTTCTTCTTTGCTTCCATCTTTCTCGATGAGTACGTGATTTTCTTCTATCCGACTGAGCCGCCAGCCATCGATGTCGCGGCCGACCGTCAGCCACGTTCCATGGGATTGCCCGTTCGGCCTCAGCAAAGCACGCCGCGAGCCACCGCTGCCCATCAGGCCAACCAGTGAGAGGCCGCTTGGTGCGGCCGGGATGATCTCGGTCTGCTCGCTCGCGGGTGCGGGTGGCAGGTCCTCCTCGGTGTTCGGACTGGGAACGACGGGTCGCCGGGTCGGCTGAAACAGCGGCCGCGACACCGTCTCCCGATAGTCCGAGAGCGGTTTGAGTTGCGACGCAAGGCCCGGCTGGGTCAGTGCCGGCCCGGACGCCCGGTCGGCCGGGTCAGCCTCGGAGGCCAGCGGCGAGATATCGATCGGCATGTCGGCCAGTCGAGTGTTCAACAGCGCCAGGGCGCCGGCGAGCCACAGCAACAGCACCACTCCCAAAATGCGTCGCCTCGCGCTCATCGACCTATGCCTTCTTCCGCTCGACAGCACCGTAGAGGCCAAGTCGGACATCGAGCACTGAGGCCTGGGCCGGGTCGGCGCCGGTGACGGCCGGCGGCGCGGTGATCTGCAGGGTCTCGACGACCAGCGCGGGCCGGCCGGTCTCGAGCACGTAGAGGATGCGCTGAAGCTGCTCGATGGTGGCGCTCAATTGCATCTCGATGCCGACCAGTCGCACGATGCCGCTGTCGCGCGCGGGGAGCGCTCTGGTGCTGCGGACGACGAGACTTTCGGCTTCCGCAATCCTGCCGATCAGGGATTGCAGGCTCGCGATCCGCACGGCATCGCTGCCGCCGGACAGGTAGAGGTCACTATCGGAACCGGCTGTCGCCGCGACTTCGCTGTCCGCGGTCTTGCGGGTTTCGGTCACCAGTTCGCCGTATCGGCCGAGCAGGCGGCGCTGCTCGGTGATGCGCTCGCGAACATCCTGCAGATGGGTGACCAGCGGTCCGAGTGCGAGTTGATAGACCGACCATCCGACCGCAACCAGCAGCGTCAGCGCCAAGAACTTGCTCGCCAGTTTTGTCAGGATGGTCATGGCGCGGCGGCCTCGTCCTCGGGCGTGCCACGCGGCACCTTGGCCGAAAGCTGCGCCCTGAGGCTGAAACGCTCCTTGCCGCCGGCCTGATCCCTCGTCACCGGGGCGGCGAACGAGACATCCGAAAACAGCGGATCGTTCTCGACGCCGGCGATCAGGGGTGCCGCAGCATCGGCTTCTCCCGACATTTGAACCGTATCTCCATCGATCCGCAGATCGCTCAGCCAGGCCGCATCCGGCAGGATGCGGGTCAGCGCATCGACGATGGCGACCGCCGAGGGCCGGCCCGACTTGATCTCGTGTATCGCAAGCCGCTCCCGCACCTTCTCCTCGCTGGTGGCGACCTGTTGCCGGGCGGCCTCCGCCGCAACTTTCGCGTTGGCAACTTGTGAGGTCAGTTCGCCTAGGGCGGTCTCATATCGGGTGGTGGCGATGTATGCAGCCGATGCAGCCAGGGCGACGGACGCCGCCGCGAGGAGCCGCGTCAGAGGCACGGCGCGGCCCTCGCCGCGATCGTCGGTGCGCTTGGCGAGGAAGTCGATCGGCAGGCCGGCGGTGTCGTTACTGTTCCAGCACTCCACTCCGGCGATCTCGAGTCCCGCGCTTTCAATGTCACGGACCAGTTTGTCGACGTTCTCCCGGCGTGTGATGACCTGGGTGACGCCGACGACACCCCGTGCCGCAGACGACTCGTCGAGGATGAAGTCCGAGTAGACATCCTTCAGTCGGAACGGCGTCGCCCGTTCCAGGTCGAGATCGAGAAATCGACCGACCTCGCCCCTCGCGGCCTGCGGAACCTCCACGCGCCGGATGAAGCAGACCTCGCTCGGCAATCTCAGCCTGACAGGCGGCGGCGAATTCGATCGGGCAAGGTTCGAGAGGGCGTCCCAGACATTGAGGTCGCCTACAATCGGGCTTTTGCCGTTTGGCCGCCGCGTCCGTTCGTCGATCAGCCGCAATCCAGACGGGTCGGCGGAGACCACGAGGCCGGGTTTTGCCTGGCCTTTGCCGAAGGGCCGCCGCCACGGCAGCAGGCTTGCCAACTCTCCGATCCACCAGTTCCAAACCCGGCTTAGGGCGCCGAACACGGGCTGTGAAGCTTCGTTCATGATCAAAAACAGGAGCGATACCGGCCTCTGCTACGCCGAGCGGCCGACCAGGGACGCGCTGCGGTCACCAATCGGCGGTCGGTTGCGGTCATCAGACCTTTGGCCGTGGGCCGATAGTACATCACTATGGTAGCCTTTCGCGATCATTTCGAGTGAACAGGTTCGAGGCGCTTAATGAGGCCTCATGGCT
>JBQTIA010000045.1:0-24734 GCA_052388455.1 Hyphomicrobium sp.
CCGCCTCGCCGCCTGGCTGAGGCAGCTTTGGTGTGCCTTGCTCCTGGTCATGATTGCGACGCGACCAGCCGCGGCGATGCGCCTGCAGACCGCCTAACTAACAACGCCGTTCTTCACGGACGACGAGTTCAACAAGGCCGGCACCGCTTCTGGCGGTGCCGGCCTTTTGCGTGGTGCTGCGGCGGCTCGCCTGCTGCTCAGAGAACGAAGTCGCCGGCAGAGACGAGAGAGGCGTCGAGCCCCTGCAGCACGATGGTCTGGCCGGCGAAGGAGACTTCCGCGCCGGTCGCGCCGTTGACGATGGAAAGCTGGTTGAAGGTGTCGAGCCCGGTAATTTCCGTCATCCAGATGCGATCCTGCCCAGCCTCGAAATCGCGGATGATGTCGCGGCCGAAACCGTCGGAGAACGTGAAGCTGTCACCACCGCCGCCGCCGGTCAGGTCGTCGTTGCCAGCTCCGCCGGTGAGATAGTCGACGCTGGAGCCGCCGCGGAGCACGTCGTTGCCGCTGCCGCCGAGAAGGCTGGAGCTGGCGACGGCGCTGCCGATCAGCGTATCGTCCCCGCCGAGGCCGTTGAGTTCGACGCCGACGGTCGAGGACATGCCGTCGAACCGGTCGCTTCCGTTGCCGCCAAAGGCCGCTTCCACGCGGATGGCCGCCAGGTCGAGCGTCAGTCCCAGCGAGCCGCGGCTCTCGTCCACGTAGAGCTGATCATAGCCGGCGCCGCCATTGACGATGTCGAGGGCATCGACATAGAGCACGTCGTCGCCGTCGCCGCCGAGGAGCCGGTCCGCACCGGCGCCACCGTCGAGGATGTCGTCGCCGCCGTTGCCAAAGAGGCGATCGTTTCCGGCTTGTCCGTAGAGTTCCTCGGCCGCCGCGGCACCGGACCGCGTGTCGTGGCCGTTGGTGCCGGAGATCACTGCCCGCACGAGCCCGGCGTCGACGGTCTGGTCGGCAAACTGCAGACGCTCGGCCGAGATGATCCAGTCCGTTTCGCCGGTGGACGTGTGGACGACCGCCGTCCAGCCCGCGTAGCCGCTGTCGTGCTCGGCATACACCGAGTAGTCGGTGCGATTGCCGGCGAACACGACCGTATCCGTGCCCTGGCCACCGCCGATCCAGTCGATGCCGGCCCCGGCGATGAGCCGGTCGTCGCCCCCGCCGCCGTACATCTGGCGTGACGTGTCCCCGAGGCTCTCGGCCCCCGAGGCATCGAGAACGTCGCTGCCGGCATTGCCATGCACCATCTCGACTCCGCTGCCGGCGAGCGCGAAGCGGAAGCCGCCGGACGCCGTCGTCGCGTCGGCGAGGACGATGTCGTAGCCGGCGCCGCCGATGAGGGCGAGATCCTGCGCGTCGGCCTTGAGGATGTCGTCGCCATTTCCGCCGTCCAGACGGTCGGAGCCGAGGCCGCCGGTCAGCACATCGTTGCCGGCCCGGCCGCGAAGCGTATCGTTGCCGCCGCCGCCGGAAAGTGCGTTGCTGCCGGAATTTCCGTCGAGCACGTTGTTGCGCCCGTTGCCGGTGCCGGCAACGTCGGACGCGCCCGTCAGTTCGAGGCGTTCGACGTTGCCTGCGAGCGTGAACCGGACAGAGGAGCGGACCGTGTCGGCGCCGCCAGCCGCCGCCTCGATCACGACGTCACCCACATCGTCGACGATGTAAATGTCATTGCCGCCACCGCCCGACATCACGTCGGCACCGGCGAGGCCGTCGAGAATGTTGGCCGCGATGTTGCCCGTCAGCCGGTTGCTTTCGGCGTTGCCGGTCAGCTTGCCGCCGACTGTGCCGGTCATGATGATATTTTCGACATTGGTGACGCTGCCGATCTCGACCGAGGTCTGGATGGTGTCGATGCCCTCGCCGGCGTCCTCGACGATCGTATCGCCGACATGATCGACGACGTAGGTGTCGTTGCCGGTGCCGCCGATCAGCCTGTCCGCGCCGCCGCGGCCGTCGAGGGTGTCGTCGCCGCGGTTGCCGCTCAGCGTGTTGGCGACGAAATTGCCGGAGATGACGTCGCTGCCGTCGCCGCCGATGACGTTCTCGATCATGAACTGCGCCGGATCGACCTCGGGGCTGAAACCGTAGCCGAAGCCACCCTCGCGGCCGTCGATCCGGTAGGTGCCACCTTCGAGGCTGATGATGCTGTCGGATGAAACGGCAGCGGCGTTGAAGGTGTCGATGCCGCCGTCGTCGTCGAGCGGCTCGTAGCCGTGAGTGCCGTCATTCAGCTCGGCGAACTCGTCGGTGTAGATATAGACGTCGTTGGTGGTGTCGGCGGACCCGTACAGCCGGAGCGTCGATTCCGTGACCGAGCCGGTGCCGCCCTGGAAGATGTCGCGGATGGTCAGCGTCCAGGTGCCGGCGCTCAGCTCACCGCGGAAGGCGTTGCTGGTGAACGTCCAGTCGTCCAGCGTCACCGTCGGCTGCGAGGGATCGTAGCGGCTCGTGAGCATGGCCAGCGTGCTCGACGTGCCGTCCGGCGAGGTGATGAAGATGTGGAGATCGTCGGCGGCGGCGTGTTCGATGCCGAGTTCCAGCTCGAGCCGCTCGATCGTGATGTCCTCGCCGATTGTGAACGACAGGGTCATCCCCTGCCAGTCGTGATCGGGGATGCCGAGCGAAAACGTTCCGTTCTGCGGTGGCGTCAGGATGGTCGAGGAGACGACGGCCTCGTTGGCGGAGGTCGAAACGTCGCCCCACGATTCGGCCAGCCGGACCGCGGCGTGCGCGTCGACCAGGCCGAAGCCGTAGTCGTTGGAGTAATGCAGGCCGCCGCCGTTCCAGTTGTCGGCGCCATTGAAGGTCCAGGCATACTGCTCGTGCCCCGTGGCGCTTCCTCCGACGGCGGAGCCGACGTGGCGCGCGGAATAGGCGAGAATGTCCTGCACGTCGCGCCAGCCGAGGTTCGGATTGGCCTCCAGCATCAGGGCGACGATGCCGGACACCATCGGCGCCGCGAACGACGTGCCGATCATGTCGCTGCTCGCGTCTCCGAGCGGCGCGCCGTCGTCACCTCCGAAGGACGAGACGAGAAGATGGGCGCCGGGTGTGGAGTAGCTGGCAACGCTGCCGTCCTCCTGCACCCCGCCGACGGCGACGACGAAGCGGCTGTTGGCGAAATTGTGCGCGTTGCCGTCGTCGCCCTTCTCGCGGCTGTTGCCGCCCGAGCGGACCATGATCGTGCCGAGGCCGCCGCGACCGGTGTCCACCGCGTTCTCCATGCCGGCGAAGAAGCTCGCGGTCGAAGGATCGAGACGATCGTCGTGGTCCTTGTAGCTGCCGGTGAATCCCCAGCTGTGGTTGACGACGTCGAAGCGGTGCTGCTCGCCCATGAGAGCGTTTTGCTCGGAGTCGGGAATGTCGGTGAGGATGTTGACACCGACGAGTGTCGACCCGTGGGCGACCCCGAGGAAGCCTTCGCCGTTGTTCTCGCCCGCGATGATCAGGGAGACCTGCGTGCCGTGGCCGTCGTCTGTGTTGAAGTCGAAGACGACGTTGCCGGGAATTTCCAGGCTCGCATCGTAGTTGCCGTCGAGATCGGGGAAGACACCCCACACGCCACCGTCGTAGACCGCGACCTTGACGCCGTCGCCGGTGTACTCCTGCCAAAGCTCGAGGATGTTGAGGTCCAGCCCGCCGCGCGTGTTGTGCAGATACCAGAACACATTCGAATTGGGATCGGTCAGCGGATCGACCGGATCGAAGTACATGTTGTGCTGCTCGTAAACGGGCGATGCCATAGCTGCAATCCTCTTGAAAAATGGGTCTTTGGTATCGGGCAGGCGTGTTGAACCATCGGCGCGACACTGCGTGTTCCGCCGAGGCCGGACCTGTTCCGCACGTGACACGATGGAAATTCTCGCCGGGGCTCGCGGGAGCGTGCCGGCGGACGCTGGCTCAACTCTCGAGCAGCAGCCTCGCCGCAGCGTCCGGCGTCAGCGTGCCGGCGAGCACCTGGTCGGCCAGCGCTTCGAGGCCGCGCGCCTCGCCCTCTCGCACCCGCGCGGCGACGATGTCGGCGGCGGCGCGCGCGATGAGATAGCGGGCCCTGCGGCGGCGGCGGAGCACCGCGCCCTGTGCCTCGACCTCGCGGCCGATGCCGTCGATCGTCTCCACCAGCACGGCAACGCCTTCGCCGGTCGTCGCTGTGGTCTTCAGCACCGGCACCTTGGCTTTCAGTGTGGCGCGGATCGAGAGGGCACCCATGAGCTGCTGCAGCGTCTGCTCGGCGCCGGGCCGGTCCGCCTTGTTGACGACGAGCACGTCGGCGATCTCGAGCAGTCCGGATTTCATGGCCTGGATGTCGTCGCCGAGGCCGGGTGCGGAAATGACGACGCGAATGTCGGCCACCTCCGCCACGTCGATCTCGCTCTGCCCGGTGCCGACGGTTTCCAGCAGGATCACGTCGAAGCCAGCGGCGTCGAGCGCATCGATGATGCGCACCGCCGCCGGCGAGAGGCCGCCGAGATAGCCGCGGCTGGCGAGGCTGCGGACGAAGACGCCGTTGTCGTCGAGGGCGGCGGTCATGCGGATGCGGTCACCGAGGATGGCGCCGCCCGAGATGGGGCTCGATGGATCGACGGCGATGACGCCGACGGTGCGGCCCGCGCCCCGCACGTGCGCGATCACCGCGTTGACCAGCGTCGACTTGCCGGCACCCGGCGGCCCGGTGAAGCCGATGACCAGCGCGCGGCCGAGATGCGGCTGCAGCGCCTGAAGCAGCGCGGGCGCGGCGGGGGAAAGCCGCTCCAGTTCGGTGATGGCCGCCGAGATGGCGCGCCGATCCCCGGCCTGCAGTCCGCGCACGATTTCACCGACCGCGAAGCTCTTCGCTCCGGATCGAATGGACGGGAAAGCGGGCGTCTCACGCGCCGAGGACGGGTCTGTCATCCGCTGGCAGATACGCGGAACGAGACACCGCCGCAACTCGACGCGAAAATCGGGTTGCGGCTGTCGTGGACCAATCGGCGTCGGCGAGGTGAAAACCGGCCGACGTCAAGCCAGGGTCAGCGGTTGCGAGCTGGACGCTCGCCGCCTTCGGCCGAGGCGTCGCGCCAGCGGTTGCGGCCTTGTCCGCCGGGCCGTGCGGCACCTCGGTCGCCTGCCGCGGGTGGCTCGGCATCTGCCGGCCGGCCCCGCCGTCTTTCCCCGCGCGGGGCGGCATCGGCAGGAGGTGTGGCCGAGCCCTCGACGGGTGCGTCGGCCGGCGGCCCACGGCGCCCGCGCTGTCGGCGCTCCGTCGGCGGGGTATCGGCGGTGGCGCCATCGGCGCCATCACCCGCCTCGACCGGCCGGTCGCGGCGGCGGTTGGGGCGATCCGCATCACGCCGCGGGCGCTCGCGTGGCGGCGCGGCATCGGCCGGCGGAGGCGTCTCGGCGGCGGCCGGTGGCGCTTCGTTGGCACGATCCCGGCGGTTGCGGCGCGGACGGTCAGCATCGGTCGCGGGCGGATTTCCGTCCGCCGCGCCGGGCGCGGTCCAGCCGGGGCGGTTGCGTCCCCGCGGACGCTCCTCGGGCGGCAGTTCAGCCGTGGGCGGCGCAACAACAGGTGGCTGCGGCTGACGACCGTAAGTCAGCGGCGGCCGGCCTGCATTTGGCCCTGCATTCGGCAAAGTGTACGGTGTTGTGATGACCGGGGGAGTGGGTGCCGCAGCCGGACTGCGGTCCGCTCGGTCGCGCGGACGGTCGCCATTTCGGCGCGGACCTGTCGGTTCGCCACCGCCGCCGGTCGCGGTGTCGCCGCGGTCTCGGTCACGCCCGCGCCCGTTTTGATCTCCGTCGCGGATTCGGTCTCGATCCGGGCCGCGGTCGGCGTCGCGACTCCAGGTCCGATTGGGCCGGCGGCTGTCCGGACGGCGGTCGACGTCTCGCCACTGGCCCGGCTGCCAGCGGCGCGGGGCGGCTCCACGGTTGATGTGAGTGTGATAATGCACGTGACGGCTGAAATTCGGTCGCCAGACGCGGATCACGTCTCCGGCCCGTCGATCGGGACCGCGCGTGTATCGGCTTTCGCTCGCGAACACGCGGACATTCGTGATCGGCCGGCCGAGGTGGCGATCGAAGAAGTTCACCGAGATGCCGAAATTGACGATCGAGCTTCCGCGCGTCTGATACCGGGTCACCGTCCGTGTGCGGTAGACGATGGTCGTGACCCGCTCGCGCGGTGCGCAATAGCGATAGACGTTGGGCGTCGCGATGTAGCGCGGCTCGACGAACGACCAGTAGGCGGCGAAGCTCGGACGCGAGAAGCGCTCCTCGTCGTAGTCGATGCCGCGACCGTCGCGCCAGACGGCGTCCGGGGGCAGCGGCGCCCAGCCGATCTGCTCGTCGCTCTGGCGCCAAGCGACCCACGCCGGTCCCCATCGCGTGCCGGGAACCCACAGCCAACCGTCGCGATCGTCGAGCACCCAGCGGCCGTAGTGGTAAGTGGCCCAGCCCCAACGCTCGTCGGAAACCCAGTACCAGCCGTAGTCGTCGGTGTGGACCCAGTGCCCTCGCGTGTACGGCCGCCAGTCACGCTCGACGCGGCTCGGGGTCCATACGTAACCGTGCTCGCGGTGGTTGATCCAGCGGCCGTCGTCGGCCAGCTCGTCGTGGAAGAAGGAGACGTCCGGCGCGTCCTCTCCGTCGTCGAGGGAGCGGTCGTCATCCGACCGGTTGCCGGCGCCATAGTCGGCGTCGTCGCGGTAATCGTCGTCGCGGTAGCCATCGTCACGATAGCCTTGCGCGAAGTCCTGGGCCTGGGCCGTGCCGGCAGCGGTGGCTCCGAACGAGACCAGCAGCGCCAATCCCGCCCACTTGAGCGACGTGTTCGAATTTCCCGACGTGGACATTGCCCGTTTCCTCCGGCTGATCGCGGATCGCAAACCACCTGCGCGCGCGACGAAGCACTTCGACCCCGCGCCTCAATGCGTTGTGTGGCCTGAACCCCAGGTGAACGCCCATATCTGGGCCGAATTTGGCTTTCTCGAAGGCTCGGGCGAGAAAAGCGGGTTTCAGTCTGCGGTCAGAACCACAGCCCCGGCCAGCGGTAGCGGGGCCGCATCTCGATCGGACCGAAGCCGACGAGCGAGACCATCGGCTGCTCGACGATGACGATCGGGTCGAGCTTGCTGCGCGTGCCCAGCGACAGGAGACGCGAAACGCGCTCTTCTGTCGTCGGATGCGTCCGCAGCAGCGAGGGCTGCGGAACGCGACGGGCCGGGACGGGGAACATCAGGTCTTCCCAGATGTGTCCGGTGTAGGTGTCGAGCCGGCGCAGGGCGGCGGCGAGGCCCAGGGGATCGCCGGTCAGCCCCACGGCCTCCAGGTCGGCATCGAACTCACGCGCGCGGGACAATGCGAGCTGCAGCAGGCTCGACAGGGCCGGAGCGAGATACAGCAGCAGGACCGTCCACCACGACACGAGCTGGTCGTTCTGCAGCGCCAGCAGCACGTTGATCAGCGTCAGCGCCAGCGCGACATACGACAGGAGCTGGAGCACGCGCGTCACCAGATCCGCGAATCCCATGATGTGCAGATCGTTGTTGCGGATGTGACTCATCTCGTGCGCCAGCACACCCGCGATCTCGCGCAGCGACAGCCGGCGCATCAGCCCCTCGGTGATGGCGATGGCCGCCCGGTCCGGCGTGCCGGCGGCGAAGGCGTTCAGAGTCATGCTCGGCACGATGTAGAGCTGCGGCCGGTTGGGCAGCTCGGCGCGGAAGGCCAGCACGTCGACGAGGCTCGAAAGCTGGGAGTTGTTGCCTGCTGCCACCAGCCGGGCGCGGTAGAGCCGCATCATGGTCTCCGGCGGCACGTTGGGGGCGAGCGTGTAGAGCGTCGCCAGTGCGACCAGCGTCAGCACCGGTCCGACCAGCCCCCACACGAGGTAAGTAGCGATGGCGAGAACGGCCCCGATGCCCGCGAGCAGGATGGCCGATTGCGCTGCGTTGCGTCGCCGGTGGCTCCGCCGGGTGTCGGGATCGAGAAAGGGGCTCACGCCTTTTGGTCTCCGCCTCCAGTCAACGCCGCATAGCACGAGTCTGCCGACAAAGTGGGCCAAGATGTGAAGCGGTCCGACGATGTCCGCGGCAATCTCGGTGCATCTGCTGCGCCGATGACACGCACGGGCTGCAAGACCTCGATTCCCGTATCATCCGAATTACCGAATCAAAACTTTGCCAGCACCGCCAGGGCGGGATCGAAATCGCCGGCCGGGGCGGGAGCCGCGAGCACGGCCGGCACGATCTTGCTCGCCTCGTCGACCACGCGGAAGCTCACGTCGAGGCCAGTGCGGATGAACGCCTCGGATTTCATGTGCCCGAGCAGATTGAGGAACGGGCTCCAGAAGCCGGCGATGTTGGCGACGACGATCGGCTTGGTGTGGCGGCCGAGCTGCGACCAGGTGAGCTGCTCGACCAGCTCCTCCAGCGTGCCTATGCCGCCCGGCAGCGCCACGAAGGCGTCCGACCGCTCGAACATGATTTTTTTGCGCTCGTGCATGTCGGCGGTGACGATCAGCTCGCTCGCCTCCCGCAGCATCTGCTCCTTGTCGGAAAGGAACGACGGGATGATACCGGTCACACGCCCGCCGGCGTCCAGCGTGGCGCGCGCAACCTCACCCATGAGGCCGAGGCCGCCGGCGCCGTAGACGAGACCGATATCGTGCTTTGCCAGCGCGGTCCCGAGCACACGTGCTGCGGCGGCATAGGCCGGGTTGGTCCCTTTGCCGGACCCGCAGTAGACGCAGACGTTGCGGACCGCCGATTTTTGACGGGTCTTTGATGCGACACGCTTTTTCGTTGTCCCGACCGTTGATGTCGATGCGGCCGGGGGGAGAGTGTTTCGCGTATTGTGCACGATGTTCCTTATCCGTTCAGGCAGGTGAAGCATTACTATGATGCCCGCTCCCGATGAAATTGGGGCACCCCGTGCCGATCGCAATGGCGGTGGCCGGGCCGTACGGCGCAGCGCCCATCCGAAGGTTGGCGCTTCCCTTCCAATGGGTATAAACTGCTTTTCAAAGCTGACTTTCATTTTTAGGAAACCGTCTTACTCGACTGATATTTTTCGTCTATCAGGGCGTGAGTAACGACAGGCTGGGGTGCTGCGTCATGGGTCTAGGGCCGTCGCTGGCGAGGACGCGGGCGGTCGCACGTCTGGGCGCGGCACTGTTCGCGCTCTTTGCAGTCGCTGCGCACGTGCCGACGGCCGCCGCCGAAGAGGGTGCGGCGGCGATCTGGGAGCAGTTGCGAGAGGGCGGCCGGGCGGTCGTCAGGGATTTGCGCGAGCGGGCCAGGCCCCGATGGGAGCCCGGCGCGCAGCAGCCGTACGAAACCGGGGCCGGGCCGGCCGACAGCCAGGACACTCCGCGTATCTATCCGCCGTCGGGTGCCACTGGCGAAACGGACATCGAGGCTCCGGCCTTCACCCGCATTACGATCGAGCCAAAAGGCGATACGGTGATCGAAGGGCGCGGCATGCGGGGCTCTCGCGTGCAGCTTCAATCCTCGGGGCGCGTCGTCGGTACTGCCGACGTCGGCGATAACGGCCGCTGGAGGATCGTACTCGACCGCGCCCTCGGCCCCGGGGTGCACCGTATCTTCTCGTCGGGCTCCCTGCCTTCGGGCGGCACCAGCGTGACCGGCGCCGACGTGCGCATCTCGATTCCCGCCCGGCTCCCTCAAACCGTCGTCGTGGCTTACAGCAACGAGGGCGAGACGGCCGCCGCTCCGCGTCGCGCCCCTCCGACTGCGGGCTCACCGGCGGACGAACGCAGCGGTGAGCGCGCCTCGGGGCGCCCAACGGACTTCACCCGATCGGCGGACAAAGATGCGGTCCGGCCGACGGCCGCCGGCAGTGCCGAAGCGACGCCGCCGCCGGAAGAAAGGTCCAATCCGGTTGTGCGCTGGCTCGAACGCTCGGCCGAAACCTATCAGACCACCATCGCCCGACGTCTGTCCCAGCCACCGGCAGGGGATCAGCCCGATGGTGATGCGGATGTCGCGCCGCGTCGAGAGTCCGACCCCGGTCTCGCCGGCAGGATCGAGGACAACGCGCTGTGGGCGCGCGAGCGGATGGCGGATTGGCTGGCACGAGCCAAGCGCACTTATCAGATCGATGTCGCGGGACGCCTGTCGCTGCCGCGCGAGAAAGAGCAAGCCGAGCCGGCACCCGACGCCGGTGCCGATGCCCGCCGGCCCGCCGAGGCGCAGGATCGCGAGGAGCGTCGGCGGCGGGACGAGGCCGCCCGGCGCGAGGCAGATGCCAAGCAGCGCGAGGACGCCGAACGGGCAGCGGACGCCGAGCGTGCAGCCGCGGCGAAGCGGGCGGAAGACGAAGCCACGCGCAAGACAGCGGAGGCCCGCCGCGCCGAAGAGGAGGCGCGGAGTGAAGCCGAGAAGCGGGCCGCGGCGCAACGGCTGGCGGAACGCGAGCAGGCGGAAAAGAAACTCGTCGCCAAGCCGCAGGACGATTGGCAGATCGATCCGAGAGGTGGCGCGGTGCCGACGCCTTCTGACCCGAAGGCCCCCGTTGTGGCGCCTGAAAAGTCGACCCCGAAAACTTCTCCGGCAGAGAAGCCGCCGGCCGACGTGCGGCTCGCCGAGCAGCGGGAGAAGGAGGAGGCCCGCAAGGACACCGAGGCCAAGCGACTGGCGGAGCGGGATCGGATCAGCATTGAAAAGAAGGCGGAAGCCAAGCGGCTGGCCGAGGAGGCGGCCCGCAAGGACGCCGAGCGCAAGCGTCTGGCCGAGGACATCAAGCAGGCCGCCAAAACCAAGGCGGCCGATGCCGAGCGCGAGCGCCGGGCAGCCGAGGAGAAACGCCGCGCCGACGCCAAGGCGGAAGAAGCCGCCGATGTCGAACGCCTCGCGACCGATGTCGAGCGCCGCAACGATCCGCAGCCACAGCGGTCCGACACGCTCGAAAGTGGTGACGACCGGCAGGCGGCGCTGGCGGGCAAGCCGGCGCGGCGGAAGGTGCGCGACCAGCGGCCCGTGGAAGGCAGCGCGGAAGGCGACGACGAGGCATTTTCCCCCGACATGAAATCACAAGCGGAACTGCTGTCCTGTCCGCCGGCCCGCAAGCAGCGCAAGCGCGGCCGGCGCGAATACGTCGTGCAGCCCGGCGACACGCTGTGGGCGATCGCCAACCGCCATTACGCCAGCGGCAAGCGGTTCGAGGTCATCTATCGGGCCAATCGCGAGCGCATCCATGATCCCGACCTGATCTTCGCCTGCCAGCGCATCTATCTACCCCGCCGGCCGCGCTGAGCGGTTTCGATCGGTCGGGCGGTGGAAGCCGGGCTCGGGCGCGCTGCGGGCCGCGTACCGATAGCCGCAGTCCCCGCCGCGCCGACCCCTGTTGCGCGGAGCCGGGAAATCCCATTTAACACGATGCAATGAGCCCCCACCGCAAGATCCCCCTCGCCAAGCCGACGAGCAGCGAAATGCCGAGCGGCATGATGTTCTCTGGCCGCGCCGATCACTGGACCGTGTTCCGCGGTCTGCTTCCCTTCGTGTGGCCGGAAGGCCGGCCGGATCTGAGGTTTCAGGTCGGGCTGGCCTTCGCCGTGCTCGTCGTCTCCAAGCTGGTCACGATCACCGTTCCGATCCTCTTCAAGGCGGTGACCGATGCGCTGGTCGCCAGTGCGCCTGCATCCAGTGCGCCGGCCGCCGGATCGGTCTCTCTCGATGCGCCGCAAGGGCTGGCTCTCGCCATCACAGGCATGATCCTCGCCTACGGCGTTTTTCGCGTGCTCACCATGGCGCTGAACCAGGTGCGCGACGTGCTGTTCACCAAGGTCGGGCAGAACGCGGTCCGCGACCTCAACAACCGCACCTTCGCCCACCTGCACCGTCTCAGCCTGCGCTTCCATCTCGAACGGCGCACCGGCGGCCTCTCGCGGGTCATCGAACGCGGCACCCGCGGCATCGACCTCATCCTGCGCATGGGCATCCTGCAGCTCGTGCCGACGGTGCTGGAGCTGATCCTCGTCTGCGCGCTGCTGGTCTATTTCTTCGACTGGTCCTACGTGCTGATCGTGCTGGTGACGATTGCCGCCTACATGTGGTTCACCTTCGCGCAGAGCGAGCGCCGCATCGCCATCCGCCGCGAGATGAACGACAGCGATACCGACGCCAACACCAAGGCCGTCGACAGCCTGCTGAATTTCGAAACGGTCAAGTATTTCGGCAATGAGGATGTCGAGGCGAAGCGCTTCGACGCTTCCATGCAGCGGTATGAAAAGGCGGCGGTGAAGACCTACTACTCGCTCGGCGTGCTCAACGCGGGCCAGTCCTTCATCTACACCATCGGCATGATCGCGGTGATGTGGCTCGCCGCCCGCTCCGTTGCCGCCGGCACGCACACCATCGGCGATTTCGTCATGATCAACGCCATGATGATTCAGCTCTACATGCCGCTGAATTTCATGGGCATGGTCTATCGCGAGATCAAGCAGGGACTGGTCGATCTCGAGACGATGTTCGCACTGCTCGGCGAGGCGCCGGAGGTCGAGGACAAGCCGGGCGCCCGGCCGCTTGCCGTCACCCGCGGCACCATCCGCTTCGATGATGTGTCGTTCTCCTACGATCGCGACCGGCCGATCCTCGAAAACGTCTCGTTCGAAGTGCCGGCGGGCCAGATGGTGGCCATCGTCGGTCCCTCGGGGGCGGGCAAGTCGACCATCTCGCGCATCCTGTTCCGCTTCTACGACATCCAAAGCGGCAAGGTCACGATCGACGGCCAGGACATCCGCGACGTGACGCAGAAATCGCTCCGCGCCGCGATCGGAGTGGTGCCGCAGGACACCGTGCTGTTCAACGATACGATCTATTACAACATTCGCTATGGACGGCCCGACGCGACCGAAGCCGAGATCGAGGCGGCCGCCAGGCTGGCGCAGATCGACGGCTTCATCCGCACGCTGCCGCAGGGCTACAAGACCATGGTCGGCGAACGTGGCCTGAAGCTCTCGGGTGGCGAGAAACAGCGCGTCGCCATCGCGCGTACCATCCTCAAGGGGCCGCCGATCCTGATGCTCGACGAGGCGACGAGTGCCCTCGACAGCCACACCGAGAAGGAAATACAGGACGCGCTCGACAGAGTGTCGGAGGATCGCACGACGCTGGTCATCGCCCACCGTCTGTCGACCATCGTCCATGCCGACAATATCATCGTGCTGGAGAAGGGCCGGCTGGTGGAGCAGGGCTCCCACGCCGCGCTGATCGCCGGCGGCGGGCTCTACGCCAGCCTGTGGAACCGCCAGCGGCAGGCGGAGAAGGCGCGCGAGGAGCTGGTCGCGGCGCTGGAGGAAGCCGAGCGCACGGGTGCGCTGCGTCCGGCCGACATCAAGCTGCCGGCGGCTTGAGGCACGCGCCTGCCGGGCCGCTCGGCGCTTGCGTTCGCGCGTCGCGGTGTCCATGACGAGGAAGAGTGACTTCGTTTCCCACGGATTTAGTGATCATGCGCCGGCCTCGCTTTACGAGCATCGTCCAAGAGCTGCCGGCGCTGGTGCCGTTCGTCGGACCGGAAGCGCAGGAGCGGGCGCGTGGCCGGGCCTTCCGCGCCCGGCTCGGGGCCAATGAAAGCATATTCGGTCCGAGCCCGCGCGCGCTGGCGGCCATGGCGGCGGTCGCGGCCGAAACCTGGAAATACTCCGATCCCGAGAATCACGACCTGCGCGCCGGCCTCGCCCGCTTTCACGGCGTCGGTCTCGGCAACGTCGTCATCGGGGAAGGGATCGACGGGCTTCTCGGTCTCGCGGTGCGCATGTTCGCCGAGCCCGGGAGCGGCGTCGTCACCTCGGACGGCGCCTATCCGACCTTCAATTTCCACGTCGCGGGCCAGGGTGCGCGGCTGATCAAGGTGCCTTATCGCGACGACCGCGAGGACTTGCCTGCTCTCGTCGGGCGGGCAGAGCGCGAAGCGGCGTGCATTCTCTACGTCTCCAATCCCGACAATCCGATGGGCTCGTGGTGGAGCGCGGCGGAGATCGACCGCCTGATCGCCGCCCTTCCCGACGGCCTGATGCTGCTGCTCGACGAAGCCTATTGCGATACCGCGCCGGCGTCCTCGGTGCCGTCGATCGACACCAGCAATCCGCAGGTTCTGAGATTCCGCACCTTTTCGAAGGCGTACGGACTGGCCGGAGCGCGCATCGGCTATTGCATCGGATCGGAAGACACCATCGCGGCGTTCGAGAAGGTGCGCAACCACTATGGCATCAATCGCAGCGGTCAGATCGGTGCCCTCGCCGCGCTCGAGGACCAGCCCTATCTTGCGGAGGCGGTCGGACGCATCGCCCGGGCGAGGGATCGCATTGCAGCCATCGCCCTCGCGAACGGGTTGGAGCCGCTGCCGTCCGCCGCCAACTTCGTGACCATCGACTGCGGCGCCGAGGGTGCCTTCGCGCGTCGCGTTCTCGACGAGATCCTGAAGCGCGATGTGTTCGCCCGCAAGCCGGGCGTGCCGCCGCTCGACCGCTGCATCCGCATTTCCTGCGGACGCGACGTGGACCTCGATGTGTTGGCCGAGGTATTGCCGGCCGCACTGGCCGCGGCGAGAAGCTCTTGAGAAGCGGTTCTGCGCGCGGGATCGGAGCGAGCAACCGAGTACGAGACCAACGGAGACGCAGTGGCGATGACTTCCAGCCATGACGAGCGCCAGCCGAGCCGCCGCGGGTATCACCACGGCGACCTGCGTGCGGCCCTCGTCCGTGCTGCGGTCGAGTTGCTGGCGAAGAATGGTGCCTCGGGTCTCACGTTCGCCGAGGCCGCGCGCGTCGCCGGCGTGTCTCCGGCGGCCCCTTACCGCCACTATCGTGATCGCGACGAGTTGCTCACCGACGTGGCGCGCATCGGATTCGAGTTACTGGCCGTCCGCCTCGAACGGGCGTGGAAGGACGGCTCGCCGACGGCAATCGCAGCGCTGGATCGCGTGGCCCGGGCCTATCTCGAGTTCGCCTCGGCGGAGCCTGGCTATTTCATCGCCATGTTCGAGGCCGGTGTCGCGGTCGGCCTCGAGCGCGCGGTGGCGCAGGAGAGCGAGCGGGCCTTCGAGGTCGTCCGCCTCGCCTGCTCCGCGGTGCTCGAAATCATGCCGGAGGGCCGGCGTCCGCCGCCGACGATGATGGCGCTGCACGTCTGGTCGCTGCTTCATGGTACGGCCGCGCTATTCGCCCGGGGTGACGATGCCCGACGACGCATCCCCATGCCGCCCGGCGATCTCGTCGAGGCGGCG
Organism: Hyphomicrobium sp.; assembly: GCA_052388455.1. Lineage (GTDB taxonomy): Bacteria > Pseudomonadota > Alphaproteobacteria > Rhizobiales > Hyphomicrobiaceae > CAZSNH01. Next base: position 15,235 of record JBQTIA010000045.1, read on the forward strand.
CTGCTTGTCTACCTGCAGGGCCTCGGCGCCGTGCCCGGCCGGTGAAGCGCATCGACGGAAGAACTCCGCCCGATCCGTTGACGGTTTGCGCGGCGCTTGTTCCGGCTTCTGGGTTTCGTCGCCGCGGAACCGTCCTCCACATGCGGTCCCGTCACCTTCCGCGGATGTGTTTCTGACCCCTTGACGCAACCGTCCGCCTGCCCCATCTGGTGAAATGTAAATAACATTCACATTATGAGGTCGCCATGGGGCAAGACATTCTGCACACCCTCGACCGGTACGGCGCGCTCGCGTGGGCCGGCGTTCTGGTCGTCGCCTTCAGCGTCTACTGGCCGCTCGGGCTCGGCGTTCTGGCCTACCTCGTCTGGTCGGGACGGCTGGCGTTCACTAGCCCTAAGACCGGCTCCGGCCTCGGAGGTGGACCGTCGCAGACGATGGCGTTCGCCAGCGGCCCCGATCTCGCGCCAGGACGCGAGACGCTCGGCGCCATGGCGGCCGAGCCGAGCGGCAATCTCGCCTTCGACGACTATCGCCGGCAGGCGCTGCAGCGGCTCGACGGGGACTGCCGCGAGTTCCAGGCGTTCATCGACCGCCTGCGGACTTCGCGCGACCGCACCGAGTTCGAGCAGTTTCTGGCCGCGAAGGTCCAGTCGGTGCAGGCCGTGGACTCCGCTGCGTCGGTCGAGCGCCCGTGACGGGACGCGAGACACAAATCCCACGACAAATCCCTGCGAAACCAAGCCCCAACTCAAACAGGAGTGACGGACAATGCCCAAGATGATGACGGCGTGGCTGGCGGCCGGCGGCGGCGCGATGATCGGTGCCACACTCACCTATCTGATGACGCGCCCCGTACCGGCGCCCCTCGGCGGCACCCTGCAGGGTGTCGTCAACCGGGCGCGGGATTTCGCCCAGGATACCTTCGAGAAAGTGCGCGGCGGTGAAACGATGGCGCAGCCCACGCGCGCCGCCCGTGCGGGGTTCTCCGCAGCCGGCTCCGCCAATACCGCGTTCGACGAGTACCGCGCCGAGGCCCTGCGCCGGCTGGACGAGGAGGAGCGGGAGTTCCGCAGCTTCCTCGATCGTCTGCGGCAGGCCAAGGACCGCGCCGAGTTCGACCAGTTCGTGAGCGAGCGGCGGCGCGCGTCGCCCGCTCCGTCAGATGCGACGGGCGGGACCGACCCCGGCGAGTGATCCGGTTCGCGGTCAATCAGCCGGCCGTCAGCTCGGTGATGGCTTCGCGCATCGCCTCGATCACGCCGGCCTCGGTCATGGCGTGGCCGGCGGCCTCGACGAAGGTCAGCCGGCCGCCGGTCCAGCGGGAGACAACCGCATGGGCAGCGGCCGGCGGGCAGAGGAGATCGTAACGGCCCTGGATGATGGCGCCCGGGATGCCGGCAAGCCGGTGCGCGTCGCGCAGCAGCTGATCGGGCGCCAGGAAGAAATCGTTGCGGATGTAATGCGCCTCGACGAAGGGCGTCGGCGGAAGCCGTCCGAGGCCGGCCGCCGCCGCTGCCAGATCGACCGTCTCCGGCACCAGCTCGGAGAGCGTTCGCTCGTAGGCGTGCCAGATGCGGGCGGCTGGCGCATGCATCGCGGGGTCGGCATGCGCGAGCCGGTCGAGGTAGGCGGCGAGCGGATCATGGCGTTCGCACTCGTCGAGCGGCGCCAGGAACTGCACATGGAGTTCGGGTCGGAACAGTCGAGGCCCGTCGACGAAGGCCCACCGCACCTCGGCCGCCGTGCCGAGGAAGACCGCTCTCATGACCAGGCCGGCGACGCGCTCCGGATGCGTCTCGGCGTAGGCGATGGCCAGCGTCGAGCCCCACGAGCCGCCGACCACGATCCACCGCTCGATCCCGAAATGCCGGCGGATGGCCTCAATGTCGGCCACGAGGTGCGCGGTCGTGTTGGCTTCGAGCCCGAGATAGGGGTGGCTGCGGCCGGCGCCGCGCTGGTCGAACAGCAGCGCATGATGGCGGTCGGGGTCGAATAGGCCGCGATGCCCGTGCTGCGCGCCGCTGCCCGGTCCGCCGTGCAGGAACACCGCTGGAACGCCGCCCCGCCGGCCGACCTCCTCGACGAACAGCCAGTGGCCGTCGCCGACGCTGAGCATGCGCGCGTCGAAGGGGCGAAATCGGGCGGGATCGAGGGTCACGGGAGGGATGGGGGTCCGGGAAAGATAATGCGGGTGTCGAGGGCGGTTGGCCGCCCGCCGGTTGTCGCACGCATGGCGGCCGAATACACTCGCCGACGGCGCCGCGTCCCGGCCGGCCGGCGCCGCACTCTTCCGGATGGAACCGGCAACGAGCGGCAACTTCGGGGACGAGCGCGATCCTCCGCCGCAACTTGGCCACGGATGCTACGGTATCCACGGCCCGTTTGCCGCCGATCCTTGACCGCGCCCCGCTGGTGGTATGGCGTGGCAGGAGATCTGCCCAAGGGAGTGCTCACCATGCCGCAGTCGCTTGAAGCCTGCTCATCCCCCAAACTCGGCCGCCTTGCCGCCGCCCTGGCCGCGGCACCGCTCGCCGTCGCGGCGCTCTCCGCCAACGGCGTCGGCGCCGCGCCGGCGATGCACGAGATCACCATCACCGTCACCCACGTGAAGGCGATAGACAAGATCGACCAGTTCTCGAAGGGCGACTTCTATGCCCGCGCGACGATCGGCAAGGACACGCAGTCGACCGCGGTCGTCAAGCAGCAGACGGAAACCAAGCCGGACTGGAAGATCGTGCAGAAGGTTGCGCCGGGCAAGGTGCCGGTCAAGCTCGAGCTGCTCGACAAGGATCTGGCCGCCGACGATCCGATCGACATCAACGCCGTCGACAAGAAGCGCTTCCTCGAGTTCACAGTCGACACCAAGAAGTGCCGCATCGAGGGCTTCTCCTCTACGCAGCGCTGCGGCGCCGTCATCAAGCGCGCCGGCAAGGAACTGAAGTCCGCCGAGATCGAATTCAAGGTCAGCGTCAAAAAGTGACCCGCGATCCGTCGGGGTCAGACCCATCCACTCGGGCCTGACCCAAATCCATCCGCCATCATCGGCGCGCATGGTCCCTTTAGGCCGAATGCGCCGGTGATCCATCACGAGACTCATCTGCAAGACATGAGAATTCGGTGTCTACGACGAGTCGGACGCTGTATCGCCATCGTGCTTCCGCGCGCGTTGGCACGATGATGATGACGAGGCAGACCAAGTGTCAGACCCGGAGGGTCTGACACAGAATGCGATCACTGCCAGCGCTTCAGCTGCGTGCGCGCGAAATTCCATTCCGGCGTGACGAGCGTGTCGCCGATTGCTTCGGCGGCGTACCAGGGTGAGCCGTCCGTCGCGCCCGGGCTTTTCAAAACATGAATCTCCTGTGCCGGCATGTAGCTCTGCACGAGAAGGAAGCGCTTGGCGCCGGCGGCATTCGTCGCCATGTCGGCGACGAGCACGGCGTGGCCGGGGAAGCCGCCCTTGATGAACACGTCGCCGATGCGCAGGTCCTCGACCGTTGCGGGCTTCAACTCGCGGGCGAGGCTGTAGGTGCCGGCATAGGCGAACACCTGATCCATGTACTTGCGGAAGCCGGAGTAATCCTTTTTCGCGGCACGCGAGAATACGCGGCGCTTGCCGTCGGTATCGTCGAAGGCGATCTCGGCGGTGCGGCCTATGGCGAACAGCCACTCCGCGCGCAGCCGCATCACCGCGTCGGCACATTGCTGGAGATCACGCTTGCCGACGTCGATGTCGACGACGGCGGCGTGCACGTCCTGCCGCCATTTCGGCTTGCCGGTGTGGGTCAGCACCGGCGCGCCGGCGGGCTTCATCGGCAGGCTACGCAGCCATTCGGCCCAGCTGCCCGGCTCGGCTGGCGTGCGCGCAAAGCCGGAGGGAGGCGCGATGCGCGATTGCAGGGTCTCGTGGGCGGCGGCAGGCCCCCACGCATATCGCGGACCGGCGTCTGACGCGCCGGCAGTGGCGACGAGCAATGCGAGGGGCAAGAGGTGCAAAGCGTGGCGGCGGAGGTGAAGGTTGGGCAGAAATGGCACGAGCGGGTTCCTCGGAAGGCCCGGCCGGATAAGGCGGGACCGACGGTTTGTGACATTCGGTTGGTCGGCGGGTCTGTGGATCGGATGCTCTGATCACACGATCTCGGGGTAGTCTGCGAAAGCGGCGGTCGCTGACGACTGGGTCCTCGCCGAGCGATGGGACAAACGGTTGCAGCCAATCGCGGCGGATCGGCGGCGACGCGCCGCGCGGACCACACGATCGGATGGAACAGGCGCCGATCCGGCGCACTTCAGCCGGCCCCATTCCGTCGCGCGCAGCGGCAATCCTCTGGGCACGGCAGAGAAGGGAAGGGGTGGCGCCATCAAACACTGCCGGCCACCGAAGGGTCGGGCGGAGCAACCTTGATCGTCGATGCCGCTGAAGTATTTCAACACCATCGCAGCCATTCAAAGCAAGAACCCGGTGCGGCGTTTCAAGCCGGCCGGGTTCCAATTTTCGGGATAGGGATGTGCGGTTGTTGGAGATCGACCGATGCTCTGGCTCAATTCGGGAAATCGCCCCAATCAGGCTAGCGCCTTAATTCAGGCTTTGACCCCGGTTTGGCCGCTGGCGGTGCCAATGCTCCGGTTGCGCGAATCCTTCCCTTGCTGCTTTGAGCTGATCTACGCGCGACGATCGAATATGATCGACATCGACGTCAGGTCAGGAAACATCGCCGACCCCACCGCTTCAACCTTTTGTGTGCGGCAGACACAACGAATATTTCCATGAACTGCGCGAGCATATTATTCGCTCGGCCGCGTTTGTAACTCGAATTTTTTGAATTGGCCTTTCGACACACTGCCGCCATTGGCGACTAGTCATCAGAAAGGCGGAAGGTGACCCGGAGGCGTCATTTTCTTAAACCCCCTTTTCATAGGATGAAAACAGAGTGCGCCCCGTTCTACCGATTGTCAATAGCACGCCTTCAGATGCGTGATGGGAAATCCGATTGGAGATGAACATCATTATTGCGGCGAAGGCTGCTGGGGGCGATCCGACCTCGACGCAGGCCTTTACGCAGGCCGCGCTCGCTGCGGCAAGCCATGGGTTGTCCCGGCCGGCGTGGCGGCCCAGAACTGAATGCGCTGTTAAGCCTTTGGTGAGATGCAGCCCCTAGGCTCAGGTGCGCATCTCTGTCGTGCTGACCGGGGACACGCACCATGCGTCGGATACTGGGGTTTCTGTCGGTTGTTGCGCTGGCCGTACTGTCGGTCGGCGCGCTGAGCGTGGCCGGTCTCGCTCCCGTCAGCGCTCCCGAGGACATGACGGCTAGCGCGGTTCCTGGACGGATCGCACTCGACCAGCAGTCGCTGCTCGTCGGGACGGTGCTCGGCGTGCTGCTTGCGACGCTCGGGCGGCTGTCCTGGGCGGACTATCCGCGACGGGCGATCCACTGGATGCTGGCCAACGAGCGCCGCATCATGCGCGGCGGCTTCGCAGTGATTTTCCTGGCCGTGCTGCTGTACTACTAAGGCTGTTGCCTATTCGCACGCTCCCACCGCCGAGTTGGAGGCGGTGGGACGCTTCAAGCGCATTGAGCCAAGCGAAAGGCCCGGAATTGCTTCCGGGCCTCATGGCTTCATGCGATTGAAATGAGCCGCGCGCGCAAACGATCAGACCGAGTAGTACATGTCGTACTCGATCGGATGCGGCATCATTTCGTAACGCATGTTTTCTGCCATGCGCAGCTCGATATAGGCGTCGATCATATCGTCGGTCATGACGCCGCCGGCCTTCATGAAAGCGCGGTCCTTGTCGAGGCTCGAAAGAGCTTCGCGCAGGCTGCCGCATACGGTCGGGATTTTTGAGAGTTCGGCAGGAGGCAGGTCGTAGAGATTCTTGTCCATCGGCTCGCCCGGATGGATCTTGTTCTGGATGCCGTCGAGGCCGGCCATGAGCATGGCCGCGAATGCGAGGTAGGGGTTGGCGCCCGGATCGGGGAAGCGGATCTCGATGCGTTTTGCCTTCGGGCTCGTCACGACAGGGATGCGGCACGAGGCTGAGCGGTTGCGCGCCGAGTAGGCGAGCAGCACGGGCGCCTCGTAGCCGGGGACCAGACGCTTGTAGGAGTTGGTCAGCGGGTTGGTGAAGGCGTTGATTGCCTTGGCGTGCTTGAGGATGCCGCCGATGTAGTAGAGGCACATTTCCGAGAGATCGGCGTACTTGTTGCCGGCGAACATCGGCTGGCCGCCCTTCCAGATCGACTGGTGGACGTGCATGCCCGAACCGTTGTCGCCGAAGATCGGCTTCGGCATGAAGGTCGCCGTCTTGCCGTAGGCCTGGGCGACGGAGTGGACGACGTACTTATAAATCTGCATGTGATCGGCCATCTGGATCATCGGGCCGAATTTCACGCCGAGCTCGTGCTGGGCCGAGGCGACTTCGTGGTGATGCTTTTCGACGACCACGCCCATCTCGGTCAGCACCGAGAGCATCTCCGAGCGGATGTCCTGGCAGCTGTCGATCGGCGGCACGGGGAAATAGCCGCCCTTGACGCGCGGACGGTGGCCGAGGTTGCCCATCTCGTACTCTGTGTTCGAGTTGGTGGGCAGCTCGGATGAATCGACCTTGAAGCCGACATTGTACATATCGGCTGAGAATTTCACGTCGTCGAAGATGAAGAACTCGGCTTCCGGGCCGAAGAACACCTTGTCGCCGATGCCGAGCGACATCATATAAGCTTCGGCTTTCTTGGCGATCGAGCGGGGATCGCGCTCGTAGGGCTGGCCGGTCAGCGGCTCGATGACGTCGCAGAAGATCGCCATCGTCGATTGCGCGAAGAACGGGTCGATGTGGGCAGAGGCCGGGTCCGGCTTCAGAAACATGTCGGAGGCTTCGATGCCTTTCCAGCCGGCGATGGAAGAGCCGTCGAAGGCATAGCCCTGGAACATGTCCTCGTCGACGCACGACACGTCGGCCGTCACGTGCTGCATCTTGCCCTTGGTGTCGGTGAACCGCAGGTCGACAAACTTAACGTCCTTGTCCTTGATGGTTTTAAGGACGTCGCTCACGCTCTTCATGACTGCTCCCCTGATTGCAGAACGATTGACCGGTGTGGATGTTTCGACGACCGCGTTCGCGGCCTTTTGGACTGGGTGACTTCTTCGTGCCGATGTCGGCCGTCAGATGGCGTCCGCGCCGGTCTCACCGGTACGGATGCGGATCGCGTTCTCGACCGTAGAAATGAAGATCTTTCCGTCGCCGATGCGCCCCGTCTTGGCGGCCTTCTGAATGGCTTCGATGGCCTTATCGAGCATCTCGTCGCCCAAAACCACCTCGATCTTAACTTTGGGCAGAAAATCCACCACGTACTCGGCGCCCCTGTAGAGTTCGGTGTGGCCCTTCTGCCGCCCGAAGCCCTTGGCCTCGATCACCGTGATGCCTTGCAATCCAATCTCCTGAAGCGCTTCTTTGACCTCGTCGAGCTTGAACGGCTTGATGACGGCTTCGATTTTTTTCATGGGTCCCCTAGACCTCCGGTTAGTCGTTGTTCACGCGCCTCGCGACCCGGATCGCGGGAGGGTTAGCACGCCCCATGCCAAATGGTTAGCCGTTTATGAATCCAAGCTTTTCCAATGGGTTGTCGTGAGCGCGATGGAAACGTGGGCGGTGGCGACTGCGATAGATGCACAAAATTTCAGCGATGTGAACGAGAATTGGGCGCCGCTGGCGACCGCCTCTGTGGAGCCGCCCAATCCGCCCGCCGCGGTCGCCTGCTGGCATTGAAAAGGGGAGTGAAACGGACGTGACGACGGGTCTCGAACTGCTGACCACCGCCGAGATGAGCGGCGCCGACCGGCTGGCCGTCGAGGCCGGTGTGGCGAGCCTGACACTGATGGAAAACGCCGGCCGCGCGGTGGCGGAGGAGGCGGCCTGCATGGTCCCCCGCGGCGGGCGCATCGCAGTGCTCTGCGGTCCCGGGAACAACGGCGGGGACGGCTTCGTCGCCGCGCGCCACCTGAAGCGGGCGGGCTTCGACGTGCGCGTCTTCCTGCTCGGCGAGCGGGAGGTCCTCAAGGGCGATGCCGCCGAGATGGCGCGGCGCTGGGACGGAGCCATCCGACCGCCCCACGTCGCCGATCCGGGCAGCATGGACCTCGTCGTCGACGCCCTCTTCGGCGCCGGTCTCTCCCGCGCGGCCGAGGGCGAGGCCGCCTCCGCCATCGCAACGACGAACGACGCCGGCCGGCCTGTCCTCGCTGTCGATCTGCCGAGCGGCCTCGACGGCAACACCGGCGCTCCCTGCGGCGGCGGTCCGGTGATGCGAGCCGCGCGGACGGTGACCTTCTTCCGGCGCAAGCCCGCGCACCTGCTGCTGCCGGGACGCCTGCTCTGCGGCGAGGTGGTGGTCGCCGACATCGGCATTCCGGCGGCAATCCTCGCCAACGATCGCTTCGCCCGGCCTTCGGGGAAACGAGGCACCGCGACCTCCGCCAACGGCCTGGCGCTCTGGCGCCCGGCTTATCCCTGGCCGCGCCTCGACGGCCACAAGTACGACCGCGGCCACGCCGTCGTCGTCTCCGGACCGGCCCACAGCACCGGGGCCGCCCGCCTTGGCGCGCGCGCGGCGCTCCGCATTGGCGCCGGCCTCGTCACCGTCGCGGGACCTCCGGCGGCGACCGCCATCAACGCCGCTCACCTAACGTCCGTCATGGTGCGGGCGCTGGGCGGCCCTTCGGCGCTGGCCGATCTGCTTTCCGACGAGCGACTTAACGCTGTCCTATACGGCCCGGGCGCCGGCGTCGGAGAGGAGACGGCCGCCGCAGTGGCGATGATCCTCCGGTCTCCAGCGGCTGTGGTGCTCGACGCGGATGCGCTGTCGTCGTGCGCCGGCGAACCGCCGGGCGGAGCGGCGCCCGTGGGCTTCGGGTTTACTCCCGCCCGCCGGTCCGCCGCGCTCGGGCGTGAGCACGTCTTCGACGCGATCAGGCGCCGTGCGGCCCCGGTGGTGCTGACGCCGCACGAGGGCGAGTTTAAGCGGCTCTTCCCCGAGTGCGCGGACGGCTCGAAGCTCGACCGCGCGCGCGCAGCGGCCTCGTCGAGCGGCGCGATCGTGGTGCTCAAGGGAGCCGACACGGTGATTGCGTCCCCCGACGGCCGCGCCGTCATCAACGACAACGCGCCGCCGTGGCTCGCCACCGCCGGCTCGGGAGACGTGCTGGCCGGGTTCATCACCGGGCTCCTGGCGCAGCGGATGCCGGCGTTCGAGGCCGCGTGTGCCGGCGTGTGGCTGCACGGCGAATGCGCTGCGCACTTCGGCCCCGGGCTCATCGCGGAGGATCTCTCCGAGTTGCTGCCGCGGGTGCTGCAGGCGAAACTGCGGCCAGAGTGAACATCAGCCGTCGGTTCCGACACGTTATCCCCGCGATTGTCGTGACGGACCAAGTCGAGGCAGCTGGTATCTCGGCGGGTTCTGGAGCAAGCAACCGGTGACCGGGTAGGTTGGGTCGATCGAAGCGCG
>JBQTIA010000046.1:0-45214 GCA_052388455.1 Hyphomicrobium sp.
GGGGGGGGGGTGGGCTGGGGCCCTGGGCTTGGTTGGTGGGCTCGCGCCCCCCCCGGCTTTGGGGGGGGGCGTGGCCCCCCAACACGGCCTGTGTGGCTGTGGCGTTGGGTCTCCTTCGCTCAGCATCTGCTGCGCAGATGCCTTGCTCCGAACGACCCAACCTACGCCAGGGCGTCCCACCACGACTCGCGCCACCTGCTCCGCCGCTGCCCGTTCGGTGTCGGCGCCGACGGCCGCGAAACAGGTCGCCGCACGCATGAGATCCGCCTGCGCCTCCTCCCGTCCCCCGAGCCCGGAGAAGAGCTGCGCCCGCTCCCGGCAGGCGAGGCCCAGGGCGTAGGTGGCGTTGACCTTGTCGAGGGCCGCAATGGCCAGGCCATAATGCGCGAGAGCCGCTTCGAGCTCTCCGTCCCGGACGGCGGCCATCCGCGCCAGAGCGTGCAGGCTGAACGCATGGTCGACGTGAATGCCTTCGGCCTCGAAGAAAAGCCGCGCCTCTTCCACGCGCGTCTTGTCACCCGTCCGGTTTCCGATCTCGAGGCGAGTGCGTGCCAGATCGATCGGCAGCCTCAGGGCTTCTGAGGTCGCGAGGCTCTCCTGCCAACGGCCCATTGCGGCCGCTCTGTCACCCTGCAACCAGGCCAGGGTGCCGTGAAATCGCTGAATTTCCGCCATCCACCCGGCGGCGCTCGTTCTGCTGCATTTGTACGCCTTTGTGCAGGCGATGCTCGCAGCTCGCAAAGCTCGCTCGCGATCCTTGCCCATCCATCGCTCGGCCTCGGCCAGGTGAAGCATTGTGAGGCCCGTGATCGGCTCGGCGTAAAGCATGTCCCGCATGCCCTTGGCCTCCATGACGCGGATCGCAGGAAGCAGGTGCTGAGATGCCTCGGCAATTCGGCCTTGCAGTATTAAACCCTTGGCCAAGGTCCCTGTGGCGCTTGACTGCATCCGCGGGGACGTGGCGCCATGGCTGAGCTTCCTAGCCTTTTCGGAGTAGCCTATAACCTCATCCAACGGCCCAGTCGCACACGCCAACCGGGCAAGGGTGTTCACGGCCCACGAGGTGATATGGGGATCGTTGGCTCCTTCACCGATACGAGTCTGGTCGCGAGAGATTTCCTCGGCGCGTGCAAATTCGCCTCGCTGGAGCAACGCCCAGGCCATCAAGGCAGTTGCGCCACCCCGTCTTCGGAGATCGCCGATGGCGCCGAAGGCGTGTTTGGCCTCATCAAGGAAGCGAATGCCATCATCGAACCGCCCCATGTTCCAGTCGAGCCATCCACGAAACATCTGTGGTGTCGCCAGCGCCGCCGGTACCCCACTCACTCTGGCCATCGCAAGGGCCTCGCCTTGGAGCTTTCGCGAAAATCGGTTCAAACCCTTTGCCATCATCACGAACCCGAGTGTGCTGACGCCGCGGCTCGAGGCCATCACTTCACCGCTGCGCTCACCGGCGTCGAGCTCGATCACGCTGTCGAGCAGAAACCTTTCCTCGTCGATGAAGTAGTCGAGCCAGGCCAACGATTGGCAGACTGCGGAAATCTCCTTCGCCCATTCCATGCTCATGCTGCCCCGAGTGATGGCTTTGACTCCCGGCAGTCGACGGCAAAAGTGCTTGGCGATGTAGATGGCCGCCTTGCCACGAACACCCCACCGTGTCCTCGGATAATGGATGCCAAAGCGCAGCAGCGCGCGCGTCAAGTGCTCCACCGCCCTATCGTAGTCGCCCACTCCGAAGTATGCCTGCCCGAACTTGCGGTCGAGGCCGGCGCGCTCGAGGGTGGTGAGCTCGCGGCCGGCGCCTTTGAGGAAGGTGGCCTCGGCCTGGCGGTAGTGCTCGAGGGCCTCGGCATCGGCGGCCATGCGGCCGGCCTGGTCGCCGGCCTTGAACAGGTACTCCTGCGCCTTGTCCCATTCCTCGCCGAGCGCATAGTGATAGGCGAGCAGGCTCGCCAGTTCGTCGAGGCGGTCGGAGAACAGGCGCTCGATGGCATGGGCGACATCGCGATGGATGGCCTTGCGCCGCTCGACGAGGATGCTTCCGTAGACGGCCTCCTGCACGAGGGCGTGCTTGAAGATGTATTCGAACTCGGGCAGCTCCTGCCGCAGGCGGATGAGTTCGGCGCCCTCCAGCCCGGCGAGGTTGTGCTCCACGCTGTCGGCGGTTTCGGCGATGGCCTTCAGGATGCGCAGGAAGAAGCTGCGGCCGATGACGGAGGCGAGCTTGAGAACACTCTTGAGACCCTCCTCCAGCCGATCGACACGGGCCACGATGACGCCCTGCACGTTGTCGGGGAGCGTGAGGTCGACCACCCGTTTGGCCAGCACCCAGCCTCGCGGTCCGCGCTTCAGAACGCCGTCGGAGACGAGCGCGCGGATCACCTCCTCGATGAAGAACGGGTTGCCCTCGGTCCTGCGCAGGATCTGGCTGCGCAAGGATGCCGGAAGGCCATCCGCCCCCACGAGGTCGTCGATGAAGGTGCGGCTGTGCTCCTCGGTCAGTGGCGTGAGCGCGATCTCGTCCATGCGCAGCGTGGCGTCGGCCTGTGCCGCGGCCCGGATGCGCGCCGCGGGTGCTGCGGGGGCGGCGCGCGTCGACAGCCAGAAGGTGATCGCGTGCCCGGCGGAGAGGGGCAGCAGGTGTTCCAGAAGCGCGATCGACGACTGGTCGACCCAGTGCCAGTCCTCCATCACGACGAGGACGGGGCCGCGCTCGGCGAGACGCTCGAAGAGCTGCCGCATGCTCCAGAACACCTGCCGGCCGAGCGCCTGCGCGTCGAGGAACTTGATCCGCTGCTCATAGGCCCCGACCGGCTCGAGCGCCAGCACGGTGCCGAGGTAGGGCACGACCTCCGCTGCGCGCGGGCCGAACAGGACGCCGGCCTCGTGCTCCAGCTTCAGCCAGGTCTCGGCCTCGCCGTCGTACTGGTCGATGCCGAAGCAGGTCTTCAGGATGTCGATGAACGGGAGGTAGCTCAGGTTGCGGCCGAACGACAGCGACCGTCCTTCGAGCCAGCGCACGTCTCCCGCTTCGGGCAGACGCCGGGCCTCGGTGACGAGGCGCGACTTGCCGACGCCGGGCTCCCCGCGCAGCAGGAGGATGCCGCCGCGGTGATCGCGCACCTCATCGATGGATTGCGCGAGACGCGACAGCTCCCACTCGCGCCCGACCAGCGCCGCACCGATGGTGGTCGCCCCGGACGTGACACCGCCGCTGTCTGCGGCCCGCGGCCCGGTCGGCTGGTAGATGTGGACCGGCTCCGCGATGCCCTTGAGGTCGTGGCGGCCGAGACTGCGGAAGCCGAAGTGGGCCTCGGCTGCGCGGCGGGTAGCCTCGCTGACGCAGATGGTGCCTGGCTCCGCCTTGCCCTGCAGGCGGGCGGCGAGGTTGGTGGTGTCGCCGATGGCCGTGTAATCCATGCGCAGGTTGTCGCCGATCTTGCCGACGACGACGATGCCGGTGTTGAGCCCCATGCGCAGGCTGACCTCGCCGAGCGCGCCGGCCTTGCCCACCTCGTGCTGAATGGCGGTCGCGGCGAGGAGCGCCCGGCGTGCGTGGTCCTCGTGGGCAATGGGGGCGCCGAAGAGCGCCATGAACCCGTCGCCGAGGAACTGGTTGATGGTGCCCTCGTAGCGATGCACCTCGGCCAGCGCCCGATCGAAGAAGGTATTGAGCAGACCGTGCATGGCCTCGGCGCCGACGCGGGTTGCGAGCGGCGTCGAGTTGGCGATGTCGCAGAACATCACCGTCACCAGCTTGCGCTCGCCTTCGAGCGCGAAGCGGGAGGTCAGCACCTCCCTGGCGAGGTGCGTGGGTGTGTAGGAAGCCGCGCGCGCAGTCCAGACGTCAGCTCCCTCCGCATCCACGAGCCGCGCGCCGCACTCCCCGCAGAACTTCTGCGTGTCCGGGTTCTCGTGCAAGCAGGAAGGGCAGGCAAGCATGACGAAATGCCGTCACTCAAATGGATCCGGTCCAGTGAAGGTTCAATTGCTTATGTTGCCCCTGGCAAAAGTCTGTCAGAGGGGTGATCACCGGCGCGCTCCGGCCGGGATCGATCACGAATGAGACAGGCATGGCATTCCTGCCCAAAGCCGTCAACGAGGTCGGTCTACGTTGCTTTCGGCTGCGGTGCCGAGCGTGTGCAGCCTCGCGCTCGGTTATGGTCTGGCGCGCGGCCATCCCCCGTGTGGCGGGTTTCGGACAAGCGGATGACTGGCAAGCATGGTCGTCACTCAATCGCAATTCATGCGGCCATGATCTGCCGGGACGCTTGAATATTGGCGCCTGGGGAGATTTGGTCTTACGTTCAGTCCTTCAATCGGCCTCGAAGTCCAGAAATCGTCAATGAACACGGCCAAGGTCATCGTCGTTGGTGCCGGCATGAGCGGCTTGTCCGCCGGCCGCGCGCTCGCCGATCGAGGATTCGAGGTCGAGGTCGTCGAGGCGCGAGACCGCATCGGCGGCCGCATCCACACGGTCGACGGCGTCGATCTCGGCGCACACTGGATCCACGGGACCGAAGGCAATCCGATCACCAATCTGGCGCGTCGAATGTCTCTGCCGACTCTGTTCGTCGGCGGCGACACGACCTACGTCGGCGGCTGGGAGCACCTCGCACTGCATCGCGCCAACGGCGACAGGCTGGACGCCCGTGAGAAGCTGGCCTCGATCCTGCTGACGGACCAGCTCTATGACTGGATCGACGGACGCCGCCGTAGCGTGACGCAATCCAGGATCGATCAATCTCTCGCGGATGCACTCGGCGATTTCTTCGTCGAAAATTCAATTCCTGACGAACATAGAGCCCTCGGTTTCTGGCATATGGAGCTTATGGCCCGGGACGACTGGGCCGCCGGCCTCGATCGCCTCTCCATGTTGTACTGGGACGACGGCTACGAGGTTTATGGGCAAGGCGACAGCGTGCTCCTCGGCGGCTATCAGCCCATGGCCGAGCGACTGGCCGAAGGTCTGCGCATCCGCTTGTCGTGCCCTGTCCGACAGATCCGCTACGGGGAGACCGGACGGCCCGGCGTCACGATCGTGACCGACAGCGATGTCATCGAGGGCGATTTTGCGATCGTGACCGTGCCGCTTGGTGTCCTGAAGGCCGGAGACATTGTTTTCACTCCGCCGCTTCCCTCCGAGAAGCAGACTGCCATTCAGCGGCTCGGCGTAGGAAGCCTGACCAAGGTCGTGCTGTGGTTCGACGCGACATTCTGGCCTGAAGATCAGTATGTGTTCGGGGTGGTCGCAGATGACCGCCAAGCATACCCGACCCATATCGTCAATATGCACATCACGCACGGCATACCCTGTCTCGTCATCGTCGCCGGCGGCGATCTGGGAGCACAGATCGAGACCTGGAGTTCAGAGAACCTCGGCGCTTGGAGCATGTCCGTGCTGAGAAGCGTGTTTGGAGGGCATCTGCCACAGCCTGTTCGAGTCTTGCGGACGTCGTGGTCGAGTGACCGTTTCTCCAGAGGGGCCTACTCCTTCGTGACCGTCGGCTCCACGCCGGCCGATTTCGATGCGCTGGCCGCATCGGTCGGTCCGAGCTTGCTGTTCGCGGGCGAAGCCACGGATCGCTCTCACTGGGCCTGCGTGCACAGTGCCTATCTCTCGGGATTGCGCGCTGCGGTTCAGATTTGCGGAGACCGCAGCATCATGCCGGTCAGACATTTCACCGAGAGTCGCCGGTGGCGAGACCAGCTGTCCCGGCTGTCGAGGTTTCTCGGAATGCGCAGCCAGGATCTCGGTCGCGATGCCGTCGATCGGCGGTGCCGTGTCCTTCGGGCCAGCGAGGTCTTCGCGTCGATGCCGCCGCACGAGCTGCAGCTTCTGGCGGCCATGTTCGAGGTGCGAGAACTCGCGGAAGGCGAAGAGCTCTGTCGGTATGGGGCTGAGGCCAACGAAGTCTTCGTGGTCTTTGAGGGGCGCTTCGGGATCAGTCTGGAAGACGGCAGCAAGGTCCGATCCTCCGGTGTCGGCGAGGTCATCGGCGAATACGGCATGTTCGCGCACCGCCAGCGACAGGCCACCGTCGTCGCCGAACGGCCGAGCACCGTTCTCGTCCTCGATTATCTCAGGTTCGAATGCTTTCTGAACGCATTCCCGCGTACCATGTACGAGTTGATGCGCACCGCAGTCGTCCGTCTTGCGCAGCGGGAGCGCACCGGCGATGAGCCATCAGGAGCGGCTTCGTGCCGATAGGGCCTCGCGGTTCTTGCGCAGCTCATAGCAGATGATGGCGATCGCATAGAACACGATGTCGGCCGCGATCTTGCCGGCGACGATGCCAGCGCCGAGGTGCCCGGTCAGGCTCGGTCCGAGGACCATGAAGAACGGCCGCGACACGAACGTATCGATCATTTCTGCGGCTCCGAACTCGAGCATCAGATTGCAGGCGGCACATTTGAGCTTGGCCAGCGGCCGCCGTCGGCGGGTCGTCTCGTCGAGGTTCTGTGCGCGCATCTCCCGGATCGCCGCTGCCGAATAGTAGCCGACGTTCTCGCCCCAGGTGCCCGCGTACGCGATGGCGACGGCGTTGTCCGTGACCAGGCTCGCTCCGTAAGCGCCGGACAGCGTCGTAGCGGTCGCGATGATTTCGGATGGAAGATAGCGCCGGGTCCATTCCTTCAGCTTTTTCATGGCGGCGTCCCTGATGTCCGGATCCGGCTTCGCTTTCGAGCGAGACGATGACGGGACCATCGGTAATTTCAGGGAACAGCGATGTGGGATTTCCCACATGGGCGAACGTTGAGGACTCGTCGTGATGCGCCATCTCTTCGGAAAACAGGCAAGCCAGCCCTTCTCATGTTGCTTTGCTGCAGGGTTTAGTGTGCAAGCAGAGCTGGCGGAGATCGTTCTCTACGTGGCGAGCTGAAAGTCTGATCGATCTCTCGCCCGTATTGGTCCGACGACTGGCCGGGACCAAGGAAGTCCGGCTGTGCCAGGACGGGGCTGCGTATTCGTGAGCAGGGATCGGAGGGTGAGGTGATGGGCGAAGCTGCCACCCGCGTGCTCGCCGCCGAGAGGACGCGATTCAGCAAGCGAAATCCCCGCTCGCGCGCGCTGGCCGAGCGAGCCGCCCGCCACTGGCTGCGTGGCGTTCCCATGCACTGGATGGTCGACTGGGGGACGCCGTTCCCGCTGTTCGTCAGCGAGGCGAGTGGTGTGACCCTCACCGACGCGGACGGGCACACCTACACGGATTTCTGCCTGGGCGACACCGGCGCCATGTTCGGACACTCCCCTCCGGAGGTCGTCGATGCGATCCAGCGGCAAGCCTCCCGTGGTCTGACCACCATGCTGCCGAGTCCGGATGCTGCAGTGGTCGGCGAGCTTCTCGCCCAGCGGTTCGGCCTCCCTCATTGGCAGGTGACGGCCACCGCCTCCGACGCCAACCGAGCCGTCATCCGCTGGGCCCGAGCCGCAACCGGTCGCGATAAGCTGCTGGTGTTCAACGGCTGCTATCACGGCGCCGTCGACGACACCTTCGCGACACTCGAAAACGGACGGCCACGCAATCGTCCCGGACTCGTCGGCGAAGTCCGCGACGTGACGGCGAACACCCGCGTCGTCGAGTTCAACGACATAATCGCGCTCGAACAGGCGCTGACGGCGGAGGACGTGGCCCTGGTCCTCGCCGAGCCGGTGATGACCAACTGTGGCATGGTGCTGCCGGTGCCGGGGTTCCACGACTCGCTGCGAACGCTCACACGCAAGCACGGAACACTGCTCGCCATCGATGAAACCCACTCCATAAGCTCCGGCGCTCGCGGCTATACGGGAACGCACGGGCTGACACCCGATTTCTTCGTGCTCGGCAAGCCGATCGCCGGTGGCGTTCCGGGGGCGGTCTACGGCTGGACGGCGGAGGTCGACGGCCGGCTGCGGCGCTATCTCGACACCCGCGAAGCCGGCTACAGCGGCATCGGCACGACGCTTTCGGGTAGTGCCATCCAGCTTGCCGCCATGCGCGCCGTGCTGGAGAATATCCTGACGGACGGTGTTTTCGACGCCGCGATGCCGCTCGCCGCAGACCTCGAAGCGGGTATCGCCGGCCTCATCGCCAGGCACGGACTTCCCTGGCATGTCGTGCGCGTCGGTCTGCGGGCCGAGATCGTCAACGCTCCCTCGCCGCCACGGAACGGAACGGAGGCGATGCTTTACGCCCACAGCGCCGTCGAACACGCACTGCACCTCTTCTGCCTCAACCGCGGCGTGGTGATCACACCCTTCCACAACATGATGCTCGTCTGCCCGCAGACACGGGCCGAGCACATCGCCGGGCTGCTCGGCGTTCTGGATGAGGGGATGACCGAGCTGCGTCGCGCCTGAACTTCAAAGGCGCATGGGCTGCAGAGCGAAGCGTATCGCACTCAATTTCTGCGTGACTTGGTGCAATTTGCTTCGCTATTGCAGGGATCGTCTCCCTCACGCCCAAGGCTCTCGACATGCCGACTCTACCGCCCAAGTCCGCGCTCGCCGCCGAAGCCAAGTCCTTCCTCGACGCCAATCCGGATATTCGTTTCGCGACACTGATCTTCACCGACCTGTGCGGCGTGCAGCGGGGAAAACTACTGACCCGCGCCGAGATCATGCCGGCGTGGGAGAGCGGACGCTTCCTCGCCTGCTCCGCCATGTCGATGGACATCACCGGGCGTGACGTCGAGGAGACCGGCATGATCTTCGCGACCGGAGACGCAGACCGGCTGGTCTGGCCCGTGCCGGGCAGCTTGAAGCGCGTGCCCTGGGCCGGCGAGCCGCAGGCGCAGTTCCTCGGGTCGTTCTTCGAGCTGGACGGAACGCCATCCATTCCCGACCCCCGTCACGTGCTCGCCGGCGTCGTCGCGCGGTTCCAGTCGCTGGGTCTCATGCCGGCCGCCGCCGTCGAGCTAGAGTTCTATCTGCTGGATCGCGAGAGCGCGCTCGCCGGACGGCCGCAGCCGCCGAAAGGGCTCGCGACCCCGGCACAGCAGAAGCACTATGGCGGATACAGCCTCTCCGACCTCGACGACTTCGCTCCGTTCTTCCGCGACGTCTATACAGCCGCAGAGGTGCAGGGGCTGCCGCTCGAAGCACTGCTCTCGGAATATTCGCCGGGCCAGATGGAGATCGGACTCAAGTATCGAACCGACGCCCTCAAAGCCTGCGACGAGGGGCTTCAGTTCAAGCGTCTCGTCAAGGGAGCAGCCGAGCGCCACGGCATGATCGCCAGCTTCATGGCCAAGCCCTATTCGGCGTGGACGGGCTGCGGCCAGCACCTCCACGTCAGTCTCGTGGACGGCAAGGGACGCAACGTCTTCGCGTCCGACGATCCGGTGAACAACCAGCCGCTGCGCCACGCCATTGGCGGGATGAAGGCGACGATGGCGGATGCCATGGCGATCTTCGCCCCGAACGCCAATTCGTATCGCCGTTTCCGCAAATCGAGCTACGCGCCCATCGCCCCCAATTGGGGTGTCAACAACCGCACGGTTTCGTTGCGCGTTCCGGCCGGAAAAGGCGCGGCGTGCCACGTCGAGCACCGTGCGTCGGGCGCCGATGCCAACTCCTATCTCGCCATGGCGGCGGTGCTCGCCGGCGTGCACCACGGCCTCACACACAAAATCGATCCCGGGCCGGCTGTCGAGGGCAACGGCTACGAGCAGCCGGGTGACCCGATGCCGACGAACTGGTTTGCGGCACTGGCCGCGCTCAGAGCCTCACCGGTGATGCGCGATTACCTCGGCGAAAAGCTGATCGATACCTTCGCGACCATCAAAGAGGTCGAGGCCGACCGCTTCTACGCCGAGCCGCAGCCGCTGGACTTCGACTATTACCTGCGGCCGGTCTGAGCGGATCGCCGCCTCCGTAGCGCCACGGCGGAGACGTGTATAGTCTGGTCGACGGACTTATGCTGGCGCGCCGAAGTGTCGACTCATGGCTTGACGGTCGGCGCGCCGGCATTAGCCTTTCACGGCGCGCGGCCGCCCCACCAACCCCGCGCGCCGATATCGTCGAGCAGAAGTAGGACTTCCGCTCGACGATATCACCGATCGGTCGGACACTCTTCAATGCATGTGCTGTGGCGCGGCGATACCCTGCAAAGACTGCGCCTCGTGTCGGGCCTGATCCTGTTCGCATTCGCGGCGACACACTTTCTCAACCACGCCCTCGGGCTGATCAGCGTCGATGCCATGCTCGCCGCGCAGCAGTGGCGCTGGACGGTGACGCGCTCGATCCCCGGCACCATCGTTCTGGCGACGGCTTTGGTTTTGCACGTCTCACTGGCGCTCTACAAGCTCGCCATGCGCTCAACACTCTACATGCCGCGTTGGGAGCTGGTGCAGCTGGTTGGCGGGCTCGCCATCCCGATCCTGCTCTTTCCTCACATCGTCAACACGCGCGTCGCACGCATGATGTACGGCGTTGACGACACCTATGTGTACGAGTTGCTGAAGCTCTGGCCGGAGAGCGCCGTCACGCAGAGCCTGCTGCTGGTCTTCGTGTGGGCGCATGGCTGCATCGGTATTCATTTCTGGCTGCGGCTCTACGCGCCTTACCGCCGTCTCCAGCCGATCCTGCTCGCCGTCGCGATATTCGTGCCGCTCGCCGCCCTCGGCGGCTTCATGGTCGGCGGACGCGGAATCGCTGCGGTGGCCGAGAACCCCGACATCCTCACGTCGTTCAAGCGGATGACGAACTGGCCGTCGGCCACCGACGCCGATCATCTCGCCTGGATCAGAACCCTCGTCCGCGGTGAATATCTCGCGGTCGTCGCGGTAGTGCTGGTCTATTTCACCTGGGGGCGCCTCGAACGCCGCTGGGGACCGAAGGTGGCGATCACTTATCTCGGCGGACCGACGCTTGCGGTTCCGCAAGGGCCGTCGCTGCTCGAGATCAGCCGTATGAACCGCGTGCCGCATGCCTCGATCTGCGGGGGGCGCGCGAGGTGTTCGACCTGCCGGGTGCGGATCGAGCGCAGCTCCGTCGACCTGCCGCAGCCCGAATTCCCAGAGATCGTCACGCTGGCCGGCATCAAGGCGCCGCCCAACGTGCGGCTCGCCTGCCAGATCCGGCCGCGGGGCAAGCTGACGGTGACGCGTCTGCTCCAGCCCGGCCTTGCGACCTATCACGCCGGCGAGCAGGAGGAGGCCGATGCCGGCGGCGTCGAGCGCGCACTTGCCGTGATGTTCGTCGACCTGCGCGACTTCACGCGGCTCGCCGAGCAGCGGATGCCCTTCGACATCGTATTCATCCTCAACGAGTTCTTCAGCGTCGTCGGCTCGGCCATCACGGGAGAAGGCGGACGCATCGACAAGTTTCTCGGCGACGGGCTGCTCGCGGTGTTCGGCGAGCGGTCCGACCTGGAAACCGGCTGCCGGCAGGCGCTGCGCACTGCCCGTGGCATCGATCTGGCGCTCGATCGCGTCAATGCGCAGTTGCAGGACGAGATCGGCCGCAAGCTCGCCGTCGGCATCGGCATCGATGCGGGTACGCTGGTGCTCGGCCGCATCGGCTTCGGCGAGAACGTCGACGTGACGGTGATCGGCACTCCGGTCAACATCGCCAACCGGCTGGAGGCGCTGAGCAAGGAAAAGGGCCTTCAGATCGTGTTCTCGCGGGCCGTCGCGCGCCATGCCGGCTGGGAGCCGGTCGGCGATTTCAGCGACCGGGTGACGGTGCGCGGGGTGGCCGAGCCGATCGAGGTGATCGGGCTGGCGCGCGGCCGCGATCTTCCTGAGAAGCTCTTCGCAGCCGCCGGCGATCAGGCTGGCGAAGGCACCACAGAACGAGCCATTCAGCCAACGCCGTAAACGCCCGTGCTATAGAGCGTGAATACCTTTCATTGAATTGCAATCACGCTCCAAAGTCATGATGAGACCGCGCTCACTCGGCAGCGAACCACTTTTCGTACAGCGCCTGATAGGTGCCGTCCTCGCGCATCGAGAGCAGGGCACCGTCCACGCGCTTGCGCCATACACTGCCGCGGGGGAACGCGATCCCATAGTCCTCCTCGCGGAACACCGGGCCGACGACCGTCACCAGCCCCTTGCCCGCGTGGGCCGCATGATGCTGCAGGATCGGCGCATCGAAGACGACGGCATCGACGGCGCGGCTGTTCAGCGCCTTGAAGGCCGCGTCGATGGAGGCCACCTCAGTGACCTTCGCCCTGACACCCTTGAGATACGCCGCCGCAGTGCTGCCGGCCGTGGTCGCGACGGCCTTGCCCGGGAGATCCTGCGGACCACTGATCTCGCCCTGGATGCGCTTGACCGTCAGTGCGGCCGTGAGCTGCGCCGTATAGAAGGCGATGAAGATGACCGACGTGAACAGCCACACGAGCGCCATCACGCGGGCCAGCCAGTGCCGCGGCATCTGATCGCCCTGCGCGGCGAGCGTGCTCCCCGCCCACCACATGGCGTGGAAGATGCCGGGAAAATAGTCCTTGTCCGGCACCACACCGTCCTTCTTGCCGCGCTCGACGAACCAGAGGATGTGGGCCGGCACGAGAACCAGCAGCAGCGCGATGCCGAACCACTCGAGAATGGTGCGCGAGAACAGCAGGCGGAGCAGGTCGCGCAGCGGACTGCTGGTTCCCCCCTCACCCCCGTCTCGGATGAGAATCTGGAGGCCGCCGTCGAGCATGGGCTGCGAGAAGTCGAATTCCTTGTCGCGCTCGGCGGTGATCGAAATCGCGGCGATGCCGAGGTCGGCCTCGCCCGACTTGACCGCCGCCAGCAGCGCCCTGACGTCAGGCTCGACCTTCAGCACGGACGTGACGGCGAGGCGCCTGGCGATCTCCCGCCAGAGATCGATCGCGAAGCCGCCGAGTTCGCCCTTGGCCTCGGTCACCATCGGCGGCAGAACGCGGGTCGACACGCGCAGCGTCCCGCCCTCGGTCGGCGCCGTCTGCTGGGCGCTGGCGCCGAACGACGTGATGGCCAGCAGAACCGCCACCAGGACCGAACGCAGTAAGAATATTCGCATGAGACGGCGCTCACTTTCAATTTTTGGCGCAACGTCTCCCGCAAATTCGTACGAAGTCAACCACTGTCCTGCCGGTTGGTGTCCGACACTGCGGGGTCATACACCGCCGCCAACTATTCCGCCGCCTCCTTGGCGAGGAAGCCGCCGGACTGGCGGGCCCACAATGATGCGTAGAGCCCGCTGCGATCCAACAGCTCGGCGTGGCTGCCCTCCTCGACGATGCGGCCCTGATCCATGACGATCAGCCGGTCCATGGCGGCGATGGTCGAGAGCCGGTGCGCGATGGCGATGACGGTCTTGCCGGCCATCAACTCCATCAGGCTTTCCTGGATCGCGGCTTCCACCTCGCTGTCGAGCGCGCTCGTCGCCTCGTCGAGCACGAGTATGGGCGCGTTCTTCAGCAGCACGCGCGCGATGGCGATGCGCTGGCGCTGCCCGCCCGAGAGCTTGACACCGCGCTCGCCGACGTGACCGTCGTAGCCCTTGCGGCCCTTCTTGTCCTCGAGTCCGAGAATGAACTCGTGCGCCTGAGCCCGCTTGGCGGCGGCGATGGCGCCGGCCCGGCCCGCATCCGGCCGCCCGTAGAGGATGTTTTCCAGCACCGAGCGGTGAAGCAGAGAGGTATCCTGCGTCACCATGCCGATCTCGGCCCGGAGCGTATCCTGGCTGACCTCGGCGATGTCCTGGCCGTCGATCAGGATGCGGCCTTCGGCGAGATCGTAGAAGCGCAGGAGCAAGTTGACGAGCGTCGACTTGCCGGCACCCGAACGCCCGACCAGTCCCACCTTCTCGCCCGGCTTTATGACCAGAGATAGTCCGTCGATGACGCCGGCCGGACGGCCGTCGCCGATCGCGCGCGTCTTGCCATAATCGAAGCGCACGGCCTCGAACCGCACCTCGCCCTTGCTGACCGTGAGCGGCTTGGCTGCCGGGCGGTCGACGACGTCGTTGACGCGCGCGATGGTTTCCATGCCTTCGTGCACAACGCCGATATTTTCGAAGATGCCGGAAATGGTCCACATGACCCAGCCCGACATGGTGACGATGCGCATGACGAGGCCGATGACGACCGTCGTCGCGCCGATGGAGACTTCGCCGGCGCTCCACAGGCCGATGGCCAGCGCACTGGCCGCCACGATCAGCACGCCGTTCATGACATAGAGCATCAGCTCCATGCCGGTGATCAGCCGGAGCGACGCCTGCCACTTCTCCATCTGCTCGGTCAGGGCCGCGCGCGCATACCCGTCCTCGCGCTCGGCGTGGGCGAAGAGCTTGACCGTCAGCGCGTTCGTGTAGCTGTCGACGATGCGGCCGGTCAGCATCGAGCGGGCCTCGGAGGCGTCCGTCGAACGCTGCTTGATGCGCGGCACGAACCACGACAGGGCAGCCACGTAGGCGACGAGCCACACCAGTAGCGGCACCACGAGCCGCCAGTCGGCAGCCGCGAACAGGACCAGCGCGCCGGCGAAGTGAACGATGGCGTACCAGAGCGCGTCGATCAGTTGCACGATGCTCTCACGCAGCGCCGGTGCCGTCTGGATGATCTTGTTGGCAATGCGCCCCGCGAAGTCGTTCTGGAAGAAGCCGAGGCTCTGTCGCAGCACATAGCGGTGCGTCTGCCAGCGGATCCGGTTGGTGAACGTGGTGGCGATCATTTGATTCTTTATCAGGTCGTGCACGACCGAAACCACCGGCCGGATGACGAGCGCGATGACACCCATGACCGCGAGCGTGCCGGCGTTGTCCGAGACGAACGTCTTGGGGTCGGGCGCGTTGCGCATCATGTCGACGAGGTTGCCGATGAAAGCCGTCAGCAGGACCTCGATGGCCGAGCCGAGAAAGCCCGCCACCAGCAGCGCCAGAAATGCCGGCCACACCGGCTTGACGAAATGCCAGTAGAATTGCCACAGCCCGTCCGGCGGGCGCTCGATGCCCGCCCCCTCGAACGGGTCGATGCGCGTCTCGAACCAGCGGAACATGTCGCGATGCCTTTCAGTCTCAGCCGGTGGCGCACGCGAACGTCCGGCACGGTGCGGGGGCCGGAGCATGGCGGCGGGGTTGCTGATCAAAATCGATTGGATCAGTCTTTTCGGTAGGGTCTCATCATGCCAAAAGCATGGCCTTCAGGCTCTCGGCACCCGCTCTCAGGACCAGATATGGACATCGCCACCGATCAACTTCAAGACCGCAAGGACAAGGCCCGCGCCTGGTTCGAGAGCCTGCGCGACCAGATTTGCGCCGCCCTCGAGAGGCTGGAGGCCGATCTGCCGGCGACCGCGACTATGGGCGACCGCGTGCCGGGTAAGTTCGTCCGCACCCCCTGGGACCGCAGCGACCACACCGGCGCGCCGGGCGGCGGTGGCGTCATGAGCATGATGCATGGTCGCGTATTCGAGAAAGTCGGCGTGCACGCCTCCACCGTGTTCGGCGAATTCGCACCGGAATTCCGCAAGCAGATCCCCGGCGCCGAGGACAATCCGAACTTCTGGGCGTCGGGCATCTCGCTCATCGCGCACCCCCAGAACCCCAACGTGCCGGCCGTCCACCTCAACACGCGCATGGTCGTCACCTCCAAATGGTGGTTCGGCGGCGGCGCCGACCTCACGCCCGTGCTCGATCGGCGGCGCATCCAGTCGGACGCCGACACCCTTGCCTTCCACGCCGCCATGTACGGCGCCTGCTCCGCGCACGCTGTCGCCGATTACCCACATTACAAAAAGTGGTGCGAGGACTACTTCTATCTCCCCCACCGCAAGGAAATGCGGGGCATCGGCGGCATCTTCTACGACTACCTGACGCCCAGCGACGACCAGGGTGGCTGGGACGCCGCCCTCGCCTTCACGCAGGAAGTCGGATTGGCGTTCGTGAAGGTTTACCCGATGCTCGTCCGCGGCAATTACACCCTGCCCTGGACCGAGGCCGACCGCGAGGAGCAGCTCGTGCGCCGCGGCCGCTACGTCGAGTTCAACCTGCTCTACGATCGCGGCACCACCTTCGGCCTCAAGACCGGCGGCAACGTCGAGAGCATCCTCTCCTCCATGCCCCCGGTGGTGAAGTGGCCTTGAGCGGCGCAGGCTCGCCTCATCCGCCGACGCGCGTCCCGCGATCCTGTGAAGTCTGAGATTGAGAGGCCTGGGGAACCCGGTGTCTGACCCGGAGTGTCAGACACCAGCTATCCCCGCTGCGCGGTCTCTCGATGTAGAGACTTGGTAGCTCGCTCTTCAGTCAGACCCTGCGTTTATCACTCAGCAATGGCCGTCATCCCCGATCGAGCGCGCCACTTCCGGCGCGCGAAGAAGCGGAGATCCAGCGTGAGGCTCGTCCGAAGGATACCCCCATCGTGCTCTCGCTGCGCGATTTCACGATGAGGATGACGCGAGCCTAGTTCAGCGAGTGCTCGTACTCGCCGATGTAGCGGAGCACATGCTCGGAGAAGCCGTCGAGGTGCACCCAGCGGCCGTAGCCGACGCCGTTCCGGTTGGACGCGACGTTGATCAGGTAGGCACGCCGGGCGACCGGAGCGGGTACCTCGTCGTGGCTCTGCTCGTCGGTGATGACGATCAGCCGGTCGTGAGCGAGGCCGTTGACGTGCGACACCGCCTTGCCGAGGAACGTGCCGTTGTTCGGCTGCGACCTTACGATCGCATCGATGCCGGCCAGCCCCTGGCGTGAAGGCACCTCCTTCACGTCATCCGAGAACGTGAACGTCCTCAGATCGCCGTTGATCACGGAGGCGAGCGCTGCCGCCGCGTCCATGCGCGACAGGTCCGAGCGCCGCGACAGCGCCGCACCCATCGACCCGGATACGTCGACCAGCACGATGGTGCGGCCCTCGAGCTTCGGCTGCTCGGCGATAACGGTTTTCAAGGCTGAGTCCAGCTCTCGGTCGAACATCGGGGCCGCACGAGCTGCCGCCACGAAGCGGAACGGCAGCACACGCTTGGCGCCCTTGCGGTCGAGGATGGCCATGCGAACGAGCTTCTCGTCGACGCCGGAGTCGGCCATGTTGCGTAGATTGCGCAGCAGGGCGAGGTAGCCGAGCTTGCCCTCCCTGAGCAGCCGCTCGAAGGTGTCGCGCTTGTCGGCGCCTCCCGACAGCGCGACCTCCCAGGTATCGGCACTGTCGAGTTCCTTGCCCGCCAGCTTGCGCCACGTCTCCGCCTGCTCCGCCGCCCTGGGCTTGGCGTGGACCAGGAACAGAACGTCGCGCAGCCGTACGGGACCGGGCCGGTCGTACTTGGCCAGCTCGTAGGCGTCGAACTTCTCGAAGGCGCGGGCGAGCCCCTTCTTCATCTGCGCCGACAACGGACGCTTGCCGTTCCGCCAGTAGATGGCGACCAGCTCGGCCAGCTCGTCGGCGCGCTGGATGACCTCGCAGACCGTGTTCGCCACCAGCTTCTCGCGCTGGGCGCCTGTCTTGGCGAGCACGGTCAGCAGCAGCAGCG
Source organism: Hyphomicrobium sp. (assembly GCA_052388455.1). Classification (GTDB taxonomy): domain Bacteria; phylum Pseudomonadota; class Alphaproteobacteria; order Rhizobiales; family Hyphomicrobiaceae; genus CAZSNH01. The sequence goes on from JBQTIA010000046.1 coordinate 17,422, forward strand.
GTGCGTGCCGCAGGTTCATCTTTGAGCGCGCCTCGACGGCGAGCGCGGCGACGACCTCGGGATCGAGGCTCGAGGCGAGCGCCGTGATGCGGGCCGAGATGGTTTCGCCGTCCTCGTAGAACTCGTCCTCCCAGAGCAGGCAGGAGAGCATCGAGCGGCGCAGCTTCTGCTCCGCCGTAAGTTCCTTCGCCGCCGGCGCGCCCTCGTGCGTCCGGTCGGCCTTCTTCTTTCCCTTGAACAGATTGATCCGCATGGAAGCACCTGAGAGCTTGTGTCGTCAGACATCGGATAGAGGATGCGGTCGCCCGGGGAACACGCCGGCACGGAACAAATGTCGAGTGCTCTGACACTGAGCTATTCCAGCCGTAGCTGGAAGCGGGAATTCAACCCGCGACCTCTCGATGGGCGAAGTATCCGATACCTCCACCACCGGGCGACCGGTGATCGTCAGTGATGCATTTCGGGACTCATTCGTTTCATCTGTGTCGTCCTTATTCCAATTGCGCGTCTTACAAAGGGCTGCCCGAGGAACAGCGTGGCCGCGGTTTCTGCGGTTTCCAAACGAAGTATCCGCTGCCTTCACCATCGGGCGGGTTTTGAGAGCAACAGGGAGCCCAGGGAACTGGCCGAGCCGGTACGGAAGTGCTCTACCGCTGAGCTACTCCGGCACTGCTGCCGGAGATGGGATTCGAACCCACGACCTCTCGCTGACAGGCGAAGTAACCGAACTCTTCACCACTGGACGCCGCTGTTGCAATGCCGATCAATCCTTTCGCCGTAGGGTCGAGCCCCGAAACGACGAGGCCCTCCCGCGGGTTTTCCGGGGGAGGGCCTGCTTCTCGAGCGAAGCTGTGACGGAAGCGCTGCGACTTACGCAGTCCCTCCCGGGCCATCCCGTACCGGCGCATCGTTTCGGCCATTCGCACCGAAGGTGCAAATGCTGAAACGGCAATGAATGTCGTACGTCAATTTGACGAGCATTTTTCTATCGCACTCGATTGAGGGGGCGCGCTGGACTGCACCAGAGCGGATGTATGATCGAGAGACCCTATTCGAGTCAATCGGAATCAGTCTCGAATGTGGAAAAAAATATGAATGACTATTCACCCGTGGCGGTGATCGATCCAGGGCAATCACATATGGCGCGAAATGTAGGTGGGGTCGACGAAGGAGACCCAACAAACTCGAGCGAACAAAGTTGTTGGGTCTCGTGCCTCGACCCAACCTACGTCCAAATGCGATTGCCCTGGTGATCGATCCGCATCCCGTCCGACTGTTTCCGCCGGTCGACGCGCAAGTCGATTCAATTCGGTCGCGGCGGAATATAGGCGTCGTCGCGGGCAGCGCGCGCCGGAACCGGAGGCGGGGATGGAGCGAGACCCTGCAGTTCGTCGAACACCGCCTCGAACTCGACCGCGCCGGAATTGACCAGATTTTCGTTCATGCGCTCGTCGAGTGCTTGCAGCAGGCCCTCGGATGTTTTTCCGCGCACGATCGTGTTGCGGGCATAGGCGTTGCGCTCGAAGAAGTTCGGCGTCGGCGCGTCGCGCGCGACCGGCTGCATCATTTCGAGCCCGGTGCCGGGCCCGGCGAGGTTCATCAGCTCGATTTCCGCGCCGGTGAGATTGGCTTTGCCTTTCCGTTCCGCCATAGACTTGAGACCGTTGATCTTGATCACCTGCAGCCAGGGTCCGATGTCGCCGTCGATGTTGATCGCATGCATTCCGAGGCCGCGCGGGGTCGTCGCCAGCGAAACCTGCTTGCTCCACTCGTTGGGGATCGAGCGGGCGACGGCGGTCATTTGCTGCAGGGCCGCGATTTTTCGTTCGATCAGCGCGGCCCGCTGCGGCTCCCGCGCGGCAACATCGCCTAGCCGCTCGATGAACTTCGGCCCGCTCTTCACCAGCTCGTTGATGGTGTTGGCGGCCAGCAGCTGCGCATAGCCTAGCGCGGTCGAGATCGGCGTGCCCGTTTTCTTGATCGGATGTATGCCGGCGACCATGTCGGCGACGCCGAGGCCGCTGGTCTCCAGCGCGTAGATCCTGACGACCTGATCCTTGGTCAGGCCGGCGGCGAGCGCCTCGCGAGCGTAACGTATCTTGAACTCACGCTCGGGGATGCGCTCCGGAACGAAGTCGTATTGCGCCTTGGCGTGCGAGAGAAACTCGGCGAGCCCTGGCCTCGGCTTGGGAGGTGGCCGCTTCTCGGCTTCAGCCGCCTGATAAGCAGCCCAGCGCTTGGCCAGGTCCGGGGTCAGCTTAGGCCCCTCGTAGACCGGCGGAAATGTCCGCACATAGTCGTCGGCGACGACGGTGATCGCCGCGCCCCGCTTGCGGCGGCGCTCGGTCCGCTTCGTGGAAACCGTCTCCCAGTACACGTTGCTGCGATGCTCGTGCAGACGCGTGGCGGCCAGATAGGCTTCGAGAGCGGACCGTTCCGCGCTGGCCAGCGTCGCCAGAAACGCTTCCGGTGCGCGCGCCTCGGTGACCTGCGGTCCGCTGGCCAGCGTGATGACGGCCGTCACGGCCGCAGCCATCGTTGCCCATCTGGCAGCTTTTTTCATATCGATGGTCCTGATCGACGCGCAGACTGTCGCGGAAACTGTCCGGGAAAGCGCCATATCATGCCTCCGGTGCAGGAAAAAAGGCGGCTCCGCTCATACCGTCCGATCACGGGTAGAAAAAATCTAGCCGGCGCCCGCTCGCCCGGCGCCACGTCAGCGGGATTAACGATGAAGTCGAGCCACTTCCCGCTACGGGCGCTTGTTCCGGAGTGATAGAAACGGCGCATGGACGATCATCGAATCGCGGGGACCGCAGCGGGGGCGGCGGATGCCTTCCGCCGGCTGGCGCTCAGCCGGTTGCACCCGGCCACACCATCGCCTGGCAGCCCCGGCGCTCAGTCGGTCCACACCCCTAGCGATTTCGACCTCAATCCGGAGGCGCTGGCGATGGCCGGCACCGCGGAGGAGCTACGCCCGGCCGCGGTACTCGTTCCGGTCGTCGCCCGCGCCTTGCCGATGCTGCTGCTCACCCGCCGCACCGATCATCTGCCCCAGCACGCCGGCCAGATCGCCTTTCCGGGCGGAAAGATCGACAAGGGCGATGGCGATGCGACGAGGACGGCGCTGCGCGAGGCGCACGAGGAGGTGGGCCTGGAGAGCCGGCACGTCGAGATCCTCGGCCTTCTCGATCCTTACCGGACCGGCACCGGCTATTGGATCACCCCCGTCGTCGCCCTGGTCGATCCGGGCTGTGCGCTGGTCCCCAACCCTTTCGAGGTCGCCGAGGTCTTCGAAGTGCCGCTGGCCTTTGCCATGGACCGGCGCAATATCGGAACCGACACCCGCATCATCGCCGGACACGAGCGACGGTATTTTGCGATCCGCTTCGGAAATTACTATATCTGGGGGGCCACGGCCGGCATCCTGATGAACATGCAACAGAGGCTCTTCGGCTCATGATCCGCATCGTCATCGAAAACATCGTGCTCTTCCTCATGCCGACGTTCGCCTACCTCGCCTACGTCATCGTCAACCGGCGCATGACGCCGCCCGACGCCAACGCAGACGGATCGCAGACCGGCGCCGGCTCTGCCGGGCTGCTCGACGACGCGCCGCTGCTGTATCTCTTCGCGGCGGGCGTCTTCCTGGTCGTCGTCACGCTGGTGATGTTCGGCTCGACCACTGGCGGCAAGCCGGATCAGACCTACCGCCCGCCGGTGCTGAAGGACGGACGTATCGAGCCGGGCCACGTCGAATAGGGCACGAGCATGGGAGGTTCGAAGCCGGGCGGAAACGGACACCAGCCGCCGCGGCTTGCCGGAGTGGACTGGCTGGTCCGCGAGGAGACACAAGCAGTGTTCGCCGCGCTGGCGGCTGGGGGCTTCGAAGCGCGGGCCGTCGGCGGCGCTGTGCGCAACACGCTGATGGGACGACCCGTCAAGGATGTCGACCTTGCGACTCCGGCCCGGCCCGAGGACGTGATCCGTCTCGCCGAGGCGGCCGGGCTCAGGGCCATCGCAACCGGCCTTCAGCATGGCACCGTCACCGTCGTCGCCCGGCATACGCCGTTCGAGGTGACGACGTTGCGCCGGGACGTGGAAACGTTCGGCCGTCATGCGACGGTCGCCTTCACCGACGATTGGGCCGCCGATGCCCGTCGCCGCGACTTTACGATCAACGCGCTCTACTGCACGAGCGACGGCACTCTGCACGATCCGCTCGGCGGCATCGACGATGTCGCGCTCCGCCGCGTCCGCTTCATCGGCGACGCGGCCGACCGGATCCGCGAGGACTTCCTGCGCATCCTGCGCTTTTTCCGCTTTACCGCCGAGTATTCTGACGGCCGACCCGATCCGGACGGTCTCGACGCGACAGTCGCGCAGGCCGACGGGTTGCAGCAGCTCTCCGGCGAGCGTATCCGTGCGGAACTTCTGCGCCTGCTGGTCACGCCGGCCGTCATCCCGATGCTGCGCGTCATGGAAAAGGGCGGCATTCTCGCGCGCATTCTGCCCGCCGTCGCCGATGTCGCCGTCTGTTCCCGCCTGTGCGCCATCGAGGCAGCCCTCGGTCGGCCCCCTGATCCCGTCTTACGGCTCGGCGCGCTCGCTGCGGCGCGCCCCGGGGCCGCTCTAGGACTTCGAGGTGCGCTGCGTCTCTCGGCCCACGAGTACGAACGGCTGGCCCGAATGGCGCTGCCCGATCGGGCCTTCGATCCGGCAACTCCCGAACTCTGGGCCAAGTCATATCTCTATCGCGAAGGGCCTGATGTCTTCATGGACGGCGTTCTGTCCGACTGGGCGCGGTCCACGGCGCCGGCAGCTGATCCGCTGCGGCGCGAGCGGGCGCTGCTGCCGTCGAGATGGACTGCGCCCGTGTGTCCCGTGCGCGGCGCCGACATTCTGGCACTCGGTATCCCGCCGGGACCGTTCGTCGGCCGCATCCTCTCAGACTTCGAGGAGTGGTGGATCGCCGCCGGGTTTCCTCGCGACGCCGAGATGATCACCGCCGAGCTTCGGAGGCTAGCCGCAGTTACCAAACCGTAAATCGCCCTTCCCCATCGCCGCCCGGCTGAGCTAGCGTGAACATTGGCATTGTGTGAGGCGTAAAGAATGCAAGAGACGGGCGACGAGGACATCATTCGAGCGCTCAGGGCGCGGTCGCACCGCGTCGTGCAGACCCTGTTCGCGAGCCTCGCGGGCGGCGCCATCGCTGCAGGGCTGGCCGTGCATCACGCTCCAGCCATGTTCGGGCTTGCGGGCAGCGAGCCCGAAGCCATCGCTCACAATCTGCTGGCCATGGGGCTCGCCTATGTCGCCACGATGGTCGTGTGGGACTGGCTGTACGACTGAAAGGCCGCTCCGGCGGCACACGATCGAAGTCCTCCGCGTTTCACTTGCGCTCCGGATGTTGGGGCGACAGGGCTCCTGAGCTAAGAATGCCCTTCGCAGGAGCCGTGCCCCATGGATTTACCCGATCCTCTGATCACGATCTCACCGGACCGGATGTCCGGTGCGCCGGTGTTCACTGGGACGCGCGTGCCTGTGCAAGCGCTGTTCGACTACATCGAAGGCGGCGATCCGCTGGATGAATTTCTGGAAGATTTTCCAGATGTGACTCGTGAGCACGCCATAGCTGTGCTCGAATTTGCCCATTCGAGCGCGGTCGCCGACATCAGCAAGGCCGCTGCAGAATGAAGTCGGTTCCTTGACGCATGCGAATTCTCTTCGATGCATGCGTGCCACGCCGCCTCAGGCGCTATTTGCCCGGTCACACGATAATCACCGCGCGGGAGATGGGTTGGAATAATTTTCCAGATGGCCCGCTGCTGACTGCCATTGGGCGAGAGTTTGATGTCTTGGTTACCGTCGATCGAAGCCTGCGTCATCAGCAGCGCGTCGGCAGCCATGCCTTTGCAATACTGATCTTGTGAGCCAAATCCAACCGGATCGAGCATCTGATACCGCTGCTGCCGGCGCTGATTTCGGCAATCGCTACGATCAAAGCCGGTGAGGTCCTCGTGATCGGCGAGCCCGGCTTTCAGTGATCCCGCCGCAGACCTGAAAAAGCCCCGACGGAGAACCGCCGGGGCTTCGCTCTTCTAAGCTATGACAGCGCGTGTGGAGTTTAGAAGTCCATGCCGCCCATGCCGCCCATTCCACCCATGCCGCCGCCGCCCATCGGCATTGCGGGGCCGTCCTTCTTGGGCTTGTCGGCGATCATCGCCTCGGTGGTGATCAGCAGGCCGGCGACGGAAGCCGCATCCTGCAGCGCGCAGCGCACGACCTTGGTCGGGTCGATGACGCCATCGGCCACCAAATCGCAGTACTCGCCGGTCTGAGCGTTGAAGCCATAAGCGTACTTGCTGTTCTCGAGAATCTTGCCGCAAACGACGGCGCCATCCTCGCCGGCGTTCTGGAAGATCTGACGAGCCGGGGTCTGCAGCGCCTTCTTGACGATGGCGATTCCGACCTTCTGATCTTCGTTATCCGCCTTGAGACTGTCGAGTGCCTTGATCGCGCGCAGCAGGGCAACGCCGCCGCCCGGCACCACGCCTTCCTCGACGGCTGCGCGGGTCGCGTGCAGCGCGTCGTCTACGCGGTCCTTGCGCTCCTTGACTTCGACTTCCGTCGCGCCGCCAACCTTGATCACGGCGACGCCGCCGGCGAGCTTAGCCAGACGCTCCTGCAGTTTCTCGCGATCGTAGTCGGAAGTGGTTTCTTCGATCTGGGCCTTGATCTGCTTCACGCGGGCTTCGATGTCGGACTTCTTTCCGGTGCCGTCGACGATCGTGGTATTTTCCTTGTCGATCGAAACCTTCTTTGCCCGGCCGAGATCCTTGAGCGTCACATTCTCGAGCTTGATGCCGAGGTCTTCCGAGATCACGGTGCCGCCTGTGAGAACAGCGATGTCCTCCAGCATGGCCTTGCGACGATCACCGAAGCCCGGGGCCTTGACGGCCGCGACCTTCAAGCCGCCACGCAGCTTGTTGACGACGAGCGTCGCCAGAGCCTCGCCTTCGACGTCCTCGGCGATGATCAGCAGCGGCTTGCCAGCCTGCACGACGGCTTCGAGCACGGGCAGCATGGCCTGCAGCCCTGACAGCTTCTTCTCGTGGATGAGAATGTACGGGCTCTCGAGTTCAGCCACCATCTTGTCGGCGTTGGTGATGAAGTAGGGCGAGAGGTAGCCGCGGTCGAACTGCATACCCTCGACGATGTCGAGATCGGTTTCGAGGCTCTTGGCTTCTTCGACGGTGATGACGCCTTCCTTGCCGACCTTGTCCATCGCTTTGGCGATGAGTTTGCCGACTTCCTTGTCGCCATTGGCCGAGATGATGCCGACCTGGGCGATCTCGTCGTTCGAGGTCACCTTCTTCGATTTCGCTTTCAGCTCTTCGACGACGGCGGCAACGGCCTGATCGACGCCACGCTTCAGATCCATCGGATTGGCGCCGGCGGCGACGGACTTGGCGCCTTCGCGCACGATGGCCTGAGCGAGCACGGTCGCCGTGGTGGTGCCGTCACCGGCGAGGTCGGCGGTCTTCGAGGCGACCTCGCGCAGCATCTGCGCGCCCATGTTTTCGAATTTGTCTTCGAGCTCGATCTCCTTGGCGACGGTGACGCCGTCCTTGGTGATGCGGGGGGCACCGAAGCTCTTTTCGATGACGACGTTGCGACCCTTAGGACCGAGCGTCACCTTGCCGTCATTGGCGAGGTTGTCGTCGCAGCGCATCATTCGCTCGCTTGCTTCCTGGGAGAACTTGACGTCTTTTGCTGCCATGTGTGGCTACTCCGGAGAAAATGGGAAGGATCTGTTGGGGGTGAGTGGCGAGTCGTGAATGGTGAGTGGTCGTTCGTGGGCTCATCGAGCCTTCCACTCACCACTCACGAATTTTGTCAGGCGGCGGCCTTGACGGAGACCTGACCCTCGATGACTCCGAGGATGTCGCTCTCCTTCATGATGAGAAGCTCCTGGCCGTCGATCTTGACCTCGGTGCCACTCCACTTGCCGAACAGCACGCGGTCGCCGGCTTTGACTTCGAGCGCGACGAGTTTGCCCGCCTCGTCGCGGGCACCGGGGCCGACGGCGATGATTTCGCCCTGCATCGGCTTTTCCTTGGCCGTGTCGGGGATGATGATGCCACCGGCCGTGCGGGCGTCTTCTTCAATCCGTTTGACGACCACGCGATCGTGCAATGGACGGAACTTCATGGGATCAACCTCATGATAAACAGTTGTTTTTACGGGTGAGGGCCATCGGGGGAACGGCTGGCCCGGTGCGCACGATCCCAACGGACGCCTTCGAGGCGGCGGTGGGCTGTTCGCGCCCGCCGTATATGTTCCGCCTTGCTAGCAGTGTCAAGCTACGAGTGCCAAAGCAGACCCGCCTCGCGGTCGCGCCCGTTCGTCGACATCAGCTAGCGCCCCGCGGTTTATCGGCATTGCGCCGCCTACCGGCACGATTGATCGTGCTGACCGAAAAAAGCAAAACCCGCGGTGTAAACCGCGGGCTTGCAACTTTGCGGGGAAACGGGGCTCAGCAAGCAGCCGTTCAGATCGCGAAATCGGTAACTTTGGCGCCGCGCTTCAGCTTGGCAACCAGCCAGTTCGGCTTGCGGCCGCGGCCGGTCCAGGTCTGCGAGCGATCATCGGGATTGGCGAATTTCGCCGCCGATTTGCCGCGCGGTCGGCCACGACGGCCGACGCCGTAAAGGTCGTGAATGCTGAGACCGCTGCCCTTCAGAACGTTATCTATTTTTTCCTTGAGCTTCGTACGCTCGGCCGTCGCAGCTTGAAGTTTGGCCTTGGCCAGCTTCGATTCGAGCTCGTGCAGGTCCTTGAGAGATAAATTGTCCACGTTGATCGCCATTGGCGGTTCGCCCTTCCTTTTTGACCGGACCTATCGTCCGATTTGATGCCGTTGAACACGTGGATAGATTACTCCATCCAAGTCGTCAGACCTTTTTTGCCTAAAATAATAAATGAAATGATGAAGCATGGCCCTCTAACATGGAAAATCCACTTTCGGCAATCGACGCGAACGAGAACACGACGGGAACGTGGAGTTGCCCCGCGCGGCCAATCGTCCTGGCTATTGGTAAATATCGGAATTGAGCGCTGAAATGCTCGGCCGGCCGACTCCGGCCTATTCGCTGCGCAGAGCTTCGATCGGATTGAGGGCCGCAGCCCGCCGGGCCGGAAAGAAGCCGAAGAATATGCCCGTTGCCGCCGCGGCCGACATGGCGAGTGCCAGCACGCTCGGGCTGACCAGCATCGGCCAATTCGCAAAATACGCAATTGCGGCCGAGAGCGAGACACCAATTGCGACGCCGATGATGCCACCGAGCAGGCACAGCGTCACCGCCTCGACCAGAAACTGCAGCAGGATATCGCGGGGGCGGCCACCGACAGCCATTCTGAGACCGATCTCCCGTGTCCGCTCGGTGACCGACACGAGCATGATATTCATAATGCCGATGCCCCCGACTATGAGGGAAATGACGGACGTGGCGCCGAGCAGATACGACATCGTCGAAAGCACCTCGGTTCGGGCTTTCATGAACTCCGACAGATTGCGTACGGAAAAGCTGTCCTCCGCATTCGGACCACCCCGCCGGCGCTGCCGCAAAAGCCGCTCGATTTCCTCCTGGGCCTCGGCGAGATCCTGGCTCTGGTCGAATTTGACGTAAATGCGCCCGACCTGGTCGGTTTGCACATCGCTCTTGCCGACGATGCGCGAGCGGGCCGTGGTCATGGGAATGAGCAGCACATCGTCCTGGTCACGTCCCATGGCCGACTGCCCCTTGCGGGTCAGCACGCCGACCACCTGGAAAGGGACGCTCTTGATGCGGATCGAGGCCCCGACCGGGTCTTCGCCGGCGAACAGCTCCCGCGCCACCGTCTGCCCGAGCACCGCCACCTTTCCGGCTGCACGGATGTCGTTGGGATTGAGCTCGCGCCCACTCTCGATCGACCAGTCCCGCACCACCGTGTAGTCGGCGTGCACGCCGCTGACCGCCGTGGTCCAGTTGGAGTTGCCGCGCACGATCGGCGCGCTCTCGTCGACCTGCCCCGAGATGGCGACGACGCCTGGAACCTTGTCGCGGATGGCGCCCATGTCGGCCTCGGAGAGGGGAATGTCGGTGCCGGCGCCGGTGGCCCGCCCGAACACCCGGCTCGACCCCGCGAAAACGACGAGCATGTTTGTTCCGAGCGCGTTGATCTGCCGTTCAACCTCGCGGGCGGCACCCGACCCGACGGCGACGAGGAGAATGACCGAGGCGACGCCGATGACGATACCGAGCGTGGTGAGCACCGAGCGGAGCAGGTTGGTCCGGAGCGCCAGAAGCGCGACCATGAAACTATCCCAGACGCTCAATTCGGAACCTCCGCCAGTCTCACCCGGTCGCCACCGGTGCCGGCCTGCCGAACGTCGTCGACGATGTGCCCGTCCCGGAACACGATGCGCCGGCGGGCCCACGCGGCGATGTCCGCCTCATGTGTGACGAGGATGACGGTGATGCCGCCGCTGTTCAGCGCCTGGAAGAGCCGCATCACCTCTTCCGAGGTCTTAGAATCGAGTGCGCCGGTCGGCTCGTCAGCGAGGAGGAGACTGGGATCGTTGACCAGCGCCCGGGCAATGGCGACCCGCTGCTGCTGGCCTCCGGACAGCTGGCGAGGATGATGGTCCAGCCGGTCCGCGAGCCCGACCTGATCGAGACAGCGTCGGGCCTGGGCTTCCATGTCCTCCGGACGCGGACGGGCGTAAAGCAGAGGCAGCATGACTTGTCGCAGGGCGGGCGTGCGGGCGAGCAGATTGAACTGCTGGAATACAAACCCGATGCGGCGGTTGCGCAGGTCGGCCAGCTCCTCCGCCGTCAGCTTGCCGATGTCGCGGCCTTCGATTGCGAGCTGACCCGAGGTCGGCACGTCGAGAGCGCCGATCAGATTCATCATCGTCGACTTGCCCGAGCCTGACGGGCCCATGATGGCGACGAATTCGCCGTCCTCGATCGTCAGGCTGACCGAATCGAGCGCCCGGACGATCTGGTCGCCCATGACGTAGGTCTTGGTGACGGCCGCAGCCCGGATCAGCGGCGGCTTGCGCGCGGCCGCGGCTTCGGACTGCAGCACCTGATCGGTGCGCTCGCTCGCGGCTGACGATCCGGACACATGCGAGGTCAACGCATCCTGCACGGCCTGGATCACGGCTTGGCCTCGCGCGCCCTGACGACGATGCGGTCGCCGGGCTTGACGTCACCGCCGACGATCTCGGTGAACTGCTCATCGCTGACGCCGGTGCGCACAGAGCGGCGGTCCGGCTCGCCGCCGGCGGTCAGGACCCACAGCGCGGCCGGTCGCACCGTTTCGCGGCCCTGCTTCCACTTGTCGAACAGCGGGCGCTGCGCCTCGCTCAGCATCGGCAATAGCACCTGCTCGGCGCGGGCGCTGAACCGCTGGCGCGACACCGAAGCGTCGGCCTGCCCGCCGCCGATGCCACCACCCTGCTGCGCGCGCATCTCCTCGCCGAGTTTCGTCATCGCGTCGCGCAGCGCGGTTTCCTGATCGGCCGTGAGTTGCAGCTCGTCCTTCATGCGCTGCACCATGCGATCGGTGCGGGCGCCCCCCCGCTCGCCGCGTCCCGACTGCGCGGTCTCTCCCTTCGGCCGATAGCGGAACGCATCGTTGGCGACGCGCAGTACGCCGTCCCGCTTCGCCGTCTCGATGGTGACGTTGGCGGTCATGCCGGGAAACAGCTTCCGGTCGTCATTCGTCGCTTCGATGATGACCGTATACGTCACCACGTTATTGATCTCGGTCGCTGCTAAACGCACCTGCGTGACCGTGCCGTCGAACTGGCGGTCTGGATAGGCATCGACGGTAAAAGTCGTCGCATTTCCGGCGGCGATCGAACCGACGTCCGCCTCGTTGACCTGCGCCTCGATGCGGATGCGCGAGAGGTCCTGCGCGATCTTGAACAACTCGGGCGCTTGCAGGCTGGCAGCCACCGTCTGGCCTGGATCGACGGTGCGCGAGATGACGGTTCCCTCGATCGGCGAGCGGATCTCGGTCCGCTCGAGATCGATCTGTGCCTGATCGAGAGACGCCTTGCGCTGGGCTATGACAGCCTTCGCGCTGACGATCTGCGCCTTCGCTACGGCCACGTCGGCCCGACCGATTTCCGAATCGCGAGCCGCCGTATCGAGCGTGGCGCGGGAGGCGAACCCTTTGGCCGACAGGGTCCGCTGACGCTCGATGTTCTGCTCGGCCAGCAGCAGTTGCGCCTCGGCCCGCTTCAGCGCCGCTTCCTGGTTGACGAGGGCTGCCTCGGCGGCCGCCAGGTCGGCACGGGACTGCGCCACTCGCGCATGGAAGGTCTTGGCATCGATGGTCGCGAGAATGTCGCCCGGCTTCACTTCGCGGTTGAAGTCGCCCTTCACCTGCTCGATCTGCCCCGAAAGCTGCGATCCGACCGATACAGTGACCAGCGCCCGCACCGGCCCCGAGGTGGTGACGACCCGGCGGATCGGACCACTGGTCACCTCGGCGGTATCGTAGACGAGGCCCGGCTTGGTCCCGGGCGACCAGCCGAGCAGCCAGCCGACGGTGAGGCCGAGAGCCGCGAAGGGGACCGCGAGTGTGAACAGCCGTGTGATGCGCATGGGGGCCCGAAGGCAAAACCTCAGATCAACGGATAGACTACACTGACGGAATGAACGGCGGATGAGGCGAATTCCGTCGCGGGAATGCGGCGCCGGACGCGCGCTGAACAGTCACGATGCTCACCCAACGTCGGTGTTGCCAAGCATGAACATTGACTGAACGCGGCGTTCAGATTGAGTTCAACGGCAAAAGGTTAGTGTCCGATCACCCTGAACTCCTATCTTCCCCGGCGTGATCCAAGGGGGCGTGCCGCTCAGGGTCGGCACGCCTCTTTTTTGTTGGTGCGCCAGGCATGGCGCGTGGTGCCGCAAGGCACCGTTTGGCCGAGGTGGTATCCGGCCGATGACTTGGAGGTGGAAGTCCTTTGCGGGCCCTGGATGATGGGAACCGCTAGCCGAACAGCAAGGGTGTCCAGAGCAATCTGGAATCTGAAGGAAGCTGGAGGCAAAGTGCCGGCCTGACGAACAGGAAGCGCATATGAGGCAGCCGCACTCGGGTGAGGGGGCCAAGAAACCCGAAGCCCGATACATCCCAGAGGGTGCGGCTGTAGATGCGACAGGCATATGGCACGAAGGTCACGCGTCTTACCCTGGGAAGTCTGTGGTTCTGCCCCGCTCGCGTTGAGCGGTGTGCTACCGGCGCCGAGAGGCGTCGGGATGGGACGGCAGATGACAGCAGAAGCCGTAGTAGCCGCGCGTCACTGGCGTGGCGAAGGGCCGAACCTGTTGGAGAAGCTGGACTGATTTTCCGATCATCTGAGCAGATGCCGCGCAAGCGGGCCTGAGGCCGGAGGTAGCGGACGGAATCCGCGAGACAACGCCGGGCGCTCATAGGGTGACGGGCATTGAGGGCCGCGAGCCGAGACCAGCAGGAACCGCCGGATACGGAACCGTACGTCCGGTGGTGTGGGAGGACGGCGGGGGCAACCCCGCCTCCTACCCGATCTCGCCTCCGGCGAGGCCCGCCCAGGGCCGGCACGCCTCTTACTTTCCGCGTTCGCTCGATGTCGCCCGGGTTCCCGCAGGCGCGAAAAGCGGCAGCGGTACAGCCGGCATTCTCAACCCTTTTCAAGGCCCGCGGCTAACCGTCGAGCCCATGAGACCGGCCCTTCAGGCTTGATTGGCGGGAACCGAGCCAGTAGGCATGGGGTTAGTCCTGAACCCGATGTCAACCTGACGGAGTTTGCCCGTGTCCTTCACCCTGCCCGCGCTTCCCTATGCTTACGATGCGCTCCAGCCGTTCATGTCGGCCGAAACGCTGCAGTTTCATCACGACAAGCATCATCAGGCCTACGTCGACAACGGAAACAAGCTGATCACCGGCTCCGGCCTCGAAGGCAAGTCGATCGAGGACATCTGCAAGGCGGCTTATTCCGCCAAGAATGCCGGTCTCGTCAACAACGTCGGCCAGCACTACAATCACATTCACTTCTGGAAGTGGATGAAGAAGGGCGGCGGTGGCAAGAAGTTGCCGGGTAGCCTCGAGAAGCTGATGGAAGGCATCGGCGGCTTCGACAAGGTCCGCACGGATTTCATCAATGCCGGCGTCACGCAGTTCGGTTCGGGCTGGGCCTGGCTCGCTCTTCGCGACGGCAAGCTCGAAATCATAAAGACGCCGAACGGCGAAAACCCGCTGATGCACGGCGCGCAGCCGATCCTCGGCGTCGACGTCTGGGAGCACAGCTACTACATCGACTATCGCAACGCCCGCCCGAAGTACCTCGAATCCTGGTTCGACAATCTCGTCAACTGGGAGTACGTCGAGGAAATGATGGGCTGAGCGAACCGAACACAAAGGTTCGCCTTGTACGATCGAAGGCGCTTCGCTTTCGGTCGCTTGTACGAACCACATCAAGACGCGCAGAAGCCCAGTGCTCTGCGCGTCTTTTTTGTCGCCACGCCCGCTGGCGGCCAGCGCCCTCTACTCCGCCAACCGCAGGAACAGAAGCCCTCGGCTAGCCATATTGCGGTCGCACCGGCCGACAGCTAGTTTCACTCGGCACGATCGTATCATTCAATGAAACGGGAGGATTTTCTAATGGCCGAGTGGTTCTACACGCGTGTCTTTAATACCGACGGCACGACCATGTCCGACGATCCGTTCGAGCTGAATACGGGCACGCAGCCCATGACGCCCGGAGGCGATCTCGTCGAATTGTTGAACGGCGACAACGTTTACATCCAGTACGGCATCCTGGGTCTTGCGAACGGCACTGGCGCCGACGCCATCCGCAGCACGGGCGGCAGCCACTTCATCAGGATCGACGGCGGCATCGGCAGCTTGACCGGTAACGTCATCGACATCTCTGGCACGCAGAACGAGAACCAGATCTTCATCACCACCGGCGGAGGCATGGATGTTTTCAATGGCACCGGCGATGCCATCCGACTGACCGGAGCCACGGTCTCAGACACGTTCAACGACATTACGAACGACGGCTACATCACGAGCGCAGGCGGGCGGGCCATTTTCACGACGGTCGGGGATCTGTCGCTCGTCAATTCCGGCAGTATTATCGGAAATACCGACGCGGTCTCCATGGTCTTCGGCTCGGTCGTCAACCGATCGACGGGCCTCATCGGCGGCGGAGACGGAGTGGGCGTCCGGTTCGCAAGCCTGGCTGGCCAGGAGAGTATCGTCGTCAATGATGGTGTGCTCGGCGGCGGCGATGGAGGCATTGTCGGTGGCGCCGGCATGGAAACCGTCATCAACAACGGTCAGATTCTCGGCGACATCCTGCTCGGCAACGGCAACGATACATACGACGCCTCGACCGGCGGCAGGATCGTCGGAGGCACGATCGATCTCGGTGCCGGCGACGATGTCGGAATCGGTAGCGGAGCGCGCGAACTGTTTACCGGCGGCACGGGCAACGACATTATCGAGAGCGGGGCTGGAGACGATACGCTCCGGGCAGGCGTCTCTACCGGCACAGACGGCGACGATCTGTTCGACGGCGAGGGCGGACGCGACACCTATAGCGCGGTGTCTTCCTCCCTGGGCGTCGTCATCAATCTGGCCGAGGGAAACGCGCGCGGCACTCGCATCGGCAACGACACGCTGATCGACATCTAGCGCGCGATCGGAACCGTCACCGGCGATACACTCACCGGCGACGATTTGAACAACGTGCTCATCGGCAACAGCGGCAATGACACGCTGATCGGGTTCGCGGGCATCGACCGCATCGATGGCGGCAACAACAACGATCTTCTCACCGGCGGCGCGGGCCGTGACGTTCTGACCGGCGGCGATGGGATCGACGACTTCATTTTCACGGCCGTCACCGACAGCGGGCTAACCGCTGCAACACGCGACAGCATCACCGATTTTCTCGCCGGAACAGACGATATCGATGTTTCGGCGCTCGCCGGAACCTACACGTTCATCGGAACCGATGCTTTCACGGCAGCGGGAAATCAGATCCGCTTTCAGACCGACGGTACCGATACCCTCGTCCAGATCAGCACCGACCCTGATGCGGCCGCCGAGATGTCGATCCTTCTCGTCGGCACCATCACCCTGACTTCAGCGGATTTCGTTCTGTAACCGAACCCGCGGACGCTGCGATCGAGCCGCGTCTGAAACATGCTGAGGATCGGCAGCGGCCAGGCTGCCGATACGCTCGACTACCGCCGACCGCCCTTGATCGAGCCGACGATGATGTTCTTGATCGTCGTCGCGATGGTGCGCGAGACGGAGCGCTGCAGCTCCTTGCCGATCATCTCGCCCATTCCGGCGGGCTGGCGGCTCTTGCGCTGGCCCGTGCCGGTCGTGTCTGTGCCGCTCTTCGATCCGCCGCCGAATATGATGTCGCCCCAGCCGCCCGAGCCCGCTTCGGCCTCCTGGGCCGCCGATTCCGTTCGCTGGCGCAGGATCTCGTAGGCGCTCTCGCGGTCGACCGTTTCCTCGTATTTGCCGTAGACGGGGCTGTATTCGATGACGCCGCGCCGCTCGTCCTCGGAGACGGGGCCGAGGCGGCCCTCGGGCGGACGGATCAGCGTCCGCTGCACCATCGACGGCTCGCCTTTGTTCTCCAGCATCGAGACGAGAGCCTCGCCAACCTTCAGCTCCATGATCACCCGCTCGGTATCGAGCGCCGGGTTCTTGCGGAACGTGGTCGCCGCCGTCTTGACCGCCTTCTGCTCCTGGGGCGTGAAGGCGCGCAGCGCGTGCTGCACGCGGTTGCCGAGCTGGGCAGAGACCGTATCCGGCACGTCCATCGGGTTCTGGGTGATGAAATAGACGCCGACGCCCTTCGAACGGATGAGGCGCGCGATCTGCTCGATGCGTTCCAGCAGGGCCTTGGGCGCGTCGCTGAACAGCAGATGCGCCTCGTCGAAGAAGAACACGAGCTTGGGCTTCGGCTGATCGCCGACCTCGGGCAGCGTCTGCCAGAGCTTGGTCAGCATCCACAGCAGGAACGTGGAATAGAGCCTCGGCTTCTCCATCAGCTTGTCGGCCGAGAGGATGTTGATCACGCCACGGCCGTCGGGCGCGATGCGCATGAAATCCTTGATGTCGAGCGCCGGCTCGCCGAAGAACTGATTGGCGCCCTGCTCCTCCAGCACCAGCAGGCGGCGCTGGATCGAGCCGACCGAGGTGGTCGCCACGTTGCCGTACTTGCCCATCAGCTCCTTGGAGCGGTCGGACACGTTGGTGATGATCGCTCGCAGGTCCTTGAGATCGAGCACCGGAACCTTCTCGTCAGCCGCGACGCGGAAGGCGATGTTGAGAACGCCCTCCTGCACCTCGTTGAGCTCCAGGAGCCGCGACAGCAGCAGCGGACCCATGTCGAGCGCGGTGGCGCGGATTGGATGGCCGCTCACTCCGAACACGTCCCAGAAGATCGAGGGGAACGCCTGCTGCGTCCAGTCGCCGTCGAGCCCGACCTCGGCCGCCCGCTTGACGAGGAAGTCCTTCGGCTCTCCGACTGCCGCAACACCCGAAAGGTCGCCCTTGATGTCGGCGGCGAACACCGGCACGCCAGCTTTGGAGAAACTCTCGGCGAGGCCCTGCAGCGTCACCGTCTTGCCGGTGCCTGTGGCGCCCGTGATCAGTCCGTGCCGGTTGGCGAAGCGCAGCTCCAGGTACTCCGGCTTGGTGCTCTTGCCGACGAAAAGCTTGCCGTCCTGCAATACCGACTGGGCCATGGTTCGTTCCGTTTCGCTCTCGCCTCGCGGGGATCAGATCCCCGGCAGGACAACATGTTGATCGTCGTGGCGTCTGCGGCGCGGGGTCCACCCCCTCGACCGTCGAGCCTCTATGCACGGCTACATGGGCTTTGCAAACGGCGGTTGCATGGCTCACATGGGGATAAGTGTTGTGATCGCGCAAGCCGTTGGCAGGGCGCATCGAATCGAACCCGCGAGGGTCGTCCCGGCCTGCGTCCGGCGTGTCGCCGTGCCGCGAATGTCAGCACTGCTTTTCTGCTGCGGGGCCTCTGTTCAACGCTTATAGAAGCAATTGCGCCGGTTGGCCCTGCCGCGCGGCCGCTTCCCAACCGATTTTCGAGCCCCGAGGCTCCGTGATGCAAGGCCCTGTGATGACCGCTTCGTCCGTCGACCCCGGAATTGTCACCCTCGCCGCCGACTTCCCACCCGCCTCGCCCGACCAGTGGCGGGCCCTCGTCGAAAAGGCGATCAAGGGC
This sequence comes from Hyphomicrobium sp., assembly GCA_052388455.1. Lineage (GTDB taxonomy): Bacteria > Pseudomonadota > Alphaproteobacteria > Rhizobiales > Hyphomicrobiaceae > CAZSNH01. Next base: position 35,738 of record JBQTIA010000046.1, read on the forward strand.
GCCGATTTCGAAAAGCGGATGGTGAGCCGAACGGCGGACGGTCTGCGCATCGCGCCGCTCTTCACCCGCGCCGGCGCGAACGTCGAAGCGGATCGCGCGCTGCCCGGCGAGGCGCCCTACACGCGCGGCACGCGGGAGCGCCGCGAAGGCCCGGGCTGGGACATCCGGCAATTCTATACCGGCAGCGATGCCAAGGCGGTCAATGCAGCCATCCTCGACGATCTACAGGGCGGAGCCACGTCGATCGCGCTGCACATCGGGACGCCCTACCGGTCCCGGCCCGCCCTCGACGGCGACGGATTGGCCGTAGCTCTCGACGGCGTTCTGCTCGATCTCTGCCCCGTCTCACTCATCGCAGGGGAGCACACGCCGGAGGCTGCCGCCGCGCTCAACGCCGTGTGGTGCCAGCGTGGCGTCGATGAAGCCAAGCGCCTCGGCCATTACGGTGCAGACCCGCTCGGCCTGATGGCCATGTCCGGCGGGCTTTCGCAGCCGCTCGACTCGGCGCTGGCGGCTGCGGCCGGGCTGGCCGTGACCGCGCAGCCGATGCCCGGCGTCACCGCGCTGCTGGCCGACGGCCACGCCTACCACTGCGGCGGCGCCAGCGAGGGGCAGGAACTGGCGGCCATGCTCGCCACCTTCGTCGCCTACCTCAGAGAGTGCGAGGCGGCCGGTCTCTCCCCCGAACAGTCGGTGCCCAAGATCGCCGTGTCGCTCGCCGCCGATGCCGACCAGTTCATGACCATCGCCAAGCTGCGCGCTGCACGCCAACTCATCTGGCGCGTGGCGGACGCTTGCGGGGCCGGCAGCGCGGCCGGCAAGGTGCACATCACCGCCGTCACGGCCTGGCGCATGATGTCGAAGCGCGATCCCTGGACCAACATCCTGCGCACCACGGTGGCCTCGGCGGGGGCCGCACTCGGCGGGGCGGACGCCATCGTCGTCCTGCCGTTCACCTATGCGATCGGCGCGCCCGACCGTTTTGCAAGACGGCTCGCACGCAACATCCACATCGTTCTGCAGGAGGAATGCAACCTCGGCCGCGTCGTCGATCCGGCTGGCGGCTCCTGGTACGTCGAAAGTCTCACCGACGAGTTGGCGCAAACGGCGTGGGCGCTGTTCCAGGAGATCGAGGCCCAGACGTCCGGCACCATGCGTGGCATGGCCGCTGCGCTCCAGTCCGGCTTCGTTCAAGAGAAAATCGCGGCCGTAGCCGAGGCGCGCGGAAAAGCCATCGTGACCGGCCGGCAGGAGCTGACCGGCGTGTCCGCCTTCCCGCTGCTCGGCGACGACGGTGTCAGGTGCGAGCCGTGGGACAAGGGCGACCACCCGCCCGACACGCGCGGCATCGCCGTTCCACCGCTGAAGATGGCCCGTCTCTCCGAGCCGTTCGAGACGCTGCGCGACACCGCCGACACGCAGGCGGCGAATACAGGCAAGCCCTATCGGGTCTTCCTCGCGTCAATCGGCGAAGTGATCGACCACACAGCACGCTCGACGTGGATCAAGAACTATCTGGCGGCCGGCGGCATCGCCGCGCTGACCAGCGACGGCTATCCGAACGCGGACGCCGCCGCCACGGCCTTCAAGGCCAGCGGCGCGAGCGCCGCCTGCATCTGCTCGTCCGATGCCCTCAACGTCCTGCACGCCGAAGCGACCGCGAAAGCGCTGAAAGTCGCCGGAGCTAAATTGGTGCTGATGGCGGGTCGCCCTGGCGAGAAGGAGGCGGCACTCAAGGCTGCCGGAGTGGACCAGTTCCTGTTCGCCGGTCAAGATGCCGTTGAGGTGCTGAAGGGCCTTCAGGCGAGGTTGGCATGACGACGCTGGATGTCAATCCGGGCGAACGGGGCTTTGTCCGCCGCGGTGGGCGTGAAACCCTGCTGCTGCCGCCAGAGTTGACCGGAGCCCCGGATGATATTGTCGTTTCGCCATTCGACTTCGTCATGGTGCCCGGTGCTGACGCTGAGAATGCCCTCGTGCAATTGAAGCGCGAGCGCCCGCAGTTCACGCCGCTCCTCTTCGGCTCGCCGCACGAGGCCGGCATCCTCTTCGAGCGCATGCCTCGCCGGAAGGAGACACCCGCCGATTGGCTCAGACAAGCCGATCAACTCGATACAACCGCTTGGCTAGAGAAACGTAAGGCTCAGCACGACGAGCGTTGCGCAAAGCATGATGCACAATGGCCGCGACGAGGACCTTGGCCGGATCAGGTGCGCAAGTTCAACCAGTTGTCCGTTCCGAACCAAACCCTGAAACCGGAGTGCAAGAAGCCGCAGGTCGTCATCGGTTTACTTCCGACCGCCGACCCGACTGAGATTGCCGCATATCTCTCGTTTGGCGGATGGAATGATTGTCCGCCACCGCCTGTGCACCTGGCCTTCGCCCGGCTATGGCACGAAAAGTACGGCGCCGTGCAGCAATCAAATACGCACGATGTCGTCGAGTTCAGCGTTGCGCATCCCGTTCAAAATCGCGACGAAGCGCTGAAACTCGCGCTCGATCAGTTTTTCTACTGTACTGGCAGCGTGCCCGAGACCCTCGAAGTCGCCGCTGCCGAATTGATCGGAGCGACCGTTTGGCAGTTCTGGTGGGATTGATGTCGCAACGTCCAGACGTAACTGGGGCGGGAGCTGCCGCCGGCGCAATGGCTGGCGCCGCACTGCCACTGGTCGCCTTGCTCTGGAAAACCGGGTGGAAAATCATGCACGTTGTGACGCATGGCACCAAGAACAGCATCTACTACGTGGATTTGACATCTGGCACTCGATACTTTCTGAAATTGTTCGTTCTGCTGACTTTTGTCGTAGTGACGTGTCCCGTGGGGGCGCTGGCCGGCTACATCGCGTTCCCGGCGGCCGATCGCCTTTCAGGCTCTGACCCAAAGACTCACTGGTTCAAAGTAGCTGTTGCCGCAATCGGCGTGGCGCTAGGCATGGTGCTGTCGTTCGCATATGTCCACGCAAGCTGGATAGGCATGCATTGGGATACGCCGTCGTTGCTTGACTTTCGGTTCTGGATCTCAATTTCTCCAGTGATCATGATGGCCCTACAGATCTCGGGATTCTACTGCCACAGAGCCTTATCCAGACTGGCGACTACAAGCTGAATTGGTGCAACAAGCGACATGACCCGCATTCCTGACTTTACAAAAATGGCGTTGTCGACGGGTGTCAGACCCTCTGGGTCTGACACCGTGTCCGCCGGTGCAACGGTGTCTGACCCGGAGGGTCTGACACCCAGCGAGAGTTGGCTCACCCCCGAAGGCATCCCGGTGAAGCCCGTCTACACCGGCGCCGATACCGCGGGCCTCGACTTCCTCGATGGGCTTCCCGGCATCGCGCCCTATCTGCGCGGACCCTACCCGGCGATGTACGTCACACAGCCGTGGACCATCCGGCAATACGCCGGATTCTCGACCGCCGAGGACAGCAACGCCTTCTACCGCCGCAACATCGCGGCCGGCCAGAAGGGCCTCTCGATCGCCTTCGATCTGGCCACCCACCGCGGCTACGACAGCGATCATCCGCGCGTCAAGGGCGACGTCGGCATGGCAGGCGTGGCGATCGATTCCATCTACGACATGCGCACGCTGTTCGACGGTATTCCGCTCCAGGAGATGACCGTCTCGATGACCATGAACGGCGCCGTGCTGCCTGTTCTCGCGCTCTTCATCGTCGCGGGAGAGGAGCAGGGCGTCGGTCCCGACAAGCTGGCAGGAACCATTCAGAACGACATTCTGAAAGAGTTCATGGTGCGCAACACCTACATCTACCCGCCCAATCCCTCGATGCGCATCGTCTCCGACATCTTCGCCTACACGAGCGCGAAGATGCCGAAGTTCAACTCGATCTCGATCTCCGGCTATCATATGCAGGAGGCTGGCGCGACCGCCGACCTCGAACTCGGCTACACGCTTGCCGACGGCATCGAGTACGTGCGCGCCGGTGTTGCCGCCGGATTGCCGATCGACAGCTTCGCGCCGCGCCTGTCGTTCTTCTGGGCGATCGGCATGAACCACTACATGGAGATCGCCAAGATGCGGGCCGCGCGCCTGCTCTGGGCCAAACACATCAAACGCGAGTTCGATCCGAAAGACCCGCGCAGCCTCGCCTTGCGCACGCATTCGCAGACTTCGGGCTGGAGCCTCACTGCGCAGGACGTGTTCAACAACGCGACGCGCACCTGCATGGAGGCGCTGGCTGCCACACAGGGTCAGACGCAGTCGCTGCACACCAACGCGCTGGACGAAGCCATCGCGCTTCCGACGGATTTCTCGGCCCGCATCGCGCGCAATACTCAGCTCCTGATCCAGCAGGAAACCGGCAACTGCCGCACCATCGACCCCTGGGGCGGCTCGCACTTCATCGAACGGCTGACCTACGACCTCGCCATGAAGGCCGAAGCGCACATGGCCGAGGTCGAGGCGCTCGGTGGCATGGCCAAGGCCATCGCCGCCGGCATACCGAAGATGCGCATCGAGGAGGCCGCCGCCCGCACCCAGGCGCGCATCGACAGCGGCCGGCAGACCATTGTCGGCGTCAACAAGCTGCGCATTGCCGACGAGCAGAAGATCGATCTGCTCAAGGTCGACAACAATTCGGTGCGCAACCAGCAGCTCGAAAAATTGAAGCGGCTGCGCGGCGAGCGGGTCGAGAAGGATGTTCAAGCGGCTCTGCACGCGCTGACCGAGGGCGCCAAGGCCAACGGCAACCTGCTCGACCTCGCGGTCAGGGCCGCGCGCGCCAAGGCGACGGTCGGCGAAATCTCGGAAGCGATGGAGAAGGTGTTCACGCGCCACCGCGCGGAGATTCGCGCCATCTCGGGCGTCTATCGGTCGGAGGCCGGAGGCATGAACAAGGATGTATCCAAGGTGCTCTCGCTCGTCGAAGCCTTCGAGAAGAACGACGGGCGTCGCCCGCGCATCCTGATCGCCAAGATGGGCCAGGACGGCCACGACCGCGGGCAGAAAGTGATCGCGACGGCCTTCGCCGACCTCGGCTTCGACGTCGACATCGGGCCGCTGTTCGCGACACCCGACGAGGCGGCCCGTCAGGCGGTGGAGAACGACGTGCACATCATCGGCGTGTCGTCACTGGCGGCGGGACACCTGACCCTGGTGCCCGATCTCAAGGCCGCGCTGGCCAAGGAAGGCCGCGACGACATCATGGTCGTCGTCGGCGGCGTCATCCCGCCCGGCGACTACGACGCGCTTTATGAGTCAGGCGCGAAGGCCGTGTTCGGCCCCGGCACGAACATCCCCGAAGCCGCCGCCGATCTCATCGCCAAGCTCAACGCGCAATTGGGCTACGAGCCCAAGCAAGCGGCGGAGTGAGGATATGGTGGATGCGTTGAGGCCTTTTGTCCTGGCCACAATCACTGTGTTGCTGGCATGGCCCGCATTCGCCCAGCAGGAAACGCCGCGCGACCGCTTCGTTGCAGTCACAATCGATGAACTCGACTCAATGCGAAAATTCAACGGCATTAAGCCGTACCTGGCGCGGCAAGGTACAAACGTGCGTGTCATGGGTCTGCTCGACGAAAAGACGCCAGCTCAAGCCTTCCGGTTGGAAATCGAGTCCTGCACCGAACACTGCCTAACGGCAATTGTCGTTAATGATGGCAATTCAAAAGTCCTCGTCGCAATTGTTGAGCTTACCGCCCTTTCTACTCGCAGCGACGTCTTCATGCGACTTTGTGATAGCTGCGAGCAATTCTTGCCCTTCATATTCTCTGGCCCGAGTGGTTACTGTTGCGCGGTCAGTATCGTCGGCGGCAACCTCATCATAAGCGGCAAATTTGCGAACAAGTAATACGATGGGCGAACCCATCATGGCCCTGCCTTCCTCGCCTATGTCGAACACGTGCTCGTGCCGACCCTGCGCAAGGGCGACATCGTCTTCATGGACAACCTGCGCACCCACAAAGTCGTCGGTGTGCGGGAAGCGATCAAAGCGGCGGGCGCCAGAGTGCGCTACCTGCCGCCCTACTCGCCCGACTTGAACCCCATCGAGAACGTCTACTCAAAGCTCAAGTCCGGCCTGCGAAAAGGCGCGGCGCGCACGGTCGATGCACTCAGCAAACTGCTCGGTTCCAGCATCAAGGCAATTGCGCCGGCCGAATGCGCAAGCTACTTCAGGCACGCTGGATACACAGCGTGATCCACATCAAGTGGAATCTGCTCTAGCACTCATGCGACGGGCGGAAATCATCGCGCGCATCAAAGCGCTACAGCCAGCCATCCGGGCGGAGGGCGTGGAGCACCTTGCTATTTTCGGCTCGCGTGCGCGCGGCGACGCGGGCGACGACAGCGATCTCGATATTCTGATTGATCTCACTCCAGGCCAACGGTTTTCGTTACTCAATCTTTCCGGCGTGGGGTTGATGATCGAGGATGCAACGGGCATTCCAGCACAACTCGTTCTGGCCCGGTCGGCCGATACGAACTTCAAGGATCGGATCGCTGACGATCTCGTTCCCGTCTTCTGATGGCCAAACCGACGGCACCGGAACGCCTGCAACACATCCTGACCGCCATACAGGATATCGAGATGCACACCAGCGGCCTCACCCTCGCAGACTTCAGGGCCGATCGGTTCCGGAGAATGGGCGTGGAGCGGTGCCTCGAAATCATCAGCGAGGCCTCGCGTCACATCCCGCAGACCCTGAAGGATCTCCACCCCGAGATTCCGTGGGTCCGGGTTGCCGACATCGGCAATCGAATCCGGCATGCCTACCACGCCGTCGACAGTGAGATCGTCTAGAAAATCGTCAGCGTCGAGTTGAAGGTTCTCAGGGCTGCGATCGAGCAAATGATGCGGATGTAGCCCGCCGCTCAGACACGATATCTCTATCCCTCAACCACCGCCGGCCGTTCAGCGAGTCAACGGGCACCCTTGGACAGCGAGGTCTACCGCTTCGGCTTGCAGTCGAATCCGCCGTTGCGGGCTTCGCAGACCATGGGGCCGTCGCTGGAGGACGGTTTCGGCGCCGGCTTCGGCGTGCTGCCAGCGGTCGGCGGCTCCGGCTTGGCCTCCGCAACGGGTGCGGCCTCGGGCTTCGGCTTCGCCTTTTTCTCGGGCTTGGCCTTCGGCGGCGGAGGCGCCGGTTTGGCGCAGCGGAGCGAGGCGGACCATTTGCCCTCGGCACCCATCGGTGACGGGCTGCCTTCCGCCAGACTGACGGGCTCCTTGATCTCCTTGCAGAAGCGTTCGAGGAAGACGGAGCGCACGACGCCAGCCACCAGCTTCTCGTCGCGGCGGTCGTCGGAGAGTGATTCGCCCTGTCGCCACATCACGGTGCGGTAGCCGTCGGGGCCTTCGGCGACATACTGGAAACGGTAGTTGCCGCCCTGCGCAGACTGCTCGAACTCGGCCTTGCTCTCTCCGAGCTCGGTCGACTCGGGCGTGGCGCAGCCCATCGGAAGTGCCGCGCCGATGGCCAGAAGGACGACACTGATCGATCGAAGAAGCATGGGTCTCACGCAGGTCGGTGCCGTGCCGCACTTACGCTCATGCCAAGTCCTGACGCCGAGGGCAAGATCACCACGGACGAAAAAGCGGCATTTGCCCCAAAACCCGACTGCGAACACTGAACGGGCCAAAGCCAATCGCTGCCCGATGGCCCGCGCTCGAGCCGGACGCCGCTAAACGTTCACTCGTCGCGCTTGCGAGGAACGCTCGGAACCGCGCCGCCACTGGAACGGGGCGGTTTTTCCTTCTTCTCCTTCGGCCCGGGCAGCGCCTTGCGCGGCGCCGTGTCGACGAGGGCCGCCTGGGGACCTTCGTCGCCACCCTCATCCTCGTCGTCTTCTGAGGACTTCGGTTTCTTCGATGGGTCGGCGGCAATCAGGTCGAAGGCCAGCTTGCGGTCGAGACCTTCGCCGACCAAGCTCACCTTCGCAATGCCGCCGTGCTCCAGTTTGCCGAACAGCAGCTCGTCGGCGAGCGGCTTCTTGATGTGCTCCTGGATCACGCGCGCGAGCGGTCGGGCGCCGAACTTCTCGTCGTAGCCGATTTCGCCGATCCACTTCAGCGCCGCCTCCGACATCTCGATGGTGACACCACGGTCGGCGAGCTGCGCTTCGAGCTGGAAGATGAACTTCTCGACCACCTTGGCGATCACCTCGGGCGGCAGGCCGGAGAAGGCGATGGTCGCGTCGAGCCGGTTGCGGAACTCGGGAGTGAACATACGGTTGATCGCATCCGAATCCTCTCCCTCTCGCTTGTGCCGGTTGAAGCCCATGGGCGCCTTGGCGAGGTCGGAGGCACCGGCGTTGGTGGTCATGATCAGGATGATGTTGCGGAAATCGACCGACTTGCCGTTGTGATCGGTCAGCTTGCCGTGGTCCATCACCTGCAGCAGTATGTTGTAGAGATCGGGGTGAGCCTTCTCGATTTCATCGAGCAGCAGCACCGAGTGGGGGTGCTGATCGACGCCGTCGGTCAACAGACCGCCCTGGTCGAAGCCGACGTAGCCCGGCGGCGCACCGATGAGGCGCGATACGGTGTGCTTTTCCATGTACTCGGACATGTCGAAGCGCAGCAGCTCGACGCCCATCAGCGCGGCGAGCTGCTTGGCCACCTCGGTCTTGCCGACGCCGGTCGGACCTGAGAACAGGTAGCAGCCGATCGGCTTCTCCGGTTCGCGCAGACCAGCACGGGCGAGCTTGATCGCCGCCGACAGCGCTACGATCGCCTTGTCCTGACCGAACACCAGGCGCTTCAGATCCTTTTCGAGATTGGACAGCACCTCGGCGTCGGACTTGGTGACCGTCTTCGGCGGGATGCGAGCCATGGTCGCGACGGTCGCCTCGACATCTTTGATCGTAATCTTTTTCTTGCGCTTGCCCTCGGGAACGAGCATCTGCGACGCACCGGTTTCGTCGATGACGTCGATCGCCTTGTCGGGCAGCTTGCGGTCGTGGATGTACTTGGCGGACAGTTCCACCGCCGCCCTCACGGCCTCGTTGGTGTACTTGAGCTTGTGAAATTCCTCGAAATAGGGCTTCAGCCCTTTCAGGATTTCGATCGAATCCTCGATGGTCGGCTCCTTGACGTCGATTTTCTGGAAACGACGGACGAGGGCGCGATCCTTCTCGAAGTGCTGGCGATACTCCTTGTAGGTCGTCGAGCCGATGCAGCGCACGGTGCCAGACTGCAGCGCCGGCTTCAGCAGGTTCGAGGCGTCCATGGCACCGCCCGACGTCGCGCCGGCGCCGATGACGGTGTGAATCTCATCGATGAACAGGATTGCGCCGGGATAGTTTTCGACCTCCTTCATCACCGCCTTGAGCCGCTCCTCGAAGTCACCGCGATAGCGCGTGCCGGCCAGCAGCGCACCCATGTCGAGCGAGAAGATGGTCGAGCCCCTGAGCACCTCGGGCACCTCGCCGCGGATGATCTTGCGAGCAAGGCCCTCGGCGATGGCGGTCTTGCCGACACCGGGATCGCCGACGAAAAGCGGATTGTTCTTCTGCCG
>JBQTIA010000047.1:0-13429 GCA_052388455.1 Hyphomicrobium sp.
GCGTGGATGCGCGTCATCACCGGCGGTTCGTACTTGGCGAGGCTCTCGTAATCGGGAATGTCCTTGCCGGCCCGCCAGAGCAGATAGCCGGCCCCCGCCGAGCCGACGACGAAGAACAGCACGAGGGCACCGAAGCTCCAGCCGAGGAAGCTCAGCAGCAGGCTCTTGCGGCGACGCTTCTTGGGCTTGGGCGGTGCTGGCGGAGGGTAGACGGGAGCTCTCATTCACCTCGGTCCTGGGAAGTCCGGCTTTCAGGGCTCTTACCGCAGCGCAGCAACGGGTCTAGCCCGAACTCTGCACCAGAACACGGCCACGCGAACACCTGGCGCAGAACATAGCACGTATTGTGGCATCACGTCGTCGAACAAGCCTGTTGATTCGCAGTTGAAATTTTCTTTCCGGGACGGGCGCAATCAGGGCGCCCGGGCGGTTTGTCTCGCAAAATAGACATCGACGGCGGCACGGACCTGCTGTGCGACCTGCCGCTGCCATTCGGCCGAGCTGAGAAGTTGTACGTCCTTCGCGTTGCTCATGTAGCCGAGTTCGATCAGCACCGCGGGCGCGTGGGTCTGCTTCAGCACCTTGAAAGCGGCCGACCGCAGCGGATCGCGCGCGAGCGGCATCGCGCGCCCGAGGCTGGCGACCAGCGTTTTCGAGAACTCGGCCGAGAAGTTGGCGGTTTCGCGTTTCATCAGGTCGATGAGGATGTTGCGCACCTGATCGCCGGCTTCCGCGCCCGCCGCGTCGATGCCGGCGATGAGGTCGGAGGCGTTTTCCTTTTCCGCCATCAGCCGGGCCTGCTCGTCCGAGGCGCGCTCCGATAGCGTGTAGACGGTCGCACCGCGGATCGACTTGGCGGCGGACTGATCCTCCAGGCTGTCGGCATGCAGCGAGAGAAAAAGGTCGGCATCCATGTCGCGACAGATTTTCAGCCGCCGGTCGAGCGAGACGAAGACGTCGGAGGTCCGCGTCATGCGCACCTCGTAGCGGTTGTTGGCCGAGAGAGCGCGGCGCAATTCATGCCCGACCGCCAGCGCGATGGTTTTTTCCAGAACGTTCGCGGCTCCGACCGCTCCGGGATCGATGCCTCCATGGCCGGGATCGATGACGATCACCGGCCGCGGACCCTTGGGCGCTGTGCTCCGAGGCTCGTCGTGCGGCGGCGCCTTCGCCGGCGCCGCTGCGTGGCGCCTGGCTCCGGTACCGGTTCCGAAACCTTCGACGGGCATCGGCACGATGGCGATTTCCAGGTCCACGCGGCGCCCGTCCGAACCGGCCGACATGGCCGCCTTCTCGATTTTCACCGGGCCGCTGGTTTCGAGCACGATGCGGGCCTTGCCTTCGGCAAAGAGGCCGTAGCGGAACGCCTGCACCAGACCCTGGCTCTGGCGGCCGGTGCCGGCGCGGAGGTCGAAGGCCACATCCGGCAGATCGATCACCACCCGGTAGGGACTGGCCAGCGTGAAAACCTCGACCGTCACGCCCTTGGACAACCCGAGAGTGAACGTGGTGCGCTCGGCACCGCCGGCGAGTATGGCGCGGTCGGCGATGGCGTAGTCGCCTGTGCGGGGAGGCACGGCGCCCGTCTCGATGGACGACTGGCCCGCCGCGTCTGGCGGCGGAAGCGAGCCCCGAAGGTCGGGAGGCTCGATGGCCGAGTCGGCTGGACGTTCAGAAAGGTCCGGACGTTCAGGCAGGTCCGGACGTTCAGAAAGGTTCGGCGGCGGCGCGTAGGCCGTGGCGGGAGCCTCGACTGTCGGCTCCCACGACGGCGCTGCAGCCGAACCGCCGCCCGCCTCCGCAGAACCGGCGGCGAGCACCGTCAGCAGCCAACCGAGCACCCACCGAGCCCCTCGGCGCGACCTCATCCGGCCTCCCTCATCCGGCCGAATCTTCAACCGGAAATCCCCTCGATTGTCGCAGGTTAACACAAAATTTGCACTGTGCGCGCCAGTCTGCCCGGCGTCACCCGCGGGCGATGTTGCGCGATTCCCCTATATCACGCTTGCTTCGCCTGCGATGAGCCCATACAAAAGTGTGTCGCGTCCAGTGGAGTTCGTCCCCGAGGGGTCATAATTTCCGGTTCCGACGCTCGCGCCCGCCCACGAGGGGCTGCGGAGTGCGCGGTAGCCGAGATTGGCGCCGGCTCAGGGACTAATTCTTCAGGGGCGTCGTCTTCAGTGGCGTCAGTCCGCGGCGGACGTCTGCGGCGTAATTCTACGCGAAGGACCTCGGCCGGCGAGTCGATCGTCTCGACGGACCCAACCGCCGGACCACCGCGAACACAGTTGACCGTGCCGTTGCCGGCACGGTAGCGCCCGATACGGAAGCGCCTGATATAAAAGGCATTTTACGATGAGCGCTGCACAAGTCGCGTAAGGCCAGTCGCTGAGGCCCAGTCATGTACCCGATGAGACGGATGCCCGATCGAAAGGGGGCGCCGCTCAGGCGAATTGCTGAGGACGCAGACAGCGCCGAGAAATGATCGGGAGCAGCCTCGCCGGCCCGGTGACGGTTTCTCCCAACCCCGTACGAAGCTGCCGGCCTCGCGGCCAGGCGCTTCTCGGTCAACCGAAGACCAACGAAAGTCAGATGTCGAACGAACGCCCGTTCTGCTCAGAAGCCCGAAGGTTCTCAGGAACCCCGATGGGCGGACTTCGGCTCAGCCGACGGTCCGGCAGCTCGCGCGCCCGCTCCCGAGACCTCAATCCCACACCCACAGAAAAGGCGCGCGCCCGCATCCGGCGGCACGCCGACCCCGCCCCCCGATCGAGGATCGGGACCGGACCCGGCACACCTCAAAGGTGTCGGCGCGCGATGGCAAACACCCTATGTCCAACAATAAAATGCTTATCGATGCCACCCACCCCGAGGAAACCCGGGTGGTGGTGCTCCGCAACGGCCGCGTAGAGGAATTCGATTACGAGTCGGCCGCGCGCAAACTGCTTCGCGGCAACGTCTATCTCGCCAAGGTCACGCGCGTCGAGCCGTCGCTGCAGGCGGCGTTCGTCGAGTACGGCGGAAACCGGCATGGCTTCCTGGCGTTCAGCGAAATCCACCCGGACTACTACCAGATCCCGATGGCCGACCGGCAGGCGCTCCTCGACGAGGAAGCGGCCGAGGAAGCCCGTGAGGAGGCCGAGGCCGACGCCCGCGCCGAGCGGCTCGCCCGCCGCCGCGGTCACCAGGGCGGGCAATCCGGCCGCGACGCCGACCGGAGCGACGAGGACGGCAACGAGGGCTCGGGCCCGCAATTCGTCGACGAGGATGGCTCCGGCGACGGCGAGCCGACCGAGGCGATGCCGCTCGAAGCCGGCTCCTCCGACGACGTTCTGACCGACCGGGACGAGATGAGAGGCGGGTCGCGAGACGGCGAGCCCGACCAGAACGACGATGGAAGCCGCGACGAACACTCGGCCCAGCGCGACGAGGACCGCCGCGACGAGCCCCGTGACGATGGACATACCCCGGACAGCGGCGACACGGATCGTGACGACGATCGCGCATCCACGGACCAGGACAGCGACGGCGACGTGTCGGCCGGCGCTGGTTCCGGCTCCGGGCCCGGCGACGGCGGCGTCGAGGTGGTGGCCGGGGCACCGCAGCCCACGTCCGCCGGCAGCGAAGCCGAAGCGGTCGAGCAAACCGGCTCCGAGGATGCGCTCGAAGAACTGCCCTCGCGGCCCCGCCGCCACCGCCGCAGCTACAAAATTCAAGAGGTGATCAAGCGCCGTCAGGTCATTCTCGTCCAGGTCGTCAAGGAGGAGCGCGGCAACAAGGGCGCCGCCCTCACCACCTACCTGTCGCTGGCCGGCCGCTATACCGTGCTGATGCCGAACACGGCCCGCGGCGGCGGCATCTCGCGCAAGATCACCAACCCGCAGGACAGGAAGCGGCTGAAGGCGATCGCCACAGAGCTGGAAGTGCCGGAAGGCATGGGGCTCATCATCCGCACCGCCGGCGCGGCCCGCACCAAGCAGGAGATCAAGCGGGATTTCGAATATCTGCTGCGGCTTTGGGAGAGCGTGCGCGATCTCACGCTGGCCTCTTCCGCGCCGAGCCTCGTCTACGAGGAAGGTAATCTGATCAAGCGCTCGATCCGCGATCTTTACAACAAGGATGTCGAAGAGATCGTCGTCGCCGGTGAGCAGGCGCATTCGGAAGCCAAAGACTTCATGCGCATGCTCATGCCGAGCCACACCAAGCACGTGGTGGCGCATGAGGATCGCGAGCCGCTGTTCACCCGCTACGGCATCGAGCGCCAGCTCAATGCGATGTTCAGCCCCTACGTGACGCTGAAGTCCGGCGGCTATCTGGTCATCAACCAGACCGAGGCGCTGGTTGCTATCGACGTCAACTCCGGCAAGGCGACGCGCGAGTTCTCGATCGAGGAAACGGCCCTCAACACCAACCTCGAAGCCTCCGACGAAATCGCCCGCCAGCTCAAGCTGCGCGACCTCGCGGGGCTGATCGTCATCGATTTCATCGACATGGAAGAAAAGCGCAACAACCGCTCGGTGGAACGCCGGCTGAAGGATGCGCTCCGCTTCGACCGGGCCCGCATCCAGCTCGGTCACATCAGTCATTTCGGCTTGATGGAAATGTCGCGCCAGAGGATGCGCACCGGCGTCCTCGAAGGATCAACCTCGCAGTGCCCGCACTGCCAGGGGACGGGCATCATCCGCTCGACCGAGAGCGTGGCGCTCGCCGTGCTGCGCGGGCTGGAAGACGCCCTGATGGCCGGCGCCCGCTCCTCGCTGATCGCCACCACGACGGCGCAGGTCGCGCTCTACATTCTCAACAACAAGCGCCAGTTCATCAACGACATGGAGGCCCGCCACACCATCTCGGTGACAGTGCAGTCGAGCGACAAGCTGCAGGGCGCCAACTTCACGATCGAGAAGGGGGCGGCACCGCTGCAACCCGTGCGCCGTCCGGATCGCGCGGCGGTCAACATGGAATGGGGCTTCGAGGGTGAAGCCGAGGCCGAGCCGGAGGTCGTGGACGCGGCCGAGGAGAGGGTCGAGCCGCGCGCCGCCGACGGCAACGCACGCGATGGCCAAGACCGCGAAAGTGATGGCGAAGGCGAAGGCGAGGACGGCCGCGGCCGTGGCCGCCGCCGCCGGCGCGGGCGGCGCGGAAACAGGGACCGCCAGGACCAGCGGCCAGATCAGCGGGCAGATCAGCGGGCAGATCAGCGGCCAGAACAACGGTCCGAGGCGCGCGGCGAGCACCGCGGCCCCCATCGCCGAGACCGCGGCGAAGGCGGCGAGTTCGGCCGCCGACCGTTCGGCGAGGGACCGCGCGACGGGGATCGCGGCTTCGACCGCAATGCGTCCCGCAGTCAGCCGCGCGACGGCGAACGGACGAACGGCCACCAGCAGAATGGCGACGCTCCATCGTCCGGCGAATTCGCCACCCAGCCCGAGTACTCCGACCAGCCGGTCATCGACTTTGCCGGCGACGCGGGTGCTGAGGGCGAGCCGCGCACCGAAGCCGGCCGTGGCCCGGCGGAAGGCGCCGAAGCCCGTGACCGGGACGGCAACGGAGGCCGGCGCCGACGCCGCGGCCGCCGCGGCGGTCGCCGCGGACGTGACCGGGGCAACGGTGGACCGGAGTTCGCCGGCACTTCAGAGGATGGCAATGGCGCCGAGTTCGAGGCCGTCGGCGACGGAGAAGCGCCGTTCGCCGAAGAGGGTGCGTCGCCGTCTCCCGCCGTCGAGGCCGCAGAAGAGAGCCCTTCACTGGCCACCGAGCCGGTCGCCGCTCGAGCGCCACGTGAGCCGCGTGAGCCGCGCCAGCCGTCTCGTCACGCGTCCAGTCAGGTGTCGGGCGCTTCGAAGGGTCCAACTTCCAGCGAAGCCGAGCGGTCCGTCGAACCGCAACCCGCCTCGGCCCCGGTCCTCTCGCGTGCGGCGCGCAATGCGCTGACGTCCGAGCCGAAAATCGAGCGCGTCGTCGTCCGGCCCGACCCCGAGGCCGGAGCGTCGACCGAAGCGGAAACGGCCGAACCGGCGTCCGGAGCACCGAGCCGCAAGGGCTGGTGGCAGCGCACGCTGGGAGGCGGGTGACCGCAGGCGCGCCGCCTGGCGCCACCGTGACCAGGCCGTCGGACTTCAGACCGCGATCGCTTCGGACCCTGTCAGTCCGAAGCGTGAATCGCCGGCCCCGTCGACACTCTAAAGCCCGCCGGCAACCGAGCAGGCGACTGGCCGGCACTTGGGTGCGCCGGCCAGCAGCTCGAAAGCCGTGCGAACCCCGGCCGGGCGCAACTCGCCGCTGGCCAGCAGCACCAGCGCCGCGGCGCTCGCGATCACGGTCATAACCTGCTGGTGGTGACGGGTCATCGGCTGCGGTCCGGTTTCCATGCGCGGGCCGCCACTGGCGGCCTTGTTGCGTCATGGAGACAGGATCGCAGTCCGCGAGGGCGGGCGGAAATATCGCCTGCCTGTGCTTTCGATAGGCCGCGGGCATGACCGCCTGGGGCCCTTCACACACCGGGCCGATAAAACGCTCTCGAAAGGGCCTCCAGGCTCATCCGGACAGGCAACCGGGTTGCTCCCACTGCCGGCCCGTGATTGTCTCCCGGTCGCAGGGTTATCGGGTTGCGTTGGCGGGGGAGTTTTCGATGCCGGTCTACAGGATGTTGCGCGCGACGCTGGTCGGGTTTTACGCCCTGGTCGTCGGCCTCTTCGCGCTCGCTGTCATCGTCATGATGTGGCAGCTCGGGGCCGCCAAGACGCCGGTCGACCGCGCTTTTCGAACCCTGTCGCCCTCCGACCCTGTGTGCGCCAGCGCGGTTCCCCGAAGACTGCTCAAGATCGGCAACCGCGAGCGCTTCCTGAGCGACGGCTCGTGGGCCTGCTACTACCAGAGCCACAACAACCGGGCAGCCAACTACGACGTCGCCGTTATCGAGTTCGGCGAAGACGGTCGGCTGCTGCTGCCGCAGCAGAAGACCGAGCTGCTCAACCGGCTGAAGGGGCAGAAGGCGATCGTGCCGGTGTTCGTCCACGGCTGGCGGCACGACGCCCGCGCCGGAAACCGCAACCTCGAGGATTTCCGCACCCTGCTCTCCTACATCGACCTCTATCGCCAGGAGCGGTGCGGCGCCCCGGACAACCCCGATCCCCGCTACTGCCAGCACAAGGTGATCGGCGTGTTCGCCGCCTGGCGGGGCGCCTCGGTGATCGAGGAGGAAACTCTCGACATGGGTCTCAGCCCGGCCAAGGAAGAGGAGTTCGCGTTCAAGGCCATTCCCGCCTATCTATCGTTCGGCGAGCGCAAGACCATGTCCGACGGCCCGCTGGCGCGCGGGATTGGCAACGTGCTGCGCGAGATTTCCGATCAGCTCCGTTCGGAGGACGCAGGCATCGCCGAGCCGATGGCGCGCAACCGGATGCTGATCAGCGGCCACAGCCTCGGCGCCAACATCATCCTCAACGCCTTCGGCGCCGAAATGGCCGCCAATCTGGTGAAGACCGGCCAGCACAACATCTCGGTCGTCGGATACCCGGAGCGCAAACAGCTCGTAACGCCGCCGGCCGGCGATCTCATCATGCTGCTCAACCCGGCGGCGGAAGCGGAGAAGTGGACAGCGCTGCAGCACGCGGCGCGCAAGACGGCCGGTGTCCCCGATTACGCCCAGACCAACGTCAAGTCCGCCTACATGTATTCGGACCGCCAGGGTCCGGTGATGATGGCCTATACCAGCACCTGCGACTGGGGCGAGCTCACGAAAGACGACAGCCAGAAATGCGGCGGCGACATCATCGGCGACAAGGCCGACCGGCGACGCTGCGACTGGGCGACCTCGAAGGTGTTCCGCCTGTTCAAGAGCCTCGATTTAGGCCACTGGAAGCCGGAAGAGACGACAGCGCTCGGCCATTTGCTCGGCAAGGTGGCGGTGGAGACCGGCAAGGGTCTGCGCGTCGGCGCCACGCACGAGGCGGAAATCAACCGCTCGACTGAGATCGACACCAACTACTGGAATGCCGGCGCGCTGGCCACCGCACCCTGCGCGCGCGTCGACGGCATCTACGATCCGACCGAGATCGAGAGGAAATGCCGGCATCTGTGGGACTTGCGATTGCCGTTCGTGCCGGTCGCGGGCGAGACTCCGGTGCCCAACTGGCAGTTGCGCCGCGGCGTGTTCCGCGGCTGCTTCAACTCCGTCAATGCGGGTGCCTGCAAGGTCAACGGCGTCCAGACCTGCCGCTTTTTCTATCCCGAGCTGACGACGACGCGCGATCCGTTCTGGAACGTCAGGGTGATCAACGACATCATCGCCGGGCACAACGCCGTGTTCCAGCATCACCTGTGGTGCGGCACCAATCAGTTCCTGCTCGACCGCACCGTGCTCAGCGGCCCGGGCCTGCCGCCCATCGGAAGCCCGTCATCGCCCGGACCGCCCTCTCAATGTCAGCCGTAGCGCCGGCGTAGGAAAAGCGCAGATAGCGGTGGCCGCGGGCCTCGTCGAAGTCGAGCCCCGGGGTGGCGGCGATGCCGGCCTCTTCGAGCAGCCGGCCGGCCAATTGGCGGCTGTCCTCGGTCAGGTGGGCGACATCGGCGTAGACGTAGAAGGCGCCGTCGGCCGGGGCCAGCCGGTCGAGCCCCATCGCAGGCAGCGCGGCGAGCAGGATGTCGCGGTTGGCGGCATAGGTCCGCCGATTGCGCTCCAATTCCTCGATGCCGTCGAAGGCCCCGAGTGCCGCGACCTGCGAGACGGCGGGCGGCGCGATGAAAAAATTCTGCGCCAGCCGCTCGATCGTGCGCACGAGACCCGGCGGGACCACCATCCAGCCGACCCGCCAGCCGGTCATCGAAAAGTACTTCGAGAAGCTGTTGATCACGATCGCCTGGTCGGAGCTGGCGAGCGCCGTCTCCGCCACGGCCCCGTAGGTGAGACCGTGGTAAATCTCGTCGGAGATGAACCACATCGCGCGCGACCGGCAGAACGCGGTCAGGGCGGCGAGCCGCTCCGGCTCCAGCAGCGTGCCGGTCGGATTGGCGGGACTGGCCACCAAAAGCCCGTCGAGGGAACCGGGAATGGCCGACAGAGCCTCGACGGTCGGCATCCAGCACGACTGCGGCCCGGTTTCCACAGGCACGCTCCCGATGCCGAGAGCCGCAAGAATGTGGCGGTAGCAGGGATAGCCCGGCGAGGGCAGCGCCACCCGCTGTCCGACGTCGAACAGCGCCAGGAATGCCAGCAGGAACGCCGCCGAGGATCCCGTGGTGACGACGACCCGCTCCGTCGCAACCTCGACGCCGTAGCGCTCGCGATAGTGCCGCGCGATGCGGTCCCTGAGCGGGTCGAGCCCGAGAGCGAGCGTGTAGCCGAGCGTATCGCGGTCCAGCGTGCGGCGCACCGCGTCGAGCGCCGCACGCGGCGCCGGGGTCGCCGGCTGGCCGACCTCCATATGGCAGATGGCCCGGCCCGACGCTTCGAAGGCGGCGGCGGCGCGCATCACGTCCATCACCATGAAACCGGCAATGTCGCTGCGCCGCGCCGGAGGCCGCGCAAGTCCGCCAGTTGCGATGGCTTCTTCCGGTTTTTTCAACGCCATGTCCCGTCCTGTCGGGCGACTCGAAGCAGCCATTGGCCGCGCCATGGTGCTGCCCCAATCGGACGAGCAAATCCAGCTGACATTAACGGTCAGGCTGTCAGCGCCGGCCGTCCCCGGCCGAACCCTGCATCGAACCCGGCAAGGCGAGGAACGGGCAGCAGGATTCGACGGCGTGCCTTGCGTTGACGGATCAACCCTCCCTATCTACGCTTCGCGAAAACTTCCAGCTGCGTGAGGCCGGCAGGGCGGCCCCGCACCCTGAGCGAACTTCGAAGGACGGCCTCGCATGGTCCGCCATATATCGGCTGCACTGACGGCATTCGTGCTCTGCGTCCTCGCCGCGTCGGCGGCTTCGGCGCAGAGCCTGCCGCTGATCCGAGACTCAGAGATCGAGGGGTTGCTCAACGACTACGCGCAGCCGGTCTTCCGGGCCGCGGGCCTGGGCCAGGGCCGCGTTTCCGTGCGCATCGTGCGCAATGACAATTTCAACGCCTTCGTCGTCGACGGCCGCAACGTGTTCATCCACACCGGCGCGCTGCTCGCCGCCAAGACACCCAACGAAGTCATCGGCGTTCTTGCGCACGAAGCAGGGCATATCGCCGGCGGCCATCTTGCGGCGCTGCGCACCCGCATCTCCCGTGACCAGACCCGCGCCCTCATCTCGCAGATCCTTGGCATCGGACTAATGGTGGCCGGCGGCGCCACCGGACAGGACGACCTCGGCGGCGCCGGGCAGGGCGTGCTCTACGGCGGCCAGGAGCTGATCATGCGCAGCCTGACCGCCGAGCGGCGCTCGCAGGAATCGGCTGCCGATCAGGCCGGACTCAAATACCTCAATGCGACCGGCCAGTCGGGCATGGGGATGCTGGAGACCTTCGAGCGGTTCGCCCAGCAGGAGTACATCTCGGATGCCCACAAGGATGCATTCGTGCGCACCCATCCGGTGGCCACCGACCGCTTGGCGCGGCTGCGTCAGCTGGTGGAATCCAGTCCCTATTTCACCGTCAACGACAAGCCGGAGCTGCAGTACCGGCACGACATGATGCGCGCCAAGCTGTCCGGATACATCGAGAACCCGGCGACGGTCTTCAACCGCTATCCCAGCAGCGACAACTCGATCCCCGCGCGCTACGCCCGCGCCGTCGCCCGCTTCCGACGGGGCGGCCAGGGGGCGCTGGAAGCGGCCACCGCCGAGATCGACGCGCTGATCAGAGAACGGCCGACAAACCCCTACTTCTGGGAGGTCAAGGGCGACTTCCTGCAGAAGTCCGGCCGTTCGGCCGAGGCCATCCCTCCCCTGCGCAAGTCGTTGCAGCTCGCCGGCGGGGAATCGCCGCTGGTCAGCGTGCAACTCGCCCAGTCGCTGCTGCAGACCAAGGACCAGCGCAGCCTCGACGAGGCGATCGACCTGCTGCGCAAGGCGATCGCCCGCGAGGGCGAGAACGCCGTCGCCTACAACATGCTGGGGCAGGCCTACTACGACAAGGGCCTGCTGCCGCAATCGGAGCTGGCGCGGGCGCAGGGCCTGTTCTATTTCGGAGCCGTCAAACAGGCGCAGGATTTCGCCAAGCGCGCCCAGACCGGGCTCAGGCCGGGGACGCCGGAATGGATCAAGGCCGACGACATCATCAATTACAAGCCGCAGACGTGACGCCAGAACCTAGTTTCCCCAACCCTTAACCCGCCGCCGGGTGCAGCCCCATGCGCCCCGCCGTCTCGAAGAGGACCCCTCATGCCGCCGAATGACAACGAAGCGCCCAAGACCCTGGTGGGCGGGCGCCGCGGAGCGGTTGCGATCGCCGCGGCGCTGCTGGTCGGCGGGCTCGCGATCGTCGGGCTCGACCGGCTGGTCGTGACCGGAAGCGGGGACGGCAAGACGGGCGTCGCCGAATTGGCAGCCGGCGGTCCGGCCGTTGCCGCCGACGCCTCCAGCTTCAGCGATCCGCAAAAGCGCGACATCGAAAAAATCGTCAAGGACTACCTGCTCGCCAATCCGGAAATCTTCCTCGAGGTGCAGGGCGCTCTCGAAGCCAAGATGGAGAAGGAGCAGTCGGAGAAGTTCAAGGCCGCGATCGCCGAGAATGCCAAGGAGATCTACCGCCACCCGAACGCGGCCGTGGCCGGCAACCCGAACGGCGACATCACCATCGTCGAGTTTTTCGATTACAACTGCGGCTACTGCAAACGCGCCTTCGAAGACGTCGCCAAGCTGGTCGAAAAGGACAAAACCGTACGAGTCGTCTTCGCCGAGCTGCCGATCATCCGCGACGAAAGCGAGCCCGTCTCGCGCATCGCGCTGGCCGCCCGCCTGCAGGGCAAATACTGGGAGGTGCACCGCGAGCTGATCGCCACCAAGGGTCTCGTCAACGAGGCGGTGGCATTGAAGATCGCGGAAAAGGCCGGCCTCGACATGACGCGGCTGAAAGCCGACATGAATTCCGACGACATCAAAAACGAGCTCGAACGCGTGAAATCGCTGGCCAAGAAGATGGGAATCAACGGCACGCCGCACTTCCTGGTCGGCGACCGGACGGTCGGCGGCGCGCCCGAAAACCTGTTCGAACTGCTCGAAGCGCATGTGGCGGAGCTGCGCAAGAGCGGATGCAGCTACTGCTGAGCCGGAGACGACAGGGGAAACTTCAGTTCGGGGGCGGAGCGGCCGGATGCGGCTCCGTCCCCTGTCCCCTCGCCACTCATCTTTCGCAGATGCGAGAAAGCTGTTAGAGGGTCCGCCCAGCGATCATCATCCCGCCTCCCGACCGACCGACCGATGCCCAAGCCGATCTACGTCCTCAACGGTCCCAACCTGAATATGCTCGGCCGCCGGGAGCCGGAGGTGTATGGGCGCGACACGCTCGACGATCTGGCCGGCCGCACGACCAAGGCGGCTGCCGCCCGCGGGCAAACAATCGATTTTCGCCAGTCGAATCATGAGGGTGAGCTGGTAACCTGGGTCCAGGAGGCCCGCGATCGGGCGGCTGGCCTGATTGTCAACGCCGGGGCCTTCACGCATACCTCTGTGGCCTTGCTCGACGCGCTGCAGGCCGCCGGGCTGCCGGTCATCGAGGTTCACCTGTCGAACATTTTCCGCCGCGAGTCCTTCCGACATCATTCATACGTGTCGATGGCCGCGCAGGGGGTGATCTGCGGACTGGGGGCCAAGGGCTACGAGCTGGCGGTGGACGCGATGGCCGACATCCTTGAAAAGCAGAGCCGTGGGCAAGCATAAGCGCAAAGCCGGAAAACGGCCGAAGCAGAAGGGACGACGACGTATGACGGCGAAAGACGAGGCCGACAAGCCCGGACACGACAAGGCCGGAGCCGAGAAGAGCGGACCCGAGCAGCAGCTCATTCGGGAGCTGGCCGATATTCTGACCAGTACCGGCTTGAGTGAAATCGAGCTGGAGCGCAGCGGCCTCAAGATCCGCGTGGCGCGGACGTTGACCATCGCCGCCGCCGCGCCGATTGCCCATGCCACCGCTCCCGTGGCAGGGCCCGCTCCCATGCCGTCCTCCGGACCGGGCGGCGGCAAGTCCGAAGCGCCGGCCGCCGGCGCCGATCCGGCCAAGCATCCGGGTGCCGTCAAATCTCCGATGGTGGGCACAGCCTATCGATCGCCCGAGCCGGCCGCCGCCACCTTCATCGAGGTCGGGTCGAAGGTGGCGCAGGGCCAGACGCTGCTGATCATCGAAGCCATGAAGACGATGAACCAGATCCCCTCGACCAAGGCCGGCACCGTCACCGCCATTCTGTTCGAGAACGGCCAGCCGGTCGAATACGGCGAGCCGCTGGTGATTGTGGAGTGAAGGGCGGGTCGTGAAGGGGTGAGTGGTGAGTGGTGAGTGGTGAGTGGTGAGTGG
>JBQTIA010000048.1:0-37666 GCA_052388455.1 Hyphomicrobium sp.
TTGCTTCCTCTCGCGGGCGGGACTTTTCCGAATCTGCAACCATCGTTCGATGCAAGGGAGTAATGACAATGACCCACCGACATATGTACATGGCGCTCATCTCCTCGTGCCTCCTGGCTCTTCCCCAGTCGGGCTACGCAAATCCATCGATTCCGAAGAGCGGCACGACGCCCTATACGACGCACTTCGTTTTCGTGCCGAAGTCGACGGTCGACGTTCCGGGCGTCGGCAAGGCCATGGCACTCGAGGCCACCGGCCCGACGGAGAACACGGCCGGCGACAAATTCCTCGACAAGATGAACGCCAAGTGCGCCGCCGTCAGCGTCGAATCGGGTGGCAAGAAATGGATCGATGGCGCGTGTGCGCTGACGGACGCCGAGGGCGACGTGGTGTTCTCCACCTTCGACACCCGCGATCTCGACAAGTCGCAGCCCAAGATGGACTGCGGCACCCACATTATCACCGGCGGGACCGGCAAATACAAAGGCATCTCCGGCAAGGAACCGTTCGCGTGCATCAACAAGGATGTCCCGGCAGGTTCGCCGGCCGGTGCCTTCGCCATCGATATCCCCCACATCACGACGTGGGAGATCAAGTGACGCAGGGCATGGTGTCATGAGAAGCGGGGCCTGGCGCAATCTCGCAACCGGTTGCGCCAGGAGCTCGGTCGAATCTGACCAAATGAATCAGAAGGCGGTAAGACCCTCGCCGTGAACGGCAATGTTTTCAGGATTTTCATGAGCGTTCTGGCGGTCCCGGCAGGACTCGAACCTGCAACCCCTGGTTTCGAAGACCAGTGCTCTATCCGTTGAGCTACGGAACCGTCCGAACGCCCGCCTTGTAGCATGAAATCGCCACTCGGGAAGGCGGCGGCCAGTCTCCACCCACCAGTCTCCACCCAAGCGCCATTCACCCAAGCACCGGGCACGCTCGCGTTGTATCTGTTGAGAACGGCCCGGATGTCCTCGCCCGCCGCGCCGCGGGCTGGTGAAGTCCCCGGAACATTCGAATCGGCGCGGGGGAACCATGGGCGCAGTGCGCAAGCAGAAGGCCGAGGCGACGCCGGACCAAGAAGGCGCGGCCTTTCTCGGCGTTACGCAGTCGGCGCGCGGCTTCACGTGGCGCGAGCGCCTGCCGGCCGGCGGCGTGAACCGGGCCATGGCCATCAGCCAGCAGCATGGCCTGCCGGAGCTGCTCGGCCGCGTGCTCGCCGCCCGCTCGGTGGCGCTCGACGAGGTGGCGATCTTTCTCGACCCCACCGTGAAAGCGCTGATGCCGGACCCGAGCCGCCTCGTCGACATGGACAAGGCCGCCCGCCGGATCGCCGACGCCATCGAGCGGCGCGAGGCGATCGCCATCTTCGGCGACTACGACGTGGACGGCGCCTGCTCGTCGGCGCTTCTCTCCCGCTATCTCGCCGCGCATGGCGTCACCGCGCGCATCTACATTCCCGACCGGCTGTTCGAGGGCTACGGCCCGAACGCGGCGGCCATCGCCTCGCTCGTCGAGGAAGGCGCCCGGCTGATCGTCACCGTCGACTGCGGTACGACCAGCTTCGAGGCGCTGGCCGCCGCCCGCCCGCTCGGTGCCGAGGTGGTCGTCATCGATCACCATCAGGCCGACGAGCGGCTTCCCGACGTGGCGGCACTGGTCAATCCCAACCGTCAGGACGACATCTCGGGGCAGGGACATCTCTGCGCCGCCGGCGTCGTGTTTCTGGTGCTGGTGGGGGTGACGCGCGAGCTGAGGCGGCGCGGGGGCTACGACGGGCGCTACGCCGAGCCGGCACTGCTCGACGATCTCGACCTCGTCGCGCTGGCGACGGTGGCGGACGTGGTGCCGCTCGCCGGCCTCAACCGCGCCTACGTGACCAAGGGCCTGGCGGTCATGCGCGGCCGGCGCAACATCGGGCTGAGGGCCCTCGGCGACGCCGCCGGGCTCGATACGCCGCCGACGCCCTACCACCTCGGTTTCATCCTCGGTCCACGCATCAATGCCGGCGGCCGCATCGGCGACGCCGCACTCGGAGCCCGGCTGCTGACCTGCGACGATGCCGCCGAAGCCACCCGCATGGCCGCTCAGCTCGACAAGCTCAATCGCGAGCGCAAGACCATCGAAACCGAGATGCTCCAGGACGCGCTCGCTCAAGCGGACCGGCTGCTGGCGAACGATCCGGACCTGCCGATGATCGTGGTCGGCTCCGAGGCCTGGCACAAAGGCATCGTCGGGCTGGTCGCCAGCCGCCTGACCGAGAAATGCCAGCGACCAGCCTGCGTGATCGCGTGGGAGCCCGCCGGCCAGGGCACGGCAACCGGATCCGTGACGGGCACGGGCTCGCTGCGCTCGATCGCCGGCGTCGACATCGGCGCCGCCGTGCGCGCGGCCGTCACCGCCGGACTTCTGGTCAAAGGCGGCGGACACGCCATGGCGGCCGGCCTCACCGTCACGCGCGCATCGTTCGATAAGGCGGCGGCATTTCTTGCCGACTGCGTCCGCGAAACGGCGCGGGGCGCACGCGCGCGGGCGGGACTGGACCTCGACGGCGCGCTGCATCCGGGCGGGGCCACGCACGAACTGGTCGAGCTGCTCGATCGGGCGGGGCCGTTCGGACAGGGTAATCCCGTCCCCCGCTTCGCCTTCCCGGCCGTGCGCGTCAAGTTCGCGAAGACGGTCGGCGAAAGCCACGTCCGGGCGGTGATCGAGGCGGCGGACGCATCTCGCCTTGAAGCCATCGCCTTCCGCGCCGCCGGCCAGCCGCTCGGCGACCTGTTGCTCTCTGCCGATGGAATGCCTGTGCACGTGGCGGGCAACCTGCGGCGCGACACCTGGGGCGGACGCGACCGCATCGAGCTGCAGATCGAGGACGCGGCCGACATGCGCAAGCAGCGGTGAACCGGGACGCGCGCGCATATCGGCGCGCACGAATGTCGCAGTGACCCTTGCGCCGTGCGGTTGCGGCCGTGGCATCGGGCGCGCGGCCTCGACTTGCGCGCACCCCCGGTTCGTGACTATACCGTCGTTGCACCGACGGCCGTTCACATGGCCAGAACAGCGCCCGGCCGCCCGCATAGGGATCGGCCGTCCGCTCCCTTCGTCTATCGGTTAGGACGTCAGATTTTCAATCTGAAAAGACGGGTTCGACTCCCGTAGGGAGCGCCATTTCACCGGTGCACATCTGCAAAAATCCGGCGCGATCTGGCCGGCGGCGGCGGCCGCTTGTTCCAGCACGTTCTTCCGTCCAGCTATTCGAATGATACCTTCGTCGAGGGGAGACCATTCCCTATTCGCGCAGACATGGCGCGGACCTGGAAAATTCACTGGACACGCTGAAAAGGTTTGGTGTCCTCGCGAAAATATATCTTCGCAATGAACGACGCGCGCCGGTCAATTGAGTGCGATGAGCTGGGCACTGTCGGTCAGCACGAACATCTTGCTCTGGGCCACGACCGGGGCCACGAAAACGGGGGTGCCCAGATCCTGCTGGCTGGTGACGCGGCCGGTCATGGCATCGGCACCGACCAGCGTGCCGGTCGACGAGGCGAGCCACAGCGTATTGCCGGCCAGCGTCGGACCTGACCACTGCGTGCCGCCCGGCAGCTTGATGGTCCACAGCACCTTGCCTTCGCGCCGCGAAATGGCGAGGAGCTGGCCCGTGGTGTCAACGACGAACACGCTGTCGCCGGCCACCCAGGGAGTCTGCGTGCTCGGCACGTTGAGCGACCACAGCCGTTCGCCGGTCTTGACATCGGTGGCGATCATGCGGCCGGCATGACCGACGGCGAAGACGATGCCTCCTTCGACGGCCGGGCGCGCCGCATCGCTCATCGAGGTCAGCTGCGAGGTGGAACGGGTGCGCGCCAGGCTCTCCGACCACACCGGCGAGCCATCGATGATCTTCAGCGCCACGAGGTCGCCGGAGGGATAGGGGACGATCACGATGTCGTTGTCGACGGCGGGCGAGACGTTCATCACGCGGCTGGCGGTCTGGGGGGCGCCGCGCGTGGTCCAGATTTCAGCCCCGTCGATGCCGGAGAGGCAGTAGAACCGGCCCTCGATGGTGACGACGAAGATGCGATCGCCGGCCGCCGTCGGGGCGGCACGGATCGGCACGCCGAGATCCTTCTCCCAAAGCCGCTTGCCGGTCGCCGGGTCGAGCGCCACGACGCCGCCGAAGCCGCTGGTGCCATAGAGGCGACCGCCGTCGGCGGCCAGACCGCCGCCATAGCCGCCGCCGCTGTCGCCACCGAGCGAGAAGAGATCGCTGGCCGAGAAGCCGGAGGATTTTTCGCCCGAGGGAGCCGGCTTCAGCGAGACCCGCCAGATCGCCGATCCGCCGCCGAGCGAGAAGGCCGAGACGGCGCCCTCGGCGTCGAGAGCATATACACGCCCGTCGAACACGATCGGGCTGGCCGTCACGCGGCCGGCCTTGCTCGATCCCGTACCGGCGTCCGCGCTCCACGTCTGGCGAACGGACGCGGCAAGAGCCAGATGGCCCGGCGCATTGTTGGCATCGCCGCCGGGCTGGGCCCAGGTGTCGTTCACCCGCTCGGGCGGCAGCGCGATGGGGGCCGAGGCATCGGCGAGTTCGCCCGGGATTTTCTCAGCCGCGGGCAGGATGGCGATGCGCTTGCCCGGCAGCGGCGTCTGCTTTTCCTTGAATGGATTGAGGTCACCAATCTTTGGCAGGCTGGGCAGGCTGTCGGCGCAGCCGCCGAGCAGCAGCGCCCCGGTGAGGAATGACGCCAACACGATGCGGCCGTTTCGCGTCGGAGCCATCTGGCTCTCCTATTTCGATTGCGCGGACGTCGGTTTTTCGCCCTTCGGGTCGGCGGGACTTTCAGAGGTCTTGTCGGCCGGTGTCGGCGGCGAAGACTTGTCAGCCGCAGCCTTGCCGGATGTTGCACTATCGGACCCGGCCACCGGGGCCGCCGGCGCCAATCCGCCAGCCTTCGAAAGCTCGGTCGCCGCCAGACTGCCGAGCATGACCCGCGCACGCTCCTGAACCCGCTGAGGGGTTTCACCGTCGGCGAGCTGAGCCCCGAGCACCGCCCGCACGTCGTCGGGACGATTGGCTTTCAAGGCGGCCAGTCCGAGCAGTTCCCGGGCCTGATGGCGCCATGGACTGCCGTCACCCGAGAGAAGCGTGAGCCGATTCTGCATTTCGGTAAAGTCGGCGTCGGCGACGCGCAGGGCTGCCGCCTGCACCGCCGCGAAATCCCGCAACGTGGCATCGACGGAGGTATCCTTGACCACCTTGTCGAAGACCGTCAGCGCATCGAGCGGCCGGCTGGCCCGCAGCAGGGCACCGGCCTTCTGTAACTCGGCCAGCGCCGCGTAACCGGTGTGACCCGATGCGACGAGATCGTCGAGCGCCTTGGACGCCTCGTCCTGCTTGCCGACGGCCGTCAGCTTGAGCGCTTCCGTATACGTGGCGCCG
Organism: Hyphomicrobium sp.; assembly: GCA_052388455.1. GTDB lineage: Bacteria > Pseudomonadota > Alphaproteobacteria > Rhizobiales > Hyphomicrobiaceae > CAZSNH01. The sequence continues at coordinate 5,438 of JBQTIA010000048.1, forward strand.
CTCGCCTCGGCAGCTGCGAGCTTGCGCGTCTCCCAGACCTTGTACCCACCGACCAGGGCCACGAGGGCGACGGCTCCGCCGAGCACATAGGTGCCGTAGCGGTCCCAGAGTTTGGCCATCTGCTCGCGCCGAAGCTCTTCTTCGACTTCACGAATCAGCGCGTCGTTCTTGTCGACCATCCCACCCCAGTCCCTTGATCATCGCGGCAACAGCACGGCACGGTTATCGCACCCGCACGACTAAACCCGCCCCGGTCGTGCCCGACCGGAACGGCATTTTCGAGGCCGCAGTCCGATGCAACTCATAGCCCGAGCGACCGTGGACCGGCAACCCGTACGTAACGAGTGAACACTCTGAACTTGTTCAACCGTCGGTCGCCCGGGCTGATTCGGCTCCGGAAGGGTTCATATCTTCTTTTTTGCCGGACGGTGGGCTGTCGAACCAGGGTTGGCGGGGGCATCGGGCTTTGTCGGATCGAACTTCACCGGCTCCGGCTTCATGGAATAGGTGTGCTCGGTTGCCGGGAAGGCGCGGGCGCGGACGTCGCCGGCATAGGCCTTTATTGCCCCCTCGATGGCCGCTCCGATACTACCGAACTCCTTGACGAACTTCGGAACTTTGGGTGAGAGGCCGAGCATGTCCTCCATCACCAGGATCTGCCCGTCGCAGGCGGCGGACGCGCCGATGCCGATGGTCGGGATTGGCACCGAGGCGGTGATCTTGGCGGCCAGCGGCTCGGCTACGGCTTCGAGCACGACGGCGAAGGCCCCGGCTTCGCTGACGATACGGGCATCCTCCTCGATCGCCGCCCACTGAGCCGCCTCGCGCCCCTGGGCCTTGAAGCCGCCGATGACGTTGATCGACTGCGGATTGAGGCCGATATGGGCCATCACAGGGATTCCGCGGTCGACCAGATAGCGGATGGTCTCCCCCATGCGGCGCCCGCCTTCGAGCTTCACAGCCCCGCAATCGGTCTCCTTCATGACCCGCGCCGCATTGCGAAACGCGACCTGCGGGCTCTCCTCGTAGGTGCCGAACGGCATGTCGACGACGATCAGCGCCCGCTTGGCGCCCCGCACCACAGCGCGGGCATGCATGATCATCAGCTCCAGGGGCACCGGAACCGTCGTCTCGAAGCCGTGCATCACCATGCCGAGGCTGTCGCCGACCAACAGAAAGTCACAATGGGCGTCCGCAATGGCTGCCGTGTGCGCATGGTAGGCGGTGAGTGACACGATGGGAGCCATTCCCTTCATGGCCGTGATTTCGGGTGCCATGCGGCGCTTCTGGTTGACGATCGATGACATCGGGTCCGGGCACTTCTGCAGGAGTGGAGCGAAAGCAGGTCATGACGACGGCGGGCTTGGCCAACCTGTGGTCCTGACGTTGGCCGCAACTATTGCCTATCGGCCATCGGGATGCCAGCTTGGGGTGGCGGGCCGTCAGCCGTCCTGCGGCGTCGGCGGTGGCGTAGACTGGGGGCCACACCCGGCTCGAATCATTGACACTTCTCGTTTGCTTCAGATTGCGACAACGACCCGTACTCTGATAACCAAGACTTAGGTATGCCGACGTTACAAAGGCGCTCATCGGGATGGGCTTCGGATTCGAGGATATACTGCTCATGAGTGGCGACAGACTTTCACATACAGTCCGGCGTGGCGTCCGCAGCGGCGCGTTGCTGTTGAGTGTTTCTGCTCTCGTTCTTACCGGCTCGATCGCAACCTCCGAGTTCGCTCGGGCGCGCAAGAAGCCGCAGGCGGAATCGAGCTTCTTCGGTTTCCTGAACGACCCGCCACCCAGGCCGCGCAACTACCGCGTCTACAACCAGCGTCCTTCCGCCGTGCGGTCGAAGGAGAACAAGGCGGCGGCCAAGGAGCCGGCGCCCGTCGAGCGTCCGGTCAAGGGCCCGCTGGTGCTGTCCGTTTCGCTCGCCCGACAGAAGGTCACGGTTCACGACATCGACGGGCCGATCGCGGAAGCGCCGATCTCGTCCGGCACCCCGGCCTTCCCGACCTTCACCGGCGTGTTCACGATCCTCGAAAAGAGCGTCGTCCACCACTCGAACATTTACGCCGGCGCGCCGATGCCGAACATGCAGCGGCTGACCTGGTCCGGCACCGCCATGCACGCCGGTCACCTGCCGGGCTATCCGGCGTCGCACGGCTGCATCCGGCTGCCCTACAATTTTTCCAAGAAACTCTACGGTATGACCAAGCTGGGCACCCGCGTGATCGTCTCGCGCGATCCGGTGGTTCCCGTGCGCTTCGCACATGACAATCTGATTGCGCCTTTGCCGCCCGAGCAGACCACGGCGGGCCTGATTCCAGCCGAAACCAAGGTTGCCGAGACGCGGGACTACGAGACGGTGCGCTCGCTGGCTCTGGTATCGACAGCGTCGGCCGCCGAGCCGGCGGTCGTGACCGGCTCGACCGCGCCCTCCGAGCCGTTGACCGGCTACCGCGCCAAGCGCGCCGCGGAAAAGCAGCAGACGGAAGAGGCCCTCAAGACCGCGGAAGCCGCCAAGCTCGAAGCGGAGCTGTCGGCCAAGACCGCGGTCCAGGCATCCGACGCGGCCAAGGCCGCCGCCAAGCTGGCGCGGATCGAGTCCGAGCGTCTGGCGCAGGACGCCAGGAAAGTCGAGCAGGCCCGGATCGAGGCCGATCGCGCGCTGGAGGCGTTCAGCCGCAAGTATGCCGGCGCCAAGTCGATTCGCGCCGACCAGGTGGAGCAGGCTGCGAAAGCCGAAGAAGAACTGGAGAACAAGTCGTTCGAAATCGGCCGCGAGCTCGAAACGGCACGCGAAGCCGCCGCCAAGGCGAAGGCCGCATCCGTCGAGGCCGACGCCGCCGTGCTGGCCGCAGTGAATACGGTGAAGCAGCAGGCGCAGGCGTTGTCCAAGGTCAACCAGGACATGGCCACGGCCAAGGCGACTCTCGACTCCTTCCGCCGCCAGGAACTGGTGCGCAAGCATCCCGTGTCTGTTCTGATCAGCCGCAGCGCCGGCCGGCTCTATGTTCGCCAGGGCTATGAGCCGATCTTCGACGTTCCGGTCACGATCAAGGATCCGGACGTAGCGATCGGTACGCACGTCTTCACCGCCATCGAGCTGACCGGCCCGACATCCATGACCTGGAGCGCATCGTCGATGCCTTACAACGTCGCGCCGCCGGCCGATCCCAAGAAAAAGAAAAAGAATGCGCAGTACGACGTACGTCCGGTGAGCGCCCACCTGCCGCAGACGCCGGAGTCGGCCCTCGACCGCGTGTCGATCCCCGAGGAGGCCCGCGAGCGGATCGCGGACGTGATGAAGCCCGGCTCCAGCATCATCGTGTCGGACTACGGCATCAGCCATCAGACCGGCAAGTTCACCGATTTCATCATTATGACGCGGTGACGCTCGGCCGCGCACCCGGCCCTGCAACGTGATTTCGTCGGGGCGCTCTCAGAGGAGCGCCCCGCTGCATTTCATCGGCCGTCGATGCGATCACTTCAACCCGGCACAGTTCAACCCGGCAGTCGCATCGTCCGCTCGGCGGGTGCATGGGTCACCTCGGCCGCATCGCCGATCGCAACCAAGCCGCCTTCGAGAACGCGGCACGTGACCCCGCCGCGCCACTCCGGGTGCAGCGCCCGCAGCAGCCCCGGATGAACCTCGTCCATGCGTCCACAGGGCTGCGTGGGATAGGTCACTTCGAGCAGCACCGGACCGATGCGGAGACGCCCGCCGCGCGCCCGCGGCAGACGCAGCCCCTCGACCAGCAGATTGGCCCGCCGCACTGTCCACGGCAGCGGCACAGGGCCGGCGAGATCGGTCAGCTCGGCCAGTGCCGTCTCCCAGTCCTCCCGCGCCAGCACGGTGATCCGGCGGAGCGGGAACTTCGGACCCTTGTGGTCGCCTTCGAGCCCGCCTTCGACGCTGATCACCCCGCTGGTCAACGTCTCCATCGGCGCACGACGCGCCGGCCGGCGGGCGATCCCGATCAACCGCCCGATGGCGCAGACGCTGGCTCCGCTAGCCTGCAACGGGCGACTGTGCGAGAGGCACGCCGATCAGCAGGCCGTGGCCGATGAACAGCATGAAGGCGTAGAGAGCCAGTCCGGCGATCACGACGATCGCGTCGTTGATCGGCGGACCGGTCCGGGCAGCGAGCGGACCCGGCGCCTCGCGGCGCTTGACTGAGATCCGATCATACACGGCATAGGCGAGGAAGCTCCCGAACAGCAACGCTGACGCCAAGTCGCCGTTGGCCAGCAGATGGGCCAGTGCCCAGATCTTGATGGCGACGAGCATCGGGTGCTTCAGCGCGGAGCGGATGCGCGAAGGCACATAGGCCGCCACCAGGAAAATCATGGCCGGCAGCATCAGCAGGTAGGCCACGTGCCGCGTCCAGGACGGCGGATCGAACAGCACGAGGTTCTTGCCGGGATGCAGTTGCAGCTTGTGATAGCCGACCACGATCAGCGCCAGCCCGATCAGAGAGAGCACTGCAAACCCGACCTTGTAGCTCGCCTCGCCGAAGCGATCCGCCAGACCCCGCCGCAGCTCCTGCGAGGTCGGCACCAGGTGGACTGCCAAAAAGACGACCAGACCAATCACCAAAATCAGCATGTCCCCTCCAAAGCATTCGCAGGCGGCATCGATGAGCGCGCGTGGGTGCACGTCCGGCGAGTCACCGCTCAATCGCGAGCGTAGCGGCGCGAGCAGGCCATCGGCAACTGAAGTCGGAGCTTCGCCTCGGGTATTCGTGCCGGGCCGACGACATGGGTCCGCAGGCGCAAAGACTTATGTTGCAGTGCACACGCGTGTGTCGCAGGGGCGCATTCTTGACAGCCGGACGGCGGTGGCTATGGTGCGCGTCAACAACGTAACCCGCTCAGGTTCACCGCGAATGGCAAAGCCGATCACGCAGAAAATCAAGCTGCTCTCGACCGCGGGAACAGGCTTTTTTTATGTGACCAAGAAAAACCCGCGCACCTCGACCGAGAAGATCGTCTTCAAGAAGTATGATCCAGTCGTTCGTAAGCACGTGGAATTCAAAGAGACGAAGATCAAGTGAGCCGATGCACGCCATCGCCTCGCGGAATTCCGTCGGTCATCTGAAAATTTGAAAGTGTCGGCGCATCAAGGATTGCGAGCGCTTGTTGCGCGCGTGGCGCACGGACACGTTCGATTGCGAGATCGGGTCGACGACGGATCGATGAAGATTTTGTTTGCCCGCCGCTTTCGGTGGGAAGCTCGGCCAGGGCCCATAACCACTCGGCAGCGGGGTAAGCATTCCGAGTTGCAATGGAACCCTGGCCTCTAACCCGACAGGTTCGCAAAGAGGGCGTTGCTCGCCTGCCAGGTGTCGGGACCGGACTAATGTAGCCTCAACGAGGAGGTCTCATCGGCTACTAGGCTCCGATTCCGTTTTTCCCGCTCCATCAGGAGATGCGGCGGACCCAATGGGTCGCGGGAACTTGCGTCGCTCGTCGAACTGTCAGTCTGTCGAAATCAACATCCCGACGGGCGAAATTCGATGCGGGCCAAACCCTCCAAAAATGCACTACTTGCACAATTACAGATTATGCTCAGCAGCGCAAGGTTCCTTGTTGACCGGTAACCGAACGGCCACCTTCAATTTTGATTCGATCATCCACTTGCGGAGATCGTAGGGCGGTCGTTCGTTGATTTGGTGGCCGGCCCTCAAAGCCGCTGCCCCACACCAAGCCGCATCCAATATCGCTATCTTATTGAAAAATAACGATGATGCAAAACCGTGCGATCACGCCGCATCGGCGGCTACGCGGTTGCGCCCGCGGCGCTTGGCGGCGTAGAGGGCATTGTCGGCGCGCTTGAACAGCGTTTCCGGCGTGTCCTCGACCTTCTCCAGTGTGGCGAGGCCCACGCTGGCCGTGATCCGCAGCTTGAGGTCGGGATTGAGCAGGAAGGGCTCTGCCGCGATGCAAGCCCGCAGCCGCTCCCCCACCTGATAGGCCCGGCCGATATCGGTGTCTGGCATGATGATCACGAACTCCTCGCCGCCAAGCCGGCAGGCGAGGTCGATCCCGCGCGTGTTCCTCCGGAACCTTGCCGAGAACTCCTTCAGCACCAGATCGCCGGCGTCGTGGCCGTGCGTGTCGTTGACGTGCTTGAAATGATCGATGTCGGCGACCAGCAGCGACAGCGCGCGACCGCTCTGCAGCGCGTCCTTCACCAGCGTCTTCAGGTGTCCTTCCATGTAGCGGCGATTGTGCAGCCCGGTCAGCGCGTCGGTGATCGACAGCTCGACGGTCTCCTCCAGCCGGTTGCGCAGGTAGTCCGAGTGACGCTTGCGCTTGATCTGCGTCTTGACGCGCGCCAGCAGCTCGTGGCGCTCGATCGGACGGATCAGGTAGTCGTTGACGCCCATGTCCATGCCGCGCAGCAGGCGTGCCTCGTCGCCCGGCTCGACCAGAATGATGATCGGCAGATGGCGGGTGCGGTCCAGTGAGCGGACCTGCGAGCACAGCCGCAAGCCGTCGGCATTCGACAGGCTGAGGCTGACGATCAGGAGGTCGAAATTGTGCTCGGCGAGCTTGATCAGCGCCGCCTGCGGATCGCGCTCGACGAAGCTGTCGTGCGTCTTGGACAGGGCTTCGAGCAGGCGGGCGGCCGAGCGGGGATGATCGTCGACGACGAGGATGCGACCCGATCGGCCCGACAGTGCCTTTTCCAGACTGGCATCGTCGGCCATTCCCATCTGGCGGCCGGTCGAGGCGCGCATCAGCATTTCGTCGGTCAGCATCTTGAGGCGGCCGAGATTCTTGACGCGGGTCACGAGCGCGATGTCGTCGACGGGCTTGGTCAGGAAATCGTCGGCCCCGTTCTCCAGTCCCTGAACGCGATCGGAGGGCTGGTCCAGCGCCGTGACCATGATCACCGGCACATGATGCGTGTTGGGGCTCGACTTCAACCGCCGGCAGACCTCGAACCCGTCCATGCCCGGCATCATCACATCGAGAAGCACCACGTCCACACGCTCGCGGGCGCAGACATCGAGGGCTTCCTTGCCGCTGGAGGCGGTCAGCACCTCGAAGTATTCGGCCGAAAGGCGCGCTTCGAGCAGCTTCACGTTGGCCGAAATGTCATCGACGACGAGGACGCGGGCGGTCATGTCACGATTGTCCTTGAACCATCAGGCGTGCGCCCGCGCATCACCGGCGAAGCGACGCACGGTTTCGAGGAAGGTGGCGACGGAAATCGGCTTCGACAGGTAGGCTTCGCAGCCGCCTGAGCGGATGCGCTCCTCGTCACCCTTCATGGCGAAGGCAGTGACGGCGACGACGGGAATCTCGCGCAGTTCGCTGTCATCCTTGAGCCAGCGCGTCACTTCGAGGCCGGAGACCTCGGGAAGCTGGATGTCCATCAGGATCAGGTCGGGGCGATGCTGGCGCGCAAGGCTGAGCGCATCGAGCCCGTTGCGCGTCAGGACCGTCTGATAGCCGTGGGCGGCGAGCAGATCATGAAACAATTTCATGTTCAGCTCGTTGTCCTCCACGATGAGAACGGTGCGCGACGACTTGTAGACGCCTCTCGGCAAGCCCTCGACGGCCATCCTCGTGTGCTGATAAGTCATGTGAGAAGCCGCCCGCTGCCCCGCGCTCCCGTTCGAAGTCTGCGTGATGTGCACCGATTCGCGGGAGCGGATGAGCTGCACTTTGCATGAGCAGCGGTAACCAACTGTTTAAAGTCTTCGACAACCCCGAAGAGCGGGCGAGATGATGAGAAAAGCCGTTTCGCGGCCGACTGTCGACGAGGCCGAGGCCCTGGCGCTGCACGCGCTCGCCTTTCTGGCGGAGCAACCGGCGCGGCTCGACCGCTTCTTGGGCGTGACCGGCGTCAACCCCGGCGCACTGCGTTCAGCGGCGGACCGGCAGGAGACGCTCGCCGCCGTGCTCGATCACCTCTGCCAGGACGAATCACTGCTACTCGAATTCTGTGCCAACAAGGGCGTCGGTCCAGACAGCATCGCCCCGGCCCATCTTCTTCTCGCAGGCGCGGACGGCCACGGAGACTGAGGTGGCGAACCCGGCGGGCAGCGTTTTGCGACCGAGACGCGGACCGCGGATCGGCATCGACCTCGGCGGCACGAAAATCGAAGGCCTGATGCTCGATCGGGCCGGCGACGCCTTCACACGCGCGAGGATCGAGACGCCGCGCCACGACTACGAGGCTACCCTCGGTGCCATCGCCGGCATCGTTGCGGAGCTCGAAGCGAATGCCGGCGTATCGGCAACCGTCGGCGTCGGCATGCCAGGCTCGCTCTCTCCGGCGACGGGGCGCGTACAGAACGCCAACTCGACTTGGCTGAACGGCCGGGCCTTCGACGTCGATCTCGCGGCGACGCTCGGGCGACCGGTGCGGCTCGCCAACGACGCCAACTGCTTCGCGCTATCTGAGGCGACCGACGGCGCCGGAGCCGGAGCAGCCAGCGTGTTCGGCGTCATTCTCGGCACCGGCTGCGGCGGCGGCTTCGTACACGGAGGCCGGTTGGTCGACGGCCCGCACGGCATCGGCGGCGAATGGGGCCACAATCCGCTGCCCTGGGCCGGAGACGACGAACATCCGGGTCCACTGTGCTGGTGCGGTCGCAAAGGCTGCATGGAAACGTGGGTCTCGGGCCCGGGGCTCGAAGCCGATCACGCGCGGGCGACCGGGCGGACCGCCACGACCATCGAGATCGCCGCAGCGGCCGCTGCCGGCGACGCCGCCGCTGAGGCCACACTCGAACGCCACGCCTCGCGGCTTGCGCGCGGCCTCGCCGCCGTGGTCAACATTCTCGATCCCGCAGTGATCGTGCTCGGAGGCGGCCTCTCGCACCTCGCCCATCTCTACCTGCGACTCCCGGAACTCATGGCGCCCCACATCTTCGCGGACCGGGCGACGATCGCGGTGCGTCCGCCGCGATGGGGCGATGCGGGTGGCGTACGCGGTGCAGCGTGGCTGTGGGACGACGCGTCCATGGCCGAGTAAACTTCATCGCGACCTGCCCTCGGCGGCGCTCCGAGAACGATGTTTTCAAGCCGCGCTGTGACGGTTCAGGTTGCGTTCATCGGTCCGGCTATAGGACACTGCGGATACCAAAGCAGCCGGATCCGGCGACAGTCGGGGCGCGGCAGCGATGTTGATCGGGTTGTGATGGCGTTGCGATCTGGGCGGAGGTCCACAAGGTGATTTTCGAGGGCAGGAAGCTGGCAGTCGTGACGATGGCGTTCGCCGGTGCCATGCTGGCCATCGCAGGCTTCGCCGGCATCCGCATAGCAGACGCCAATCAATGCGCGGCGCAATGCTACGCGGCCGAGCAGGCGTGCATGCAGCAGACCAAGGGCAGTGCCTCGTGCAGCGCGCAGTTGACCCGCTGCCTGCAGTCGTGCCGTGCTGGCCGCTGACTAGATCGTGTTTGCTTTTCTTCGAATCGCAATCACGCTCTAGATCTTTGATGAGACCGACGATTCACGCTTCGGACTGATAGGGTCCAAAGCGATCGTGGTCTAGATCTTTGATGAGACCGACGATTCACGCTTCGGACTGATAGGGTCCAAAGCGATCGTGGTCTAGCGGACTTCAATCGCCGCCATAAACAAACACCGCCAGCCGGCGCGGTCCGTGCGCGCCGAGCACGATGCGACCCTCGATGTCGCCGGTGCGCGACGGCGCCGAGATGAGATTGAGGCTGCGCGGCAGCCGGTGCCGGCCATAACGGGCGCGCATCCGGTCGATGGCATCTTCCAGCGTCGCGACGATGACGTTTGCCGCAACCACCACGAGATGCGTCTCCGGCAGAAATGCCACCGTCACCGGATTGTCTGGCCCGGACCCGACCACCAGCGTGCCGGTCTCCGCGACCCCTGCCAGCGCCTCGGAAAGTCCGATCGCGTCCGTCGCTTCGCTGCGACCGGACAGCACCGTCAGACCCGCCGCACGCCAAGCGGTCGCTTGCAATCCAGCCAAATCGCCTCCAATGCGAAGCTGCGGCGCCAGTCCAAGGGAATCGAGACAGGCCGCGACGGCCGCCGGAAGGGCCGTCGCACGTTCGACGTCGATCACACTCGCCGAGCGGCGTCGAAGCTCGTCGGAAAAAATCGTTCGCAGGTCGGCATCGGGAGCCTGAACGACGGCAGGCGCCAGATGGCGGAGTGGGGAGGCGAGACGCTGCTCCACGGCGGCGCGACGGGCCGCATCTTCGGCGGGCGTTCGAGCGTTGGCGCGACGCACGCGAGCGAGGATCGCGGCCCTGATGCTCATCGCGGTACCCCGCGCCGTGTCTCGCTCCAGAGCTGCTGGAACGTGCGGCCCTGCGGAGCCGGCAGATCGCGGGTCTCGGTCCATCCTCGCGCAAAGGGCAAACGCCTCAACCGGCCGTGCTTGCGTCCAACCGCGCCGAGAATGGCGGCGGCGAAGCGCGCGAGCCCGTGATAGAGCCGCGGACGACGCGCCACGAAGGCCCATGCGCCGAGCCCGAACCGCTGCCCGAAGCTGTGCAATCCCGCGTCGCGCTCGCTCTCCCGGAAGCGGCGCATCAGCCCCGGCAGCGGAATCTTGACCGGGCACACCGCCTCGCACGCCCCGCAGAAGGTCGACGCATTGGGGGGGTGCCGTGCCGCCGCTATTCCCAGGAGCGCCGGGCTGAGCACTGCGCCGATGGGTCCCGAGTAGAGCGTGCCGTAGGCGTGTCCGCCGATCTGGCCATAGACGGGACAGTGGTTCATGCACGCCCCGCAGCGGATGCAGCGCAGAACCTCGCGCGCCTTGGACGCCAGAATGTCCGAGCGGCCATTGTCGACAATCACGACATGGCACTCCGCGGGTCCGTCGCAGTCACCCTCACGGCGCGGGCCGGTGACGAGCGTCGTGTAGGCCGTCATCTCCTGGCCGGTGCCGGACCGGGCCAGCACGCGCAGCAGGGCCATGGCATCTTCGAGCGACGGCACGACCTTCTCGATCGACGTGATGACAATATGGATGCGGGGCAGCGTGTGGGTGAGGTCGGCGTTGCCCTCATTGGTGACGATGATCGCCGAGCCCGTCTCCGCCACGAGGAAGTTGGCGCCCGTGATGCCGACATCGGCGGCGAGAAATTTCTCGCGCATGACGAGACGCGCCTCGGCCACCAGCTGCGCTGGCTCGGCAAGCGGGCGATCCGGCGGCAGCGCGGAATGACGGCGGCGAAAATCCGCTTCGATCTGTTCTTTGGTCAGGTGGATCGCGGGCGCGATGATATGGCTCGGCATCTCACCGCGGATCTGCACGATGTATTCGCCGAGATCGGTTTCCACCACATCGAGACCGGCCGCTTCCAGATGCGGATTGAGTCCGATTTCCTCGGCCACCATCGATTTGGATTTGACGACGAGGCGGGCGTTCGCCGCCCGGCAGAGGCCGAGTATGAGATCGCAGGCTTCCCCCGCCGTCGAAGCCCAGTGCACCCGCGTGCCGGCGGCTGTCGCGCGGGCCTCGAAGGCTTCGAGGTAGAGGTCGAGGTCGGCGAGGGCCTGATCCTTGATGTCGCGCGCGATCGTCCGCATCGCCTCGAATTCAGGGACACGCGCCTTGGCGGCGGCGCGCTGCGCGACGAGCCCACCCGGCAGGCCGTCGAGCGCGCGGCGGAGCTGGGGATTTCCCAGCGCCTCCGACGCGGCGGACTTGAAGTCGTGCACGATCATCCGGCCTCGCGCGGCTCGCCGATCGGCGGGTCGTCGAGTTCGCCGGCCAGCACCTCGGCGACATGGCGGCACGAGATGGGGAGGCCCCGCCGCCGCATGGTTCCGCCGATGTGCATCAGGCAGCCGAGGTCACCCGCCAGCAGCAGCTCGGCTCGAGTTTCGGTTGCCGACGCCAGTTTCTTTTCCGCCATCGCGTTCGACACGGCGGGATACTTGACGGAAAAGAGCCCGCCGAACCCGCAGCAGGTCTCGCACTCCTTCATTTCATTGAGCCGCAGTCCCTCCACGCCCGCGAGCAGTTTGCGCGGCGAGGTCTTGATGCCGAGTTCCCTCAAGCCCGAGCAGGCATCGTGATAGGTCGCCGTGGCCGGACAGCGCGACGCCACACGCGACAGGCCCCGCACGCGCACGAGGAATTCCGTCAGCTCGTGCACCCGCGCGGAGAAGGCGTGCGCCTCCGCCTCGAGGCGTTCGTCGCCGGCCAGCAGTTCCGGGTAATGCATTTTCAGCATCGCCGCGCAGGAGCCGGACGGAGCCACGACATAATCGAAGCTGGCGAAGGCGCGTATCGTGGCCAGGGCCAAGTCGCGCGCGTCGGCCCTCGCTCCCGAGTTGTATGCCGGCTGTCCGCAGCAGGTCTGTGCGGCCGGCACCTCGACGCTGCATCCCGACGCTTCGATGAGCCGCGAAGCCGCGAAGCCGACCGACGGGCGAAACACATCCACGAGGCACGTGACGAACAATCCGACGCGAGGCCGGCGTGGCGCACCTGCCGTCATGCCGCCTCACCTGCCGGCCGTCGTTGCGACACTGCCTGAACCTTCATCCCGTCCGCCTGATAGAGGATAAAGGTCGTTCGCAACGCCGGCGTCAAGCCGGGGTCGACGCCGATTGCGGCTCGGGCGGGCTCGCTGACCGTCAGGCGTTGGTTGCGTGGGCGCCCTGGCTGCCGTCGTCCCAGGCGAACACGAGCTGGCCGGCCTTCTTCCAGCTTTCCGGGCTATCACGCTTGATCATGGCGATGGCCGCCGCGTGCCCCCGGAGCCGATCGAGAAGCTGCTGCTGCGCGTCGTCGAGGCCGTCATCGGGGCCGGCGGCGCTCTCCAGCTCGTTGACGAGCTGCCACAGCACGCGCTCGTAAGGGCCGCGCGGTGCCAGCATCAGCGCCGGCAGTACATGCTCGATTTCGTTGTAGGCGGCATTGAGAACGTCGATGCGCTGCTCGTCGTCACCCTGCCGGCTCCACAGTTCGTTGTAGGCGAGCCTCAGACCGTCGCGCATCTCCTTGTCGCGCCAGCGAAGCTGGTGACCGAGCACCGCGTTGGCCTCTTTCACCTGCTCCAGGCTCTTGCCGGCGGCGATCGCCTCGCCGACGAACTCCGGCCGCGACACCAGCGCGAATGCCGCTTCATCGAGACCCATCGCCTTCAGCATGGCGGAACGAAACTCCTCGTGCAGGTAGGCGAGACTGCCGGCGTCGCGAGTCAGCGGCGGCGGGGACTTCGTATGATCGGCAAGCGCGGTGCGCGGCGCGTTGAGAGACCCGCCGAAGCTCGGCGCCCGTGCGGCGGCCGGGCCTTCGAGACGCGGGGCCCCATAGCCGAGGCCGATGGTGCGTCCACGGATTCTGGCCAGCGTCTTGTAGAGGTCCTTGTGAACGTAGTAGTGCGCCGCGTCGTTGCCGACCCGCTGCACGCGGTCGTGGGTGGCACCCGCGTTGAGCAGATTGCGCACGGTCCGCAGGTGGAGGGCGCCGCCGGTCGTCTCGACCTCGCCGAGCTTGATCTCGGCGGTGAAGCCGCGATCCTCGCTGATCGGATGCATATAGGAAAGAACGGTCTCGGAGTTGCCGCCGACGTCCGGCAGCAGCGCCACGGCGACCGTCTTTTCGAGGTCGGCGAGAGTGGCGTGGCTGTCGTTCGCCTCGAAGGCTTTCTTTGCGGTCGTCGAGAGGAACTCGAACAGCTCGGCGCGGACGAGATAACGCCCGCGCGACTCGTCGAACTCGACGGCGTGGATGGTCGAGCCGGCGTTGAGCACGCCGAGCACCTTCTCCGCCGTGTGGGAGTCCAGCCGGTCGGGCCGCACCTCGGCCATGAAGCCCGCCGCGTTGGTGATCGGCCTCATGGCCTGCAATGTCGCGCGCGCCGTCTCGAAGGTATCGGGCAGCAGCGCGTTCTCGATGATGTCCTCGAGCTGCTGGGCGGTCCGCGCCTTCACGCTCGGAACATCGGAGAGCGGAGAGCGGACCGCGTTGGCGGCGAACAGGCCCGACATGAAGATGAGGCTGTCGATGGCAATGGCGATGGCGAGCGCGAGATAGGCCAGCCGGTTGCCATCCTGGAAGGCATTCCAGCTCACGACGAAATGGTGGGCCTTGTCGTCGCGGGTCAGCTCGATGAAGTTGATCTTGGTGCGCAGCGCGTCGGTCTCCTTCGAGGGGAGGCCACTGTCGGCGAGGCACTTCCTGGAGAAGCCGAAGAGGGCGTCGGCGGTCGTGTGCTGGGCCAGCTTGTCGCCGCCGGCGCAATCCTTGTTGAACATCTGAGCGCCGGCATTGAGCGCAAAGAGCACGCTGGCCGCCTCGCTCGCCGCCTTCGGATCGCAATCGAGCTCACGCACCTTCGGCTTCGTCACCTCGGCCGAGAACATGGCATTGAAAATCTGCGAGCACTGCTTCTGCACGTCCGCCAGCCGCTCGGTCGTCGGCTCCTGACGGAAGGCGTTGCGCGACGCCTCGAAGGCCGGAAGCACGCGGGCCGGATCGATGCGGGTCTGTTCCTTCTCGCCGGCAAGCGCCTGCTCGGTGAGCTTGATGCGCTCGCCGGCGGTGGCTTCCTCGCCCTTGTATTTCGCCAGCTCGCCATCGACCGTCGCCAGCTCTCGCTTGACCTGGCTGATGCGCCCCTCGGTCGCGTCAAGCCGCTTCTTGGCGTCGTTCACCCGTTCTTCGCCGACTTTGTAATAATCCTTGAGCTTGCCGAGCTCGCCCATGCGCTGGCGCCAGACGGGACCTTTGCCGGTATTGCCGGTGCCTTCGACGCCCTTGTCCTCGGCCATCGCCTCGACACGCTTGGAATCGATTTCCTTGGCGCGGTTGTCGAGATCGGCTTTGGCCTTTCCGTATTCCTCCGCCAGCGTCGGCCGGTCACCCTCCAGGCGCGCCAGCTCGTCGGTCAGCGTCGTCTTCTTGACGGTCAGCCCCGCCTGGCCGCTCTGCGAGGTCGCGATGCGCTCCTGCTGCTCCTTGATCGCGATGTTTCGGCTTTCGATCTGCTCGTTGAAATAGTTTTCGATTTCAGCCGCGCTGGCCTGAGCTTCCCTTGCGAGCTTGCCGAGCGTCGCGTCGTAGGTGTTCCAGCCCTCGGATGCGAACAGATCCATGGCTGCCGTTTGCCGGCGCGCCTCGATCGTCGAACCGATGTCGCCGAGAATGCCGGCCACCTGGTTCTGCGCTCGCAGCTCGGCGGCTCGGATGCGCTCAGACATCGGGAAGATGGCGCTGAAGCGGGAGTCGAAGGAAAAGAGGATCGACGTCGTCGCACAGGCGAGGAACATCACCCAGAGGATCGCGTTTTTCACGATCACGCGTGACGACTGGACGTAGGGCTTGACGAGATCGCTGCCCGAATAGAGCGCCATCAGCGCTATGGCGAGCAGCCCGACCACGATGACGAGCAGGCTGTCGGCGAGTTTCGACCAGTCGACGACGCCGTCGGCCGCGCTCCGCAGATCGAGGTAGCCCATCGATTGCAGCACGAGAACCGCGAGTCCGACGAACAGCATCGCACCAATGAGGGCGCCAAGCCCAGCCTGCGTGCCGCGCGCCAAGCCGCGCCCGCCCGAGGCCGCGCTCTGATTCATGCCGGTGGCGAAAGACTCGCCGATCAGCCAGGCGATGACCAGCATCAGCCCCTGGATGCCGAACGTGATCATGAGCGACAGCACCGGCTCGCCGGTGAAGTTTTTCATGCCGTCCCAGGTCGTGTAGCCGGAGGCGAACGACAGCACTATGCCGGTGGCGCCGAGCACGGCGAGCCGCCAATTCGACAGCATGGCCTCCGACATGGCGCTGCGGATACGCCGGCCGGTGTTGGTCAGGCCGAGGAAAGCCATCGACAAGGCCGAGACGGCGATGACGCCCCAGATCGGCTGGGGAAGAGCCTCGGGCAGGGCAGCGAGCCGGTCGAGGATCGTGGATGCCGACGGCAGCTCGGGTGCCTGTGCCAGCACCTCACCGGCGGCGTCCACGGTCGCTTTGACGTCCCAGCCCATTCCACAGCCCTCCAGCAGAGGTGTTCAGCTTCCTGCGCACCGCTATCTCGCGCGACAGGGAAACCCGCGATTCACCTCTCCACAGTCCTGTTGGCTTGGGGGCAGAATTGGGGCGGAGCGACCGCCCAGGGCGTGAAATTCTATTCACGAAGTCAAGCGCCAGGGCGAGCGCAGGGGACGCGCGAGCCACGCTGGCCGAACGACGGCGGTAAAAATTCTCAAGTCCATCAACGGCCGGCGGCCGATGATCGCCGTTCCGCCGATGCGTTGTAGCTTTACGGCCGGATCAGCTTCCGGGACCGATCGGGAAACGGCGATCCCAGGTCGTGCCGCTGGTGTCGCGGGCGGTGACCGTCATCTCGACGGCCCCGTTGGTCACATAGTCGAACTCGACCTTCGGATTCTGCGAGAGCGTTATCGAGCCGTCCATCTGAAACACCATTTCGTCACCCTGGCGGGCTTCCACATGCTCGACCATCAGCAGCGGCACGTACAGCAGCGTGATCTGGTCGAGAACCATGCCCGTGTGATTGGGATGGTTCAGCTCGTAGCGTGCGCGCTGCACGGCGTGCGAGGACGTCGCCCGCTCACCGACGGCCGCCAAGGTCATCTTGCCCATATTGGCGGCGATCTCGGCGGGGTCGCCCATCGGCGGCGCCGAGCAGGAGGCTTGACCGCCGGCGAATTTCACCAGCTGCTCGGCCATGTAGACCTCTCCGTCGCTGGCTTCGACGACGACCCTGACGTCCGACTGCTGGTTGAGGCGGATGTGGGTGGTGATCGCGATCCGGTCGCGGCCCGGACCGAGCGTGAATTTCGCGGCGACCGGCGAAGGGTTCTCGTCGACGATGAATGACACCGTTTTGATGGTGCGGCCTTCGCCGAGCTTGACCTCGGCTTCGATCGGCACGCTGCGCACGTCGTCAGGGCGATAGGGAGCCTTCATCGTCACGACCCCGGTGCCGAGGTGGACAGTTTTATCGGGATACACTTCGGCGCGAATGCCGTCCCAGGTCGATCCGGCATGAAGCGGTGCGGCCATCGCGACCAGTCCGCACAACACTCCCGCCACGCTCAGCGACCTGCCAATCGACCTTGCCGACATGCTCCGCCCTCGTTCCGCAAATTTGGCTGTTCCGACCGATGCAATGAGTTGCGCACAATCGTACCGGCGTCCTCGAAAGTCAACGCGACACCCACGCCGTCGGACCACGCATCAGTTGATGACGGCGGGTCGCCACCCGGCGGCCATCGCCTCGCTCTCGGAACAGAACCAGCGCTCTCCCTTGCCGGTCTCGACCTTGACCTTGGTGTACCAGGGGCTCCACGGCAGATGGTAGATGTGACCCTTGCCGGTGACGTTGCCCTTGATCGCGCACCCGGCCGGAGCGGTCTCTTCGGCGCTGGCCCAGCGCTTCTCGCGATAGACCCAGGCCGGCTCCGCCTCGCCCTGCCAGATGCCGGCGCCCGCCGACCGCGCGACTGCCTCCTCCACGACGTAGGCCTTTGAATACTTGACGAAAGCCCAGGCCATGCCGCTCCTGACCATGGCGGCGTTGAGATCGCGGCCATCGACGGAGCAGACGCCGAGCATCCGCCCGTACTTGTCGTGACCGCGGCTCTCGCAGGTGACTTCAGCTGACCCTACGAGATCCGCGAGCGCCCGCTGCGCCTTGCGCCCGCAGGGCCAGGAGCCGAGCATGGAGCCGAGCCAGGAGCGGGGACCGGATCGACCGCAGGTCTGGGCGTTTTCCGGGGCGTCGATACCTTCGAGCCGGACGCGCACTCCCGCGACGTCGAGCGTGTCGCCATCGACGGCGGAGGCGCGTCCGCTGACCACCTTGGCGGCGGCGGCGGCGGGAGGTGTGGGAGCCGCGGCTCCCGAGACGACTACAGCCAGCGCAAACGCCACCGGCCGCAGGCAAGCAAACATCCGAACAGATTCACTCATAGGTTGAATCTGTCTGATTCGCGTGGTCGGATGCCGGCCTAAAGTTGTCCTAACTCTGGCGAGTCCCCGGCCGAAAAAGCACAGGCTTCGACTTTAAGCCGATGCGCAAATACAACTTGAGTTCAGGAGCTTCTATCCGCTAGGATTTCATTGCTAAGGCCAAACCTGCCGCGCTGACCGCTCTGCGGTCCTGTAGCTGCGTTCGCGACGGGTTTGGCCGAGGCTCGCAGCACCCCCATCCGCTCCCAGACGAAACGGCCTGGGAGACGCGAGATTGATCCGCGGTGCTTCCCCTCCGAAAATCACTACGGATCGAGTCCATCTTGGACTGCGGATCGTCAGGTCCGTACGACCAGTCCGATGATGGCCGCCGACATCAGCGTCGCCAGATAGCCCACCACGAGAGCCTTCGGTCCGAGCGCGACGATCTCGCTGCGCCGCTCGGGCACCATCGCCGACAATCCTCCGATCAGAATGCCGAGCGAACCGAGATTGGCAAAGCTGCAGAGCGCATAGCCGAGGATGAGCCGCGTGCGTTCCGAGAGCACGCCTGCCGGCGTGGCGGCGAGATCGAGGTAGGCGATGAACTCATTCAGCACGAATTTCTGACCGAGCAGCGCGCCAGCCGCCGGGGCCTCACTCCACGGGATGCCGATGACCCAGGCGAGCGGCGCCGCCAGCACGCCGAGCACCGACTGCAAGGTCGGCGCAACACCGAACGGCGCGCCCGCCGCCCCCAGGAACGCGTTGACCAGTGAGACCAGCGCCACGGCGACCACCAGCATGGCGCCGACCGCCGCCGCGATCGCCAACCCCTCGAGCGTGCCGCGCGTCACCGCATCCATGCTGCTCTGCGACTCGTCGGCGATGGTGAAACTCCGCGCCGCCTCACCAGCCTGAAAGCCGTCCGGAACAGCGAGGCGCGCAAGCAGCAGCGCCGCCGGGACGTTCATGATCGAGGCGGTCAGAAGGTGGCCGGCGGCATCCGGCATCTGCGGCGCGAGAATGGAGGCGTAGAGCGCCAGCACCGTGCCGGCGACCGTCGCCATGCCGACCGTCATGGTGGCGAACAGCGCCCCGCGCCCCATGGCCGCGACGTAGGGGCGAATGAGCAGCGGCGCCTCGACGGGTCCGAGAAAGATGCTGGCCGATGCCACGGTTGCCAGCGGCCCGCCGATTCCGATCGTCCGCCGCAGCAGGAACGCGAAGCCGGCGACCACCCGCTGAAGCACGCACCAATAAAACATGAGCCGCATCAGCGCCGCCACGACCAGGATCATCGGCAGCATCCGGAAAGCCAGTACATAGCCGTGCTCCGGCCGCGTGGTGTCGTAGGGAGAGGGGCCGCCCGCAAGGTGGCCGAAGACCAGCCGGGCGCCGTCGTCGGTCGCCCGCTGGAGAACCGTCACCGCTTCTCCGAACCACACGAAGGCCGTCCGCGCCGGCGGAAACGTCAGCAGGATGACGCCGATCGCGGCCTGCAACGCCAGCGCGCCGACCATGAACCCCAGCATTCCGGGCGAGCGGGCGGCCGCGCGATCCTCCGACAGGAGCCAGACGACGAGCGGGATCAGCGCCAGTCCGATCAGCCCCTGCCACTCCATGCCCATCTCCCGCCCGACGAATCATGCGCCAAATGCTACGCGACAAGATCGCCAGCGTGGAAAAACCTTGGCGCCACCGCCGCGCAATGTTGCCGAGCACGGACATAATCTCCGACTATGCTGTCGAAGCGAGAATCGAAGACCGGCCCTCCAGTTCCAGCGGACGCGGCCGGCCCGCCAGAATGAAGGTTCACCCATGACCCGTCCCCCGCCGGGACCGACGCAGCCTCAGCTCGAAGCCTTCCGTCCGGCCGCCGACAGGGGTGACGGACCGGGCGGTGCGCCGCGACCGCGCCCAGTAAGCCGTCGCCTCGATCGTCAGCAGGGCCGCCAGCGCGGCATGGGGCTCCTCTCCTGGCTGCTGCTCATCGTGCTCGGGTTCGTCGGAATGCTGGCCGGTGCGGCGGCGGTGCTGGTGCTGACTCTGCCCGAGACCTTCGTGCGCGACCGCATCGTCGCCGAGGTGAAGCGCCAGACCGGCCGCGATCTCGTTATCGCCGGACCGG
Organism: Hyphomicrobium sp.; assembly: GCA_052388455.1. GTDB lineage: Bacteria > Pseudomonadota > Alphaproteobacteria > Rhizobiales > Hyphomicrobiaceae > CAZSNH01. The sequence goes on from JBQTIA010000048.1 coordinate 25,462, forward strand.
CCGCGCTGCGCTTCTATCCCTCGATCGGCTTCTCCCTCGGCGACGTGTCGCTTTCCGCACCCGCCGGTATGGGCGACGCGGCGCTGGTCAGGATGGCGAGCCTCGACGTAAGTGTCCGCCTGCTGCCACTGCTCGCCCGCGAGGTGACCATCGAGCGCCTCGTGCTGGTCAAGCCGGTATTCGAGCTGCACGTCGACCCGGACGGCCGTCGCACATGGGACATGGCCGCTGCAACGCCGTCGCCCGGGCCGGTGCGCCTCGCACAACTCGCGGGCCCGGCGAGCGACGCCCCGGCGGGCCCCATTCAGGTTTCCCCGACTGCTCCGTCCGCCAACGCCGCCGCGCTCGAACAGCTCTCGCTCGGCGACGTGCGCATCGAGGACGGCACGGTCCACTATTCCGACGCCCGCACCGGCGCGAAGGAAGACGTATCAGCCATCAACCTGAAGCTCGCCTTGAAATCGATCTCCAAGCCGCTCGAAGCCGCAGGCGATGTCGTCTGGAAGTCGGAAAAAATCGGCTTCGACGGCGCTCTGACCTCGATCAAGTCGGTCATGGAAGAGCGGCCGGCCAAGCTCGTGGTGAAGATCAGCGGCAACCGGCTCGCCGCAAGCTACGACGGAACCTTTCTGGCCAAAGGCACGCTCGACGCGGAAGGCGCCGTGACCGCAGCGGCACCGTCCGTGAAGGCGCTGGCGCGCTGGCTCGGCACCGAGCTGCCGCCCGTGCCCGGATTCGGCCCCCTCGACCTCAAGGGCCAGCTCCGCCTGGCCGGCAAAGTCGTCACGCTGTCGAACGCCGTCGTTTCGCTCGATCAGGCGACGGGCAGCGGTCAGCTCACCGTCGACGCCTCGCCGGCCCGGCCCACCGTCAAGGGCAGCCTCAAGCTCACCGAGCTCGACCTCAACAAGTACATCGGAGGCGATGGCACATCGGCGCCGGCCTCGTCTCCCGCGGGAGCTGCGGCGAAATCACCGGCTGGCGTGCCGGCGAAGTCGATCGACGACCTGCTCGGCAAAGAGCCGGCCGGCAATGGCGGACCGCAGGTCCGGGGCTACACGCAGCGGGCCGGCTGGAGCGAGGGCCAGATCGACGCCTCCGCCCTCGGCCTCGTCGACGCCGACGTCAAGCTGACGCTCGACCGGCTTCTGATCCAGAACATCCGCATCGACCAGTCGCAACTGACGGTCGGGCTGCACAACGCCGTTCTGAAAACGACCTTCGAGGACGTGAAGCTCTACGGCGGCAAGGCCAAGGGTTTCGTGACGCTCGACGCCGCCACACCGAAGATTGCGGCCATCGGCGCCAACATGACGCTCGATGGCATCGAAGCCGCTCCCCTGCTCAAGGACGCCGCCGATATGGACTGGCTGGCCGGCAACGGCCGCCTGTCGCTCGTCGCATCCGGCCAGGGCCAAAGCCAGCGACAGATCGTCGAGACGCTGACTGGCAAGGCCGAGATGACCTTCACCAACGGCGCCATCGTCGGATGGAACGTCGCCGGCATCGTACGCAACGTCACCCAGGGCAAACTCACGGGCTTCGACCGCACGCCGACGGAAAAGACCGATTTCAGTGAGTTCGCATCGAGCTGGACGATCACCAACGGGCTCGCCGAAAATCAGGATCTCCGCCTGATCAGCCCGCTTCTGCGCGTCGCCGGCTCCGGCAACGTCATGCTGCCGGCGCGCGAGATCGATTACCTCGTGCGGCCGACGCTGGTCGCCAGCCTGCAGGGCCAGGGAGCCACGGAGGGCTCGAATGGGCTGGAGATTCCGGTGCGCATCACAGGCGGATGGGAGAAGCCCAAGCTGACGCCCGACGTCAGCAGCGTGCTCAAGGATCCCAACAAGGCGCTCGAAACGGTGAAGGAGCTCGGCCGCCAGCTCAAAGGCAAGAGCGCCGACGACATCGTCAAGGGACTGCTCGGCAAGGACAGCGGCGCTACCGGCTCGACCGACAGCGGCTCGAGCGACAAGGAGAAGGGAAAGAAGCTGCTGGAGCAGCTCTTCAAGCGCTGAGACCTCGTCGAGCGCCAGCGTCGAAAACCACAGAGCACACCGTCGTTAAGTGCGCGTGAAACATGCGTCAAAATTTTTGCGGGCGGGGTCGAATTTTTTCTTGCGCAGGGGGGGCACTGGCCTCATATGACCCTCTCTCGTCTGTCCACCTGCCGCTAAGGTCAAGGACGCAATCCCCAAACCCCAAGGTAAGGAGCGGGCGAGTCAAACTGTCTGCTGGTTGGGGAGGGTCATATGGCCTTTAATGACACCCTCTTCCAATTGGGGATGGACTTGACTCGTTCAAGCACCGCCCAAAAGGAAGATTTCCACGGTTCTGCGCCGGTGGCGCAGGAGGATTGCCTCGGTGACGCCGCCACCAGCGGTTCGCCGGGTTTGGTTGGTCAGAAGCTGCATATCGATCTCGTCGGAGCCAAGGCGCTCGAATCGGCCAACTCGGCCGAGCTGGCGCTTGAGCAGGCTTTGGAGTTCGCACGTTTCGACGTGCGGCTCGTCGATGTCAGACGCTCGCGCGTCAACGGCTCGCTCTCCGGTCGTGCGATCTTCGCCGGCGGCGGAGCGACGATCGAGGCGTGGCCGGCGACCGGCTACGTTGCCGTCGACGTGACGACCACGCGAGCGTTGCGACCCGAGTTGCTGCTCACCGCCTTGATGGACGCCTTCACCGCTCGCGAAGCGATGATCAAGCGTCAGCGCTTGGCCAACGACGGCGCGCGCTACAAGAAGGGCCTGACGGTTGGCGGCGCGTCCGCAGCCTCAGTTCCCGCGGCCAAGCGCCTCGACCGCTCCGTCATGAAGCCGGTCAGGGCCCGCAGGGCAGCCTGACGACAGACCTGGGCCGAGGTCCGAAAGGACCACGGTTCTCCTGATCGAAACAATCGAGGCCGCATCGGGCGATGCGGCCTCGAATTTTTTAAGCGGGCAATGGCTATGCGATCGGCCATCAACCTGCATCGGCCAGCACGCTCTTCAGATAGCGCCCGTAGTCGTTCTTGGGGTAGCGGTCGGCAATCAGCCGCTCGAGATCGGAAGGCGAGATGAACCCCTGCCGGAAGGCGATCTCCTCCGGCGAGGCGATCTTGCTGCCCTGCCGCTTCTCGATCATCGCAACGTAGCTCGCCGCATCGAGCAGGCTGTCGGGGGTGCCGGTGTCGAACCAGGCGAACCCGCGGCCCATGCGTTCGACGTTGAGCTGTCCCTGTTGCAGATAGACGTTGTTGAGGCTGGTGATCTCCAATTCTCCGCGCGCCGACGGCTTCAGCTCCCGCGCCAGCCGCGAGACGTTGTTGTCGTAGACGTAGAGTCCGATCACCGCCCAGTGCGAACGTGGCTTGGCCGGCTTCTCCTCGATCGTGAGCGCTCGGCCCGCCTTGTCGAACTCGACGACGCCATAGCGCTCGGGATCGGTGACCTGATGGGCGAACACCGTCGCACCGGGGCGCTTCATGAAGGACCGCTGCGCCAGCTGCGAGAGGCCGTGGCCGTAGAAGATATTGTCGCCGAGCACCATGGCGCAGTGGTCGTTGCCGATGAAGCGCTCGCCGATGATGAAGGCTTGCGCCAGGCCCTCCGGCCGCGGCTGCTCGGCGTAGGAGAAATTCAGGCCCCACTGCCGGCCATCGCCGAGCAGTGCCTCGAAGCCCGGCAGATCGCGCGGCGTCGAGATGATGAGGATGTCCCGGATGCCGCCGAGCATCAGGATGGACAGCGGATAGTAGATCAGCGGCTTGTCGTAGACGGGCAGGATCTGCTTCGAGACCGTCAGCGTCATCGGATAGAGGCGCGTGCCGCTTCCACCGGCAAGGATGATGGCCTTCATGCACGGGTTCCTTCGGACTGGGGCACAAGGTGATCGATGACGGCCTCGAGGCTCTCCTGCCACGGCTCCCGCTCGATGCCGAACGTCCGCTCGATCTTCGAGTTGTCGAGACAGGAATACGCCGGCCGCCGCGCCGGCGTCGGATAGTCGGCCGTGGTGATCGCCTCAAGCCGCGGCGACTTGAGCCCGCGCTGTGCGGTCTGCTGGAAGAGCTCCGCCGCGAACCCGTGCCAGGTGGTCTCGCCGCGCCCGGTCAGATGGTAGGTGCCCCAGGCATCGTCGCGGGCGCCGTTCGCCACCTGCCGCGCGATCGACAGCAAGGCCGCGGCGATCTCGTCGGCAGAGGTCGGCGAGCCGCGCTGGTCGGCGACCACGCGCACCACGTCGCGCTCGGCGCCGAGGCGCAGCATCGTCCTGACGAAGTTGGCGCCGTCGCGGCTGTAGACCCAGGCCGTACGCACGATGATGTGCTGCGCGAGCGAGCGGCGGATGGCAGCCTCTCCAGCCGCCTTCGAGGCGCCGTAGATGCCGAGCGGCGCAATTGGATCGTCCTCGCGATAGCGGGTGGTGGACGTGCCGTCGAACACGTAGTCCGTCGAGAGGTGGATCAGCGGAATTTTGAAGTGCGCACATAGGGTCGCCAGCAGGGCCGGTGCCCCGGCGTTGACGGCAAACGCCGCTTCGGCCTCGGTCTCCGCCTTGTCGACGGCCGTATAGGCCGTGGCATTGATCAGCACGGCGGATCGCGTCTCGAAGATGAATTGGCCGACGCTGTCGATGCTGGTGAGGTCCAACTCGGGACGGCCGCGGACGATGACGTCCACTCCTGAGCCGGTCGCCTGCCGCAAGAGGGCCTGCGCGACCTGTCCGGACTTGCCGGCAACGGCGATGCGGATCACGGCCATGGTCTTTCAAAAAAACCGCCGCCGCGGATCGGCGGCACACTGCGCACGGCACCAAAAAAACTCGGGGTCCGCTCGGTCGAGCGGACCCCTTTCTTGCCATCAGCCCCGGTCGCGCCGCGGTCCACCACGGCCCCGGTCGCCGCCCCGGCCGCCTTCGCGCTCGCGGCGTGGCGGACGCTCGGCGCTGAACTTCTCTTCCGGCTCGCCCTCGGCGCGCGGGATTTCCTGGCCCGTGGTCTGATCGACGATCTTCATCGACAGCCGCACCTTGCCACGATCGTCGAAGCCGAGAAGTTTGACGTAGACTTCCTGGCCTTCCTTTACGACTTCATTGACCGTTTCGGGCCGGCCCTGGGTCAGTTGCGAGATGTGCACGAGGCCGTCCTTGGCGCCGAAGAAGTTCACGAACGCGCCGAATTCCATGATCTTGACGACCTTGCCCTTATAGATCGTCCCGACCTCGGGCTCGCTCGTGATGCCGCGAATGCGGGCCAGCGCCTTGTCGATCGAGTCGCGGTTGGCGGAGGCGATCTTCACCGTGCCGTCGTCCTCGATGTCGATCTTGGCGCCGGATTCGGCGACGATCTCGCGAATGACCGAGCCGCCCGAACCGATGACCTCGCGGATCTTGTCGGTCGGGATCTTGATCGTCTCGATGCGCGGAGCGTGCTCACCGAGCTCTTCGCGGGCACCCGTCAGAGCCTTCGCCATCTCGCCCAGGATGTGCAAGCGGCCGTGGTGCGCCTGCTCTAGCGCGATCCGCATGATCTCCTCGGTGATCCCCGTGATTTTGATGTCCATCTGCAGGGCGGTGATGCCGTTGGTCGTGCCGGCGACCTTGAAGTCCATGTCGCCGAGGTGATCCTCGTCGCCGATGATGTCGGAGAGGACGGCGAAGTCATTGCCCTCCTTGATCAGACCCATGGCGATGCCGGCCACCGGTGCCTTCAGCGGCACGCCGGCGTCCATGAGCGCGAGGCTCGTGCCGCAGACCGAGGCCATCGAGGACGAGCCGTTGCTTTCGGTGATTTCGGACACGACGCGGAGGACGTAGGGGAACTCCTCGTTGCTGGGCAGCAGCGGGTGCACCGCGCGCCAGGCGAGCTTGCCGTGGCCGATCTCGCGGCGTCCGGGCGAACCCATGCGGCCCGTCTCGCCGACCGAGTAGGGCGGGAAGTTGTAGTGCAGCAGGAAGCGCTCCTTGCGGGTGCCTTCCAGGGCGTCGACGTACTGCTCGTCGTCGCCGGTGCCCAGCGTCGCAACGACGAGGGCCTGCGTCTCGCCGCGCGTGAACAGCGCCGAGCCGTGCGTGCGCGGCAGAACGTGCACCTCGGAGAGAATCGGGCGCACCGTCTTCAGGTCGCGTCCGTCGATGCGCCGGCCGGTTGTCACCACCGATCCGCGCATGATGTCCATTTCGAGCTTCTTGAAGGTATCGCCGAGCAGAACCTTCTCGTTGGCATCGCCCGCTGGCAGCTCGATCTCCGACATGACGCGATCCTTGGCGGCGTCGACGAGATCGTTGCGCTTCTGCTTCTCCTTGGTGGAGAAGGCTTCCTTGAGGCTCGATTCCGCGATCTTTTTGACCTGCGCCTTGTACTTGGTCGCGTCCGGCAGCTTGATGTCCCAGGGATCCTTCGCGGCCTTCTCGGCGAGCTTGATGATCGCCTGAATGACCGGCTGGAAGTGCTTGTGACCGAACATCACCGCTTCGAGCATCTGCTGCTCGGGCAGCTCCTTGGCTTCCGATTCGACCATCATCACCGCATCGTTGGTGCCGGCGACGACCAGATCGAGCGAGCTGTCCTTCATCTCGTCGACCATCGGATTGAGAACGAATTCGCCGCCGATGACGCCGACGCGCGCGGCGCCGATGGGGCCAAGGAAGGGCAGGCCCGAGAGCGTGAGAGCCGCCGACGCGGCGACCAGACCCAGGATGTCGGGATCGTTTTCGAGATCGTGCGAGAGCACGGTGACGACGATCTGCACCTCATTCTTGAACCCTTCGACGAACAGCGGCCGGATCGGCCGGTCGATGAGGCGCGAGGTCAGCGTCTCCTTCTCGGTCGGGCGCCCTTCACGCTTGAAGTAGCCGCCCGGAATTTTGCCGGCCGCGTAGGTGCGTTCCTGGTAGTTTACCGTCATTGGGAAGAAGTCGATGCCGGGCTTGACGCTCTTGGCGCCGACGACGGTGGCGAGCACGCTGGTCTCGCCGTACTGCGCCACGACGGCGGCGTCGGCCTGGCGGGCCATGTGCCCGGTTTCGAGGCGCAGCTTGCGGCCGCCCCACTCGATTTCCACGCGATGGATGTCGAACATGTTCGGTCTTTCGTTTTTGCTATCTCTGGCGGACGGACAGGGTGGTGTGGTGTCGATGCCGGACCCGGCGGGTCCAACCTATGAGGTCAGTGGTTGAACGGGACTCGTGTGTTGGCCCGAAAACGCTCGGGGTCAGCCCGGCTTGGACTGACCCCGAGACCAATCAGCGGCGGATGCCGTGCTTTTCGATTATTTTCTGATATCGGGCCGCGTCCTTGCTTTTCACGTAATCGAGAAGCTGGCGGCGCAGGCCGACCATCTTCAGCAGACCACGGCGGGAATGGTTGTCTTTCTTGTGAGCCTTGAAGTGATCGGTCAGCTCATTGATGCGGTGGGTCAGGACAGCGATCTGCACTTCCGGCGAGCCGGTATCGTTGGCCTTGGTCGCATTGTCTTTGATCACGGCCGTCTTGGCCGCTTTACGGTGCGGAGCAACTTCCGACATCGGGGCATCCTTTCTCTTGTGAGGGGACGAGGGGATTGCCCTCGTCAGGGGCGGCCACGGCCGGGATGTCGTCCAGCCGGGTCACCTACTCCGTCGCGGCCCTAAGCAGGCCCTTCGGATCGCGCGTTTGTACACGTTCGCACGCCAAATGCGAGCGTTTATAGTTGACAAACTGCTGCAGGTCGACTTCCGAAAGACAAAAAATATATAGCTGTTTCAATGTGATGAAAGTGCCAATCGATTGCAGCAGCACTTCATGGCATAGTAGGGGGCATGGAAACACGGTTAGCCATAGATATGCTCCGGCGCCGGGCGGATGCCTTCAAGGCAGAAGGCGCGACGGCCCTATACCTGTACGGCTCCCGAGCCAGGGGCACCCATCGGCCCGACAGCGACCTCGACATCTTCGTTGACTATGACCCAAGCCAAAAATTTACGCTGTTCGACTTGGCGGGCATCAAGATTCTGGTCGAGGATCTTCTGACCATCGAGGCCCACGTCACCACCCGCGACAGTCTGCATCCGGAACTCAAGCCGGTGATCGAGCGCGAAGCCATCAAAGTCTTCTGACCATGGTGCGCAAGGTCTCTACTGTCCTTGGCGAAATCCTCTCTGCGATCGAAATCGCTCGTCAGGCGACTGCAGGAAAAAATATTGAAGTATTCCGGCAGGATCGCATCGGTCTCTTCGCCGTCGAAAGGGCCATCGAGATCATTTCCGAAGCGTCCCGACAACTGCCCGTCGATCTTCTCGACTGACACCCGCACATTCCTTGGCGAAAGATCAAGGCCGTCGGAAACGTGTTGCGGCACGAGTACTATCAGATCAACACCAAGATCATTTGGGATGTGGTCCAGCTCGAATTCGACGCTCTCGAAGCCGTCGTTAAAAGCGAGTTGGCACACCAATCGTTTTGAAGACGTTCAACATAAGCTCACCCCAGATTGAACACCCGCGTCGGGTGCAGAGCGCCCTTCTCGATCTCACCCAGCGCGACGATGCGGCCGCGCGCGATGGCGTATGCGGGGCCGGACAGGATCGGCGCGTCGCGACCCCGGATCAGGATCGCCCGGCCCAGCGCAAGATCCGCGGCGTCGGAGGGACTGACCGAAATCTCGAGCAGGTCTCCGAGGGCCGCCTCGACGGGAAGCAGGAAGCGGGTCGATGCCCCCGCCTCGGATGACGACAATTTACCAAAGGTCTCGATGTGCGGGGGAGGGCCGTCAGCGCCGACATCCCCAACCGTCACCCCTCGCAGCGTGTCGAGCGCAACGGCCCTGTCCTCGCCGAACTGTCCGACCCGCGTGCGCCGCAGCGCGATGATGTGACCGAAGCACCCGAGCACGCGGCCCATGTCGCGGGCCAGTGCGCGGACGTAAGTGCCCTTGCCGCAGCGGGCTTCGAACACCGTCGTCGCGGCGTCGGGCATGTCGACGACGGAGAGCGCATCGATGACGACGGGACGCGGCGCGATCACCACCACCTCGCCGTCGCGGGCGAGATCGTAAGCCCGCTCACCGTCGATCTTGATGGCGGAGAATGCCGGCGGCGCCTGCATGATCTCGCCGGTGAAACTCGCCAGCAGCGCCTCGACCGCCGCCCGTGCCGGCCGTTCGTCGCTGCTCGCGACGGCGACGCCTTCCGCATCGTCGGTGTTGGTCTCGACGCCCCAGCGCACAGTGAAGCGGTATTCCTTTTCTCCATCGACCGCGAACGGCACGGTCTTCGTCGCCTCGCCTAGGGCGATCGGCAAAATGCCGGTGGCGAGTGGATCGAGCGTGCCGGCGTGGCCCGCCTTCTGGGCGTTGAACGCGCGGCGCACGGCACCGACCGCCTGCGTCGACGTCATGCCGGCGGGCTTGTCGAGCACCACCCAGCCGTTGACGGCATCACCTTTTTTTCGTCGGGACATTGCGCCTCGGTGTCAGACCCTCCGGGTCTGACACCCTCGCGACGAGGGGCGGCCCAAAGGAATACGAATGATTACGGGCATGGTGAAAGACCCGGAGGGTTTCACACCGAAGCGACCGCAGAGAGCCGGACCGACGTCATTTCCGCTCCACGTCTCTGCGCACCTTTTCGCTCATCAGCAGGCGCTCTATGCGGGAGGATTCCTCGAACGTGTCGTCCTCCCGGAAGCGCACATCCGGGGCGACGCGCAGATCAACGGCATGCGCGATCTCGCGGCGGATGAACTTGCGGTGACTGTTCATGGCCTCGATCACCGGCTGGGTGTCCTTGCCGCCGAGCGGCATCACGTAGGCGGTCGCGAGCCGCAAGTCCGGTGACATGCGAACTTCGGTGATGGTGACGACGTGCGAGGCGAGGATGTCGTCATGGATTTCGCCCCGCGCGAGCATCTCCGCCAGCTTGTGACGGATCAGCTCGCCCACGCGGAGCATGCGTTGCGAAGGCGCGTTGATAGGGCCGCCTCGTTGCCTCAATGCTCACCCCCATTTTGCGGGATGTGGGATGAGGGATGAGGGATGAAAGTCAAGGTGCCTGAGCAGAACCAGTGCATCCCGGCTATTTCTCCTGCAAGATTCGATTTCGCATGACATTCAGCATCCGGCTCAATTCATCCGCCAGCGCAAGACCGGTTGCAGAATCCTCCTTCGTCAAGAGCTGCACACGGACCGCCAACAGCAGCAATGTTTCAACCTCGACGGCAGAGCCACGAGCGATGCTCAGGAAGTTTGCGTAGTCCTTCCGAGTTGCCCGCGCATTTCCCTCGGCGATGTTCACAGGAACCGAAGTCGCGGCTCGGATGAGTTGATTGGTGAGGCGATACTGTTCGGAATGGGGAATGTGCTTCGCGATGAGATAGGCTTGCTCGGCAAGCTCCATACCCTTCTGCCAAACAAGAAGATCGCGCTGTGAGCGCAGCTCACTCATCCCTCATACCTGTTGCCTCATCCCGCGTCTTTCGCCCCGCTACAGCGTTCGCTTCACCACCTCGACGGTGAAGCATTCGATTTCGTCGCCCTCGCGGATGTCCTGGTAGTTGGCAAAGGCCATGCCGCATTCCTGGCCGGCCGGCACCTCCTTCACCTCGTCCTTGAATCGCTTGAGGATCGAAAGTGTACCTTCGTGAATGACGACCTTGTCGCGCAGCAGGCGGACCTTGGCGCCGCGCTCGACCTTGCCCTCGGTGACGAGGCAGCCGGCCACCTTGCCGACCTTGGTGATGTTGAACACCTGCTTGATCGACGCGTAGCCGAGGAAGATTTCGCGTTTGGTCGGGGCCAGCAGGCCCGACATGGCCGCTTTCACATCGTCGACCAGATCGTAGATGATGTTGTAGTAGCGGATTTCGATGCCCTGAACGTCGGCCGCCTGCTTGGCCTGCGCATTGGCGCGCACGTTGAAGCCGACGATGATGGCCTTGGCCGCGTTGGCGAGGGCCACGTCCGATTCCGTGATCTGACCGGCCGCGGAATGCACGATGCGGGCGCCGACCTCGTCGGTCCCGAGCTTGGCGAGCGCCCCGGCAATGGCTTCGACGGAGCCCTGAACGTCGCCCTTGATGAGCAGATTGAATTCCTTCTTGCCGGCGGAATCCTTGATGGTCTGCATCATCTGCTCGAGGGTGCGCGGCGTACCGGCCGAGCCCAGCGTCTCACGGCGCTTCCTCACGCGGTAATCCGTGATCTCGCGGGCGCGCGCCTCGCTCTCGACGACGGCGATCTGGTCGCCCGCTTCGGGCGCCGAATCGAAGCCGAGAATCTCGACCGGACCCGACGGTCCGGCAGAGGTAACATTGGCGCCCTTGTCGTCGATCAGCGCGCGCACGCGGCCCCACGCCATGCCGGCGACGACGATGTCGCCGACTTTCAGCGTGCCGCGCTGCACGAGCACCGTGCCGACCGGACCGCGGCCCTTTTCGAGCTTGGCCTCGATGACGATACCCTCGGCCGAGCGGAGCGGATTGGCCTTGAGATCGAGGATTTCCGATTGCAGGTGGATGGCTTCCAGCAGCTTGTCGAGGTTGGTGCGCTTCAGTGCCGAGACCGGAACCTCGAGCGTTTCGCCGCCCATGCTTTCGACCACGATCTCCTGGCTGAGGAGGTCGGTGCGCACGCGCGTCGGATCGGACTGCGGCTTGTCGATTTTGTTGATGGCGACAATGATCGGCACGTTCGCCGACTTGGCGTGATTGATCGCCTCGACCGTCTGCGGCATCACACCATCATCGGCTGCGACGACGAGGACCACGATGTCCGTCACCCTGGCGCCGCGGGCGCGCATGGCGGTGAACGCCGCGTGGCCCGGAGTATCGATGAACGTCACCTTGTCACCGCTGGGCGTGGTCACCTGATAGGCGCCGATGTGCTGGGTGATGCCGCCGGCCTCACCCGAGACGACGTTGGTCTGCCGGATGGCGTCGAGCAGCGAGGTCTTGCCGTGGTCGACGTGGCCCATGATCGTGACGACGGGCGCGCGCGCAACCAGCGTTTCGTCCGCGTCCTTCTCGCCGACGAACCCGATTTCGACATCCGATTCCGAAACGCGCTTTGCGGTATGGCCGAATTCGGAAACGATCAGCTCGGCGGTATCGGCATCGATGACGTCGGTAATCTTGTGCATCGCGCCTTCCTTCATCAGGAATTTGATGAGGTCGACGGCGCGCTCCGTCATGCGGTTGGACAATTCCTGAATGGTGATGACCTCGGGAATGACGACTTCTCGCACGATC
>JBQTIA010000049.1:0-18821 GCA_052388455.1 Hyphomicrobium sp.
GTGGGGGGGCGCCCCCCCCTTCGTGGCTGGGTACTCGCTTTTGGTCGTTGGTTGGGTCGCGGCCCGACCCCCAACAACTTTGGTCGCTCGAGTTTGTTGGGTCTCCTTCGTCGACCCAACCTACGTCCAAATGCGATTCCCCTGCCTCGAAGGGGGGACGCCGCACCACGAGTTGGCTTGCGAGATAAGAGCACGACCGGTGCAACTTCACCGCAACAGCAAGTCAACTCGTCCTCGGCGTGGCGCGGTGGGGGTGTTGTGCGGCTCTCTGCACCCCCTCCTGGAACACTGCCGCGCCATCAACGCGGGTCGCGAACAGTTCCTTTTCTTTTGCCGCCGCGCTTGCCACAACGGAGCCCCACGGCGTCGCTGCAACGGAAATGCCGCCCATGTTGACCAACTCGGCTCAATCGCCTTGCCAAGCCTGCGGCGCCTGCTGCGACTATTCGGCGGAATGGCCACGGTTCTCGACCGAGACCGACGACGCGCTCGATCGCATACCCGTTCTGTTCGTCGCCGAGGATCTGTCGGGGATGCGCTGCGAGGGCGAGCGGTGCTCGGCCCTCGATGGCGTGATCGGTCTCGCCACCTCCTGCATGATTTACGCCGACCGTCCCGAGGTGTGCCGCGCCTGCCTGCCCGGCGATGACGCCTGCGCGATGGCCCGCGAGGCCTACGGCATGTCTCCGCTCGAAGAGAGCGGCAATCCCTGACGGCACAACGGACCCTTGCCATCGGCCGCATCGCGCTCGTCGGCATGTACGCCGTTGCTGTTGCCGTCGTTGCTTGCGACCCGGGATCGAGATTGGCATTCTCGCATCAGACCACGATCGCCGGAGGACTCCATGGCAAGCTCGAAGGAACGCTCGAAATCGTCCTCAAAATCGCCACCCAGGGCGGCCGCCAAGCCGAAAGCCGCCGCGAAGCCGGCCTCCGCACCTTCGAAACGCGGCAAGGTCAAACCCGTGCCGGATGGCACGCGCACAGTGACCCCGCACCTCGTGTGCGGCGGCGCCGCCAATGCGATCCGCTTCTACGAGAAAGCCTTCGGCGCGGTTGAGCTGATGCGGCTGCCGGCGCCCGACGGCAAGATCATGCACGCCTGCATCCGGATCGGCGATACGCCGGTCTTCCTCGTCGATGAGAACACCGACTACGGCATGCCCGGACCGAAGGCGCTCAAGGGCTCGCCGGTGATGCTGCATCTCGCGGTCGAGGATGCGGATGCCTTCGTCGCGCGCGCGGTCGCCGCCGGCGCCAAGGTCACCATGCCGGTGACCGAGATGTTCTGGGGTGACCGTTACGGCCAGATCGAGGATCCGTTCGGCCATCTCTGGTCGGTCGCCACGCACGTCCGTGACATGACGGTCGAAGAGATCAAGGCGGCGTCTCGGTCGATGGGCCGCTGACCGACCGTCGACGCTCAATTCCGGCTGACGACGTTGCCGGTTTCGCGCACGATCTGGAACTTGCCGTCCCTGAGCTCGATGGTGAGATAGGTCACGCCGAGCCCAATCAGGCTCTTGCTGCCATTGGCCACGTGATAAGCGTAGCGGAACGAGGCTTCCACGGACGTATCACTGGTGGCATTGAGCGACAGGCTGTCGGCGATCATCTCATAGCTGCGCTCGGGCCATTTGGCATAATAGCTCTGGTGCTCGGCAGCGACCGCGGCCCGCGTCAGCCGGCCCTTGTCGTAGTAGTCAACCTCGGCAGCGAAAACGGTTTCCGGCGTCACGTGATTTCGCATCCCGTGACCGAGGTAGCCGGCCTTGATGAAGTCGATCAGCACAGTGGCGATATCGGCACCCTGCCCGCCGCCGCCCTTGATTTCCGGCACGCTGCCGTCGGCACGGGTAATGGCGGGGTCGTTCTTGCCGTCGCTCAGCGACTTGAGCGGGGTGTTCGACGAATAGAGATACCAGTACGCCAGCTCGAGTCCGTCCTTCCAGTCGGCATCGCTGTCAACGAACATCCACTGCGACGGCTTGCCCCCCTTCATCTCGATGTCGATCGCGCAGGTGCCGCCGCGCGGGGCGAGATCGGAGATCCAGCGCTTGCCTCCGGGGTATGACTTGACGTCGTGCTCGGACGTGTCGTTGGTGCACAGGTCATTCGCGCCGCCACGGCCATAGCTCTCCATGGCGTCATAGTTCATGTTGATGCAGACATTGCAGAAGGCGGCCTTGTCGATCGGCGGATCGGCGATGGCGCCGTAAATGTGGACGCGCAGCCGGATCGCCTTGCCGACGGTATCGATCGAATAGACCTCGTCCTTGCCCTTGGCGAGCAGCTCGGCCAGCAGCTCGGGCGGGAAGCGGCGCACCTGATTGCCGACGCCGAGATCGACGAGATTGCGGATCGCCTGCACGCCCTCCTTATAGGCTTCGGCCATGGCTTCATTGTTGTACTGCTCATCGGGCAGTCCCTTGACGTAGGGCGCATGGAAGCCGACGTCGCCGGCGACGTGCAGGAAGCGATTGATCTCGCCCTTCCAGGGGTAGGTGCCGCCCATGAAGATCAGTGCGCACGCCGAGTAGCAGATGGCGCTGGCGGGAACGGAGGTTCCGATGTTCTCGTCCATCAGGTAGCGCGAGATGGCGAGGCCTTCGATGTAGATGCCGCCCGGAGAGTTGAGACACAGCCGCGGAATGTTGTCGATGCCGCGCTCGGCGTAGGGCTTGATGGCGGCTTTCAGACGGTCGAGGTCGCCTCTCTCGATGGGTCCGTTGAGCAGGTAGTTGCAGCGGACCTCGCCGTCCGCCTTGAGATTGAAGCCGAGCCCCGAGTCGACATCGATGCTCAAGTTGCTGAGATTGTCGTAGATCTCGGTCTGGATCGGGATGATCTCGGCCGCCTTGGCTGATGCCGAGCCGAGGAAAGCCGCAGCGGCCACGGCCAGCGGCCCCATCCACATTCGGCGGATCGCCATGTGTGCCATCTTGCCCCTCCGCATCGCACCGCTCCGACACCAACGGCCCGGCGAATTTGCGTCAAGCCCGCGGGGCCGGCAAGCGCTTCCGCCGAAAAAGCCTAGCGGGTGCCGCAATGGGCGGGCAGAGTTGATCTCACCTTCCCCTGCTCGAGTGCCATCCCGCCATGACCCGCACATCGCTGAACCGCACGCTGCGACGCATCTATGCCGTCGTGCTCCTCGTCATCTGCCTGTCATTGTTCGCCCGCTTCGCCGATGCCATCCCGGAGCTGCCCCGCGTGGTCGTCGATGCCGCGACGCGGCTCTACGACGTGCTGCGCGATATGTCGCTGCTGATCGCCACTGCCGGCGTGGCCTACCTGACCAACGTCTTCCAGAAGCGCTCCAAGTTCGTCGAGAGCCTGGAGGAAGAGTGGCGCGGCATCGTGCGCACCAAGTCGGCGCTCTACGCCTACTGCGAGAAGCCCTTTGCGGCCACCGACGACTATCTCGCCGCCTTCTGCCGCATCTCGGAGACGATCGACAACATGCGCATCGTCTACCGCAACGTCGGCGAGACGGGCGAGCTGGTCGGCCTCTACCCTTACGCCCCGCTGCACGATATGCGCCGCGCCCTGCAATCGATCGACCCGAGGAAGCGCACGGACATCCCGGCCGAGGAAAAGAAGCTGGTGCGTGACGCGATCCTGCAGAGCTTCTACGCGCTGCGCGAAAACTTCCTCGAAGAGCTGGACCTGGAGCAGCCCGCGCATCCCCTGCTGATCTCGTCCGGGCGCCGGCTCAAGACACCGGGCGCCACAGCGGCTGCGCGCTCACGACAGGATCGGCAGGCCGAGCGGCAGAAGGCTGCTCCGGGCGAGCGGCCGGACGTCGATGCGTTTCTCGCGACGCTTTACCAGGAGGAGCAGGCGCGCGGCCGGGGGTGAATGGCAGATGTCAAATTACTGTCGTCGAATTCTTGTCGCCACCGCCTTCCCGCTTCGTCATCCTCGACGGGTGAGGGCACAGGCCCGAACACGTCGGGGATCCAGCGTCAGACTCGTCGAAGACGTCATGTATGGTGCCTCCCGGCACGCTTGACGCTGGATCCCCGCCTTGCTCAGCCTGAAGGAGCTTCGCGCGGCGAGGATGACGCGCTCGCGTTTTTCTGGAAGTTTCGGACTTCGCGCGGTTCGATGCGCTCTCCGCGCTCACGGTTGCTACAATCAAACTACGCCCGCACTGCCGAGGTAAAGACGGGTGCAGCCCGTTGCGCAGCGACTTTCTTGGCCTGCGCCGGCTCTTCGAGAGCCGCATAGGCCGCATTGATCCGGCGGGCCATGCTGGAGAGATAGTCGCGCACCTCTGCCGGCAGCTCGACGCTCGTGTAGCAGTCTGGGTGGTAGGTCTTGGCGAGCTTCAGATAGGCATGTCGGCAGTCCTCGAAGGCCGCGCCGCGCGGCACGCCGAGCACGCCATAGGGATCGAAATTGTCGATGTCCTTGGCCCGCCCCTCCAGCTTCGGCTGCGCCGGCATGTTGACGAGGCGCACGGCCTTGATCGCGGTCTTGGCCAGGATGCTCCGCTCGCCGCCATAGGGCTCGAACTCGATGAACGCGCCTGCGTTGTTCAGCACGTCGAACAGCGTGCGCGAGGCGGGCACGATGAATTTCCCCCGGATGCAGTCGCCGTCTTCCAGGGTCACCTCGACGGGAACCGTCATCTGCTGCTGGGTGGCGGTGTCGACTCGGGTGCGATCGAACATGGCTGCATTGTCTCGTTTCGGGACGGCCGGAAGGTCTCTGCCGGTCCCCGAAGCAAGGGGCGTGCAAAGTGCCGACGGAGGTCAACTCCATCGTCGCTTCCCGCTCAAAGAATGAACTTCGAGAGGTCGGCGTTCTTGGCCAGGCTGCCGACGCGCTCGTTCACATAGGCTGCGTCGATGGTGACGGACTTTTCTGCCCGATCCGATGCATCGAAGGAGATTTCGTCGATCACCCGCTCGATCACCGTCTGCAACCTTCGCGCGCCGATGTTCTCGACCGTGGAGTTGACCAGCACCGCCGCATCGGCCAGCGCATCGATGGCGTCGGGTGTGAATTCGAGCGTGATCCCTTCGGTCGCCAGCAGGGCGACGGTCTGGCGGATGAGACTGGCTTCCGGCTCCGTCAGGATGCGGCGAAAGTCGTCGCGGCTGAGCGGCTTCAGCTCGACGCGGATCGGCAGCCGGCCCTGCAGCTCCGGCAGCAGGCCCGACGGCTTGGCGACGTGAAACGCCCCCGAGGCGATGAACAGGACGTGGTCGGTTTTCACCGGCCCGTGCTTGGTGGCGACCGTCGTGCCCTCGATCAGAGGCAGGAGATCGCGCTGCACGCCCTCGCGTGAAACGTCGGCACCGCTGCGGCCTGTCTCGCCGCGCGAGCAGATCTTGTCGATCTCATCGAGAAAGACGATGCCGTTGTTCTCGACCGCGCGAACAGCTTCCGCCGTGATCTGGTCGCTATCGATCAGCTTGTCGCTTTCCTCGGCGATCAGAGGCCCGTAACTGTCCTGCACTGTTACCTTGCGCCGCTTGGCACGGCCGCCGAGCGCCTTGCTCAGCATATCCGAGATATTGGCGGCGCCCATCGAGGCGCCCGGCATCCCAGGAATTTCGAACATCGGCATCGCCTGCGACGTGTCGGCGACCTGAATCTCGATTTCCTTATCGTTCAGCTCATTGTTGCGAAGCCGCTTGCGAAACGACTCCCGCGTCGCCGGTGTCGAGGTTGGCCCGACCAGGGCATCGAGCACGCGCTCCTCTGCCGCCTTCTCGGCCTTGGGAACGACCTCTCGTCGGCGAGCCTCGCGCACCTGTCCGATGGCGACCTCGACGAGATCGCGGATGATCTGTTCGACATCGCGCCCGACATAGCCGACCTCGGTGAACTTGGTCGCCTCGACCTTGATGAAGGGGGCGCCCGCCAGCCGCGCGAGCCGGCGTGAAATCTCCGTCTTGCCGACGCCGGTCGGCCCGATCATCAGGATGTTCTTCGGCAGCACCTCGTCCCGGAGGCTGTCGTCGAGCTGCTGGCGACGCCAGCGGTTGCGCAGTGCGATGGCGACGGCCCGCTTGGCGTCGCCCTGGCCGACGATGTAGCGATCCAGCTCGGAGACGATCTCGCGGGGAGAGAAGTTGGTCATGCTGGTTCGCGGTCCGGTTGGTATTGAAGGATGAGAACACCCGGTGTCCGGCCTTCGAGGTGCGGCACCGGCTCGAAGCCCGCCTTGCGATAGGCCCGGACGGCCCGGACGTTTTCGGGGTCGGGATCGATGATGATCGTCGAGCTTCCCTGCCGCCTCAGCTGCGCGGCAAAGGTGCGAAGGACGGCGGAGCCGAGGCCCTTCGACAGCCGATCCGGCGAGGCGATCGAGAGATCGACCCCGACCGCATCGGACGGCAGCTCCATCAGCCAGGGATTATCACGCGACCACTCTTCCACCTGATGAGGGCCGATGTCCCAAGCCTGGATGTAGCCGGCCGCTGCTCCGTCGACGTGAAAAATATACGGCCGCGTCCCGTCCCGACCCTCGATCATGTCGCGTATGTATCCGAGCTCGATCACCGGGTCGCCCCACCATTCGCGCCAGTGGGGCCGCGAAAGCCAATCGGACAGCATGGGCAGATCATCATGACTGACGCGCTCGAATGCGATGTCCTGTGCACGCCAGCGCGGGTGCTCAGCGGCTCGAGGCGAGGCTTTCGACGACGAGGTTGGCATTGGTATAGACACAGATGTCGGCGGCGATGGCCATGGCCTTGCGGGCGATGCCCTCGGCATCCAAGGGTTGGTCGAACAGGGCACGGGCTGCGGCGAGCGCATAGTTGCCACCCGAGCCGATGCCCATGACATGGTTCTCCGGCTCCAGCACATCGCCGGTTCCGGTCAGAACCAGGGTCGTGTCGCGATCAGCGACCAGCATCATGGCCTCCAGGCGGCGCAGATAGCGGTCGGTGCGCCAGTCCTTGGCCAGTTCAACGGCGGCACGCTGGAGCTGGCCCGGATACTGCTCGAGCTTGGCCTCCAGACGCTCGAATAGAGTGAAGGCGTCGGCGGTTGCCCCAGCAAAGCCGCCGATCACATCGCCTTTGGCCAGCGGGCGGACCTTGCGGGCGTTGGCCTTGATCACCGTCTGACCGAGGCTGACCTGCCCATCGCCGGCGATCACCACACGTCCGCCCTTGCGGACGGTCAGAATGGTGGTGCCGTGCCAGAGTCCATTGCCGGTCGATGATCGTTCGTCGCGTGACATGGCAAATCGGTGCTTTTCGGGACTACGCTGCTGGAAGCCCTTCCTGATCAAGGGCGGTGGTCGCCACTGGAATGGCTGAGGCCAAGCTGATAGACGCAAGGTCAGGTCGAGGCAAGTTGGGCTGGGGCGCTGACCCGGCTAATGGCGAGGAACGACGTGAAACGGCAGGCGACGATCGCGCGGCGAACCAAGGAGACCGACATCACGGCAACCGTCGATCTCGACGGCTCGGGGGCTTATGACATCAAGACCGGAATCGGCTTCCTCGATCACATGCTGGAGCAGCTCGCGCGCCATTCGCTGATCGACATCAAGCTCGTGGCCAAGGGCGACCTGCACATCGACTTTCACCACACCACCGAGGACTGCGGCATCGTGCTCGGGCAGGCGTTCGCCAAGGCGCTCGGCGACAAGACCGGCATCACGCGCTATGCCGACGTGCACCTTCCGATGGACGAGACGCTGACCAGGGTCGCCGTCGACGTATCCGGCCGGCCTTACCTGATCTGGAAGGTCGAATTCTCTCGGCCCAAGGTCGGCGAGATGGATACCGAGCTGTTCCGCGAATGGTTCCAGGCGTTCGCGCAGAACGCCGGAATCACGCTGCATATCGAAAACGTCTACGGTGAAAACAATCACCATATCGCAGAGACCTGCTTCAAAGGTCTGGCACGGGCCCTGCGCGGCGCGATCGAGCACGATCCGAGGCAGGCCGGCCGTGTGCCGTCGACGAAAGGAACGCTGAGCGTATGATCGGAGCCTTGTCACGCTGGCGGGAAGGCGGCCGTGTGGAGGTCTACACGGCGCACGAGCCGCCCGCACCGACTGCGGACCGCATCGACCGGGCGACCGAGATCGTGTTCGTCAAGGACGGCTTTTCCTGGGGCGCCTTCCTGCTCGGGCCGTTGTGGCTGGCAGCCAACCGTGAATGGGTGGGGCTGGCGATCTACCTGCTCGCAGCGATGGCGCTGAGCTCGATTCTGAAACTCCTCGGGGCGCCACTGCCGGCCGTTATCCTGGCCTTCGCGGCGCTTGGTCTCTTCCTCGGCTTCGAGGCGGCGAGCCTCCGACGCTGGTCACTGTCGCGCGCAGGTTGGAGCGAGCTCGGCACCGTCAGCGGGCGCAATGCGGCCGAATGCGAGCGGCGATTTTTCGAGAGCTGGCTGCCGGCGCAGCCGGTGATCGCAATGCGCGCAGCAGCGGCGGCGCCGGTAACCGCCGGCACGGCCAAAGGATGGCGCGGCCGGCTCGGCCTCGGTACTTGACCCCGGCATGCAGACCGTCGCCATCATCGACTACGGGTCTGGGAACCTGCATTCCGCGGCCAAGGCGTTCGAGCGCGCGGCGCGCGAGGCGGAGACGCCGTCTGAGATCATCGTGACCTCGCAGCCCGAGGTCGTGGTTGCGGCCGACCGCATCGTGCTGCCCGGGGTGGGGGCCTATGCCGACTGCAAGCGGGGCCTCGAAGCGGTGCCAGGCATGCGTGCGGCCATCGACGCTACGGTCATCGGCAAGGGCCGACCCTTCCTCGGCATCTGCGTCGGCATGCAATTGATGGCGACGCGCGGGCTGGAGTTCGAGGTGACCGAGGGACTCGGCTGGATCGCCGGCGACGTGCGCCCGATCGAGCCTCGTGACGCGAACCTCAAGATTCCGCACATGGGCTGGAATACGCTGACGGTCGCACCACGGGCGACTTCGCACCCGCTCCTCGACGGTATTCCGGCCGGACCGGATGGGCTGCACGCCTATTTCGTCCATTCCTTCCATCTCGCCGCGGCCAGCGCGGACGACGTCATGGCCGAGACCGACTACGGCGGAGCCGTGACAGCCATGGTCGGCCGCCACAATCTCGCCGGCACGCAGTTTCACCCCGAGAAGAGTCAGAAACTCGGCCTCAGGCTGCTCGGAAACTTCTTGCGCTGGCGGCCTTGAGTTGGTTACCGGCGGCGGGGAATGACGTTTTCGAATGGCTCGCTGGATAGGGTGCGATAGACCTCGAAGTCCGAATCGAAGGTCGCAATCCGCAGCGTCCCGCGCCGCTCCGCCAAAGCGACCAGCGAAGCATCCGCAAAGTCCGGCCGAAGGTCGCGATACTTCGCGAGGATTTCAACGATGCGCTGAAGGTCGTGGGACAATGCATCGTAGATGAAGGCAGCAACGGCGATCCACTTCAAGAATTCCAGCCGCTTATGGGGCGCACCCGCCAGCAAAAACGCGACTTCGCCGACGATGACGGAATGTGTAATGGGTTCGAGGTTGGGTGTACGGAGAAACGCGACAGCGGACCGATGATGTCAATCGCCAGAGTCGAAAACAGCATACAACGGCCCGGTGTCGACGATTGTGGCCTTCATCACTTGGCGGTTCGTTTGAGGTATTTCTTGCGAACCTCATGAGCGATGATTTCGCTGTGCCGCTCGCTTCGATCCGTTTCACCGCTCGACCAGGGCGTGTTGATTGATTTCCACGCCTCGTAGGGAGATGGCTTGTCCGCCATGAGTTCCTCGACTTCAAGCTTGGCCTCGATAGCGGAGCGGACGAGGTCGGAAAGCGAGGCCCCCTTCGCCTTAGCCAAAATCTTGAGCTTCCGTTCCACGTCCGGAGCAAGACGCACGGTAATGGTCATGGGTCACATCCATCGGTATTACAGATCGTAATACACTTCTTAGGTCGGCCCGTCACATCGCTCGCGCGCCTCAACGCTGCGCAGCCAAGCCGGTATGATTACTGAGCCCCTGCGGCAACAATTGATCACAGCCGAGTGATGCGCCGCCGTTGCACCCCGCCAAGCGCTCCTTATATAACCGTCCATCGCACTCGATGAAACCGTGGAGACCGCAGCGATCGGCCTCTGATAGGCTCGTAAAATCAAAGGGATGCCGCAAATCGGGTCCCCGGCGGTCTGCCGCATTGGAAGGAAAGCAATAGACCATGGCAAAAGTCATCGGCATCGATCTCGGGACCACGAACTCGTGCGTGGCCGTGATGGAAGGGGGCAAACCGCGCGTGCTCGAGAACGCCGAGGGTATGAATACCACACCCTCCATCGTGGCGTTCAGCAGCGACGACGAGAGGCTGATCGGCCTGCCCGCCAAGCGGCAGGGCGTCACCAATCCGATGAACACGTTCTTCGCGATCAAGCGGCTGATCGGCCGCCGGTTCGACGATCCGATGGCCTAAAAGGACAAGAAGCTCGTTCCCTATAAGATCGTCAAGGGACCGACCGGTGACGCCTGGGTGGAAGCCAACGGCAAGGCCTACTCGCCGCAGCAGATCTCGGCCTTCATTCTTCAGAAGATGAAGGAGACGGCGGAAGCCAAGCTCGGCGAAACGGTCACCCAGGCCGTGATCACCGTGCCGGCCTACTTCAACGACGCCCAGCGCCAGGCCACCAAGGACGCCGGCAAGATCGCAGGCCTCGAGGTGCTGCGCATCATCAACGAGCCGACGGCCGCGGCGCTCGCCTATGGCCTCGACAAGAAGAAGGAATCGAAGACGATCGCGGTCTACGACCTCGGCGGCGGCACATTCGACGTGTCGATCCTCGAGATCGGTGATGGTGTTTTCGAGGTGAAAAGCACCAACGGCGATACCTTCCTCGGCGGCGAAGATTTCGACATGAAGCTCGTGTCGTATCTGGCCGACGAATTCAAGAAGGAGCAGGGGATCGATCTCAGGGGCGACAAGCTCGCTCTCCAGCGGCTGAAAGAGGCGGCGGAGAAGGCCAAGATCGAGCTGTCGTCCTCCGCGCAGACCGAGATCAACCTGCCGTTCATCACCGCCGATCAGTCGGGGCCGAAGCACCTGACGATGAAGATGACGCGCGCCAAGCTGGAAAGCCTGGTCGACGATCTCATCGGCCGCACGCGATCGCCCTGCGAAAAGGCACTGAAGGACGCCGGGCTGAAGGCTGCTGAAATCGACGAAGTGGTGCTGGTCGGTGGCATGACACGCATGCCGAAGGTTCAGCAACTCGTCAAAGAGCTGTTCGGCAAGGAGCCTCACAAGGGTGTCAATCCGGACGAGGTTGTTGCTGTCGGCGCCGCCATTCAGGCCGGCGTGCTCAAGGGCGAGGTCAAAGACGTCCTGCTGCTCGACGTCACGCCGCTCTCGCTCGGCATCGAGACTCTGGGCGGCGTATTCACCCGGCTCATCGATCGCAACACGACGATCCCGACCAAGAAAAGCCAGGTGTTCTCGACCGCCGAGGACAGCCAGGGTGCGGTCACCATTCGCGTCAGCCAAGGTGAACGCGAAATGGCCGGCGACAACAAGCTGCTCGGTCAGTTCGATCTCGTCGGTATTCCACCGGCTCCCCGCGGCGTGCCGCAGATCGAGGTGACCTTCGACATCGACGCCAACGGCATCGTGCACGTCTCGGCCAAGGACAAGGCGACCGCCAAGGAGCAGTCGATCCGCATCCAGGCGTCGGGCGGGCTCAGCGACGCCGACATCCAGCGCATGGTCAAGGATGCGGAGGCGCACGCGGCGGAGGACAAGAAGAAGCGCGAAGGAGTCGAAGCCAAGAATCAGGCCGAAGCGCTCATTCACTCCACCGAGAAGCAGCTGGCGGAGAACGGCGCGAATGCCGGCGTGGCCGCAGCCAAGGGCGAGATCGAAGCCGCCATAGCCGCGGCCAAGGAGGCGATCGCGTCCGAGGATGCCGAACGCATCAAGTCGGCGACCGCCACCTTGACGCAAGCCGCCATGAAGATCGGCGAGGCGATCTACGCCAGCAAGCCGGGCAGCGGCGGTGCGTCCGATGACGACGACGGCCCGGCGGCGTCCCGCGGCAAGGGCGATGACAATGTCGTCGACGCCGATTTTGAAGAGGTCAAGGACGATAAGAAAAAATCGGCCTGATGTGGTTCGGGCCGTAATCCCAACCTCGGCCGGGACGGCAATTTGCCCCCCGGCCGAGGCGAGGAATCGGCTCACTACGCGACTTCCTCCAACCCGTTGCAGCACCCCGCCCCATGGCCAAGCGCGACTACTACGAAACCCTCGGCGTGAACCGCTCCGCGTCCGAGCAGGATTTGAAGTCGGCTTTCCGCAAGCTGGCGAAAGAGCATCACCCCGACCGCAATCCCGGTGACAAGTCCTCCGAGCAGAAATTCAAGGAGCTGAACGAAGCCTATGAGGCGCTGAAGGATCCCCAGAAGCGCGCGGCCTACGACCGCTTCGGCCATGCGGCTTTCGAAGGCGGTGGCGGACGCGGCGGCCAGGGCTTCGGGCCGGACTTCGCCTCCTCGATGTCCGACATCTTCGACGACCTGTTCGGCGAGTTCATGGGTGGACGGCGCGGCGGCCCTCCGCGCGGGCGCTCGAACCGCGAGCGCGGCGCCGATCTTCGCTACAACATGGAGATCACGCTCAACGACGCCTATGCCGGCAAGACCGCACAGATCCGGGTGCCGACCAGCATCGCGTGCGAAACCTGCGCCGGCTCCGGCGCCAAGAAGGGCACCGAGCCGGTCGGCTGCCCGACCTGCGGCGGCATTGGCAAGGTGCGCGCCTCGCAAGGCTTTTTCACCATCGAGCGCACCTGCCCGACCTGCCAGGGCCGCGGCGAAGTGATCGACGACCCGTGTTCCTCCTGCTCCGGCGCCGGTCGCGTCACCAAGGAGCGGACCCTCTCGGTCAACATCCCGGCCGGTGTCGAGGATGGCACGCGCATCCGTCTGGCCAGCGAAGGCGAAGCCGGGCTGCGCGGCGGGCCGGCGGGCGATCTCTATATATTCCTCTCGATCAAGCCGCATGCCTTCTTCCAGCGCGACGGCGCGGACGTGTTCTGCAAGGTGCCGATCGCCATGACGACCGCGGCACTCGGTGGGCAAATCGACGTGCCGACGCTGGAAGGCAAATCGAGCCGCCTGCGCGTGCTGGAAGGAACCGAAAGCGGCAAGCAGTTCTGCCTGAAGGGCAAGGGCATGCCGGTGCTTCGCCAGAAGGGCGCCGGTGATCTTTACATCCAGGTCGAAGTCGAAACGCCCAAGAACCTGACCCGCAAGCAGCGCGAGCTGCTCGAAGAGTTCGAGCGCCAGAGCGCCAAGGACACGAGTCCGGCCAGTCACGGCTTCTTCGCCAAGGTGAAGGACTTCTTCGGCGGCGAAGGCAGCTGATCGAAAGGTCTCTCGGCGGATTTTGTGATCGACCCTGCGGACTTCGCCGTACGCTGCGCAAGGAAGATCAGGGGGACGTCCATGGTTCGCGCCGCTATCGCAACAGCCGCCGGCCTGTTGGCCATAACCGCACCGGCTGCGGCCATGGCGCAGGAAACGACCGACCCGTCGCCGCCTGCAGCTCTGACCGGCATCTCCGCCTACGGCCGCGACATCTACCAGGGCCGCTGCTCGAACTGCCATTCCATACAGCCCGGCGAATCCTCTCTCGCACCGACGCTGCATGGACTGATCGGACGCAAGGCGGCGAGCATCGAAGGTTTTCCCTACAGCGAAAAACTGACCCATCTCGACTTGGTGTGGTCGGCCGATTCGCTCGATGCGTGGCTCTCGACGTCGAGCCTCGATTCTCCGCTGCTCAGAATGCGCCATCTGGGGGTGGAAAGCCCGGCCGACCGCGAGGCGCTCGTGGCCTATCTGAGCACCGTGAAATGAGCCGCCGTTCCCCCGGCCTGCCACCTCGGTCTGTCATAGCAGTTGCGCTGGTCATGGCCCTCATGGAGCCAGGAGCCGTCCGGGGCGACGACACGGACGAGGAGCCCTCCCGCGCCCGCTCCACCCAGACCCACGGCCGCGACCTGTTCGACGCCTGGTGCTCGAGGTGCCACGGCGGCGGCGGCGACACGTCGTTCGCGCCCACTCTGAAAGGTGTCATCGGGCGCAAGGCCGGGACAGTCCCCGGTTATCCCTACACGCCGCGGATCACCGGCCTCGACATAACCTGGAGCGCCGAAATCCTAGACAAGTGGCTGTTCGGACTGTCGACCGAATCGCCGACGACGAGCATCCGCCACCTCGGCGTGCAGAATGCGCGGGACCGGGCCGCCCTGATCGCCTATATCGAAGCGCTCGCGGCGCCATAGGTCCGGGCTCGCCAATCGGAACCCTTCATGACATCCTCTGTCCGTCTGCTTTTTTTCGCCGGCTCCGCGCGCGCCAGGTCGGTCAACAAGCGCTTGGCCCGCCTCGGAGCAGCCATCGCCGAGGCCAACGGCATCGCTTCGACTTTCGCCGACCTCGGCGACTATCCGATGCCAATCTACGACGGCGACCTGGAGGCGGCCGAGGGACCACCGGAAAACGCGCGCAAGCTGAAAGCGCTGATGAAAGTGCACACGGGCATTTTCATCGCCAGTCCGGAGTACAATGCCTCGGTGACCCCGCTGCTCAAGAACACGCTGGACTGGATCAGCCACATCCGCGACGAGGGCGAGGCTCCGCTCGAGGTGTTCAAGACCCGCGTCTTCGCCGTCGGCTCCTCGTCACCCGGCGGCATGGGCGGTCTCAGGGGGTTAGTGACCTTGCGGACCGTTCTGGAGCTCGGCCTCGGCGCCCTCGTGCTCCCGGAACAGTTCGCCGTGCCAAAGGCGCTCGACGCCTACGACGAGGCCGGCCATCTCAAGAACAAAGATAGCCAGGAGCAGTTCAAGTCCCTCATCCAGAAGCTTGCCCGGGCGGCACATGTGCTGCATGGGTAGTTCGACGCCTGGACCAACGACCGGCAGCCGTCCAACAATGCCCGTCCCTTCAATATGACCCAAGCCAGCACCAGAGACCGCCTGATCGTCGCCCTCGACATGCCGGGCGTGGAGGAGGCGCAGCGCCTCGTCGCCACGCTCGGCGACAGTGCTTCGTTCTACAAGGTGGGGCTGGAGCTTCTGTTCGTCGGCGGGCTTGATCTCGCGCGCGCTCTGAAGGCGCAGGGCAAGCGGGTCTTCCTCGACATGAAGCTGCTCGACATCGGCAACACGGTCGAGCGGGCGGTGGCCAACGCCTGCGAACTCGGCGTCGATTTCCTGACGGTGCACGGTACGGATCTCAAGACGCTGCGCGCGGCCGTCTCGGGTCGGGGTTCGAGCAGCCTCAAGCTGCTGGCGGTCACCGTGCTGACCAACCTCACCGAGGATGATCTTCTCCAGCAGGGCTCGCACATGACACCGGCCGATCTGGTGCTGCATCGGGCCCGGCTGGCGCGCGAGGCGGGCTTCAACGGTGTCATCGCCTCGGGGCAGGAGGCGGCCCGCATCAGGGAAGCCGTCGGCCCCGGATTTCTGATCGTCACCCCCGGCATCCGCCTGCCGGGCAGCACCACCGACGATCAGGAGCGGGTGATGACCCCGGACCATGCCATCGCGGCCGGCGCCGATCATATCGTGGTGGGCCGGCCGATCACCCAGGCCGACGACCCCCGCGTGTCCGCCGAGGCTTTCCTCCATCACGTCCGCGAGGCATTGTCGCGCCGCACGGCCCATTGACCGGCGCGGCCGTCCGATCCGCTCCAACGAACCCGACGAGGATTTTCCGAATGCCGAAGGGATATGTCATCGCTCACGCCACCGTCACCGATGCGGACAAGTGGGGCCAGTACGTCGCCAAGTCGAAGGTGGCGCTGGAAAAATTCGGCGGCACGCCGATCGTCCGCGGCGGCCGGTGCGAGATCGTCGAAGGGCGCGGAACGCAGCGCAATGCCGTGCTCGAGTTCGCGAGCTACGAGGCCGCCCTCGGCTATGCCCGCTCGCAGGAGTACACCGAGGCCAAGAAGCTGCGCGAAGACGCCGGCACGCTCGACATGACCGTCGTCGAGGGCGTTTAGAGCCTCCGCTTGCACGCCGGCTACAAGATGATGTCGTTGCCGGCCAGGAGCACGAGACGGTCAAAGAGCGCGATCGAGAAGTCGGCGACCGCGTCGCCGTCGACGTCACCTTCGATGATGGTGCGGTTGCCCTGGTGCAGCGTTCTCAATTCACCGGCCGTGCCGGTGAATTTCGCAAAGAGGCCGAGATACGCGAAAGCTTCATTGGTCGCCGATCCGTTGGATGCGTTCGCGTCGATAGCCGACAGGTTGACGACGTCTTCGACGCTTCCGCCGGCGCCCGAGAAGTCCCAGATGATGTCTCGAGTCGCGTTCGTCACACCGCTGTGGCTGACCTGGCTGAACACGAAGACATCGTTGCCGCCGTCGCCCCACAACTGGTCGCGGCCGGCTCCGCCGTTGAGAATGTCGGCCCCGGTTCCGGGATTGTCGCCACCATGTAGCTCGTCGTTACCTGCGAGGCCGAAGAGCCTGTCTGCTCCCGCGCCGCCGAAAAACTGGTTGCCGCTGGCATTGCCGTACATGACATCGTCGCCGGAACCTGTCCTGACGATTTCGAAGCTCGACAGCTGGTCGCGCTGATTGGCTCCGAAAACCACCGACGATGCCGCGATTCCTCCGTGAATGACGCTATCCAGATTGACCTGCAGGACGTCGGTCAGCGTGGCGGCATCGTAGGTATCCCTGCCGGCTCCGCCCTGAACGTTGTCGAGCAGGTCGCCTGTGGCAACACCGAACAGCAGCTCGAAGATGTCGTTGCCGCCGGCCAGAAGGTAGGTGTCGTTGCCCTCTCCATCGACCACGTGCTCGGAGGCTGCGCCGCCGTTGAACGTGTCGTTGCCGTCATCGAGGCCGATGGTCCCCTGAACGACGCCGCTGCCAACCGTGGTCATGACATCGTCGCCGGACCCCAGCGAGACGCCGCGGGTGATCACTCCGCTGTTGTTCAGTTCGTCCGCGCCGCCACCCAGGACGACGAACCCGTCGATCGTACCCGAGTTCGTGACCAGCTCGATGCCGGGTCGCAACTCGGCCTTGATGGCCTGAAGCGCATCGATCAGTCCGGTATTGACGATCGTATGCGTGCCATTGCCTTCGATAACGATGCCCAATCCTGTCAGCGCATCTACAGCTCCCACGATCGAGCCGGAATTGCTGATCGAGTAATCTCCGGTGGCGTTGATCCTCACAGCCGTGCCGAAGCTCGTAAAGCGGTCCGAGGAGATGTAGCCGGCGTTCGTCAGATTGATCGCGTGATCGGCGAAGATGCCGCCCGATCCGCCACCGATGGCGCCCGTACTGGTGACGGACAGGGTGGACGTGATCGCCGCGCTGTTGATGAGATGAAGGCCGTATCCCAGAACGGAATCCAGCGTGCCCCTGACCGAGATGTTCCAGGCCGAGGCGCCGCCGAGACGCAGCGCGTCGAACACGCCGGCCCCGGCATCGAAGGTGCTCAGGAACCCGTCGGCTTCGATGATGACAGTCTGGGCGTTGGTGCTGACCAGTGCGTGAGCTGTTCCGGTGCTGACGCTGCTGGAGTTTCTGACCCGGATGACCATGCGTCACTCCTTTGCGACCCGCGTTGGATGATCCGCCCACCAAAAGGCTAGCTCCCAAGTCGGACATGGTCAATTTCCAGGACTGCCGGGTGACAGGCGGCTCCAACCCCTGCTAACCTCTCTTGTGCGGCTGTCTTCTGGGCTGGTGCGGCAAAGTGTTCACGGCAGGTTCAGCGAAAACTTGCCAGAGTGCGCGCCGAGCTGACATCTAGCCCTTCGGCTCTCAAACGAACAAACGGGAGGAACGTCCTGATGAAGAAGTGGGTTCTGGCGGCAGCCATCGCGCTGGCCGCTCCCGCTGTCGCCTCGGCCGAGGATGTCGAGGCCGGCAAGGCGCAGTTCAACAAGTGCAAGGCCTGCCACCAGATCGGCGAAGGCGCCAAGAACGCGCTCGGCCCTCAGCTGAACGGCATCGTCGGCCGCAAGGCGGGCACGGCGGAAGGCTTCGCCGGTTACTCGGAAGGCGTGAAGAAGAAGGGTGAAGAGGGCTTCGTCTGGGACGACGCCAATCTCATCGCCTGGATTCAGGGTGACGATAAAGTCATCCCCGGCAACAAGATGATTTTCGCCGGCATCAAGGATCCGGCCGAAGCGGCCAACGTCGTCGCCTACATCAAGAGCGCGGGCGGCGCGGGTGCTGCGGCTCCGGCTCCTGCCCCGGCGCCCTGATCGGCCGTCGAATCGAATTGAACGGCCCGACACCGCGGACGGTCTCGTCCGCGGTGTTTTCGTTTCTCCACGGTCACGGCGCATCCGTGGCAAACGGCTCGATGCCCTGCCTGTCGACACGCTCCAGCCAGTCCGCGACGGACTTTCCCTGGATCACGAGCCCGGGCGCAATGTCGGCCAGCGGGGCCAGCACGAAGGCCCGCTCGGTGATGCGCGGATGCGGCAACGTGAGAGCCGCCGACGATACCGGGCCGGCGTGGTGGACGAGAATGTCGACGTCGATGTTGCGCGGTCCCCAGCGGCCGGCCCGGACACGGCCCATGGTGGCCTCGACACCTTGACAGGCTTTGAGCAGGCGAGCCGGAGACAGGCCGGTCGCCACGCCGACGCAGGCATTCGCGAACCAGTCCTGGTCGGTCACGCCCCAGGGCGGGGTCTTGAAGTCGCGCGAGCGCCGCTCGATCGCCACTCCGAAATCCGATTGAAGCAGGCCGATCGCCTCGGCGATGTTGGCGCGCTTGTCACCGACGTTGGACCCGAGCGCGAGGATCGCATCGAACTCCAGGCCCGGCGTCACTCCGCGCTGTTCGCTCAACGTAAACTCC
>JBQTIA010000050.1:0-72922 GCA_052388455.1 Hyphomicrobium sp.
GCTCCGCGCCGCGTCCGGGAAACACAGAAGAGAGCGGCGCGCGCGTTTCGACTGTACAGAATCAGCGCCAAGTTCTTGCACTGCCGCCGAATGGCATTTTTCAACTCTATCCGCCGATGCTTAGCTGTGTCAGGCTATCGAATCATGGATTTCAGTGATGTCGCGTCTTGCTCCCTCGGCGTAGACGACCTTCATGTTCGCGTATTGCGTGACCAGAGGTCAGCCATGTCATCATCCGACACGATCCGCCCCGAGTCGAGATCGGCAAGTGCAGCTTCAGCGCTCAATATACGGCATACGGCGTCTGCGCTCGACGAAACTGGCACCTCGGCATGCGCTTGCAAGTAGAAGACGCATGTCGCTCGACAGGCCCACAGTCCCAGCAAGGCGAGATGAAGCCTGACGGCTGCACGCTATTCTACCAAGGTCCTCGAAGGCAGGACCCGGGCGCGGCTGCTATGGGTGCGTCCGCGGCGAGCGTGTCCGTGTTGATGCGGCAGCAACGCGGACAGCAAACAGGTCAATCAGAGGGAGAACGCCATGCTGAGTACGCGACCTTACGAGGTGCCCCCGTCCCTGCTGGCGGGTCTGCGGAGCGAGTCGATGCCCACGGTCGTGATCGCGGCGAATTCGGCAGTCGTGATGGAAAGCGTCAAGGCGGCGGTCGACGCCGGACTGATCGAGCCGATCCTGGTCGGTGAGCCCGGGCTCATAGAGAAAGCCGCGGCTGAGGTCGGCTTCGCGCTCGGCTCGACCCGCGTCATTCCGGCGACCGGCGAGGAGGAGGCGGCGCGCAAGGGCGTCAAGCTCGCCAGCGACGGCGGCGCCGGCATCGTCATGAAGGGCCATCTTCATACCGACGTGTTGATGCGCGCGGCACTCCACAAGACCGACGGATTGCGGTGCGGGCGACGCTTCACGCATGTGGCGCACCTGACGATCCCTGGGAGCCCGAAGGTGCTCATCCTGACCGATCCGGCGATCAACGTGCTTCCCGATGCGCCGACCCGCATCGACCTCGTGCGGAACGCTGTCGATCTTGCACGTGCGGTGGGCATCGTCCGGCCCAAGGTCGCGCTGTTGTCGGCGGTCGAGGTCGTCAATCCAGCCATGCCCTCCTCGGTCGCCGCGCACGAGACCGAGCGCGCCTTCAACGCCACAGGGGAGGACCTCGGCTTCGACGTTTTCGGGCCTTTCGCCTTCGACAACGCCATTTCGCCGGAGGCGGCCCGCATCAAAGTCGTCACAGGCCCTGTGGCCGGTCAGGCCGATATCATCGTTGCGCCGAACATCGAAACGGCCAATGCCATCGGACGCATCATGGTCAACTTCATGAGCGCCACGCTCGCCGGCGTCGTCATGGGGCCCAGGGTGCCGTTCGTATTGACCTCGCGGGCCGATCCCGCAGCCGCCCGGCTCGCCTCGATCGCGCTCGCCCGCAAGATCTCCGAGTACAAGGCGGCTTGAGCGCAAGAAGCGGCAGGCTTGCGGCCCGCCGTCCCTGACCATCGAGGGTCGCGGCCTGCCTCCTTCGCCGGCCAGCCGTCGGCGCTGAACGTCTTCAGGTCGGCAAGCAGGTCCTCGCGGCCCTTGGCCTCGGAGATGCCGGGGAAGATCCTCGCTCACCGAGTTCCTTGGCATTTGCCGGTCACCTCGCTCTGCGTGGGAACGGCTGTGTCAGCAGAGGCCAGCACGTACTTCTCCAAGATCGGTCGCCATGCCCCAGCGACACATGTTGCTGGACGGCATCTTTGTCCGACACGTGTCATTTGCAGATCCCAGTCGCGACGACCGCACTCCGCCGCCTCCCCCTCACCCCGCCCTCAACGCCTTCTGCACCGCCTTCGGGGCGCGTTCGATGACGAGGAGATAGGCGCGCGTCGTTCCCTCCGGCTCGCGTGAGCCCTGCTCCCAGTGTCGCAGCGTATTGACGCTGAACCCGAACCGGCCGGCGAACTCCTCTTGCGTCATAGCGAGACCGACCCTGATCGCCTTCACGTCGATCTTATGAGGAACGCGGACGCGATAGGCGCTTTCGTCGACCTTGCCCTCGGCATAGGCCACCGCCTCCCGAAGCCCGCGCCGGATGCTGTCGGCAACCTTGCTCATGGATTTTTCCTTATCGCGCCAAATCGCGGAAATGCGCGACCCACGCAGACTACCGTCCCAGCGCCGGCTGGGCTAGACACCTGATCATGAGCGCAAGCCCGCCCGATACCGCCACCGACGACCTCCACACCATCCGCGACTGGTGGCGGTATGGCATCAGCCGGTTCAATGCGGCAGGGCTGGCCTACGGCCACGGCACCGAGGATGCGGCCGGTGAGGCGGCGTTCCTCATTTTGCGGTCGCTGCATCTGCCGCCCGACGCGCTCGATCCCTGGCTCGACGCGCGGCTCACGCGCACGGAACGTGCGGCCGTCCATGATTTGATCGAACGGCGAATCGCCACCCGCAAGCCGGCCGCCTACCTGCTCGGCGAAGCCTGGATCGGTGATCTGCGCTTCGTCGTCGACGAGCGGGTCATCGTGCCGAGATCGTTCATCGGGGAGCTGCTGCGGGACGGGCTCGATACCGTGCTGCCCGATCCGCTGGCCATCCGCACGGCGCTCGACCTCTGCACCGGCTCGGGTTGCCTCGCCATCCTGGCCGCCGTCGCCTTTCCCGGCGCCGCCGTCGACGCGGCTGATCTATCGGCCGACGCGCTCGACGTCGCGCGGCGCAACGTCGGCGAAAGCGGTCTCGAAGCCCGCGTGCGGCTCATTGAAAGCGACCTGTTCGCGGCGATGCCGGGCCGGCGCTACGACCTCATCGTCTCCAATCCGCCCTATGTCAGCCGCGCGGCCATGGTGGCGTTTCCACCCGAGCATCGGGCCGAACCGGTGATGGCGCACGACGGCGGCGCCGACGGCCTCGACCTCGTGCGCCGCATTCTGGCCGACGCGCCGAGTCATCTCGCCCCGGATGGCGTGCTGGTGGTCGAGATCGGCACCGGCCGCCCGATCATAGAGCGCGAATACCCGGAGCTGGACTTTCTGTGGCTGGACACCGAGACCAGCGCCGGCGAAGTGTTCGCGCTGCCCGCCAGCGCGTTTGAGCCGATGGATCGCAAAGCCCGCAAGAAGAGGAAATAGCGCCTTGACCCCCCTCCCATTGCTTCCGCCATCCTTGGCGTCCTCCGGACGAGTCTTACGCTGGATCCCCGAACGTCGTGGGCCGGAAGGGGCGCACGCGTTCGAGGATGACGGACGCGATGGGTGGATTGTTCGTCGGTTGTTTTCGCGAGGCTCGATAAAAGTACGTCCGTCATCCTCGCCGCGTGAGCGCCCTGCACTGGCACGAGCAAGGCGGGGATCCAGCGTCAGACTCGGCGACGCCGACAAGAATTCTGTCGTCCTGCGGACGAGTCTTGCGCTGGCTTTCCGGTCGTCTCGCGCCGAAAAAGGCGCGCGACGATCGAAGATGACGGAAGGAATGCTGAGGACGCTCGGAACTACGGCAGCGGTGCTCTTCGGCCTGATGACACTTACATCCTCAGCCACTGTCGTCGGCGCCGATCAGCCGATCGTCATCAAGTTCAGCCATGTCTCGGCTCCGCAGGCGCACAAGTCGCGAGCAGCCGAGCATTTCAAGCAGCTGGCCGAGACGTACACCGGCGGCCGAGTCAAAATCGAGCTTTATCCCAATTCGCAGCTCTACAAGGACAAGGAGGAACTCGAGGCCCTGCAGCTCGGTGCGGTGCAGATGCTGGCCCCGTCGCTCTCCAAGTTCGGACCGCTCGGCCTGAAGGAGTTCGAGGTTTTCGATCTCCCCTATCTGTTCAGGGACTACGAATCTCTGGCAAAAGTCACCGAGGGTCCGATCGGCCGCGAATTGCTCGCCAAGCTCCAGGCCAAGGGCATCACGGGCCTCGCCTACTGGAACAACGGGTTCAAGATTCTATCGGCGAACCAGCCGCTGATCTCGCCTGACGACGTGCTGGGCCTCAAGATGCGCATCCAGTCCTCGCGCGTGATCGAGGCGCAGATGGCGGCACTCGGCGCGCTGCCGCAGGTGCTCGCCTTCTCGGAAGCCTATCAGGCACTTTCAACGGGCGTCGTCGACGGCACCGAAAATCCGCCGGCCAACCTCTACACGCAGAAAATGCACGAGGTGCAGAAGCACGCGACGCTGACCAACCACGGCTATCTCGGCTATGCGGTGATCGCCAACAAGCCGTTCTGGGACGGACTGCCGGGGGACATCCGAACGAGCCTCGAAAAGGCCATCGCGGAAACGACACCGCTCGCCAACCGGCTGGCGAAAGAAGAGAACGACCAGTCTCTCGAAGAGATCCGCAAGCTCGGGACGACTGCGTTCCACGAGCCGACGGAGGATGAGCGCAAAGCCTGGACCGCCGCTCTCTTGCCGGTTCACAAGGAAATGGCGGGCCGCGTCGGGCAGGAGCTGATCGACCGCATCTACGCGGCGACCGGCGCGAGTGCCGGCGGCGGCGAGTGAGGGACCGCGACGTGCTCCGCTGGCTCGACCGCCTCGAGGAAACACTCATCGCCACGCTGATCGCGGCGGCGACGCTGGTGATCTTCGTCGCCGTTCTCCAGCGCTATGGCGTTTCGAACGCGGTGGCGCTGGCCGGATGGGCGAAGGCCGCGGGCTACGACGGGCTGGCGACGGCGGCAAAATCGACATTCCTGTTCCTCAACTCCTGGCGGCTGACCTGGGCGCAGGAGCTGTGCATGTTCATGATCGTCTGGATGGCCAAGATTGGCGCCGCCTACGGGGTGAGGACCGGCATCCATGTCGGTGTCGATATTCTGGTCAACGCGCTGCCTGAACAGCGCCGCCGCGGTCTGATCCTTCTGAGCCTCGCGGCCGGCGCGCTGTTCACCGCCATCATCGGGCTGCTGGGCGCCCGCCTCGTCTGGCATATCGGTGGCACTGGGCAGACCTCGGCGGTGCTCGAAGCACCGATGTGGATCGTCTATCTTGCCGTGCCGCTCGGCTCGTTCCTGATGTGCTTCCGTTTCCTTCAGGTGGCGGCCGGCTTCGCCCGCGACGGCACGCTGCCACACCACGACATCGGCCACGTCGAGGGGCTCGATCAGCCCGCATCCGGGACGCGGCAATGACGGCCCTGCTGATCTTCGCCCTGCTCATCGCGCTGATGCTGACCGGAATGGCGGTGTCGATCGCGCTCGGGCTGACCGTGCTCGTGGTTCTCTTTGCGATCACCGACGTGCCGCTCGACTCGGTCGCCCTGAAGCTCTTCACCGGCATCGAGAAGTTCGAGATCATGGCCGTGCCGTTCTTCATCCTGGCCGGCAATTTCCTCACCCATGGCGGCGTCGCCAAGCGCATCGTCCGCTTCGCCACCGCCCTCGTCGGACACTGGCCGGGCGGGCTCGGGCTGGCAGCCGTGTTCGCCTGCGCGATCTTCGCGGCCATCTCCGGCTCCTCGCCGGCGACCGTGGTCGCCATCGGCTCGGTCATGATGCCGGCGATGCTGGCCCAGGGCTTTCCGAGAAGCTTCGGGGCCGGCACGATCGCCTCCGCCGGGGCGCTCGGCATCCTCATTCCTCCGTCGATCGTGATGGTGCTGTATTCGGTCGGGACCACGGGCATGGTGGTTACGGGACCGGCCGGAGAAAAGGTCTCCGCCGCATCCGTCGGCGCGCTGTTCATGGCCGGCGTGGTGCCGGGCATCCTGCTGGCACTGCTGCTCGGCGTAACCACGTGGGTGCAAGCCTGGCGCGGCGGATACCCGCGCCAGCCGCGCGCCACGTGGCGAGAGACATGGAACGCCTTCCGCGCCTGCTTCTGGGGGCTGCTTCTGATCGCACTCGTGCTCGGCGGCATCTACAAGGGCGCCTTCACGCCGACGGAAGCGGCTGCCATGAGCGCGGTCTACGCCTTCGTCATCGCCGTGTTCGTCTACAAGGACCTGGCCTGGAACGACGTGCCGCGCGTGCTGACAGCCTCGGCCAACATGAGCGCCATGCTGCTGTACATCATCACCAACGCGGTGCTGTTCTCGTTCCTGCTGACGCACGAGCAGATTCCGCAGGGCATTGCCGCCTGGCTGGTCGAGCAGGGGTTCGGACCGGTGACGTTCCTGCTGGTCGTCAACGTGCTTCTGCTCGTCGCGGGAGCCGTCATGGAGCCGGCCTCGGTGATGCTGATCCTTGCGCCGATCCTCTTTCCGGTGGCGGCCAAGCTCGGCATCGATCCCGTCCACTTCGGCATCATTCTGGTGGTCAACATGGAAATCGGCATGATCACGCCGCCTGTAGGGCTCAACCTCTATGTCGCGAGCGGCATCTCGAGACTCGGACTGACGGACATGTCGAAGGCCGTGTCACCGTGGCTTCTCACCATGCTGGGCTTCCTGATGCTGGTCACCTTCTGGCCGGCGCTCTCGCTGTGGCTGCCGCGATGGCTCGGCATGATGTGAGCCCTGTCGTGCGCTTGACGGCCGTTGGTCCCGCCGGTACACGGCCGCACCGTCTCAGCCCCTCATTGCGTGAGCTTGTCCCATGAAATTCGTGCGTTTCGGTGCTGCGGGTCATGAAAAGCCCGGCCTCGTCGATGCCGACGGCCACATCCGCGACCTCTCCGGCCACGTCGCCGATCTGGCCGGGGCGGCCCTCGATCCCGAAGCCCTGGCGCGGCTGGCCCGCATCGACTCACGGTCACTGCCCATCGCGCCCGCCGGCGTCCGGCTCGGCGCTCCGGTGGCGGGAACGCGCAATTTCGTGGCGATCGGGCTGAATTACGCCGACCACGCCCGCGAGACGGGCCAGGAGATTCCCGCCGAGCCAATCCTGTTCAACAAGGCCGCGACCTGCATCTGCGGGCCGTACGACGACGTGATCTATCCTAGGAACTCCGATCGGATGGACTGGGAATGCGAGATCGCCTTCGTCATCGGCCGGCGCGCCCGCTACGTCGATGAAAAGGACGCCGGCCGGTACATCGCCGGCTATACGATCTGCAACGACGTGTCCGAGCGCCGCTTCCAGGTGAAGCGCAACGGGCAGTGGGTGAAAGGCAAGAGTGCCGAAACCTTCGGCCCGCTCGGTCCCTGGCTGGTGACGCCAGACGAGATCGCCGATCCGCAGTCTCTCGCCATGCAGTTGACGGTGAACGGCGAGGTCCGCCAGAAGGGCTCGACGGCGACCATGATCTTTTCGATCCCCAAGCTGCTCGCCTATGTCACCGAGTTCATGGTGCTGGAGCCGGGCGACATCATCACCACCGGCACGCCGCCGGGCGTCGGATCGGCAATGAAGCCGCCGACCTACCTCAAGGCCGGTGACGTGATGGAACTCAGCATCGACGGCCTCGGCGTGCAGCGCCAGACCGTCGTTGCATTTCCTGGCTAGCCGCCGACCGCTTTGGCCGGCTGCACCGGCCTTGCCCGACGCGCCTCGATCGCGATGCGAACGAGGTCGGCCGGACCCTTGGCGCCGAGCTTGTCGCGGAGCCGCAACGACGTGTTGGCCACCGTCTTGTAGGCGACACCGAGTATAGCTGCGATCTCGGTGATGCTCTTGCCCTCGCCCAGCAGCTCGAGGATTTCGCCTTCGCGCGGGCTCAGCCCGTCGAGTGTAAGACCGCCGGATGCCACGCCCTCGGCGATGGTGCGGGCGATCTTTTCGTCGAGGTAGCGCTCGCCCTGCGCCGCGCGCTGCACGGCGGTCAGCAACTCCTCGGGTCGCGACGTCTTGGCGACGAACCCCAGCACGCCAGCGTCGAACGCGCGACGCACGGACGAGGGCTCGGACTGCATCGAGAAGACGACGACGCGCAGCGGACCGAGCGAGGCATCACGCTGGCCCATCAGCTCCAGTCCGCAGCCGTCACGCACATTCAGATCGAGAACGATCACGTCGATCGGCCGGCTGCGCAGCACACCGGACGCTTCCAGAGTGCTGGCGGCCTCCTCGACCACCATGTCGGGAATGCGCGCCAGCAGCTCCCTGAGGCCCTGCCGGACGACGGCATGATCGTCGACCACGAGTACGTTCATCCGCTGGCCGCCCCAGAAAGTTGTTTCGCCGTGTTCGCCGGCAGGCTCGCGCGCGGGACGTGTCCGCTCACGACCAGCCCTCGGCCGCCGGGACCGGTGGAAAGGTCCAGCCGGCCGCCGAACTCCTGCAGCCGCTCCCGCATTCCGACGAGACCATAGCCGGAAGATTGAGCGCCGGGCTGCAGTCCTTTGCCGTCGTCGCTGACGGCCACGCGAAGTCCGCCGTCGCCTTCGTACCCCACGAGGATGGAGATGCGGCGCGCGCCGGCGTGGCGAAGCGCGTTGTGCAGTCCTTCACGGATCACATAGTACAGCATGGCGTCGATCGACGGACCCCAAGACCCCGGCGGAATGTCGGACGTCAACACCAGATCGGGATGGCGGGGACGGCAGGCCCCGACGAGTTGCTCGACCGCGTGCACGAGGCCGAGATCGAGGGCGACGTCCGGCCTGAGGCGTCCGAGCAGCGCGCCGACATGCGACTTCGTTTCCGCCACCGACTGCCGAATGGATGCGGCCCGGCGGCACGCATCGACATCGGCGGATGCCGCGGTGGCCGTCTCGGCGATGTTCATGGCATCGACATCGATGGCGAACAGCAGCGGCCCGATGCCGTCGTGCAGGTCGCGGGCGATCTCGGCCCGCTCGGTCTCCCGAGCGCTGGCCAGTTGCTCGGCAAGACGCCGATTGTCACGCTCGGCTGCCACCAGCCGTTCCACCATGTCGTTGAAGGCGGTACTCAGTCCACGAAACTCGCGCGAGCCGGTAACAGGTGTCCGCGCGGCATAGTCGCCTTCGCCGACACGCGCAAAAGCGCCGAGCAAGCCGGGCAGAGGCGCCAGTGCCGTCTTCAAGAGCATGGAGATCGCTGCCAGCAACAAGGCCAGCAGGGCAGCGAGGATTCGAGCATCGAGAGCCGTTTCGTCCCAGACCTCCTCGATTTCGCTGCGCGGCTCCGTTTCGAGGCGCAGCGACTGGGCGGGTGCAAATTCGGCTGGAAGAGCTATCTGCTCGACGGTTTTCTGAGGTTCCAGGACACGGAAGAACCAGTCCGGGATTCGGCTGCGCAGCGGATGACGGACGGATGCCTCGACGGAGCCGTCGGCTTGCACCAGGGACACGCGCAGATGGCGGCTGTTGTCGAACGAGTGGACCAGCCGTGTCAGCTCACGCTTCGGGTCGGCGACACGGAGCATGTCTCGCAGCGCGGTGTCGATCGTCGCGCGTGCGCTGGCCATTGCCGCGCCAGTCTCCTCGACCACCCAGCGCTTGCCCTGCCAGTACGACAGCACCCCGCCGGCGAGGATGATCAGCACCATCGCCGCCGCCACCGCCGCGATGAGCCGTGTGAGCAGCGTCACGGGGCCAGTCCTTCACTCGGGACGCGAAACATGTGCGGTTCCATCCGACGCAAATGAGCCAGCCTCATCAATAGTAATGATATATAGTACCCATGCGGCCGAGCCTCGGCAAGCCGCAGACGTCAGCGTGACGTTACCGGTTCACTTCAACCGCCGCTCGACCGCCAGCCGCACCAGATCGGCGGTGCGTGAAAGACCCAGCTTCTCTTTGAGCAGGCTCGATGTGTTCGCAACCGTCTTGTAGGCAAGCCCCAGAACAACGGCGATGTCGCCCATCGTCTTGCCTTCCCCGAGCAGGCGCAAGATTTCGAGTTCGCGGTTCGAAAGCGTACTCAATGGGTCGGCAGCCGAGGTTCCGGACGGAGTTGCGGGCACGGCAAGATCCGGGGCGACATGGCGCTGGCCGGCAGCGGCCTTCTCGACCGCGAGACGAAGTTCCTCGGCCGGTGAGCCCTTGCTGACATAACCCATGGCGCCCGCCTCCAAGGCACGCGCCACGTAGGCCGCGTCTCCATGCATGGTGAACATGACGATGCGGGCGGCCCGGTCGACGGCAATCAGCCGCTGGAGAAGCTCGAGTCCGCTGCTGTGGTCCAGACTGACATCGAGCACCACCACGTCGGGGGCCTGCAAGCGGTAGAGTTCCATGGCGTCAAGGGCGTTTGACGCCTCCCAGGCCACAATCCCGGGCAGCGACGCCAGCACACGGCGAATGCCCTGCCGGACCACCGCATGGTCATCGACGATCAGAACACGCATGCCGTCACGGTCATTGAACTCCTCGCATAGCGTAACAATGTAACCTATTGCAGGGAACCTGAGAAGGGTGACCGCGTTCCATCACGTCGTGCAGGGCTTCTGACGCGGTTTTCCGGTCAAGGCGAGGACACACGGACCTGCGCGGCATTTGGCCGAGAGGGCCGATTTGTGTGTCTCATACGGGGATGGGGGGGTGAAATCGTGGATGGGCCCAACCAGATCAGCAGACAGCTTATCGATCACGGAGCCTTTCCCCGCGCATGGCCCCGCGACGGAAACCCCGCGCTTCACCGTTCAATGGCGTACGATGCACACCGGTCGGCCGATTTCGCGGGGGACGCATGGCAGATATTGAACACCACACAGAACGCTTAGACGGGACCGCCGGCACATGAAATGGATCGCAACCCTCGTCGTCGCAGCCACACTGGCGGCGGGCGGCTACTGGTGGGCCAGGCCCGATGCAGCCCGACAGCTTCTGGGCCTGACGCCGACCACATCTGCCGGCCCTGACGCCGCCGCCAACCCGTCCCGAAGCGGCAGGGGAGGCCCGGCGGCCGCAACGACGGTCGAGATCGCGACGGCGCGACAGGCGAGAACGACCACCGACATCCGCGCCGTCGGATCCCTTCAATCCGACGAAACCGTCGAGATTGCGCCCGAGATTGCCGGCCGCATCACCGAAATCGTGTTCGCCGAGGGCCGGTCGGTCAAAGCCGGCGATGCGATCGTCAAGCTCGACGATTCCCTCGCCAAGGCCGAGCTGGCCCAGGCCAAATCGCGGCTGTCTCTGGCCAGCGCCAACAATGACCGCGCCCGTGTCCTCTCGCGCTCCGGCAACGTGACCGAGCGAGTGCGAGACGAATCCAAGTCCACTTATGACGTAGCGGTGGCCGACGTCGAGTTGTCCGAGGCGCGCCTCGCCAAGCATGTGCTCACCGCACCCTTCGACGGCATCGCCGGCGTCCGCAGCGTTTCCGTCGGCGCTTACGTCAGCGCGGGAACCAAGATCGTCAACATCGAAAAAATCGACAGCCTGAAGGTCGATTTCAAGGTGCCCGAACTCTTCCTCCAGTCAATCAAAGTCGATCAGCAGATCGAAGTGCATGTCGATGCGGTGCCCGGCCGCGTTTTCCAGGGCCGCGTCTACGCCATCAATCCGCTGGTCGACGTCAACGGACGTGCGCTCCAGATCCGCGCCGTGCTGCCAAATGCCGACCTGGCTCTGCGTCCAGGTCTCTTCGCACGCATCCTGATCAAGGGGCTGGTCGAGCGCGACGTGATCCTCGTCCCGGAAAGCGCCATCCTTCCGCGAGGAGGCGAGTCCTTCGTGTTCCGGGTCGAAAACGGCAAGGCCGTCGAGCGGCAGGTTCAGCTCGGCGAACGCAAGAATGGCGAGGTTGAAATCGTTCAGGGACTGGAGGCGCAAGCGACCATCGTCGTCGCCGGCCAGCAGAAGCTGCGCAACGGCGCGGAAGTCGAGGTGGTGCCTGCCGCCCAGAACGTTCCCCAGAACATTCTCCAGAACATTCCCAAGACCTCTCCCAAGACCGGCGCGCCGAAATCGGGCGCGTCTCTGCCGGCCACCGGCGGGAGCGGCTGATGGGACTGTTCGAATTCTGCATACGCAGGCCCATCTTCGCGAGCGTGCTGAGCCTGATGCTCATGCTGCTCGGCCTGGTGTCGTTCCAGCGGCTGACCGTCCGCGAGTATCCCAACGTCGACGAGCCGATCGTCTCCGTCTCGACGGGCTATCCCGGCGCCTCCGCCAGCATCATCGAGACGCAGATAACGCAGGTTCTCGAAGGGTCGATCGCCGGCATCGAAGGCATCGACGTGCTCGATTCCTCCAGCCGCTCCGAGCAGAGCCGCATCACCGTCCGCTTCCGGCCCGAGATCAATCCGGATGTCGCGGCCAGCGACGTTCGCGACCGCGTCAGCCGCGTGCGCGGGCGGCTGCCGGATGAAATCTCCGAGCCCGTCATCGCCAAGGTCGAAGCCGACGCGCAGGCGATCATGTTCCTCGTGTTCACCAGTCCCGACCGCTCGGCGCTGGAGATCACCGACTACGTCGACCGCTTCATCGTCGACCGGCTGAAAAACCTGACCGGCGTCGCCGACGTGCAGATCTTCGGCGAACGGCGTTACGCCATGCGCGTGTGGATCGACCGCGAGAGGCTGGCCGCCTTCAATCTGACCATTCAGGACATCGAGGCGGCGCTCAGAGCGCAGAACGCGGAAATTCCGTCAGGACGCATCGAAAGCCGCGACCGCGAGTTCTCGGTGCTTTCGCGCACCGGCCTCACGACCCCCGAGCAGTTCCGCAACATCGTCGTCAAGCTGGCAGAGGGCCATCAGGTCAAGCTCGGCGAGGTGGCGCGCGTAGAGCTCGGCGCCTCCGACGAACGGCGCGCCAGCGACTACAACGGCACGCCGGCTATCGCCGTCGGAGTCATCAAGCAGGCGACCGCCAATCCGCTCGACGTTTCGCACGCCGTCAACCGCGTGCTGCCCGAGATCAACGCCTCGCTGCCGGAAGGGCTGAAGGTCGAGGTCGGCAACGACGACACCGTGTTCATCGACCGCTCGATCCGAGCCGTCTACACCACGATCATCGAAGCCATCGCGCTGGTCGTGATCGTGATCCTGTTCTTCCTGCGCTCGCTACGGGCCGCCATCATTCCGATCGTGACCATCCCGATTTCACTGATCGCGACGTTCACGCTGATGTTTGCCTTCGGCTTCAGCGTCAACACGCTGACGCTGCTCGCCATGGTGCTGGCCATCGGCCTCGTGGTCGACGATGCGATCGTCGTCCTGGAAAACATCCATCGCCACATCGAGGACGGCATCGAGCCGATCGCCGCCGCCATCAGGGGCACGCGGGAAATCGGGTTTGCCGTCATTGCGATGACGCTGACGCTGGCCGCCGTTTACGCGCCGATTGCGTTCGCTCCCGGAAAAACCGGGCGGCTGTTCCTCGAGTTCGCGCTGACGCTTGCCGGCGCGGTCATCGTCTCAGGATTCGTGGCGCTGACACTGACGCCGATGATGTCGTCGCGGCTGCTGCGCCACGAAAGCAATCCGGGCCGGGTGTTTTCGGCACTCGAACGCGCCTTCACCGCCACCGAGAACGGCTATCGCCGGCTTTTGAGGGGCACGATGAAGGCCCGGCCGCTGGTGCTGCTGGTGGCGCTCGGCGTGGCCGGCGTTGGAGCGCTTCTGTTCACGACGCTGAAGTCCGAGCTGTCGCCACTCGAAGATCGCGGCGTCATCCGGTTGCGCGGCTCGGGGCCGGAAGGTGCCACGCTCGCCTACTCGGCGCGCTACACGGCGGAAATGGACCGCATCATGCAGGGCGTGCCGGAGGTCAGAGCGCGCCTCAGCATTTCCGGAACGCCGGAGGTCTCGCAATCCCTGGTCGTCGCGCCGCTCACCGATTGGGACGACCGCGCCCGCTCGCAGCAGCAGATCACCGCCGAGATCAATCCCAAGCTCCGCCGCATCGCCGGCGTGCAGGCGATCG
Source organism: Hyphomicrobium sp. (assembly GCA_052388455.1). Taxonomy (GTDB): domain Bacteria; phylum Pseudomonadota; class Alphaproteobacteria; order Rhizobiales; family Hyphomicrobiaceae; genus CAZSNH01. Next base: position 13,676 of record JBQTIA010000050.1, read on the forward strand.
CACAGTCGCCGGGTGCCTTCGGCCAGCGCGGCGCGGGACGGCCGATCGAGTTCGTCATCCAGACTTCGGGGTCCTACGAGCAGCTGCAGGAGTACGTTGACAAGCTGATGGAGCGGGCGCGGCAATTCCCCGGCCTCGAATCGCTCGACACCGACCTGAAGCTCAACACGCCGGAATTCCGGGTCGAGATCGACCGCGCGAAAGTCGCCGACCTCGGACTCGACCTCACCGTGGTCGGACGCACGCTCGAAACGCTGCTCGGCGGCCGCCAGGTCACACGCTTCGAGCAGAACGGCGAGCAGTACGACGTTCTTATCCAGCTCGCCGCCGAGGACCGCGCCTCGCCCGAAGCCCTTTCCACGATCTTCCTGCGCTCTCCTCGCGGCGAGATGGTGCAGCTCTCCAACGTCGCCTCGATCAGCGAATCGGTGGCGCCGAAGGAGCTCAAGCGCTTCAATCAGCTCCGCTCGGCGACGCTGCAGGCCAACCTCGCGCCCGGGACCACGGTCGGCGAGGGACTGGCGTTCCTCGAGCAGGCGGCCCGAGACGTGCTGCCAGCCACCGTGCAGACCGACGTCAGCGGCCAGAGCCGCGACTTCCGCGCCTCGGCCGACAGCCTCACGCTGGTTTTCGTGCTGGCGCTGGCGTTCATCTATCTCGTACTCGCGGCGCAGTTCGAAAGCGTGCGCGATCCGCTGATCATCATGCTGACCGTGCCGCTGAGCCTCGCCGGCGCGCTCGGAGCCCTGTGGCTGACCGGCGGCACGCTCAACGTCTATTCTCAGATCGGCCTCGTCACCCTGGTCGGCCTCATCACCAAGCACGGCATCCTGATCGTCGAGTTCGCCAACCAGCGGCAAGAGGCCGGCGACGACCGGCTGACGGCGGCCGTGGAAGCGGCCACGTTGCGCCTCAGACCCATCCTGATGACCACCGGCGCCATGGTGCTGGGCGCCGTTCCGCTCGCGCTCGCCGAGGGGGCCGGCGCCGAAAGCCGCCAGCAGATCGGCTGGGTCATCGTCGGCGGGATGAGCGTCGGCACGCTGCTGACCCTGTTCGTCATCCCCGCCGTGTATGGCGTGCTCGGCCAGCGCATCTCACCGGAGGCGGCGGCCCAAACCTCCGCGCCCGTTCACCCGGCACCCGCACCGACGGCCAACCCCGAGCCCACCCCTGTGCCCTCGTGAACCGCGAACGAACCCATCGGCATCATCAGCATTTCTTTCTGTCTTGGGTCGGAATATGCATTGGACATAGTCGACCGGATCATGCCTACTAAAGTATCTACTAAAGTCTAATGTGGCGGCTTAGTCTCCGCCACGGCGTCTGGAATGCCGACCGCCGCACCCACGTTCGCGGCCGTCGGACAGGAATGCGAGGCTTGAACGTGTCAGACTCCCATCGCTTCGATCTGCTGAAACTCGACAATCAGCTCTGTTTCGCCCTCTACGCGGCAACCCGCGCCATGACCCGGACGTATCGGGAGCGGCTCGGGCCGATGGGGCTGACCTATCCGCAGTACATCGTGCTGACGGTGCTGTGGGAGAAGGACGGCCCCACGATATCCGAGCTCGGCCGCGCGCTGATGCTCGATTCCGGCACGCTGACCCCGCTGCTGAAGCGGCTCGAAGGGATGGAACTCGTCAGCCGCAAGCGCCGCTTCGAGGATGAGCGGGAAGTCGAAGTCTGGCTGACGCCGAAGGGGCTCGACATCCGCGAGCTGGCGCTCGGCGCACGCGAGCACGTCGTCTGCCGCCTCGACATGTCGGAGCAGGAGATCTCGCGCCTGCGCAGGGATCTGATGGATTTGATCAGGCGCCTCAGTGTCGATGGTTACCTTTGCGTAGGCGAAGTGGCCGATACGGACGCTTGATACCGCCGAGCGGACGTTTCGACTTGCGTTCGGTGCTATCGGCGCGCGGGGTTGGCGTGGCGTCCACACGCCATGAAAATCAAATACCGGCGTGACGACCGTCATACCAAAAGTCGACACCTCGGCGCGCCGGTGTGATTTTCTGACGAACGGCCGCCGGTATCAGCCGCCGTTGCTGTCGCATCGCACGTCTGCCAGATCCTCGACCGTGTCCACGTCGAGCAGCTCCCGCTCGTCGGCGATGGCGACCGGTACCGTTTCGCTGGCCAGTTGCATGAGCAGGTGCTTGCCGCCAGTCTCTCCGTCGAGAGTCGCCAGCAGCGGGTAGTATCGTCCCGGCCAGAGCACCGGATTCCGCTGGCCGCCTTCGCGCCCGCCGCTCTTCCCCGCAGTCGACTCCACAGGCACCACGATCCGGTTGCCCACCCATTCGTCGAACACGGCCATCAGACGGCGCAGCGTCGCCACTGAGAGGCCCGGCAGATCGCCCGGCACGATGAAGGCGCCGCGGCTGCCGGCGCTGAGCGACCCTATGCCAGCCGCAATCGAGGTTCCTATGCCCTCGGCCCAGCGCGGATTTTCAAGGAAATGCAGCGGAAGGCCGGCGAGCGCTGCGGCGTAGGCGGTGTGCTCGTATCCGGTCACGACGACGATGTCCCTCAATCCGGCGGCGCACACGGTCCTCGCCGTGCGCCGAAGCAGCGGCTCGCCGCCGATGTCCGCCAGCAGCTTGTTGCCGGCCGCAAAGCGCCGCGAGCGTCCGCCCGCCAGGATCACGGCGCTGATCGTCGCCGAGGCTCCGGGCTCGGCGGTCACGCCTTGCGCTGAGCGGCAACGACGGCGGCGAGGATGGCCAGTGCGATCTCGGCCGGACCCTTTGCTCCAATGGGCAGACCGATCGGCGCGTCGATCCGCTCCAGAGCCGCGGCGGAAATGCCGGACCCGGCCAGCCGTTCGAGCCGCTTGTCGTGCGTGCGCTTCGCACCCAGCGCCCCGACGTAGAAGCAGGGCGACGCCAGCGCTGCCCGCAGCGCCTGATCGTCGAGATGATCGGCGTGGGTCAGCGTCACCACGGCCGTCCTCGCATCGAGGCCAAGGGCGGGGAGCGCCGTTTCGGGCCAGTCATGATTGAGCGTCACCCGGTTGAACCGCTCGTCGGTGGCGAACGCGGTGCGCGGATCGACAACGGTGATCGTCATGCCGACGCGCCGAGCGAGATCGGAGAGCACCTGCGCGATGTGCCCGGCGCCGACGATGATCAAGTGAACGGACGGTGCCTGCGCGTGCAGGAAAACGCGCGCACCGCCCCGGTCGATCGTGAAGCTGTCGCCAGAGGCCAAGCGCCGTGCCGTCTCCACCCCGTATTCATGGGCATCGCCGACTATGCGGCGTTGGCCAGAGGCAAGGACCGTTTCGACGACGAGTGCGCTGCGGTGGGTGCGCGCGGCAAGTAGGGCGTCGAGATGGGCCTTGTCCTCGGCACCCGCCATCCGCTGGATCAGAACTTCGATGCGGCCTCCGCAGGGAATGCCGGCACGCCAAGCCGTTTCGTGCTCGACGCCGAAATTCAAGAGTTTAGCATTGCCACCAGCGATGACGGCGGACGCCTCGGTCAGCACGGCCGCCTCGACACACCCGCCCGAAACCGATCCCTCGAACCGCTCGTCGGGAGCAATGACCAGCTGACCGCCAGCGGGAACGGGTGACGAGCCCCAGGTCTCGGTCACCGTTGCCACCGCGACCGCGCCCTGCTCGTCGAGCCATCGGCGCGCGACGCCCACGGGATCGCGGTCGGTCGCTCCACCAAGCGTTCTCGCCAACGGCAGCTTGGTCACACTCGTCGATCTCCGATAAAACTTCTCTCGCTGCGGTGTCAGACCCTCCGGGTCGGACACCAAAACACCGACGGAATGTCGCCGCTCATCCGAGTTTCAAACCGTCGTCCATCGGCAGCACGCGGACGCGGCGGCCGGCTGCGGCTGCGACCGCATTGGCGACGGCCGGACCAATCGGCGGCACGCCGGGTTCGCCAATGCCCGTCGGCGGCTCGCTCGACGCAACGATGTGCACGTCGACCTTCGGCATCTCGTCGATGCGCAGCACCTGATAGCCGTCGAAATTGCCCTGCTCGACGGCGCCGTCCTTGAGCGTGATCTTGCTGTGCAGGATGGCGCCGAGACCAAATCCGACGCCGCCCTCGACCTGAGCCCGGATGTTGTCCGGATTGACCGCGATGCCGCAATCGACGGCTGCGACGACGCGCTGAACCTTCGGCTGCCCGTCGGTCATCTTGACCTCGGCCACCTGGGCGACGAACGATTTGAAGCTCTCGTGAACCGCCACACCCCGCGTCACGCCCTCGGGCAAAGGCGTGCCCCATCCGGCTTTCTCGGCGGCCAGCTTCAGCACGGCCGAATGGCGCGGATGCTTGGCGAGCAGGCCGAGCCGGTAGGCGATCGGGTCCTTGCCCGCGAGCACCGCCAGCTCGTCGATCATCGTCTCCATGACGTAGGCGGTGTGCGTATGCCCGACAGAACGCCACCACAGAGGCGGCGGCCCGGCCGTCGCGTTGTGGAGCTCGACCTGCATGTCGGCGATGGCGTACGGCGTATCGGCCACGCCCTCGACCGAGGAGCCGTCGATGCCATTCTTGACCTCTCCTTCGAACGGCGTGCCGGTGAGGATCGACTGGCCGACGATGCGGTGCTCCCAGCCGGAGATGTTGCCGTCCTTGTCGAGGCCGGCGCGGACCTTGTGAACGTACAGCGGCCGATAGTATCCGCCCTTGATGTCGTCCTCGCGCGTCCAGACGAGCTTAATCGGCTCGCTGCGGCCGGAGACTTTGAGAATGGCTGCCGTCTCGGCGACGAAGTCCGAGTTGTAGACCGCGCGCCGGCCGAACGAGCCGCCGGCCCACAGAGTGTTGATGACCACATCCTCCGGCTTGATGCCGAGAATCGCCGCCGTCACGCCTTGATCGACGGTCTGCAGCTGAGAGCCGGTCCACAGCGTCGCCTTGCCGTCCTTGAACTGCATGACGCAGTTCATCGGCTCCATCGGAGCGTGAGCAAGGAAGGGGAACACATACTCCGCTTCGACGATCTTAGCGGCCTTCGACAAGGCGCCCGCTGCGTCACCCGACTTGCGGGCGACGGCGCCAGGTTTGCCGGCCAGCGCCTTGTAGTCGGCGATGATCGCATCGCTGGACCGCATCTCGGACTTGCTGTCGTCCCAGGTGATCGCGAGCGCCTCTCGGGCTTTGATGGCCGCGTGCGTCGTCCGGGCGAGCACCGCGACGCCCTGCGGCAGCGGCACCACATCGACCACGTCCTTGACGGCGCGCGCCGCCTTGTCGTCGAACGATTTCACCATGCCGCCGAACCGGGGGGAACGCGCCAGCGTGGCGACCAGCATTCCGGGCAGATGCACATCCTGCGTGTAGATGCCGGCCCCCGTCGTCTTGGCCACGCTGTCGACGCGCGGAAACGACTTGCCGATGTAGACGAAGTCCTTCGCATCCTTGAGCGTCGGCTTTTCCGGGACCGGCAGTTTTGCGGCATCCGCCGCCAGTTCGCCCAGCGTCGCCGTCTTGCCGCCGCCGGAGACGATGCCTTTGGCAACTGTGATCTTGCCCGCGTCCACGCCCCAGCGTTTGGCGGCCGCCGATACGATCATCTCCTTCGCGGCGGCACCCGCCGAGCGGTACTGTTCGAAGGAGTTTGCAATGGCGGTCGAGCCGCCAGTACCCTGCACGCCGAAAAAGAAATTCTTGTAGAGATTGACATCGGCGGGCGCGAACTCGGTCTTCACCTGCGACCAATCGGCGTCGATCTCCTCGGCGACGAGCGTGGCGAGGCCAGTGGCGATCCCCTGTCCCTTGTCCTGGTGCTTGACGAGCACCGTGACGATGTTGTCCGGAGAGACCCGGACGAACGGATTGAACACGCCGGACGCGGTCCCGGCTCCAGATTCGGCCCTGAGCGCCGTGACCGGAACCCAGGTTCCGATCACCAGCCCGGCGCCGGTGCCGAGCGCGAGGCGAAGGAAATCCCGGCGCTCTACGGAGGTCGAGGTGGAGATGATCTTTGAAAGATCGGCTTTGCCGTACATGTGCGCCTCCCTCAGCCCTTCATCGTGTCGGCGGCCATGTGAATGGCGGCGCGAATGCGGTGGTAGGTGTTGCAGCGGCAGAGATTGCCGCCCATCGCGCCGTTGATGTCGTCGTCGGTCGGCTTCGGATTGCCGGTGAGCAGATGCGTTGCGGCCATGATCTGACCCGACTGGCAGTATCCGCACTGCACGACGTCGAGCTGCTGCCATGCGGCACGCACCGCCTCGGCGGCCTTGCCGTCGAGACCCTCGATGGTCGTCACCGCCTTGCCGGCCACGTCCGACACGGGAGTGACACAGGAACGGACCGGCTCGCCGTCGACGTACATGGTGCAGGCGCCACACTGGGCCGCTCCGCAGCCGAATTTGGAGCCCGTCAACAGCAGCTCGTCGCGCACCACCCACAGAAGGGGCGTGTCGGCGTCCGAGGTGATGCTCGTTTCACGTCCGTTCAGCTTGAATGTTGTCATCGAGAGAGTCCCCGGGAAATGACGGTCGTCGGCATCCGCGCCGATCAAGTCGGGACGCCGTGCCTACGTCCGCAAGCTGGATCGGGATGATGCCACTGTCGACGAACTTGGGCTTGCCGGCTGCCGATGACAAGTCCGAGACTGGAAAATTGCAATGTGGGCAGGTGCCGTCGAGCGGCCAAATTTTGGGCAGGTGCCGCCGACCTTGGCCGAATACTGCGCGCCGGCCCGCAGCCCGAGCCCCGCCGGTCCTACTCCGTGGCGACGATATACTCACGCAGGAGATCGGAGAGCCGGTGCAGGTCCGCGACCCTGTTTCGCAGCACATCGCGGATGGAGATGATGCCGGCCAGCTTGCCATCGTCGACGACGGGCAGGTGGCGGATGCCCCGCCAGGTCATGATGCGGGCAATTTCCGCGATCGTGTCCTGCGACTTGCAGGTGACGACGTTGCGCGTCATCAGGCGCGAGACGGGTAGACCCGAGAGGGCGGCGCCGTGCTCGGCAAGTCCATAGGCGATGTCGCGCTCGGAAATGATGCCATCGACCGTCACGCCGTCACCGCTCACCACCGCCGCGCCGATCCGGTTCTGGCGCAGCAAATTCGCCAAGTCGGCGATGGTGGCCTCGGCCTTGATGGTCACCGCCGCGAAGCCCTTCACCTTCAGAAGTTCAGCGACATGCATGTTGGCCTCCTCGGTCGTCGTGCCGGTCGTCATCTCTGTCGTCGTTGGGCGCATGTGCCCCACTTATCACCCCACTAAACGCAACCGGCGCAGGACGTGTCATCCCGCGCCGGTCTCGCGTCTCTCTCGAACGGCGGCTCGGGGCCGAGCCGCCGCAACCGGCTGATGGATAGGCCGCCGGAGCGAGCCCGTGCTTCATGCCCCAGTCGTACCAGTTGTCGACGGCGGTGCCGGTGAGCAGGATGCCGATGCCGCCGGTCAGCGGGCAGAGCACCGCGAACCACCAGGCCCAGCGATGGATCGATTCGACCGTCGCGTTGAAGCCCATCGTCCAGCGCCAGAAGAGGGCCGCGCGCTCCGATGCCGTGCCGCGATCGGTGATCTGCTCGATCTCCCGCTCGCCGCCGTAGCGGCTGACCGCCAGGATCGTCGCCGCATGCATCGCGAACAGGAGTGCCGACCCGTAGAGGAAGGCGATCGAGAGCATGTGGAACGGATTGTAGAACAGGTTGCCGTAGGTCAGAGAGAAATTGTTGGTCCAGTCGAGGTGCGGGAAGATGCCGAACGGCACCGCCTCGCTCCAACTGCCCATCAGCACCGGGCGGATGAAACCCAGCACCAGATAGAGCCAGATGGCGGCGGCGAACGCCCAGGCCACGTGCGTGCCCATGTTGAGCGCGCGGGCGCGCCGATAGGTTCTAACCCACCACAGCAGGATCGACGTGGTGAGGAAGAAGCCGGCCATCAGCCACCAGCCGCCCTTGGCCAGCGGTGGAATGCTGAGACCATATTCCTTGGCCGGCGGATCGAGCGAGAGATACGCCAGCTTGCGCACGAACTGGAGCGGATCCCAGTTCACAGATGCCCACATATTGAGACCGATGATCTCGATGGCGATGATGCCGCACACGATCGAGATGAACCCGGTCGTGCCGAGATAGATCGGCCCGATCTGGGCGTCACCGATCCGCCCCAGCCAGTAGTTGTGCGAGGGCGTTCCCGTGCGGGAGCTATCGCCACGCGGAAGCGCGACGCCCGCTTCCGGTGGGCCCACCAACTGAACTTGCGTGAAGATGTTCTGATACGTTGCCATGGTGCACCCCCTTTACGACCAGATCGGCAGTTGCAGCCACCAGTTCCACCAGTCGACCCACGGGTTGCCATCCTTCCACAGAGGTCCGCTGATGATGATGCAGATCGCACTCCAGAAGGCCGCCGAGAGGGCAAGGAACAGGCCGAGGCGGTGGATGCCAAGGGTTCCGATCGAATAGCCGATGGTGTCGCGGAAGAACGTATTCTCGTGCTCCGGCGCCTTCACCACCTCGCCCTCTTTCGGATTGGTCGCCGAAAGGATGAGCGAGCCGTGCAGTGCGAGCGCGAGGCACGTCGTAAAGAAGAACGTGATCGCGATCATATGCGCGGGATTGTAGTGGAAATTGCCGTAGGTGTAGCCGGTGGTCGACACCCAATCGAGATGGCTGATGATGCCGTACGGGAAGCCGTAGGACCAGGCCCCCATCAGGATCGGACGGAAGACGACGAGCGTCACGTAGGCGAGGATCGCGAAGCCGAAGGCGATCGGCACGTGGTAGCCCATGCCGAGCTTGCGGCAGATCTCCACCTCGCGGAGCGCCCAGGAGACGAAGGCACCGATGGCGCACACCGTCACCACTTGCCAGATGCCGCCCTGCGCCAGCGGCGCGAGGCCGAGACCGAAGCTCTCGGGCGGCGGATTGATGCTGATCTTCCAGGGGTTCCATGTCGGGCCGAGGGCCGCTCCGTAAAGGATCATGCCGACGCCGACGAACACGAAGAAGATGGTCGTGATACCGAAAAATCCGACGTAGAACGGGCCAACCCAGAAGTCGAACAGATCGCCCCCGAGCAGCGTCCCGCCTCGTACGCGGTACTTTCTTTCAAAGTTGAGCATGGCCATGGCCGGTTCCTCCAATCAGTCGGCGCGCGGCCGGCTGCTCCGATGTCACTCGGTTTGGAACGGACGGACCGTGATGGCCCGTCCATTCCATCGTCTCGGCATCAAGCCGCTTTCTTCATTTCCAACGGCATCTCGATGACCGAAGTCTTCGCAGCCGCGGCTTTGCGCGGACCTTCGATCCAGTTGAACCGATCCGTGCTCAGCAGGATGAAGTGAATGAGCACGGCCAGCGCGAACAGGAACGTGAACAATGCGATCAGCGTTCTGCGCGGATCGAAGAGAAGCCACATTCTCCACATGTCAGTCTCTCCTCTTTCCTCAGACTTTGAATGACGTGATGTAGCTCATGGCGTAGTTCACGCCGTCCATCACCTCGGCATAGCCGCCGGGTCCCGGCAACCACGGGCGCCAATTCCAAACGAGGAAATGGGCGATGATTGCGATCACCGTAAAGATGATGAAGCTCGTCATGAATATGCCGTGAAACTCTTTGGCTTCCTGCTCGGTCAAGCCCGACAAGGAGCCGCCTCGATTGTCAGCAGCCATGTAGGCACCTCCGTATTTGGCCTCGCGGCCGTTACCGCGCATTTCCCGCGCGGCAAGGACAACCGTGATTTTGGACGTTCACGGCAGACGTTCACCCGGCGGCGCCGAGCTTACGTTCTTGGATCGCGCCTCAGCCCATGAAGGCATAGGCAGCGCAAATGTGTGCGGACTCCCTTGCGCGAGAGAAGAGTGACGGACGATCGGCGGCGAGCCTGGCCGACGCTGCCGACTTTCCTGAAGGAAGGATGCGCTCAAGCGTCGACGTGACGAGGAACACAAGAAACGCGATCGCGAAAATGAAGCGGTACTGGATGGTCTCCATCTGCGAGCGGCCCTGGACGTTGCCGCGCCGCGATTGCGGCCGTGAGGCAGACGAGAGGCGCGCAACAGAGAGCGCTTCCACGCGCGGCTCTGTCACGCCGCGCGACGGGCTCTGTGAAGCCCGGCCGTGCGCAACGGGCATCGGCAGCGCACGTACGCGGCGCAACTCGGAACGCAACGGCAAATGGGTGTGTGCATAACTGGTCATGCGGCTCGGCCCTCCGTGGTTCGTTCACCCGATTGCGTGACGCGGCTGGCGGTCACGCGCTTGTCTCCGGCGCGGCGGGCCGCAGCTTCGGCCGCGTCCCTCAATCTCTTGGCGGCCGAGATGCGGATCAGCACCGGCTGCAACTCCAGCACGCGGTCGAGTTCGGCCTTGGCCTCGTCGTCCCAGGGCATTTCTTCGTGCGGCCGGGCGGGCGTCGCCTCGACCTTGTCCATTTCGGTGCCGAGCGGGAGGATATGGAACAGCGCGTCGAACAGCGCGTTGCACACTTCCTGAATGAGGTAGGTCGCGCCCGCATAACCCATGAACGGCGTGCCGGTGTGCCGCCGGATCACGGCTCCGGGGAACGAGGCCGGCACGTACATGGCCCGCCCGCCGGTTTCGGCGAGATACATGCGCTCGTTATAGCTGCCGAAGAGAATGAGCGGCGGCGTCTCCTTGATGGCGCGCCGAACGGCTTCGTTGTCTGGCTTCAGGCCGGCCGAGCGCGCGAAGGCGAACGTGCACGGCAGGCCCATTTCCGTTTCGAGGAAATTGCGCACGCCGCGCGCGTAAGTCTCGTTGGCGACGATGCCGAAGCTCGCCGTGCCGAAGAAATCCTGGGTCACGCTGCGCCAGAGATCCCACAACGGCTTGATGGTCGTGTGCTTCTCGCGCTCGATGAAGGGCTCGGGATCGAGGCCGAGCATCTCGCCGAGCTTGCGGAGGAACTTGGTCGTCGAATGCAGGCCGATCGGCGCCTGCAGGTAGGGCCGCTCCAGCGTCTCGCAGAGCAGGCGGCCGAACTCGCGGTACATGCAGACGTTGAGCTCGGCGTCGGCGAGGCGCGGCACGTCGGCGAGATGGCTGCCGAGCGGAAACACCATGTTGACCTCGGCGCCGATGCCCTCGATGAGACGGCGGATTTCCGCGAGGTCGGACGGCGTATTGAAGGTGCCGTAGATCGGACCGATGATATTGACTTTGGGCTTCTCGCCCTCCTTGCGCGGCTTCAGCTCGGGAATTTTCTTGCGGCCATACTGCGTCCACAGCCAGGTCATGGCCCGGTTGGCGCTCTGCCATTGGTCCTCGTCGATGGTGCGCGGCAGGAAGCGCTGGATGTTGGTGCCTTCGGGCGTCACGCCGCCGCCGATCATTTCGGCGATCGAGCCGGTGACAACGACGGCCGGCAGATTCGGATCGAGCGACTTGTGCGCCCGCTTCATCGCGCCTTCCGTGCCGGTCTTGCCAAGCTCTTCTTCCGAAAGGCCGGTGACGACGATCGGCAGCTCGTGCGGCGGCAGGGCATCGGTGTAGTGAAGCACCGATGTGACGGGCAGGTTCTCGCATCCGACGGGGCCGTCGATGATCACCTGCAGGCCTTTGACCGCGGTGAACACGTACACCGAGCCCCAGTAGCCGCCTGCGCGATCATGGTCGAGGATCAGCATGGGCGCCTCCGCGAGATGGAGGCGGCAACTCCGCAGCGATGATCGCGCGAAACCGAACGAGCCATGTCGTGTTCGAGGATGAGCATCAGATCATCTCCTCGGCCTTGCGCTTCTTCGCCTCTTTTTCGAGGCGGCGCTTGTATTCGGCGCGGAACTGCGGGTTGTCCTGCGGAGTGTCCTCCCATACGCCAGCCGTATAGCCCTCGCCGACACCTTCGAAGAAGGTGCGCATCTCGTCGAAGCGGGCCTTGCCGGACATGGCGGCGTTGACGACCTGGGCGAGCGAGCCGGCACCGGCCGGACCCATCAGCGGACGGGCCGAAATCAGATTGGTGAAGTAGAGCGACGGCGTGGCGCTTTCCTTGGCCTTCTGCACGACGGGCGTCGTGCCGATGGCGAGATCCGGCTCGTATTCGGCGAGCGCCGCCAGATCCTGCTCCAGCGAGGCCCGGAACTGGACGTGCACGCCCTTGGCTTCGAGCCATTCGCGGTCCGGGTCGGACCAGCGCGTTTTGGGACAGGCCGAGCCGACGTAGCGCACGTCGGCGCCGCTCTCCACCAGCAGGCGGGCGACCAGCAACTCAGAGCCCTCATAGCCCGAGAGCGTGATGCGGCCCTTGACCGGCTTGCCGGCGAGCGCGCCGCGGATGGCCGGAAGGAAGCGGTTCTTGGCGGCATCGACCTTCGATTGCGCAATCCCGCAGGTCGCGCCGATGCTGTCGAGCCAGGCGGCCGTGCCGTCGTGCCCCACCGGCGCCGATCCAACGACCGGCCGTCCAGCCGCCTCGAACTCGCGGACCGAGGCGGTGTAGAAGGGATGGATGGCGGCCACCGCCGAGCAGTCGAGTGCCGCATAAAGCTCGCGCCATTCGCGGGTCGGCACGACAGGACCGGCCCTGAGCCCCAGGGGCTCCAGCAACATGCCGATGCCGACCGGGTCGGCGGGGAACATTTCGCCGAGCAGCGTGACGGCAGGGCGCTCGTCGCGTCCCGCGCGCGGCGCCAATACTGGACCATGCTCGGCTTCAGCGCGGGCATATTTGAGCATCGCGCCGGCCAGAACATCCTTCGCCTCGGCATGGGTCGGAACGCCGAAGCCGGGAACGTCGATGCCGATGATGCGGACGCCGTTGATCTCCTTGGGGAGGAGCTGCAGGGGCACGCCGGAGGCGGTGGGCACGCAGAGATTGATGATCACCACCGCATCGTAGTCGGCGGGATCTGCGAGCTTGAAGACCGCCTCGCGGATGTCCTCGAACAGCTTGCCGGTGACCAGCGTCTCGGAGTTGAAGGGCACGTAGCCGACGGTTCGGCGCGCGCCGTAGAAGTGGGAGGTGAAGGTCAATCCATAGACGCAGCAGGCCGAGCCCGAGAGCACGGTCGCGGTGCGGCGCATCCGGAGACCGACGCGGAGCGAGCCGAACGCCGGGCACATGCTCTGCGGCTGGTCGTGGGGGCCCTGCGGGTAGTCGGCGGCGTAGCGTGCGAGGGTCTCGCTCTTGCCTGCCGCGGCGGCCGCCCGGCGCATTTCATCCTTGCCGGCGTGGCAGCCGACGCCGTCACCATGCGCTGTCGCGCCGACGGTGGCCTTGGCAGTGTCACAAGAGAGGTTGGCATCTTGCACGTCGGTTGTCATGCCCGACGGCCTTGCCACTCCGGACTGGGAAGGAGCTGCCCCGCTGCCGTCGTTGGTGAGTGGCGCCGAGTCCGCGGCGTCGTACACGACCTCACTGGTCGTGCCGCGATCGTCCGCCGATTTGAGATCCAACGCCGTCATTAGTTTCGATCCACCGCTCTCAAACGCTGTCGTAGATGACTTCGAGTGACGGTCGCGTCGGCCGGCTGCCGCCGCACATATCCTCGAACGAGGCCGGCTCAAGCTTGACGCCACGGCCGACCGCATCCGCTTTGAAAAGACCGAGAAGCCCATCCTGGGTGAGAGGCTTGGGCCGGACCGGTGGCGCTTCGGCCACATTGGTCGCCAGCTCTGTGAACAGCGACGCCCACTCGGAGCCGGGCTTGCCGATGATTTCGTAATTGGCGCTCTTGCGACGAATATCGTCGTGAGCAGGGATGGCGGCGAGCACGGGAATGCCTGCGGCCTTGGCGAATGCCTGCGCCTCGCCGGTGCCGTCGTCCTTGTTGACGACCATGCCTGCGACGCCGACGTTGCCGCCGAGCTTGCGGAAATACTCGACCGCCGAGCAGACGTTGTTGGCGACGTAGAGCGACTGAAGATCGTTCTAGCCGACGACGATCACCTTCTGGCACATGTCGCGGGCGATCGGCAGGCCGAAGCCGCCGCACACCACGTCGCCGAGGAAGTCGAGCAGCACATAGTCGAAGCCCCACTCGTGGAAGCCGAGCTTTTCCATCAGCTCGAAGCCGTGGATGATGCCGCGACCGCCGCATCCGCGACCGACTTCCGGCCCGCCGAGCTCCATGGCGAATACGCCATCGCGCTTGAAGCAGACGTCGGAGATTTTCACGTCCTCTCCGGCGAGCTTTTTCTTGGCCGATGTCTCGATGATTGTGGGTGTCGCCCGGCCGCCGAACAGCAGCGAGGTGGTGTCGCTCTTGGGATCGCAGCCGATGAGAAGCACGCGCTTGCCGAGCTGCGCCATCATGTAGGAGAGGTTGGCGAGCGCGAAGCTCTTGCCGCTGCCGCCCTTGCCGTAAATGGCGATGATCTGCGTGGTCTTCTTCTCGCTGCCGACCTCGGGGACGGGATCAGGCTCGATCGCCGCCTCGGCCCTGAGGAAATCCGTGATCGAAGGCTGGCGGACTTTCGCCGTCGCCACTGCGCCGCAAGTACTCATGAGCAGGCTCTCCAATCGAGGATCATCTTGAGACAAGCCGGATCGCTGAATGCGGTGCGGTAGGCTTCGCTGGCGCGGGCGGCATCGCGGCGGTGGGTGATCAATCCATCGAGCGACAGCGAGCCGGCGTCGACCAGATCGCGCACGGCGACGAGGTCGGCCGGCTTCCATTCGGCGGCGACGCGAAGCCGGGTTTCGCGCATGAAGGCCGGCGGGAAGGCGAAGGACAGCGGCTCGCTGTAGAAGCCGGCGAGCGTGATCTCTCCGCCGGGCGCCATGCGGGCGATGAGCTTGTCGAGGATCGCGGCGTCTCCGCTGGCGTCGTAGATCGAGCGGTAATCGCGGCGAGGATCGGCGGCGGGATCGAGAACCGTGTAGCCGGCGGCACCCTGCGCACGGTCGGCGTTCGTCTCCCAGACGACCGGGGCCTCGTCGCCCCGCGCGATGGCGATGCGGGCCAGCAGCCGGCCGAGGGCGCCGTGCCCGACAATCAGCTCGGGCTTGCGCGCCTCGCTCGCGGCGAGCGCGTGGTAAGCGGTGGCGGCGAGCGCGAACAGCACGCCTTCCTCGCCAATCTGATCGTCGAGCCGCAAAACCTTGGCGCCGGGAACGACGACGCGCGCCGCAGCTCCGCCGAAGAGCCCGCGCACGTCGCCGAAACACTTTGCTCCCGGAACGAAAACCCGATCGCCGACCGCGGCACCAGACTGCGCGCCGGCCTCCGTGACGCGACCGACCGATTCGTAACCCGGCACGAGCGGATAGCCGAGACCCGGGAACGGCGGCATGCGGCCCGACCATAGCAGCTTCTCGGTGCCGGTGCTGATGCCGCTCCACTCGACGTCGACCACGACATCAGCGTCGCCCGGCGGCGTCAATGCCAACCTGCTGAGCACGAGACGCTCCGGCTCTTCGAGCACGACAGCGGTGGTCATCATGGGTTGCACTCGCCCCTACCGGACCGGCCCTGTGACGGCGTTGTGCGCCCACGGCTCGTCTCCGTATGTCACTTTATTCTGACAGTCGCTTGTGTCAAGCGCTCTTGTCGCGTGTCCCACGTATCCGCGCCGTCGGAAATCAGACGTCCGCCACGACGATGCTGGTCTGCAGGGGAACGCGGGTGGGAATGCTGCGGACGCGAGAAAAGCCCGCTGTTCGCAGCATTCCTGCGAGGTGTCCGAAGCTGCGCGGCCGGCCGCTGCCCATGGCCATCAGGTAGAAGCCGAAATAGGCATCGCCCATGGCTTCGGCCCCCGGCGTGCCGGCCAGCGGCTCGACGATGACCAGTGTTCCGTTCTCACCGAGTGCATGGCGCAGCGCAGCGAAGAGGCGCGCCACGGCTGGGTCGTCGTGATCGTGCACGACGCGGACCAGGGTGGCCACGTCGGCACCTTTCGGCAACGGCTCGACGAGAAAATTACCTGCGAAAATATCGACCCGATCGCCGAACCCCTGCTCGGCGCACTTCTGGCGCGCCAGCCCTGCGACAGCAGGAAGGTCGAGCAGCATCAGGCGCAACTGCCGATGACGCCGCGCGACCGCGCGCAGAAACGTCCCGTCGCCGCCCCCGAGATCGAGCAGGGTCCGATGCCGGTGAAACGGATAGACATCGAGAACCTGCTCCGCCACCAGCGACTGCGAGGCCGACATAAGTTCGGTGTAGGCCGCCACGTCGTCGGCCGCGAGCGCCTCCGGTTGCGCGGCGACGGCATAAGGCCAATAGCGTGAAAGCGCAGGCCCGGCCTCGCCGGACCGCAGCAGCTTCACCGGGTCCGCAAGGTCGGCGTAAAGCAGAGCGTGATGCTCGATCATCCTGGAAATGCCTGAATTGGCGAGCATGGCCGCGCCGTGCATCCCGAGCCCGTAGCGGTCGCCGCCACGCTTCGCGACAAGCCCGAGTGCGGAGGCGGCATCGAGCAGCGTCCTCGCCCGCCCGGTCGTCATCGACGTTCGCCGCGCAATCTCGTCGAGTGCCAGCGGACCACCGCGAAGCAGTTCGAGCAGCCCCAGCTCGATGCAGGCGAAGGTTACCTGCGAGTAGACGAAGCCGGCGCAGAGATCGAACACCGCCCGCGCCCGCCGGCGCGCGATGCCGCGGGTCAGCGGAAAGGCAGCGGCGAACCGCTGAAATCGAGCATCGGCAAGCAGGTGGTCACGGAGCGCGTAAAGACGGTCGATCATGGGCGCCCCGGCATCGGCGGCTCGACACGCGACAAGAAACTCCGCTATTCAGGCCGCGCTGCGGGCGAGACCCTTCGGCACGAAACGCTTGGCCTGAGCCATGATGATGCCGCGCAGCTCACCGGCGCCGTGGCAGTCGGGTATGGACTCGATCGCCTCGGCCAGCAGGCCCTCCAGGCGGCGCACAGCCCCATCGAGACCCAATTCTCTCGTGGCACTCGGACGGCTGTGCGCCACATCCTGCCCGCACGGCTTACCGAGCGTCGCAGGGTCGGCAATGAGATCCTGAATGTCGTCCGCGACCTGATAGGCTTCTCCGACGCATTCGCCGAGCCGGCGCCAGCGGTCGGGCCGGTCGCCGGCCGCAAGCGCCCCCGCGACAGTGGCGGCGGCGAAAAGTGCACCGGTCTTGGAGCGGTGATAATCTGGAAGCGAGACGTGATCCTCCGATTCCCACGCCTGACCCGCGACGATGCCCGCCGGCATTCCGGCCGCACGGCCAATGGTCATTAAAAGGCCCGGCAGACGAGCGGGAAGCGTTGCGACCCCGTGCGCCAAGGCTTCATAGGCCGCGACGATGAGGGCGTCGCCGACCAGCACGGCCGACGCCTCGCCATAGACGGCGTGCACCGACGGCTTGCCACGCCGCGTTGCGGCATTGTCGAAGCAGGGCAGGTCGTCGTGCACGAGCGAGGCGCAGTGCAGCAGCTCGATCGACGCCGCGGCGCAATCGGCTACCGCCGGCGCATCGTCGCCGCAGGCGCCGGCCACCGCGAGGCACAACCGCGGCCGAACCCGTGCGCCGCCGGGAAAGACGGCGTAGCGGGCAGCGGCGGCGAGGCGCGGCGGACTTCCCGAAACCTCCATGCGCTGCAAGACTGCGTCGAGGGCGTTCTCGATTCGGCTCGTCGCATCCATGGCGGCCTCGCAGGCTAGGATCGATGATGCGTCAACAATGATGGACATTGTCGACAGTCATCAAATACTGACACTAGACCGCTGGCGAGGCAACGCCTTTCCGTTCGGAGATCGAAACTGACGTGCGCAACAGCCGGGTCATCATCGTCGGGGCGGGCATCGGAGGGCTGGTGGCGGCTCTGGAGTTGGCGCGGCGTGGCCTCCAGGTCACCGTCTGCGAACGGGCGGCCCGGCCCGGCGGCAAGATGCGGGCGCTTTATCCCGGCGGCAGTGCCACCGATTCCGGGCCGACCGTGTTCACCATGCGGTGGGTGTTCGAGCGGATCTTCGACGACGCGGGTGTCAGCCTGTCCAACCGCGTGAAACTCGTGCCGCTCGATTGCCTCGCCCGCCACGCCTGGAGCGACCGCGATCGCCTCGACCTCTTTGCCGACATCGGTCGCAGCGCCGACGCGATCGGTGCCTTCGCGGGCGCTGGAGAAGCGAACGGCTACCGGGCATTCATGACCCGCGCCAAGGCGACCTACGACACGCTCGAAGGCCCGTTCATGCGCTCGTCGCAGCCGACGCCGGTTTCCCTGGCGTTGTCGGCCGGCCTCGGCGGCCTCGGCGACATGCTGCGGATTTCACCCTTCACCACACTCTGGCGTGCCCTCGGCGATCACTTCCGCGATCCCCGTCTGCGACAGCTCTTCGGCCGCTACGCGACCTATTGCGGATCATCCCCCTTCCAGGCCCCGGCCACGCTGATGCTGGTGGCGCACGTCGAAGCGCAGGGGGTGTGGGTGGTCGAGGGCGGTATGCATCACTTCGCGGGCGTGCTCGCGAGCCTCGCGGCCGAGAAGGGTGCGCGGTTCCGCTACGAGTGCGACGTGAGTGCCATCGACACCACTCGAAGCGGCGTTGCGGGCGTTACTCTCTCGAGCGGCGAGCGGATCGAGGGCGACGCCGTCGTCGTCAATGCGGACAGCGCAGCAGTTGCGACCGGGCTGCTCGGGGCTTCGATCGCCCCCGCCGTACCGTCCCTGCCGCGCGCGTCGCGCTCGCTCTCAGCCGTCACATGGTCGGTCAAGAGCGAGGCCCGCGGTTTCCCCCTGCAGCACCACAACGTTTTCTTCTCTCGCGACTATCAGGCCGAGTTCGCCGACATTCTCGACCAGGGCTTCCTGCCCCGCGAACCGACGGTCTACGTCTGCGCGCAGGATCGTCTCGAGTCTCAGGTATCAGACTCCAGTGGACCCGAACGGATGCTGCTGCTGGTCAACGCCCCACCGACGGGCGATCGTCATCGTTTCGAACCCGCGGAGATCGAGAGATGTCAGGAGCGGATACAGTCTGTTCTGGCGCGCTGTGGCCTTGCCATCGACCTTGCGCCGGACAAGTCGATCGTGACGACGCCGGCCGGATTCGACCGGCTGTTTCCGGCGACCGGCGGCGCGCTCTACGGTCAGGCGTCGCATGGCTGGGCGACATCCTTCAGCAGGCCGGAGGCGCGGACGGCGATCCCGGGGCTTTATCTGGCGGGGGGCAGCGTGCATCCGGGGCCGGGCGTGCCGATGGCGGCGCTCTCGGGCTGGCTGGCGGCGGCGAGCCTCGTCTCGGACCTCACTTCGCCCGGCCGGTCCCACCGGGTGGTTATGCCTGGTGGTATGTCGACGCGCTGAGCGACGACGGGCGGCATGGGCTGACCATCATCGCTTTCATCGGCAGCGTATTCTCGCCGTACTACGCTTTTGCGAGGCGTCGCGGCGGCGGCGATCCTGCGAACCACGTCGCGCTGAACGTCGCGCTCTATGGAGAGGGTGGCAAGCGGTGGGCGCTGACCGAGCGGGGCCGTGCGGCTCTCCGTGTTTCGCCGCACGAGCTGGCGATTGGACCGAGCGCGCTGACGTGGAATCACAACGGTCTTACGATTACGATCGATGAGATCGCTGTGCCTATTCCACGCCGCATCCGCGGTACGGTGCGCGTCATCCCGGCCGCGCAGGTTCCCGAGCCCTTCGCGATCGACCATGCCGGTGATCATTTCTGGCAGCCGATCGCCCCGCTGGCGCGGGTAGAAGTTGCGATGCAGCAGCCCAGCCTGACTTGGAGCGGGTCCGGCTACTTCGACCACAACCGGGGAGCCGCGCCTCTGGAAGGCGCCTTCCGCCGCTGGGACTGGTCGCGCACGGTGGGCGGGCCGGCGACCAGCGTCTACTACGACGTGACGCCTCGCTCTGGCGCAGACCGGTCGCTAGCCGTTTCCATCGAGGGCTCGGGTCGCGTCAGCCGCCTGGAACCACCGCCCCGCACCACTCTTGCGAAAACGCTCTGGCAGATCGCACGCGGCACGCGCTGTGATCTCGGCCGCATCGCGACGGTCGTCGAGACGCTGGAGGACACGCCGTTCTACGCCCGCTCGGTCGTCGATGCAGAGCACTTCGGACAGCCCACCCGCTCCATGCACGAAAGCCTCGATCTCGACCGCTTCGCCTCGCCGATCGTGCAGGCCATGCTTCCCTTCCGCATGCCGCGCCGGGCGAGGTAGGGACTTCCCGTCCCCATCCCCACTCGCGATCGTCATCCTCAACGCACGAGGGCACTTTGGCCCGAGCGCGTTGGGGGACCAGCGTAAAACTCGTCCGAAGGACACAGTATTTTTGTCGGCTTCGCCGAGTCTCACGCTGGTTCCCCATCGCACTCGCGCTACGCGCTCGCACGATGAGGATGACGGGACTTCAGTATTTATTCGCGCGGCGGCGGGGTCGGCTCCGTCGACTTTTCCTCGGTACTCTTCTTGTCGTAGGTGCGCGCGACGCGCTCGAGGATGAGCCAGCCGATGCCGAACGCCAGCACGACGAAGAATTCGAAAAACACCAGTGGATTGATGTTCCAGTCGAGGGCGAGGGGAAGCATGGCGTCGTCTCGTCGTGCGGTGATAAACCAAATCACTGATCGTCTAGGATACGTGCGTGCGAACGGCCGGTTTCTTCAATCGAAGCTGCCTACGCTTCGACGAGCGGCACGAGCGGCGTGGCCGGCGGCGGCTCGCGCTCGATGCCTGCTCACACGAGCTTGCACTCACGCGCTGATGGCGACCGCGGCTAGGCTGTTCTCACGTCCGAGGGCCGCGAAAGCCGTCGCCACGATGCCGGCAACATCGAGCCCGGCCTTTGCATACATGATCTCCGGCTTGTCGTGATCGATGAAAACGTCCGGCAGCACCAACGGGCGCACCTTCAGTCCGCGATCCAGCAGCCCCTCTGAGGCCAGGAACTGCAGCACGTGACTGCCGAAGCCGCCAACCGCGCCTTCCTCGATGGTGATCAGCACCTCATGCTCGCGGGCGAGGCGACGCACCAGATCGCCATCGAGCGGCTTCATGAAGCGCGCGTCGGCGACCGTGGTCGAGAGCCCGGACGCCTCGAGCTGCTGGGCCGCCTTCTCCGCCTCGGCGAGCCGTGTGCCGAGCGACAGCAGCGCGACCTTGCTTCCCTCGCGGATGATGCGGCCCTTGCCGATCTCGAGCGGAATACCGGCCGCCGGCATGACGACGCCGGTGCCCTCGCCGCGCGGATAGCGGAACGCCGAAGGGCGATCGTCGATCTGCGCGGCGGTCGCCACCATATGCTTCAATTCCGCCTCGTCGGCCGCCGCCATGATCACGAAATGCGGCAGGCAGCCGAGATAGGCGAGATCGAACGATCCTGCATGCGTCGGACCGTCTGCGCCGACGAGGCCGGCCCGGTCGATGGCGAAGCGGACGGGCAGCTTCTGGATGGCGACGTCGTGCACGACCTGATCGTAGCCGCGCTGCAGGAACGTCGAGTAGATGGCCACGAACGGCTTCATGCCTTCCGACGCGAGCCCCGCGGCGAACGTCACCGCGTGCTGCTCGGCGATACCGACATCGAATGTCCGGTCGGGAAACGCCTTTCCGAACACGTCGAGCCCGGTGCCATCCGGCATGGCGGCGGTGATCGCGACGATCTTTTCGTCCTTGCGCGCTTCCTCGACGAGGCTGTCGGCGAACACGCGGGTATAGCTCGGCGCCGCCGGCTTCGGCTTCACCTGGGCGCCGGTCACGATGTTGAACTTGGCGACGCCGTGATACGTGTCGTCGCTTTCCTCGGCAGGTCCGTAACCCTTGCCCTTCTTGGTGACGCAATGAACCAGGATCGGCGCCTGATCGGTATCGCGCACGTTCTTCAGAACCGGCAGGAGCTGGTTGAGATCGTGACCGTCGATCGGTCCGACATATAGAAGCCCAGCTCCTCGAACCACATACCGCCCGACCAGTAGGTGCGCGACATCTCCTCCACGCGCGCGGCACGCCGCTCCCACTTCTTCGGCAGGCGTTTGGCGAGCTGCTTGGCGATGTCTCTCAAATGGAGATAGGTGCCGCTGGACGTGGCGCGGGTCAGATACTTGGAGAGCGCGCCGGTCGGCGGGGCGATCGACATGTCGTTGTCGTTGAGAATGACGATCAGCCGTTCGTCGCGCGCGCCCGCGTTGTTCATCGCCTCGTAAGCCATGCCGGCCGACATGGCGCCATCACCGATGACGCAGATGACGTTGTTCTTAGCGCCCTTGAGATTGCGCGCCACCGCCATGCCGAGCCCGGCCGAGATAGAGGTGGACGAATGGGCCGCTCCGAAGGGATCGTATTCGCTCTCGGCCCGCTTGGTGAAGCCTGAAAGCCCGCCGCCCATGCGCAGCGTACGGATGCGGTCACGACGGCCGGTGAGGATTTTGTGCGGATAGCACTGATGGCCGACGTCCCAGATCAGCCGGTCAGTGGGTGTATTGAAGAGATAATGGATGGCGACCGTCAGCTCGACGACACCGAGGCCGGCACCGAGATGACCACCGGTGACGGAGACCGCCTCGATGGTTTCCGCTCTGAGCTCGTCGGCGAACTGGCGCAGATCCCGCTCCGGCAGCCGCCGGAGGTCGGCTGGAACGCGGATGGTGTCGAGCAGAGGCTTTGGGGCCGCGTTGGGCCAGCTCGTATGGGCGTTCATGGCGGTTCTCCTCAATTAATTCCCGCGACGGTTGACGACGGCAACACGCTCCGCCGTCAGCCGCCCGCCGGTCCGGTTCATGCGATCGTGGTTCTCGAGGCGGTGGAACAGGTCGATGACCCGCGCCCAGCGCGCCGGAAAATCCCACCAGACGGGTGTGTCGTCGGCGGGCGAGGGATCATGGCGCGGACGAGAGGCGGCATTCGAGGCCGCCGCTTCGACCAGGAAGGCCGCCGCTGGAGCGATTTCAGAGTCGTCCGTGCGAGGCGCCCGCCATGCAGACCGCGACGAATAGGCGAGCAGTTGCAGCTTGCGAGCGGCCGGCACGATGGCGCGCCGGTCGACGGAGTTGAGCCCCTGACGCGCCAGCTCGTGGCCGATCTCGGCGTAAAGGAAGCGCGCCGCATAAATTCCGGGCCGGCAGTCGAGCGGCAGGCGCGCGATGCCGGTTTCCGCCCGTGCATAGTAACTTTCGGCCAGCAACAGCAGACGCCGCACCACGGCGGCGATCTCGGGCGAGAACCGCGGACGCGCCAGCCACTGTTCCGGATCGAGACCGACCTCGCGCAGCCATTGCATCGGCAGGTACAATCTCCCCGCGCGGGCATCCTCGCCGACATCACGCGCGATGTTGGTCAGCTGCATAGCCATGCCGAGGTCCGTGGCCCGCGCGATCTGATGATGGCCCGTCGCCCCCATCAGCAGCGCCATCATGGCTCCGACCGTTCCCGCGACGCGGGCCGCGTAGGCTTCGAGCGCGGTATCCGTCTCGTATCGCTTGCCAAGCGCATCCCACTCGAAACCCTCGATCAGCGCCTCCGGCAGTGCGCGAGGCACGCCGAACTCGGCAACCGTCGCAGCGAAGGCACGATCGGCCGCACAATCGAGTGGACGGCCGGCATAGGCGCGGTCCAGGCGTTCCTTCAGGGCGTCCAGTGTTCCTGGCGACCCACCTCCGCTGTCGACCGCGTCGTCGGCGAGGCGGCAGAAGGCGTAGAGCGCGGTTGCAGGCGCGCGGATGCGGCGCGGCAGCAGGAAGGACGCCGCGAAGAATGTTCGCGAGCCGTTGGCCAGCAGCGCGCGGCAGGCCGCGAGGTCGGCGCTGTCGAGCTTCGGCTGTTCAGACTTTAATTCTCGCATCGGGCACCAATCGGTCGAGGACACGCGCGGACGACAGCACGCCAGGAACGCCGGCACCGGGATGGGTTCCCGCGCCGACGAGATAGAGGCGATCGACATCCTCGCTTCGGTTGTGAGGACGGAACCAGGCGCTTTGAGTAAGCACCGGCTCCAGACTGAAGGCGGCCCCCTTGTCTGAGAGCAGCCGGTCGTGGAAATCCTGCGGGGTCATCACGCGTGAGGAAAGGAGGTGCGGCTCGAAGCCCGGCAGCACCGTTTCGGAAAGCTATGTGGCGATCTGCTGTCGGTAGCTTTCAGCCCGACCGCTCCAATCGACACCGCCGTCGAGGTGCGGCACGGGCGAGAGCACGTAGAAGGCGTCGCAGCCGGGTGGCGCGAGCGAAGGGTCGGTCGCCGTCGGACGGTGCAGATAGAGGCTGAAGTCCTCCGCCAAGACTTTGCGCTCGAAGATGTCGTGCAGAAGCTCGCGATAGCGCGGACCGAGCAGGATGGTGTGATGCGGAACCTCGGCGAACTGGCGGTTGGTGCCGAAGTACCAGACGAAGAGGCTCATCGAATAGCGCGCCTTGGCGAGCCGCCTGTTGGTCCACCGCTTGCGCGGAGTCTTGGCTAGCAGCTTGCGGTAGGTCCAGGCCACGTCGGCATTAGAAACCACCACGTCGGCGCCGATCATCTCGCCGCTCGCCAGCCTGACGCCTTCCGCCGTGCGTCCGCGGGTGACGATCTCGCTGACCTCCGTGTTGCAGCGCATTTCGCCCCCCTGGCCTTCGATGAGCTTGACCAGTCCCTCGACGATGCGCCCTGTGCCGCCCATGGCGAAGTGAACACCCCAGCGCCGTTCGAGAAAGGCGATCAGGCCGTAGATCGAGGTGACGTTGAACGGATTGCCGCCGACGAACAGCGGGTGGAAGCTCAAGACGAACCTGAGCCGCGGATCGCACACGTAGCTCGACACGAGGCTATGAATGCTGCGGTAGCTTTCCAGGCGGATCAGCTCCGGTACGACTCGGGCCATGTCGGTCCAGGAGCTGAAGGGTACGTCGCCGAGCCGCTCGAAGCCGACCTTGTAGATGTCCTCGGCGAGGCGCATGAAGCGCTCGTAGCCCTCGACGTCGCCCGGCGAGACCCTGGCCACCTCGGCGCGCATCGCTTCCGGATCGCCACTCGCCTCGAACATCTGGCCGTCGTTGAAGCGGATCGAATAAAACGGCGACAGCGCTCGCAGATCGACATCGTCGGACATTCGCCGACCGCAGAGCGCCCAAAGCTCTTCGAGCAGGAACGGCGCCGTGATGATGGTCGGCCCGGCGTCGAAGGTGAAGCCGTCCTGGCGGAAAACGTAGGCCCGGCCGCCCGGCGCATCGAGCTTCTCCAGCACTGTCACCTGGTAGCCGCGGGCACCCAGCCGGATGGCGGCGGCGAGCCCGCCGAATCCGCTGCCGATAATCACGGCATGGGGCTTATCGGTTCTCGGACGACCCGCGAGCGGACGCGGCTCCTGCCGAGCGCGCGTCCCCGATCCTTGCACCGCTTGTGTCCACATAACTTGACATATGAACACGTCAACTTGACGGAGGCAAGTGGCGAGCAGGCTTCGCCACCTCAATTCGCCCGGCGTGGTTCCGACCGCGCGTACGGCGACGACGGCGCACGGATGAATCGCTCGATCATTTCCGCGACGAGCGCCGGATTTTCCTCGTGCGCCAGATGCCCGAGTCCGCCGATGCGCTCGACACTCGCCGAGGAAACCAGCTTGGCCGTGCGCAGAGCCACGCCGGGCGGAATGGCCAGATCGCCATCGCAGGCGACGAGCAGCGTCCGCGTCGCCAGCCGCGTCATGTCCCGCTCCAGGCCGTGCAGATCCCAGCGCGCCATCATCTCGAGCGTCGCGGCGACGTGCTCGGCATTGCGGAACAGCCGCGCGTAGAGATCGAGCCCCACGCCGTCGATGCGCGAGCCGGTTCCCTTCAGCAGCCGCTCGACCGCTCGCCGGTCGCCCGCCCGCCAAGCAAAGAACGAGGCGGCGAAGGGATTGAGCACCAGCAGCTTGGCGAGCGGCGCGAAGATCTGGCCGGCCATGCCCTGAAATGGAAGCAGCGCGCCATTGAGGCTGATCAAGGCGGAAGGCGCGATGTGCCGGTCGAGGCACATGCGGAGGAGAACGGCCGCTCCGGCGGAATGCCCGACGACCACCTCCGGGCGAACATCGAGCGACGACATGAGTTGTCCGATGGCCGCCGCCATCCCGGGCAGGCTCATCGCGTCGGCCGAGGGGCGGTTGGTAAACGCATGTCCCGGCAGATCGGGCGCGATGACGGTATGGCTGGCGGCCAGCAGGGGCATCAGTCCGCGCCAGGAATGCGTCGAGGCGCCGGTGCCGTGCAACAGCAACAGCGGCGGACCCTGCCCCATCTGTTGCACGTGCCACGTGAACGCGCCGACGGTGACGAAGCGGCTCGCGCTTCGGTTCGGCCAGTCGTCACCGTCACGATCCCAGCTCAGCCGATCCGCCATGGCACCACTCCGCTCGTGCGATCAGGATCGCCGGGCGTCGATCGACGAGCGAACGGTCCGGGAGAGGGTCGCGGCATCGGCATAGGGGAGAGGAACATAGGGACCGCCGAGCGCTTCTGCCAGCCGTTCGGCCTGCGCCTGGCGGTGCGGGGAAGTGTCGATCAGCACGGCGCTAAGCCCCGCAATTCGCAGCGCCTTGGCCGCCGCCAGCGCCTCGTTCTCGGCCGCGGCGCGGCCCGCTTTGCCATCGCGTGTGATGTTCGCCCGCCCGTCGGTCAGCAGAACGATATGCGGCGTCTGTCCCTTGCGGCGGATGGCGAGCGCCAGCTCGCGCGCTTCGTCGACGCCGGCCGCCAGTGGTGTCGCGCCACCGCCCGGCAGACCCGCGAGGCTGCGCTTGGCCCGCGCGAGCGAGCGCGTCGGCGGCAGAAGCAGCTCGGCCACCTTGCCGCGAAACGAAATGAGTGCGACCGAATCGCGGCGCACGTAGCAGTCGGCGAGCAGCAGCTCGATGGCGCCTTTGGCTTCGGCCAGCCGGTGCAGCGCCGACGATCCCGACGCATCGACGACGAAGATGGTGGCGGTTTCCGTGCGCTGCACCGTGCGCTGGACGCGCAGGTCCGAGCCGCGGATTTCAAGGCGCTGCTCCATAGCGGATGCATGGCCGTAACGCTGGCGCTCGCGTTTGCGTATCGTCTGCCAGGGGGCTGCGGTTCTGAGCGTCTCGACCAGCTCCAGACGCTTTCCCCCGCCCGGCTTTCCGGCGCGCGTTCCCTGCGGCCGGCCACGCCCGCGGCCCTTCAGGGCGGCACCCGATTTGCCGGCCGTGCGGCTGCGGGACACCACAGAGTCGGCGAGCCGCAGCGCCTTAAGCACGTCGGGTGGAATGGCGGCAGCGGCGGCCGCGATGATCATGTCCTGCAATTCCCGCTCGGACGGGGGCTCACGCTCCGGGTCGTCGGCCTCTGACTCCGGACCGGGATCGGGCGGCGGCGGATCATCGGGAGTTTGCTCGCTCGCGTCGTCCTCCGGAGCCGGTATCCGCGTGGCGCGGGGAGCCAGCACCAGCGCCGCCGCCATTTCCAGGTCCGAGGCGTCGACCTCGGACCGGCCATCGAGCGCCGCCGCCGCCCGCGCCGCGGAGAGCGCCAGCAGCGGCGCCCTGAGCGAGGCAATCCCGAGTTCGACCGCCGCCACGCACAGAGCCGTGATCGCATCATCCTCGATCGTCACACCGGAGAGACGTTCACGGGCCGCCGCGACGTCGGTGCGCGTCACGGGTGAGGGAGCGGCGTCGCGCAGGCCGATGCCGGAACTATCGCAGCGGAACGCGAGGCGGTCGAGCAGTCCCGGCGCCGGACGCTGCTCGTCGTCCATGCCTTCATCGAGCGCGATGACGCCGAACGCAGCCGGCAGACGCGACGTGAGCCCGTCACGCTCGAAGGCCACGGCCCGCTCGTCCATCGCCCGCGTGATCCTGACCACCGTGCCGAGATCGAGACGCTCGGCGCTGACCAGAACGACCGCGCCGCCATCGGCTTCCGCCAGCAGCCCACGCTCGGCCACCGGCCGGCCGGCGCTGAGAGTCGCCGCGAGATCGAGGCCGCCGAGCAGCCGATCGTCGCCGATGCCGAGCGGGACGCGGCGGAGGGGGGCACCTTCCGGCAAGAGGTCGCGCACGAGAGCAAGCCAGGCATCGCGCACCGGACCGGCGCGACCGCTGAGGGCAACGCCGCCGGTGCCGAGAGGATCGACGGCGGCCAGCGCCGCGGCCTTGACCAGGCACTCCCAGGCGGCAGCGGCATCTCGTCGATCGCTCGGCATTTGGCCCGTCATATCACATGGCGTTCGCCTGAGGTGCCGAACAGCTCCCCGACCGCGCGTTCGACGCGCACGCCGGAGCCGGCGTCGTCCAGCGGGTTGCGGCGCAGGCGATGGCGCAGGGCCATCGGCGCGACGTGCCGCAGGTGAGCATCCTCGATCACATCGCAGCCTTCCAGCGCCGCCAGCGCGCGAGCCGCCCTGACGAGGGTCAGCTCGCCTCGCAGGCCGTCGGTGCCGAGTTCCAGGCAAAGCCGCGTGGCCCGCTCCAGGGCAGCGTCTGTGGCTTCGATCTCGGCCACTCGGTCGCGGGCGGATGTGATCTGCTGCTGGATGCGATCCTGATCGGCCTGCCAGCGCACGGCGAAAGATTCGGGATCGCGCTCGAAGGCATCGCGGCGACGCACCACCTCGATCCGGGTCTTCATGTCGGTCGGCGTCTTGACCTCGACGGCGAGGCCGAAGCGATCGAGCAGCTGCGGACGCAACTCGCCCTCTTCCGGGTTGCCGCTGCCGACGAGCACGAACCGCGCCGGATGGCGGACGCTCAGACCCTCGCGCTCGACCACGTTTTCACCGGAGGCCGCCACGTCCAGCAGCACGTCGACCAGATGGTCCTCCAAGAGATTGACTTCGTCGATATAGAGGAAGCCGCGGTTCGCCCGTGCCAGCAGCCCCGGCTCGAACGCCTTTTCTCCTCGCACCAGAGCCCGTTCGAGATCGAGCGCTCCGACGACGCGATCCTCGGTGGCGCCAAGCGGCATGTCGACGACCGGTACCGGCACGAGGGATGTGGTGCGAGAGGACGCAGTCTCGGCGGCGGCGCACTGGGAGCATTTGCGGGCATGCGGCGCCGGATCGCAGTTGAACCGGCACTCGGCGACGACGGGCATCGGGGGGAGCAGATCGGCGAGCGCGCGGACCGCCGTCGATTTGCCGGTGCCACGGTCGCCGAACACCAGCACACCGCCGACCGTCGGATCGACGGCCGCGATCAGCAGCGCCAGCTTCATCTCGTCCTGACCGACGATCGCCGCGAAAGGAAACAGTGCAGCCATAGATGAGACCCCCGCTTATTCCGCCGGCAGCAACGACATCGAAACCGCGCCGGCCGGCCGGGTCAGCCGGTCGGGCAGGCGAAAATGCACGTGCTCGTCGGCGCCGTCCTGCGTCTCGACGGAGAGGCTGCGCAGCGTGGCCAGCCGGTCGATGACGGCACATACGATCGTTTCCGGCGTCGAAGCGCCCGCGGTGAGGCCGAGCGTATCGACTCCGGCGAGCCATGCGGGATCGATGGCCGAGGGATCGTCGATCAGGTGACTGGTGACGCCGGCCTGATCGCCCATTTCGCGGAGCCGGTTGGCGTTCGAGCTGTTGGGCGAGCCGACGACGAGCAGAAGCTGCACGTGCCTTGCCAATTCCAGCACCGCCTTCTGCCGGTTTTGCGTCGCGTAGCAGATGTTGCGCGTGTCGGGCCCGACGATGGCCGGAAAGCGCCGCTTCAGGGCCGCCACGATGTCCTTCGTATCGAGCACGCTCAGCGTCGTCTGCGTGATGAAGGCAACGCGCTCGGGATCGGCCACCTGGAGCGCATTCACGTCTTCGATGTCGGCTACCACGTGCACCCGGCCCGCGATCTGCCCCAGCGTGCCTTCGACCTCGGCGTGACCGGCATGACCGATGAGCACGATGTCAAAGCCGCGCTCGGCGTAGCTGCGGCCTTCCTTGTGCACCTTGCGGACGAGGGGACAGGTGGCATCGATCACGTCGAGCCGTCGTCCAGACGCCTCGGCTTCGACCGCTTTGGAGACGCCATGCGCCGAGAATACGGTGACGGCACCTTCGGGAATAGAGTCGGTCTCGTCGACGAAGATCGCGCCCTTCGATTTCAGACGCTCGACCACGTGGCGGTTGTGCACGATTTCGTGGCGGACGTAGACCGGCGATCCGAACATCTCGATCGTGCGCTCGACAATGTCGATAGCACGCACGACCCCGGCGCAGAAGCCGCGGGGTCTAGCCAAGATTACACGCAAATGTGTCAAGCTGGCTTGCATGCCTCGGTCATAACACGATGCCGCGGGCCCCGTCACGCACTTTGCGGACGTTTTTGAACGTCGGATTCGTCGGGTGCGCCGGCCTCGGAAAGGCGCGAAGTTCAGCGCCGCGCGATGGCGTAGTCGCGCAAGACGCTCGCCTCGAGCTGCACCTCCTCGAGACGGTGCTTGAGCACGTCACCGATGGAGATCAGCCCGACCAGGCTGCCGCCTTCAACCACCGGCAGGTGGCGGATGCGCCGCTGGGTCATCACCTTGGAAATTCCGGCGATGCTGTCGTCCGGCCCACAGGTGATGACGGCGCGGGTCATCAGATCGGCGACCGCCAGCGCCGCCACCTGGCTGCCGTGCTCCGCCAGTCCGCGCGCCACGTCGCGTTCGGAGATGATGCCTTCGATGGCGCCCGACGGCGCGACCACGACCATGGCGCCGACGGCATCGGTCCTGAGCCGCTGGGCCAGGGCCCGGATGCTTTCGCCGGCCGCGATGGTTTTGACGGCCGATCCCTTGCTCGCGAGGATGTCGGATACGCGCATGACGTCACTCCTATCCAATCCGCTGACCACATCGACGATACCGGCATGAACGCGGCCCAAGGCCATCAGCAGCCGGCTCTGATGATCGGGACCCAGCGGCTCGTGCACTGCGCCCGAGGCGTCGGCGATCAGCGCGGGGAGATCGTCGACGACGAATAAGGCGTCATCGAGAGTATCGCGGCGCGCATAGGCACTGCGGGTGACGACCGCGGACAGCCCGGCGGCCCGTGCCGCGCCGAGACCTGCCGCGGACGCCTCGATCACGAGGCAGCAGGCCGGCAGCTCGGCCAGCTCGGCCAGCGCCCGGCGGTAGGGCGCATCGGAGGAGTCATCGCCTGGCTGCCGGCAGGCAAAAGCCGCGAAGCCGTCGCGCCCATCCTTGCCGAGGCACGCAGCGATCAACTGGTCCACTTCCTTGGCATTCAACTGGCTGACCAGACCGAGGCGCACGCCCTCGCGCCGTGCCGCAGCAAGCAGCGCCGCCATGCCGCTGCGCAGTGTGAGGCGGCCCGGCTCCAGATGTTCGGCGAAAGCTGAAATAGCGCGTCGCTGCAGGGCCTCGACCAGCGGCGGCAGGTCGCTCGTCTCCCGCTTGGCGCGATAGCGCTCGAGGACAAAGTGCGCGAGCCGCTCGTCGCGAGTCGGCAAGGACCATAGTCCGGTGAAGTCCGCACGGGCGCACGACCAGTCGAATCCGGCCTCCTCGAACACCCGATTAAGGGTCTGCCGTTCGGCCTCGCCGGTATCGACCAGCGCACCGTCCGCCCGGATGATGATGGCGCGAAGGGTCATGCGATGGGCCAGCCTTCGACAGTTAGGGCCTCGCTCACCCGCGCCAGCGTTGAGCGAGATCGGCTACGTGAGCAAGCAGCGCCGCGCCGAGGCAGGCCGCCAGCCAGGGCCAATCCGCACCCGTCAAGGCAGCCCGCAAGGCCAGCACGAGACAGAGCCCGGCGAGAAAATTGGCGACCAGCCGCCTCGGATCGGGACCCACGTCGTAACACCAATGCAGCGCGGCCAACATGAGCCATTCGGCCACCATCAAACCGATGATGACGTTGGCGATCAATCCGGACTGGAATGCCGCACTCAGCGCGTCCATGATGCACCGTCACGCAGTACGGGGCTCACGGGGGAACCAAGCCGGTGAGGTGGGCCAGATCCTTGAAGAAGATCTTGATGTGCGCGACCGGCTTGCGGCGCACCAGTTCCTTGTTCATGTACGCGTCCCAGGTGAGCTTCTGCACGTCAGGGTCTTCGCACATGCTGACGAAGCGCTCGCGCCGCTTGTCGTTGCGGTACCAGAAGTACTGCATGAGACCGAGCACGAAGAACACCTTGCCGTGGGCTTTCATGAACCGCTTGCGGGCCGTGGCGAGCGCCTTCGCGTCGCCCGTGGCCAGGAATTGATCGACCGCCTCGGCCGCGAGCTGGCCGCCGTACATGGCATAGTAGATGCCTTCGCCGGAGGCCGGTGCAACCACGCCCGCTGCGTCGCCGGCCAGCACGATGTCGCGACCATTGTCCCACTTTCTCAAGGGGCGCAGCGGAATGGGCGCGCCTTCGCGACGCACCGTCTCGCTCGACTTCAACCCGGCGCTTTCGCGCAGCCCGGCGACGGCGCCCTTGAGCGAGAAGCCCTTCTGCGCGCTGCCGACGCCGACGCTGGTGGTGTCGCCGTGCGGGAAGACCCAGGCATAGAAGTCGGGTGACAGACCGCCCTGATAGTAGATGTCGCAGCGGCGGGCATCGAACTCGGCGGCGCAATCAGCGGCCGGCGAGCGAATGATCTCGTGATAGGCGAAGACGTAGGGCATCCGCTCGGCGCCCTTCACCGATTGCCGTGCCACCTTCGAGAGCGCGCCGTCGGCACCGATGACGGCGCGGGCGCGGACCGATTGCATCTGCGGCTCGCCCCCCTCCGCGCTGCGGGCCTCGAAGTGGACGACCGAAACACCGTCTGCATCGCGACTGAGCTTGTCGAACGTCCCATGGCGGCGTTCCGCACCGGCCTTCTCCGCGCGGTCCCGCAGCCATTCGTCGAACACGTCGCGGTCGACCATGCCGACGAAGCCGCCGTCGATCGGCATGTCGATGCGCCGGGCCGAGGGCGAGAACATGCGCGCTGAATTGACCTTGGCGACCAGCAACTCGTCGGGAATGGCGAAATCGCGGATGAGGCGCGGCGGTATTGCGCCGCCGCAGGGCTTGATGCGCCCCGCCCGGTCGAGCAGCAGCACGCTCTGGCCGCGGGTTGCGAGCGCGTGGGCGGCCGTCGCACCGGCCGGCCCGCCGCCGACGACGACGACATCAAAGGTTTCTGGTCCGCTCATCGATCCCTCCTCGTCGCCTCAAGTCATGCTGGTGAAAACCGCCGGCTGGCGGCAACTGCGGTCCTGTCGCGAACCAGCCGGGCGGCCAGCCAGGCCGCGATGAGAAACAGCACGCCTTCGGTTGCAAAGACTGCGCCGTAGGCTGCGGCCGGTTCGTCGAGCACGCGCCGGGCGACGTCGATGGCAACAGTGCCGATGAAGCCTCCGAGCCCGAAGGCCATCGCCTGTGCCGCACCCCACAGTCCCATGCGCGTGCCCTCGCGCGACTCGCGGCCCGATCCCGCCAGCATCATCATCGAACCGATGGCTGCGACGGCAAATGCGCCGTTGGCCGCTCCGAGTGCGAACACTGCGGCATAGAGCGACCACAGCGGCCCGGCGATCCCGACCACCGCCAGAGCGATGAGTGCGAGGGCCGAGGCGACGCAACCGCCGACGGTCCAGCCCCGCATCGAGCCCAGCCGCGTGCCGGCGCAGACGCTGCCGATGACGCCCGACGTCAGCATTCCGAGAAAAACGCCCTGATGCTGAACTCCGGAGAGCTTCGTCGTCTCTCCGGGCGTCAGGTTGAACACCAGTCCCGCGAAAGGCTCGAGGATGAGATCCTGCGCGTTGTAGGCGAGCATGGCGACGAACACGAACAGTGCAAATCTGCGCGATTCCGGTTCCGCCCACACCTCGCCGATCGCTTCGCTGAAGGCCGGCGCTGGCACACTGTTCGCTGCGCGCGGCATCGTCTCGACGCGTGAAACTTGTCCTTCCAGCCCCCAGACGGCTGCAACCGTCACCAGAAACGCCGCAGCGACCACCATGGCCGCAACCGAGACAAGACGCTCGAACGAGAAGGGTTCGATCAGCGTGCCGATGACCATGCTCGTCACCACGATGCCGGCGATCATCATCAGCCAGACGATGGCGGCGGCGATGGAGCGGCGCCCGGGAGCGACGCGGGTTGCGAGCAGGGCCAGCAGATTGGTGCCGCATGCGCCGACTCCGATGCCGATCAGCGTATAAGCCGCGATGGCGGCACCGAGCCCCAACGCAAAGCTGGTCGACATGAGGGCGGTCGCTCCCGCGGCTCCTGCACCACCGAGCGCCAGCACGGCCATGCCGCCGATGATCCAAGGTGTACGCCGACCGCCGACGTCCGAACCGTACCCCCAGCGCGGTCTCAGCGCCTGAATGGCGTAATGCAGAGCCACCAGCGCACCCGGCAGCATCGCGGCGAGGGCCAGTTCGACCACCATCACGCGATTGAGCGTCGAATTGGTGATGGCCACGATCGATCCCAGCGACGTCTGCACGAGGCCGAGGCGCACGATCCCAACCCAGCCCAGGTGAGCGGCGCTCATGTTGCGCCCCCGGCGAGGGTTGCCATGCCGCGCACGGCGAAGGCGCTGATCATCATGCCGCTGACGTAGAGCGTGATACCGGTGGCGTTGTACCAGGGGGCCAGACCGCGCGGGTCCTTCACCAGCCGGCTCATCAGCCAGAGCTGCGTCGCGAGCACGGCGCCGACCGCGAGGGCGTGCCACGGCCGGTCCCATGACGCCAGCAGCGCCACGACCACGACCTGCGGCAGCGCCATCATCCAGCACGCCACGCGAGCGGCACGATCAGGTCCGAGTTGAACGGGGAGCGAGCGCACGCCCATCTGGCGATCACCCTCGATCGACTTGAAGTCGTTCAAGGTCATGATGCCGTGGGCGCCGAAACTGTAGAGCGCGGCCAGCGCCAGGATCGGCCAGCCCGGCAACTGCCCCGAAAGCACCAGCGCGCCGGTGAACCACGCGAGACCTTCATAGCAGAGCGCGACGGCGGCATTGCCCCACCAGCCGTTCTGCTTGAGCCGCAGCGGCGGTGCGCTGTAGGCCCAGGCGAGCACCAGTCCGAACGCGGTGCCGCCCACGCCCCACACGCCCATCGTCGTCGAGACCGCCAGCGACAGCAGGGTCCAGAAAATTGCGATGTTGAGGCCCCAGCGGCCGGGCACGCGGCCGGAGGGGATGGGCCGGTGCGGCTCGTTGATGGCATCGACGTGGCGGTCGAACCAGTCGTTGACGGCCTGACTGGTGCCGCAGACGAGCGGTCCGGCGAGAAGAATTCCGATGGCGACGAGATCCCAGCGGGCGCCGGGACCGGAAGCCGGCATGCCCGAGGAAACGACACCGCAGCCGAGCGCCCACATCGGGGGGAACCATGTGATCGGCTTCAGCAGCTCGACCACGGCTCCAGGGTCCGGACGCGACACTGTCAGCGCGGGATTTGCCATACCCAAACGCTAAACTCTGACAGCCATAAGTGTCAATCGTGTTTTACAGGTGACAGCTTCGGCCGGACTGCTCCAGCCGCTCAGCCGCCGCTCGCGGAATCGAGATCGCCGAGGCCATGGCGGCGCAGCTTGGAGTACAGGCCCTGGCGGCTGAGACCCAGCATCTCCGCGGCGGATGCGCGGTTGTCCCCGGTCAGCTCCAGCGCGGCCTCGATGCACAGCCGCTCGATCATATCGGTCGATTCCCTGACCAGATCCTTGAGGCTGACGCGGCCGACCAGCTCGGTCAGCTGCTCGACCGAGCGCGGCAGGGCACGCCGGCCGTTGATGACGGGCTCCACCCGGCGCCCGACCACGCGGATGGTGATGCCGAAGCACGGCGTGTCGCTGCTCGTCACCGAGACGGCGGAAATTTCCACGTCCTCCGTCGAGCCGTACTCGCCGCGCACGACGGTGGCGAAGTTCCGGACATGACCGTTATCGCGCAGGT
The DNA here is from genome assembly GCA_052388455.1 of Hyphomicrobium sp. Taxonomy (GTDB): domain Bacteria; phylum Pseudomonadota; class Alphaproteobacteria; order Rhizobiales; family Hyphomicrobiaceae; genus CAZSNH01. The sequence goes on from JBQTIA010000050.1 coordinate 49,361, forward strand.
TGCGCATCAGCACGTTGACATCGACGGCGTGGCGGCCGAGCCAGCGGTCCACGGGCTCACCGCGAACCTGATCCTCGGTGGCGATCTGCACCAGATCGAGAAACGCCGTGTTGGCGACCAGAATGCGCTGCTCTTCGTCGGTGACGAGGAAACCGTCGGGAAGCTGCTGCACCACATCCATCAGACTGGAATTGCTGCGTGGTGTCCACATCCGTTCGGCTTCTGCCGGCGCCAGTCGCACGAGGAACAACGCACCGCTCTCCTGCCGGAACAGAGACGCCTCCATCCGGATCTCGAGCTTGCTGTCGTCGAACCTGGCCTTGACCTCGTCGGCACGTCCGGCTTTGCGCACGGCCGAGAGGTGGGCCTCGACCTTTTTCTGACTGTCGGAGGAGAACACGTCGACGAACGGGCGACCGCTGAGCTTCTTCACCGACTTGCCGATGAGCCGGGAGGCGGCTGGATTGACCTCGACGATGCGGCCCGTTCCGGCCTCGACGATGAGCACCGCTTCGGAGGCGATCTGGAACAGCAGGCGATAGCGCGTCTCGGCATGCCGCAGGCGAGCGTACTCGCGCTCCATGGACTGCTGAGCTTCCATCAGGCGCTGCTGCAGAGAGGCAACCGTTCTCAGATCGCGGCCGATGACGACGACGCGGCCGCTCGGCCCCACCTGCACGGCCGAATAGCGGATTGGCACGTCGACGCCGCGGGCCGAGGGATGGTTCACCTGCCGCCAGCGCGGCGTCGCAGCCGAGGCAGCGTCGCGCAGCAACTCCTCGACCTTGGGCCGGCTCTCGACGGTGACCGTCTCGATCCACCGCTGTCCGACCCACTCGCTGTAGCCTTCCCGCGAGAGATCATCGCTCCCGAAGGCCACATCGCGCACAACGCCTTTCGAATCCAACACCAGCGCCACGTCCGACGCCGCGGCAATTACCTTGGCGGCTTCGTCAGCTTCCAGATCGCCGAGCGTGCGTCTCGGCGAGCGGAATTGATCCACGACTTTTCGCGCAACCCGTTGGTCCATAGCGGCGCGTGTGTCCTATTCCCGAGCCCGGTCATTCGAGGCTCTTGACCCCTTGACCGAGTGTCGTGCGCAACTTCTTCACTGCCTCGCGGCCGTCTCGGGCCGTCACGTCGGCGCCCACGCGGCTGACGAGATCGGGGCGTTCGTTGAACAGTCCGCCGCCGACGATGACGGTCATATGGGGATTGCGCGAGGATTTGCGCGCCGCTTTGATCAGTGGCGCGACGACATCCAGATGCACTCCGCAACTCGCTGACAACCCTAGCACATCGAACCGCTCGGACGTTATCATACGGCTCAGCTCGTCGATGCTCTGCGGCCTGCCGCCGCAGCAATCCCAACCCGAGCGGCGGAAAAACTCCTCGACCATCATCAGGCCAAGGCCGTGTTGCTCGCCCGGCACCGGAACCAGCAGCAGGCGGCGTCCGTCGAAATCTTCGGCCGCCTCGTCCTCGAAGGCCGGACTGAGATCGTGGAAGATGTGCTGCAGCCTCGACAACCCTATCGTCACGTCGGTGAAGTCGCAGATGTCGGATTTCCACATTTCGCCGAGGAGGCGAGCGGACGGCGCAAGCAGCTCGAGGAAAAGCGTCTCGACCGACACGCCCTGCTCGCGCAGCGCCTCGACGTAGGACGCCCCAACCCGCACCTCGTGATCGAGAATGAGGCGGGTGAATTCCGCAACGTCCTCGTCGCTCGGTGAATGCCGGACACCGCGGCCTGCCTCCGCTCGGGTCGAATCTGGCCGATGAGCCAGCAGAAGCCGGGGAATGATTTCGGTTTCGATTGTTTTGGTGAGGGTGGACTTCTTATTTTCGCCCTGGGACCTGCGCCGGTCCCTCAAGCTGGCTCTTGCGCGCTCGCCGTCGATGGTAACGCTCTCACAAGAGTGCCACTGCTCCAGCACTTCCAAGAGCTGCCGCGAACTCGGCATCGGAACCTCCCTGCCCGCCAGACACCCTCGTCCCGACAAAAAAATGAAGGACCGACAAGGACCTAAGGGTGAACCGACAGCCTCCTCCCCGGAATTTCTCTTTTTATTCTGGTCGGCCGAAGAGCAGCTAAGCACGGAAATTCTTCCGGCACCATCCGGCTGTTGCAGCATAAGAGCCACGGCGCCGAATTTTGTAAAGTGAAATTTACGTCTATCTGAGTTGACATTCCTTTGAGGCTGACCATAGTCTCGGCCGGTGGACACGGGAGCGCTCAGCTCCGGCCGCACAGGGGGAGGACGAACGCGATGCCCGCCAAGAGGCCGCGACACTCGGAGACCCGCCCGCTCTACACGGCGGATCAGCGCCGTCGGCGCGATGCCTCGCCGTGGACCTTCGTGCAGGGCGTGCTCGCCCCCCTCCAGTTCCTGGTTTTCCTGGTCAGCCTCTGGCTGGTGCTGCGCTGCCTCGCGACCGGCGAAGGTGAGGGCGCAGCCACTGCGTCGATCGTGGTCAAGACGCTGATACTGTACACGATCATGGTCACCGGTTCGATCTGGGAGAAGGACGTCTTCGGCCAGTATCTGTTTGCCGAAGCCTTCTACTGGGAAGACGTGTTCAGCATGCTCGTGCTGGCACTTCACACCGCCTATCTCGTCGCGCTGATGACCGGCTGGCTCGGCGTCCCCGAGCAGATGCTGCTCGCACTCGCCGCCTATGCCGCCTATGTCGTGAACGCCGCGCAGTTCATCCTGAAACTTCGCGCCGCCCGCCTCCAGCAGGCCAACAGCGGCGAGCCCGCCGCGCTCGCGGAGGCCGGCCGATGACGGGCATCGCAGTCCTCCCCAAGGCCCCCGCCGCCGCCGGCTGCAAAGAACGCCCGATTCTGCGCGAGCGCGGCCAGCGCGAGGTCTTCTGCGGACTGACCGGCATCATCTGGCTGCACCGGAAAATTCAGGACGCCTTCTTCCTCGTCGTCGGATCGCGCACCTGCGCCCATCTGATCCAGTCCGCCGCCGGGGTGATGATCTTCGCCGAGCCGCGCTTCGCGACCGCCATCATCGACGAGCGCGACCTCGCCGGCCTCGCCGACGCCAACGAAGAGCTGGACCGTGTGGTGTCGCGGCTGCTCGAACGCCGGCCCGACATCAAGATGCTGTTCCTCGTCGGCTCGTGCCCGTCCGAGGTGATCAAGCTCGATCTCTCGCGGGCCGCCCAGCGCTTGTCGAAAGTGCACGCCCCGCGCGTGCGCATCCTCAATTATTCGGGCAGCGGCATCGAGACGACCTTCACGCAGGGCGAGGATGCCTGTCTCGCGGCGCTGGTTCCCGAGTTGCCGCAGGCCGAGGAAAATGCACCGCGGTCGCTGCTCGTCGCGGGCGCGCTCGCCGACATCGTCGAGGACCAGTTCCGGCGGCTGTTCGATCAGCTCGGCATCAGCCCGGTGCACTTCCTCCCGCCGCGCCGGTCGAGCGAACTGCCGCCGGTCGGGCCGCATACGAAGTTCCTGCTCGCTCAGCCCTTTCTGACGGACACCGCGCGGGCGCTGGAGCAGCGCGGCGCGACGCGGCTCGCCGCTCCGTTCCCGCTCGGCGCCGAGGGCACCACCGAATGGCTGCGGGCGGCCGCCGACGCCTGGGGCATCCCGGCCGAAACCTTCACGAGGGTGACGGCGCCGGCCGAAGCGCGTGCGCTGACCGCACTTCAACCGCACAAGTTCCGGCTCGGCGGCAAGCGTATCTTCTTCTTTCCAGACTCGCAGCTCGAAGTGCCGCTCGCGCGCTTCCTGTCGAACGAACTCGACATGGACCCGGTCGAAGTGGGAACGCCCTATCTCAACCGCCAGCACCTCGCGATGGAGCTGGACCGTCTGCCCGACAGCACTCTGGTCAGCGAAGGCCAGGACGTCGACCGCCAGCTCGACCGCTGCCGCCAAGCCAAGCCCGACATCGTGGTCTGCGGTCTCGGGCTCGCCAACCCGCTCGAAGCGGAAGGCTTCACCACCAAGTGGTCGATCGAGCTGCTGTTCACTCCCGTGCAGGGCTACGACCAGGCGGGCGACCTCGCCGAGCTGTTCTCGCGACCGCTCGTGCGCCGCACGCGGCTGGAGGTCTAGGCCATGCAGCTGACGCTTTGGACCTACGAAGGACCACCCCACATCGGCGCCATGCGCATCGCCACCGCCATGGAGGGACTGCACTACGTGCTGCACGCGCCGCAGGGCGATACCTACGCCGACCTGCTGTTCACGATGATCGAGCGCCGCTCCAAGCGCCCGCCCGTCACCTACACCACCTTCCAGGCCCGCGACCTCGGCAGCGACACGGCGGAACTCTTCAAGTCGTCGTGCCGCGATGCCTATGAGCGCTTCAAGCCGGAGGCTCTGCTGGTCGGCGCCTCGTGCACGGCCGAGCTGATCCAGGACGATCCGGGCGGTCTCGCCCGCGCGCTCAATCTGCCGGTACCCGTCGTGCCCGTCGAATTGCCGGCCTATCAGAAGAAAGAGAACTGGGGCGCCGCCGAGACGTTCTATCAGCTCGTGCGCGCGTTCGCCGGGCCGAAGGCGCCGCCGCCCGGGACGCCGCGTCCCGCCCGCGAGCCTGGCCGACGCCCGACCTGCAATCTGCTAGGACCCACCGCCCTCGGCTTCCGCCATCGCGATGATGTCGTGGAAATCACCCGCCTGCTCGCCGACCTCGGAGTCGACGTGCACATCGTTGCCCCCATGGGCGCCACGCCTTCGGACCTCGCGCGTCTCGGCGAGGCGGATTTCAATGTCGTTCTCTATCCCGAGGTCGCCCATCAGGCGGCGCAGTGGCTCGTCCGCACGTTCGCCCAGCCGACCGTCAAGACCGTACCGATCGGCGTCACGGCCACGCGCGCCTTTGTGGCGGAGGTCGCCCAACTCGCCGGCGTCGATGCCTCGCCCGTGCTCGACCGCGAGCGCTCTCGCCTGCCGTGGTACTCGCGCTCGATCGACAGCACCTATCTCACAGGCAAGCGCGTCTTCATTTTCGCCGACGCGACGCATGCGCTCGCAGCCGCCCGCGTGGCGACCAAGGAGCTCGGCTTCAAGGTCGTCGGGCTCGGCACCTACAGCCGTGAGTTCGCCCGCGACGTGCGCGAGGCGGCCAAGGAATACGGCGTCGAAGCGCTGATCACCGATGACTATCTGGAAGTCGAGGAGAAGGTTCAGGAAGCGCATCCAGAGCTGGTGCTCGGCACGCAGATGGAGCGCCACATCGCCAAGCGCCTCGGCATTCCCTGCGCCGTGATCTCCTCGCCCATCCACGTGCAGGACTTCCCCGCCCGCTATTCGCCGCAGATGGGGTTCGAAGGCGCCAACGCTCTGTTCGACACCTGGGTGCACCCGCTGATGATGGGTCTCGAAGAGCACCTGCTCGGCATGTTCCGCGAGGATTTCGAATTCCACGACGGCGCCGCACCGTCTCACCTCGGCAAGGCCGCGCAACCGAAAGCCGAAGCTAAGGCGAAACCAAAGCCGATCATCCCGGAACCTGTCGCGGCGTCGGCGCCGATTGAACTGCCACAGTCTCACAAGTCAACGCCGACCGCTGCGGCCGGCACCATCTGGGCCGCCGAGGCCGAGAAGGAGCTTTCTAAGATCCCGTTCTTTGTCCGCGGTAAAGCGCGGCGGAATACCGAGCGCTTCGCCAACGAGCGCGGCATCGGAACCATCACCCTCGAGACCCTGTACGATGCAAAAGCGCATTTCAGCCGCTGAGGCGACGCCTGTACGCGTCGTCGTCGTGACGCTCGACAGCCATCTGGCGGGCGCGGCCGAGCAGGCGCGCAGCGAACTCGAGCGCGCCATCCCCGGCCTGCGCCTCTCACTCCACGCCGCCGCCGAATGGGCCCACGATCCGGGAGCGCTGGAACGCTGCCGCGCCGATATCTCCAGCGGGGACATCATCCTCGCCAACATGCTGTTCATGGAGGAGCACATCCAGCCGGTGCTGGGGGATCTCCAGGCCCGGCGGGACAAGTGCGACGCGATGATCGGCTCCATGTCGGCCGGCGAAGTCATCCGCCTGACACGGCTCGGCGGCTTCAAGATGGATGGCTCGCAGGGTGGCGCCATGGCGCTGCTGAAGCGGCTGCGCGGTGGCGCCAAGAAGGAAAGTCCCTCCGCTGCCTCCGGCGCCAGCCAGATGGCCATGCTGCGGCGGATCCCAAAGATCCTGCGCTTCATTCCCGGCACCGCCCAGGACGTGCGTGCCTATTTCCTGACCCTGCAATACTGGCTCGCGGGCTCGGAAGAGAACTTCGCCAACATGGTCCGCTTCCTGGTGGACCGCTACGCCGACGGACCGCGCCGGCATCTGCGCGGAAATGTCCGTTCGAAGCCGCCGGCGATCTACCCGGATGTCGGCGTCTACCATCCGCGCCTTCCCGGCCGCGTCGGCGAAGATGCACGAGCGCTCCCGAGGCCTCCGAGCGGTCCCATCAATGGCACGGTCGGGCTGCTGATCATGCGATCCTACGTGCTGGCCAACAACAGCGCGCACTATGACGGCGTGATCGCCGCGCTCGAAGCGCGGGGGCTCAGCGTCGTGCCGGCCTTCGCCACCGGCCTCGATGCGCGTCCGGCGATCGACAAGTATTTCGTCACCGACGGCCGCGCGACGGTGGATGCCATCGTCTCCCTCACAGGGTTCTCGCTGGTCGGAGGCCCTGCCTACAACGACTCCAAGGCGGCCGCAGAGGTGCTTTCGAAGCTCGACGTACCCTATGTCGCCGCCCACGCCGTTGAATTCCAGACCATCGAGCAGTGGTCGGCGTCCGACCGTGGCCTGATGCCCGTCGAAGCGACCATGATGGTCGCCATTCCAGAGCTCGACGGCTCGACCGGACCGATGGTGTTCGGCGGTCGCTCCGAGGAAGCCGGCGGCGCCCGCAACATGCATGCCGTGACCGAGCGCGCGCACATGCTGGCGGCCCGCGTGGCGCGGCTCGTCAAGCTGCGCCGGACCGAGCGCGCCAACCGCAAGCTCGCCATCGTGCTGTTCAGCTTCCCGCCCAATGCCGGCTCCATCGGCACGGCGGCGTTCCTCTCGGTGTTCGAATCCCTGCACCGCACGCTGAAGGGCCTGGCCAAGGCTGGCTATTCCGTCGAGGTGCCGGAAAGCGTCGACGCCCTGCGCGACCGCCTTCTCAAGGGCAATGCGCAGCGCTTCGGCACCTCGGCCAACGTCCACACCCGCATTCCCGTCGACACGCATGTGCGCCGCCAGCGCTGGCTGAAGGAGATCGAGACCCAGTGGGGGCCGGCGCCCGGCCGCCAGCAGAGCGACGGCCAGTCGATTTTCGTGCTCGGAGCCGAGTTCGGCAACGTCCTCGTCGGCGTGCAGCCGGCCTTCGGCTACGAAGGTGACCCGATGCGGCTGCTGTTCGAAAAGGGCTTCGCGCCGACGCACGCGTTCGCCGCGTTCTACCGCTACCTGAGCGAGGACTACGGCGCCAACGCCGTGCTGCACTTCGGCACTCACGGCGCGCTCGAATTCATGCCCGGCAAGCAGGCCGGCCTTTCGGGCGACTGCTGGCCCGACAGGCTGATCGGCGATCTGCCGAACTTCTATCTCTACGCCGCCAACAACCCGTCCGAAGGCACCATCGCCAAGCGGCGCGCGGCGGCGACCCTGGTCAGCTACCTGACGCCGCCCGTCGCCCACGCCGGGCTGTATCGCGGCCTGACCGATCTCAAGACCTCGCTCGAACGATGGCGTGCGCTGGAACCCGAAGCGGACGCCGACCGCGCGGCGATGATGACGATCGTTCAGGCGCAGGCGGCTGCCGTCAATCTCGCGCCGGCCGAGCCGCTCTGGACCCCGCACGAGGCCGTCACGCGCACCGACGAGCTGTGGTCGAAGGTTCTGGAACTCGAGTACACGCTGATCCCGCACGGCCTGCACGTGATCGGCGAGCCGATGTCGGTTGCCGAACGCGCCGACATGCTGGTCGCGGCGGCCGAAGCCACGCACGGCCTGAAGCTCGATGCGGCCCTCGCCGAGACCATCGCCGCCGGCGCCGCACCCTCCGATCTCGTGCGTACGCCCGAGGGCACGACCATCGATGCGGAAATTCTCGACAGCCTCGCCGCGATGAACCGGCTGCTCTCGGCCGACCACGAGTTGCCCTCGCTCATCCACGCCCTCGACGGCACGTTCGTCAGCCCCGCGCCGAGCGGCGACCTGATCCGCACGCCGGCCATCCTTCCAACCGGCCGCAACCTGCACGGCTTCGACCCGTTCCGCATCCCGAGCGCCTTCGCCGTCGCCGACGGCGCGCGCCAGACCGAGCGGCTGCTGGCCCGCCACAAGGCCGACGGTCACGGCTTGCCCGAGAGCGTCGCCCTCGTGCTCTGGGGCACCGACAATCTGAAATCCGAAGGCGGGCCGATCGCCCAGGTGCTGGCGATGCTCGGCGCGAAGCCGCGCTTCGACAGCTACGGACGGCTGTGCGGCGCCGCGCTCGTGCCGCTCGCCGAGCTCGGCCGGCCGCGCATCGACACCGTCGTCACGCTCTCCGGCATCTTCCGAGATCTCCTGCCTCTGCAGACCAAGCTGCTGGCCGAAGCCGCCTTCCTCGCCGCCTCGGCCGACGAGCCGCTCGATCAGAACTTCGTCCGCAAGCACGCGCTCGCCTACATGGCGCAGAACAATTGCGACCTCGAAACGGCATCTCTGCGCGTGTTCTCGAACGCCGACGGCGCCTACGGCTCGAACGTCAACCAGCTCATCGAAGCGGGAAGCTGGGCCGACGAGGACGAGCTGGCCGAGACCTACACGCGCAGGAAGAGCTTCGCCTACGGCCGCAATGGACAGCCGGAGCAGCAATCCGCACTGCTCCAGAGCATGCTGTCGACCGTCAAGCTCACCTACCAGAACCTCGAATCCGTCGAGGTCGGCATCACCACCATCGACCACTATTTCGATACGCTCGGCGGCATCAGCCGGGCGGTCAAGCGCGTGCAGGGCGACGCGGTGCCGGTCTACATCGGCGACCAGACGCGCGGGGAAGGTCTCGTGCGCACGCTCTCCGAGCAGGTGGCACTCGAAACCCGCACGCGGGCTCTCAATCCCAAGTGGTACGAGAGCATGCTCAAGCACGGCTACGAAGGCGTCCGCAACATCGAGGCGCACGTCACCAACACGCTCGGCTGGTCGGCGACAACGGGCCAGGTCGCGCCCTGGGTCTACCACCAGCTGACCGAGACCTACGTGCTCGACGCCGAGATGCGCGAGCGCCTCGCCGCTCTCAATCCGACCGCTTCGGCCAAAGTCGCCAACCGGCTGCTCGAGGCGCACGAGCGCAAATACTGGACGCCTGACCCGAGCGTGCTCGAAGCGCTGCGCCGGGCCGGCGAAGATCTCGAAGACAGACTTGAAGGCATTGGTGTGGAGGCCGCAGCATGACCAGTCTCACTCTCGAAAGACCGGGAGCCCGCCCCATGCCGAAGCGCGGCGACGGCGACGGCAGCGTGCAGGTGCATTCCGACAGCCGCATCGACGTCGGCAAGGCGAAGGTGTTCGCGGTCTACGGCAAGGGCGGCATCGGCAAGAGCACGACCTCGTCGAACCTTTCGGTCGCCTTCTCGAAGCTCGGCAAGCGCGTCTTGCAGATCGGCTGCGACCCGAAGCACGATTCGACCTTCACGCTGACCAAGAAGCTCATGCCGACCGTCATCGACGTTCTGGAGCAGGTCGACTTCCACAGCGAGGCGCTGCGCGTCGAGGACTTCGTTTTCGAAGGCTACAACGGCGTCATGTGCGTCGAGGCCGGCGGACCGCCGGCCGGAACGGGGTGCGGAGGATACGTCGTCGGCCAAACGGTGAAGCTGCTTAAAGAGCACCACCTGCTGGAAGACACCGATGTCGTGATCTTCGACGTGCTCGGCGACGTGGTCTGCGGCGGCTTCGCCTCGCCGCTCCAGCATGCCGAGCGCGGCCTCATCGTCACCGCCAACGACTTCGACAGCATCTTCGCCATGAACCGCATCGTGGCGGCGATCCAGGCCAAGTCGAAAAATTATCAGGTGCGCTTGGGCGGCGTGATCGCCAATCGAAGCGCCGGAACCGATCAGATCGACCGCTTCAACGATGTCGTCGGCCTGAAGCGCCTTGCCCACTTCCCCGATCTCGACGTCATCCGCCGCAGCCGCCTCAAGAAGGCGACGCTTTTCGAAATGGAGCCCTCGCCGGAACTGGAAGCGGTGCAGAACGAATATCTGCAACTGGCCGCGAAACTCTGGGCTGGAGCCGAGCCGCTCGAAGCCAAGCCGATGAAGGATCGCGAGATCTTCGACTTCCTGGGATACGACTGATGCACACCCTCTCCTACAGCCGACGCCGCAGTGAGCTGCGCACCTACTTCGACCGCACCGCGGCCGATGCCTGGAAGCGGCTGACCTCCGATGCGAAGGTCTCGCGCATCCGCGCCACGGTGCGGGCCGGGCGCGACCGGATGCGTTCGACGCTGCTCGACTGGCTGCCGGAGGACATGACGGGCCTGCGCATTCTCGATGCCGGCTGCGGCACGGGGGCCTTCGCCGTCGAAGCCGTGCGTCGCGGTGCGAATGTCGTCGCCATCGATCTGGCCGGCACGCTCGTCGATCTGGCGCGCGAGCGCTCGCGAGAGCTGCTTAGAGCCGATGCGAGCGGCTCACTCCACGGCACCCTCGAATTCCGTGTCGGCGACATGCTCGATCCCGGCCTCGGCCGCTTCGATCACATCGTCGCCATGGACAGCCTCATTCACTACCAGACGTCCGACATGGTCGCCATGGTCGGACGGCTCGCCGATCGCTCGGAGAGATCGATCCTTTTTACGTTCGCTCCCCGGACGCCGGCTCTGTCGATGATGCCTGCGGTCGGTCGCTTCTTCCCCAGATCGGACCGTGCACCGGCCATCGAGCCGGTCGACGCCGGTGCTCTGCACCGGGGTCTCTCGGCAGAGCCGGCACTTACGGACTGGCGGCTCGGCCGATCGCTGCGAGTCGACAGCTATTTCTATACCTCGCAGGCCCAGGAAGTATCGAGGACGTGACAAGGACAATCCAGGAGCCCGCGCGCGAATGAAGGCGCTGAACGACAGGATGGCACGGGCGTGGTCGGGGCTGAGTCCCCGCTACCTGCCGTTCGCCGACGCGGCGACGGCGGAGCTGCCGATGTCGCGCCTGCTGCGCCTGTCGCTGTTCCAGGTTTCGGTGGCCATGGCCGTGGTGCTGCTCAACGGCACGCTGAACCGCGTCATGATCATCGAGCTCGGCGTGCCGAGCTTCGTCGTGGCGACCATGGTCTCGCTGCCGCTGCTGTTCGCGCCGGCCAGGGCGCTGATCGGCTTCAAATCCGACACCCACCGCTCGTTCATCGGCTGGCGGCGCGTGCCCTACATCTGGATCGGCTCGCTGCTGCAGTTCGGCGGCCTCGCCATCATGCCGTTCGCGCTCATCCTGCTGTCGGGCGACACGCAGGGACCGGCGTGGATCGGGATGGCCGGCGCCGCCCTCGCCTTCCTGCTCGTAGGCGCGGGGCTGCACACCACGCAGACCGCCGGGCTCGCGCTTGCGACCGACCTCGCCGCGCCGGAGAAGCGGCCGCGCGTCGTCGCCTTCCTTTATGTCATGCTGCTCGTCGGCATGGTGGCGAGTTCGCTCGTCTTCGGCTGGCTGCTTTCCAACTTCAGCCAGATCCGCCTGATCCAGATCATCCAGGGCGCGGCCGTCGTCACTGTGGCGCTCAATATCGTCGCCATGTGGAAGCAGGAAGCGCGCCGGCCGAACACCGGGGAAGCGGCCCGCCAGACGCCCTCGTTCCGCGAGGCCCTCGACGGTCTCCGTAACGGCGACCGCTGGAGCCGGGCGCTGCTCGCAACCGGTCTCGGCACCGCCGCCTTCAGTATGCAGGACATCCTGCTCGAACCCTATGGCGGCGAGGTGCTGCACCTCTCGGTCGGCGCAACCACGGCGCTCACCGGGCTGCTGGCGCTCGGCACGCTCGCCGGCTTCGTGCTGGCGGCCCGCCTGCTCGAACAGGGCCAGGACCCGTTCCGCCTCGCCGGCTACGGGGCGCTGGCCGGCCTCATCGCCTTCCCGGCCGTCATCTTCGCGGCACCGGCCGACTCCGCGCTGTTGTTCCGCATCGGCACGATGATCATCGGCTTCGGCGCCGGCCTCTTCGCCATCGGTACACTGACGGCGGCCATGAACATGGCCAAGAGCGGCCAGAGCGGCCTCGCGCTCGGCGCCTGGGGTGCGGTTCAGGCGACGGCCGCGGGCCTCGCCATCGCCTTCGGCGGCATCGTCCGCGATCTCGTGCCGCAACTCGCATCCGACGGCACCCTCGGCCCGGCGTTCGCCAATCCGGCCGCCGGCTACACCGTCGTCTACCACTTTGAAATCCTGCTGCTGTTCTGCACGCTGGCGGTCATCGGACCGCTGGTGAGGCCAGCCGCAGGCACGTCCACCGCCCAAGACCACCAGACACTCGAAGCGAAGTTCGGACTGGCCGAATTCCCCGGCTAGCATCCTGATCCACGGAGGCAGACATGAAACTCGGAAATATCACAAGCTACATCGACGTGGCGCAGGTCACGCTTTACGTTTTCTGGGTCTTCTTCGCCGGCCTCCTGTTCTATCTGCGACGTGAGGATCGCCGCGAAGGCTATCCGCTGTTCTCAGAGCCGTCGAACACCTACAAGACCGCCGACCTGATGTTCATCCCGCCGCCGAAGGTGTTCCGCCTTCCGCAGGGCGGCACCGCCATGGCGCCGAACGGAAAGCCCGACACGCGGCCCATCAAGGCGGAAAAGATCGGAGCCTGGCCGGGCGCCCCCCTGCATCCGACCGGCGACCCGATGCTGGCCGGCGTCGGTCCGGGCTCGCATGCCGAACGCGCGAATGCGCCGGACATCACCATCGACGGACACCCGCGCATCGCACCGATGCGCATCGCCACCGGCTACGCCATCGAGAAGCGCGATCCCGATCCGCGAGGCATGGCGCTCATCGGGGCCGACGGCCGCAGCGCCGGTACCATCCGTGACATCTGGGTGGATCGCTCCGAGACCATCATCCGCTACCTCGAAGCCGAGATCGCCGCTCAGGGCGGCAACCGCCGCATCCTGGTGCCGATGACGTTCTGCAAGGTCGACGGGCGGCGTAAGCAGGTCAAGGTCGCAGCCATCCGCTCCAGCCAGTTCGGCGCCGTGCCGGCCACCGCCAGCCCCGATCAGGTGACCAAGCTGGAAGAGGACAAGGTCTGCGCCTATTATGGTGCCGGCACTCTGTATTCGGATCCTCGCAGAACGGAGTCGCAGTTGTGAGTGACGAGTTCGATCACGAGCCCATTCCCGGGCTGCCCCAACTACTTCCCGAGGGCGAGACCCTGCTCTGGCAGGGCTCGCCGGCGTGGCGCGGCGTCCTTCGTCGCGTCCTGCACGCGGAGCTGGTGGCAATGTATTTCGGCATTCTCATCGTGTGGTGCCTGATGGTGCCGCCACTGGAGGCCGTCGGGATCCTGGCCGTGACGGCACCCGCGCTGCGCGTCGCCATCGCCGGTCTGGCGGCGCTTAGCGTGCTGACCTTGCTGGCCCGTGCCATCAGCCGCACGACGATCTACACGATCACCGATCGGCGGGTGGTGATGCGTTACGGCGTGGCCCTGCCTATCACCTTCAACCTTCCGTTCAAAGCCATCGCCTCGGCCGGCCACCGACCGTTCGCCGATGCCACGGGCGACATCACTCTGGCGCTCGCGGGCGACGACCGTATCGCCTTCTTCCACCTCTGGCCGCATGTGCGGCCCTGGCGGATCAACCGGCCCGAACCGATGCTGCGGTCCGTGCCTGACAGCCTGCAGGTGGCCGAGCTGCTGGGCAAGGCGCTGAGCGGGGAGCCCGTACGGCCGCTGGCATCGCGGGCATCGGAGCAGTCCGGGACGAGCGGCTCCGCCATCGGCGCCTACAAGCACGAAGCCTATAGCTGAGGTTTTGCGGTGGGCGGTCCATGAAGTCTGCCGGCCGCTTTGCAACGTCGAGTACAGGAGAGCGCGTGATGAACGAACAAGTTGCCGAGCAAACTTTCCCGACCGGCGCACTCGTCGCGGCGCTGTTCATGATTCTTATCGCCATCGCCTTCGCCTTGACCGCCCGGCTGACGGATGTCGGTGCCACGCGCCTCACCCTGCCGGAGCCGGTCGAAACCTTGTCGATCCGCTTCGCCGACCTCGCCGGCGGCTCGATCGGCATCACGGAGGCCGACACGGGCCGACAGATTCAGGTGCTGGCACCCGGCGAAGCCGGTTTCGTGCGGGTCGTGATGCGTGGACTAGCCATGGAGCGCATGGCCAGTGGCCTCGGCCCCGAGACACCATTCAATCTTTCCAGGCTTGCCGACGGACGTTCGGTGATCGATGATCCAGCTACCGGACGGGTCGTGACGCTCGACGCTTTCGGGGCCGGCAACGCGCAGACGTTTGCGGCGATCCTTGATAGGGGAAGGAAGCTGCCATGAACTTCAGTCCGCTGAAACGCGGCTCGGTCACGGTGCCGTGTACGATCGAGATCGAGAACACCTTTGAAAGCCTGCATGCGCACGTCGAACTGCACGGCGCGCCGCCGGTGGAAGCGGGTGACGAGGTGCTCGTGCACGGCGATCCGATCCGGGTGCCTTACGGCCAGAAGATCGTGCTGGAGCGCGAAGCGACAGTCACCCGCGCGGGGTGGCTCGAAAGCCTGCTGACACGGTTCGCCGCCCGCTTCGAGCTGACCGAGCTTTACGAAGTCAGTTTCTCCTCGGGGAGGAAGCTATGACCATCGAAACATTGGGGCGCACGCCCAACGCGACGACCAAGATCGCCGCCGAAGACACGATGCTGAGCCCGCGTTTCTACACGACCGATTTCGCCGAGATGGACCGTCTCGACGTGTCGAGCGTGCGGGCGGAATGGGATGCGCTGATCGCCGAAATGAAGAGCGATCCCAACAAGCACCACTTCAAGAAAACCGATGCCTGGGACGACTTCGATCTCGACAAGCTCCCGGAGGGGCTGCGCAAGGAGTTCGTCGATTTCCTCGTCAGCTCGCTGACGGCGGAGTTTTCCGGCTGCGTGCTCTATGCCGAAATGAAGAAGCGCGGCACGAACCCGGACGTTTGCGAGCTGTTCAAGTACATGAGCCGCGACGAGGCCCGTCACGCCGGCTTCATCAACGACAGCCTCAAGGACATCGGCATCGGCATCGACCTCGGCTTTCTGACCAAGGCGAAAAAGTACACCTTCTTCCGGCCGAAGTTCATCTACTACGCGACGTACCTGTCCGAGAAGATCGGCTACGCCCGATACATCACCATCTTCCGGCACCTGGAGCGCCATCCCGACCGGCGCTTCCACCCGATCTTCAAGTGGTTCGACAAGTGGTGCAACGACGAGTTCCGCCACGGCGAGGCGTTCGCGCTGCTCATGCGGGCCAACCCGCACACGCTCGAAGGCGTCAACAAGTACTGGGTCAAATTCTTCCTGCTCGCCGTCTACGCCACGATGTACGTGCGCGACCATGCGCGGCCCGAGTTCCACAAGGCTCTCGGAGTCGACCCGACCGAATACGATTACAAGGTGTTCAACATCTGCTCGGAAATCTCGCGGCAGGTGTTCCCGGTCGAACTCGATATCGATCATCCGGTCTTCCGCTCGGGCCTGGAAAAGCTGCGCGTGATCAACGACAAGATCGGCGCCGCTCAGAAGGAAACGGGAATCGCAGGAAAGCTGAAGCGCGCGACGCTCGGCGCCTCTGCCGGACTGACGTTCCTTCGGCTCTATATCCTGCCCGCGCGGCAGAATGCGCTGCCGAGCAAGATCCGGCTTCAGCCGACGTGGTGACCTGATCGCGCCAGCAGGCGCCGGGCAATGCAACAGGAGCCGATACGGTGACGCTCTACGGCTGGCCCATGCTTTATTGCCTGATGGTCTGGTGGTTTTCCACCGGGGCGGTGCTCTACGTCATCGGCCTGCCGAGGCGAATGCTGACCGCATCCGTCACGGCGGCATCGGCCATCGCGGTTCTGGCCCTGATAGCGGTCGTCGACGGGCTCGGCGACGGCAGCCTCACCGGAGCCTACATCGCGTTCACGGCGGCGATCGCGCTCTGGGGCTGGCACGAGGTGACGTTCCTCACCGGTCTCATCACCGGCCCGCGGACAACGCCGCTGCCGGAGGGTTTGAAGGGCGCGAGCCGCTTAGGTCCGGCGGTGGAAACCGTCATCTATCATGAACTGGCACTGTTCGTGACCCTGGTGGCGCTCGCCGCGCTGTCCTGGCAGGCCACCAACACGATCGCGGCGTGGACGTTCTTCATCCTGTGGGTGATGCGGCTCAGCGCCAAGCTCAACGTGTTTCTAGGTGTGCCGAACCTCACCGAGCACTTTCTTCCCGATCACCTGCAGTACCTGACCAGCTATTTCTCGCGCCGGCCTATGAACCTCTTGTTCCCGGTCTCGGTGATGGTACCGACGGTGGTGACGGCGCTGCTGGTGCAGGCGTCGATCGGCGCCCATGCCACCGACTTCGAGGCGACGGGCCTGACGTTCCTGGCGACACTTCTCGGCCTCGCCGTCATCGAGCACTGGTTCCTGGTGCTGCCGATGCCCTCGGCGGCGCTCTGGACCTGGGGCCTCGCCTCGCGCGAGCCGGAGCCGGCACCGCCCGCCGCCCACGCCCCCATCGGTCACACTCCTCGCGTCTGATCGAAACCGGTCACGCGACACAACGAAACGCCGCATTCGGCTGCGGACCACTGTACGTTTGAGTTGACAGTTTTAATTGTCATTCTAAACTGACAGTCACAGGGCGCTCGCGCGCGTGCGGTTACGTCGTGCGGTTACATGGGGAGTTGCGGATGGACTGCCGGTCAATCCTGCGTCAGCACTTGGACGGCCTCAAAGCCGAGGGCCGCTACCGGGTGTTTGCCGACGTCAAGCGCCGCCGCGGAGCTTATCCCGCCGCCGTCCAGCACACCGCAGAAGGCACACGACCGATTACGGTGTGGTGTTCCAACGACTATCTCGGCATGAGCCAGCATCCGGTCGTAGTCGGCGCCATGCACGAGGCGCTCGACGCCGTCGGCGCAGGTTCCGGCGGCACGCGCAATATCTCGGGCACCACGCATTATCACGTCGAACTCGAAGCGGAGCTTGCCGATCTGCACGGCAAGGACTCGGCGCTGCTGTTCACGTCCGCCTACGTCGCCAACGACTCGACGCTCTCCACGCTCCAGAAGCTGATCCCCGGCCTCATCATCCTGTCGGACGCCAAGAACCACGCCTCGATGATCGAAGGCATCCGGCGCGGCGGCAACGAAAAGCACGTCTTCCGCCACAACGACATGGGCGATCTCGAAGCCAGGCTCAAGGCGCTGCCGGCAGCGGCGCCGAAGCTGATCGCCTTCGAGAGCGTCTACTCGATGGACGGGCACATCGCACCGATCGCCACGGTCTGCGATCTCGCCGAGAAATATGGCGCCATCACCTACCTCGACGAAGTGCATGCCGTCGGCCTCTACGGCCCGCGCGGCGGCGGCATCGCCGAGCGGGACGGCGTCATGCATCGCGTCGACATCATCAACGGCACGCTGGCCAAGGGCTACGGCACGATGGGCGGCTACATCGCCGCCTCGTCGGAAATCTGCGATGCCATCCGCTCCTTCGCGCCGGGATTCATCTTCTCGACCTCACTCGCCCCGGCCATTGCCGCCGGTGCGCTCGCCTCCGTGCGCCACCTGAAGCGCAGCCAGCTCGAGCGTGCGCGACACCAGGAGCGGGCCCGCACGCTGAAAGCGAGACTGAAAGCCGCCCGGCTGCCGACGATGGACAACCCCAGCCACATCGTCCCGATCCTGGTCGGCAACCCCGTGCACTGCAAGGCCGTCACCGACTCGCTGCTCAACCGGCACGGCATCTACGTGCAGCCGATAAACTATCCGACCGTGCCCAAAGGCACCGAACGAATGCGGCTCACCCCCTCGCCGGTCCATACGGACGAGGCGATGACGTTGCTGGTTGGTGCGCTGAGCGCGCTGTGGTCGGCCTGCCCGGTGGCCAACGGAAAATACGTCAGTCTGGCTGCGGAATAGGTAGCGCCTCCACACTTCGGCCCTTCCGGCGACCGCCCATTAGCCGTCTTGGCATTCAAGCTAAAGCAAGACGGCGATCCTCACTCGACGGTCGTTTCCCGATTGCATAGGATCGTCGGAAGGTGGCGCGTCCGGCGAGTGGCTGACGGACGGCGGCGTGCCCTAGCATGACAGCTCTGGAGTGCAGGCGATGGCAAGCGTTGCAGATCCCAACTGGCTGGAAGTGGCCAGCTCCTTTCTCACCCTCAGCGGCGCCGGATTTCTCGGCAAGGCTTGGCTGAACACTGGCCAGCCCGAGGCGAGCGAGCCGGTGCGCCGCCGCGCCGAGACACAGCGCTGCCTCGACCAGTCGATCGGCATCCCGCTCGTCGCGTCTGGCCTGCTCGCGCACGCCACCGCGCAACTGGCCAGCGTGCCGCTCAACACCGGAATCGCGATCCTCATGCTGACGCTGGCGTTCGGCCTGTTCCTCTATCTGGTGATGGAGGATCTTTGGGTCGACGCGCTGATGCAGAAGGCCGACGGCAAAGCCAGTCAGCCCGCCAAGCTGGCGCTGCCACCGCCCACGGCGCCTTCGCCGGCTCCGGCTCCCGTCGCTATCGAGCATCACGAGGGGGCTAACCCCCGCCTTGCGGTCGCAGCACGGTCAGGTTGAGGGTTCGTCCGCGCCTGCCAATTGATGCGGATGCCGTCCGTCCACCTTCTCGAATGGGCCGACGTTGACTGACGACGCCGACTGAAGACAATCGCTCAGCGCCGCTGGGGCTGACCGGTTGGGCCGCCGAGGCCCGGGCCCTGCTCGGTATCGACCGTATCGTCTTCAAGCAGATCGGCGCGCTTCTTGAAAATCTCGTCGGCCTTGCCGCGCGGCAGCTTGAATTCCCAGTCTTTCACAGCGGCCGTCAGGTCGTCGGCGAATTTCTTGGGCTCGCCGTCACCGGTCGCGGTCAATGTCATCCAGTCGCCGTCGGACGTCTCGCGGATCTTGACCGAGACCTTCAGACCTCCGTCGATCTCTACGTTGGCGACCGCGACGGGATCGCTGCCGGCGGGCTGTGCCTTGCGCACGTCGTCGAGATCGAAGGTCGTCAGCGCATCGGCGATCTCATCCATCGCATTGGCGTACTTGATGCGCTTGCCCTTCGGCACCTCGCTCGTCATCTTCGGCCGACGGGTTGCGGCGTCCCAGCCGATTTCGAGGAGATCCTCACCGGGGATCTCCAGCCGGATCTTGCGGATGCGGTTGGCCTGCGTTTCGAAGATGCGCGGCTTCACCCAGTCCTTGACGTTGCTCGACGCATCGAGGCCGGCGTCGACGAGCCACGTCTGATCCTCGCCCGGCTTGCGCACGAAGGTGCCGGCGCGGGAGGCGCCGAAGGCGTCGGTGCTCTTCTTGCCGACGATCAGCTCGGCGATCACGCCGCCACCCTCGCCGAGCAGCCGCAGCAGGTGCGAATTGGCGGTGTTGGTCGCGGGGTCCTCGACCTCCAGCTCGGTGTAGCGCTCGGGCTTGCGGGTTTTCGGCTCGACCCGTTCAGCAGTGCTGAGGCCCGAAAGAAGCGTGCGGACCTTTTCGCTGTTGGCCGGATAGCCGTCTCGATCCTTGAGCGTCCACTGCTCGCCCTTGCGTTCGAGCACGACGCTCGATGAACCCTGGCTGATTTCCATGCGGGCCGCCTGCTTGGCCGCTTCGGTAAAGCCGGGCAGCAGCGGACCCTGGCTGACGGCACCCTGCCACGGGGCGGAGGCCGTGTAGGCAGTGACGGCGAGCACGAACGAAAAGAGCGCGGCTGCGGCCAGCGCGGCGAACTGCTGCGGCTTCATGCGTTGGTCGTCCTTTTCTTGGCCGCTGCGCCGTCCGCAGCGGGCGATCCGCCACCCGTCTGGCCGTCACTCTTCGGGCCACCCGTCGTTGGGCCGCTACTCGCTTGAGGCTTGGAATTCTGGGCTTCTTCCCGACGCTTGCGCGTCTGCCAGAGGGTCCAGCCGAGGCCGCCGAATGCGATCCCGAGCGGTACGAGGGCGATGTTGGCGAACTGCAGCCAAAGATCCAGGCTATCGATCTCTTCGCGAAGCCCGCGCTTCACCTCGCGCAATTCGCGTCGCGTCGCGAGCATCTCACCCTTGAACTTGTCGATGGCGGATCGTTCTTTTTCAGTCAGCAGCGTCGCGCCACCTTCGCCCGTCACCTGCAGTTTTTCGAGCTCGCCTTCCACCGCCTTGAGCTTGGCGGTCAGTCCCTGCTCCTTTTCGCGGAACTTCCTCTCGCTCTCGCGACGGATGTCCTGAACCATGGTGAACGGGCGCTCTTTGACGCCGCGGCCACGCAAGGCGATCAGGGCGTCGCTGCCCGAGAGATTTTCGAGTGCCCCGACCAGGAACGACGCATTGTCGGAGACCGGCACCTGCGTGCGCTGGCCAAGCACTTCCCGCTCCTGCACCCAGTGCTGGTTGGCGAGCATGTCGGTATCGGCGATGACCACCAGGTTGATCTTGCCCGTGGCGACGTGATCCTTCAGCGGATCTTCGGCCGGCTTGTTCTCGGTCTTGGCCTCATCCGGCTTCGCTGCATCCGGCTTGCCAGCGTCGGGCTTAGCGGCGTCGGGCTTAGCAGTCCCGGACTTGGCCGCGTCCGACTTCTTGTCGCCCACCGCAGGCGCCACCGACTTGGCATCGTCCTTTTTTGCAGCATCCTTGCCGGGATCGGCGGCCATGGCCGCGCGCGACTCCACGATCTCGACCAGATCGGGATTGCCATTGGGAAATGCGGACTTCGCATCGCCCGAGACGCGGGCCGCCAGCGTCAGCCGCTTGCCCTCCGACTTGTAGTCTCGCAACAGCGCGATCGGGTCGCCACCCATGCCCGTCTTGGAGGCATCGAGGCGCGCCGATTCCGCACTCGTCTGCACGATCGGCTGAAACTCGATCGGAGCACCATCGGTCTTGCCGAGACTGCCTGCGGAGGCGAAGCTCAGCTCGTCGATACCGCTCGATAAAACGTCGTTCTCATCTAGGCTGCGCTTGTCGAGCGCCAGCCACGTCACGAACTCCGTCACCATGGGCGGCTGCCCCGGCTTGGCGCCGAAGGAAACACGGCGAGCATTGCGGATGTCGGCGGCCACCTTCTTGGCGTCGTAGTCGATACCCCACGCGCGCAGCATCCGTCCAAGCTCTGAGGTGCCCTCTCCGCCGCTGGCCATCATGGTGAGCTGCGCCGCCTCGGCCATCGGGTCGATGAACACCAGCGCCTTGCCGCCCTTGAGCACGTACTGATCCACCGCATAGGCGGCGATCGGCGAGAGCTTCGAGGGCTGTGCGACGATCAGCACGTCGAGACCGTCCGGAATCTTGC
Organism: Hyphomicrobium sp.; assembly: GCA_052388455.1. Lineage (GTDB taxonomy): Bacteria > Pseudomonadota > Alphaproteobacteria > Rhizobiales > Hyphomicrobiaceae > CAZSNH01. The sequence goes on from JBQTIA010000050.1 coordinate 70,818, forward strand.
GCACGCCCATGTCGACTTTTTCGACATCGAAGAATTCGCGCACCTGATCAAAGATCGACCACACGGGGAGCGGCTGATTGGTCATAGGTGCCGTGCCGCCATCGATCGGCAGGCCGGTCATCACGCCGACGACCCGGCGCTTGGGATTGGAGAGGGTGTGAACCAGCTTGGTGAGGTCGTACTCGAGGAAATCTTCGCGCTCCTCGGCGAAATAGCCGATCGAGGCCCGCTTGTCGGTGGCATTGGCGGCCGTCAGCCCGAAGTATCCGAGATCCCCTTCCGCATTGAGCCGCAGGCCCCGCAACCCGGCTGCAACCGCACGCTCCTCACTGTCGGAGAAGGGCTCGGGATCGGAAATCTCGAGCTGGAGCTTGCCGCCTGCGAGATCTCGATAGCGCTCGAGCAGCGTGCGCACGCGGTTGAAATAGCGCCGCGACGGCGGATTGACCTCGCCGAGCTTCTTCGAGAAGTACAGCCGGGCGATGATCGGCTCGTCGATGGTCTTCAGCACCACTTTGGTGCCATCCGAAATCGTGAACAGCCCATCCTCGGTCAGGTCGGCGCGCCAATTCTTGAGCGTCAGCGACGTGGCGAGATTGAGCGACAGGAGAATGACGGCGGCGAGCGCCAGTCCTCCCCAGGCCAGCGTCTGCCGGCTGAGGCCGGACGCCCGCTCCACCGCCCAAGTTTTCAGCCCTTCGAAGCTGTAATCGATCGGACTAGACATCTGATGGGGTCCTTCAGGAGGCTTTCTTCTGCTCGATCACGATGGCGTTGGCGAACAACGCGAAGGCGATCAGAGAGAGAAAGAAGAAAATTGACGACAGATCGAGCACGCCGCGCGTGATCAGCTCGAAATGGCTGAGGAAGCTCAGCGACGACACCGCTTCCGAGACCATCGTCGGCGCCCAGGCCTTGAGCGTGTTCTGCACCAGCTCCGTGCCGCTCATGACCAGGAGGAAGCACACCGTCGCCGCCAGGATGAAGGCGATGACCTGGTTCTTGGTGAAGGCCGAGATGCACGATCCGATGGCCAGGAACGCGCCGGCCATCAGGAAGCTGCCGAGATAGCTGGTCAGGATCACGCCGTTGTCGGGATCGCCGAGCACGTTGACCGTGATCCACATCGGCAGAGTCAGAGCGAGTGCCAGTCCGACGAATGCCCATGCGGCTCCGAACTTGCCGAGAATCGCTTCCCACGGCGAGACCGGCAAGGTCATCAGCAGCTCGATCGAGCCGCTCTTGCGTTCCTCTGCCCACAGTCGCATGGCCACGGCCGGCACCAGGATCAGATAGAGAAACGGATGGTAGGCGAAGAAGGCGTCGAGGTTGGCCTGCCCGCGATCGAAGAAGCCACCGATATGAAAGGCGAACGCCCCGGTCAGCGCGACGAAGATGGTCAGGAACACGCTCGCCAGCGGCGTCGCGAAATAAGCAGCGAACTCCCGCTTGCCGATGATCCAGGCGTTTTCGAGGGTCTCACGCATTCTTGCCTCGCTGGTCGGAGCCGGTGATCTGCCGGAAAACGTCGTCGAGCTTGCCGCGCTCGACGAACAGCTCGTCGATCGAAATCGATTTCTCGCGCAGCAGGGCCGCGACCTCCGTGGCGATCGATTTTCCGCTCTTCGGCAGCACGCGCAGATGAACGCTGGCGCCGTTTCGGCTCATCGTTTCGACCTTCGCCACGTCCTTGCTGGCACCGAGAGCGGCGGTGATCTTGTCGACGACGGACGCCGCGACCTTCAGCGCCACCGCGCCATGATAGGGAACGCGCCGCATCAGATCCTCGGCGGTGCCGTCAGCGACCATGCGACCGCGGTCGATGACCACGGCGCGGGTACACATGGCTTCGACCTCTTCGAGAATGTGGGTCGAAACGATGATCGCCTTGTCGGCCGCCATCTCGCGGATGAGCGATCGGACGTGATGCTTCTGGTTGGGGTCGAGGCCGTCCGTCGGCTCGTCGAGGATCAGCACCAGCGGATCGTGCAGGATCGCTTGCGCGATCCCGACGCGGCGCTTGTAACCCTTCGACAGGGTCTCGATCGTCTGGTCGAGGACGCTGCCGATATCCGTGCGATCCACGGCCTTCGCCACACGCGCTT
>JBQTIA010000051.1:0-8500 GCA_052388455.1 Hyphomicrobium sp.
AGTCTCCACACTTCACTTGCGGCTTGCCGCATACGCCGCGAACCCACTCATTGGCGCAAACCGGAGCATAGCCAGATCGCCCGGACTTCGGATTGTCCCAGCGGGCAGGAAAGACATCGGTTCTGCCGCCGAAGAGACGGCGGAACAGCGCAATCTTCTCGGCCGCGGGCGAGTTGTTGGTCACCGGTCCGGCCGGCGGCGTTACGCTGACCGCTTCAGAGCGTGACGTCTTCACTTTAAGGAGGCGCCGCTCGAGCAGCCGACGCTCCTGCTCGAGCGCCTGCAGTCGTGCGCGGATCTGGTCGACCTCATTGTTCATTCGACAGGCCGCTAGGCGCCCCAACAGGAGAATGCGGAGCGTATTGTGTAGTGCGTTCTGCCTTTCCTCGCCATGGGGCGTCCGGAAACGGCAGCGGTGCAGGTTGGGGCTTACGCTTCCAGCTCTTGAGAGCTGTGCAGCACACGCTGTGTCATCCCGGTGAACTGAACCAGCCCGCTCGTTTGTAGGCGCTGCAACAGATCCCATGTCGCCCGATCGATGATCTCGGCCGGCGGCGCTCCGGCAAGCGAATCGGAGATGCGGCGGGCTTCGGCAGAGATGGCAGCAGGATCGCAGTCCAGCACGGCCAGCAGGTGCGTGTGGCCATCCTGGCCCTGCCGCGTCTCGATCCGGAGCACGCGCTCGCCGTGGCGGCGTTTCAGATCCTCGGCCGCCGCTTCCTCACGCGTGGGAACCTCCAGCACTCTGGCTGACGCGCCCCTCCCACCCGCGTGCATCAGCGCCTGCATGCGCTCGATCATGGCGGCGCGGCCCGACGGCATCTTGAGCGCGGCAAGATCGCCCTGGCCATCGAGCACACCATCGGCGAGCGCCTGCTTGGCCCCAAGGAGATGCACCATGCCGTGCTCGATCGAATCCTCGGCGACGAGGTTGACGACCGTCACGTGCCGCATCTGCCCCTTGCGCCACGCGCGCGCGATGCGCTGCTCGAGCTTGGCGGGATTCCACGGCAGGTCGACGTTGACGACCCCGCTCGCCGCCTGCAGGTTCAAGCCGACGCTGCCGCTGTCGGTCGAAAGGAACAGCCGGCACCGCGGGTCCTCCTTGAAGCGCGTGATCTCGGCGCGGCGGCGCTGCTGGGCGACCGAGCCGGTGTGCCAGGCGGCCTCGACCCCCATCTCGCGGGCGAGATCGCGCACCATGTCCAGCATGCGCTCCCACTCGGAGAACACGATCACCTTGGCGCCGGGCTCTGCAAGAAGATCCCCGAGCACGCGCTCCAATTCCTCGAGCTTCGGAGAAATCCGGCATTGGGGATCGAGGATCGCCGGCGTGTCGCAGATCATGCGCATGCAGGCGAGCCACTTCTGCAATTGGTCGAACTCCTCGGGCCGCAGCGGCCGACGCTGCGCCTGCGCCAGCAGCCGGGCGGCCTTCCTGGCAAACTCCTCGTAGCGGATGCGCTGCTCCTCGGCCATGGCCACGAAGTAATTTGTGACGGTGCGCCCGGGCAGCTCGGTCTCGACATCGGCCTTGCGCCGGCGCAGCATCACTGGAGCGATGCGAGCCCTGAGCGCGGCGAGGTTTTGATAGTTCTCTGGCCGGCCGCGCTCATCGAGCACGTAGAACTCGCGGTTGAAGCGGAACAACGGCCCGAGCAGCTCGGGATCGAGGTACTGCACGATCGAGTAGAGCTCTTCTATCCGGTTTTCGAGCGGAGTGCCGGTCAGCACGAAGGCGTAGGGCGACTTGAGCCGCTTGACCTCGCGCGCTGTCTTGGTCTGCCAGTTCTTGATGCGCTGCGCCTCGTCCAGAATGACAAGGTCGGGCACCAACAGCGCGTTGATGTCGTGCGCGTCGGCCAGCACCTGCTCGTAGTTGACGATGTTGAAGAAGGACGGCTCGCGATAGGATGCCAGCCGCATCTGGCGGGGTCCGAACACGGACTTGGCAGGCCGCTCCGTGAAGCGGGCGATCTGCTCCTCCCACTCGGTCTTGAGCGAGGCCGGACAGACCACCAGCACGCGCTTCACGCCCTTGCGCCTGGCCAACAGCTCGGCCGCTGCAATGGCCTGCACGGTCTTGCCGAGGCCCATCTCGTCGGCGAGAAGCGCCCGCTCGCCGAAAGCGAGGTGCAGCATACCTTCGCGCTGATATGGCAGCAGCGGCAGCAGCGTCATATCGAAAGTCGCCGTACCCTGTTCCACGGCGCTGAGGAAAGCAGCGCGGGCCTTGGCACGGACACGTTGGTACCGCTCGCGCGCCAGCCACGGCTCCAAGTGTCGTGAAACCCGCACCTGCCGCCGCACGGCCGCCGGTGCGGTCGGCCACATCTTCAGCAGTCTCGCCAAATTCGATGGATTGGCCTTCAAACCGTCATCGCGATCCAGGAACGGAGCCAGCCAAGTGCGCGCGGCAGCATTCCTGCTGCGCGGGCCCTCGGGCCAGACGACAACCGGCCGTGAGCCGTTGCGGCGGTCGATGAAAATCTCCACACGCGCGCTTACACCGGTCGTGCCACCGCGAAACGCGCCTCGCCGGCGCAATAGCTCGATCACACCCTCGATGTGCTTGCAGGTGCCAAGGCCGTTGACGCGGTGATCAATGCAGCCGCAGGAGTTCGTACGGGGTTCGAGGCTGCGGATCTCCACCTCGTAGGTGTTGTTGCTCTCCGAGCGCACCCAGAACTTGCCGAATACCGGCTCGCGCCGCTCCAAGGGCTCGATAGCAGCTATCTCGGTGCGACCGCGCCAGTGCCTGAGCCCGATCTCGTCCTCGTCGCTCGTGTTCCAGCCGTTTGTCTCGGGCGGCTTGTCGAGGACCGCCCGGGCGCGCGTCTTGCCCTTTGTCAGCCGGTCAGGGCTGCGGGACGCCTTGTGCGCAGGCGCACTGCGCGCGGCGCTGGAGTTGGAATCGATCAGCATTGCCAGACGATAGGCGATGTGCACGCCGACGGCCACGAGCCGGAAGCGCACCGGCAGTGCAAAAGCTAGCGGGCTCCACAAGAATTGTAGAGAGCGCCAGACGTTTCCGAGCGCCTCGAGTGTGCGGCCAGGGCCGATGCGCGAGACGATCCCTGCTACTCAATTCGCTTCATAATCGCGAGCGGTCCGCGCATGCGGCATCAGGAATTCCGCAAGATCACGCACCACGCCGGCAAGAGAGCCCGGCTGCACCGACACGTCCGCGATGAATGAAGTCCATTGCTGCTGCTTGGCTGCGTCATCGGCAAAGGCAGGCGTCAGGCAGTCCGGAGCCTCCGACGGTAGTGGCGTCTGCCGGCGATCAAAGGTCGCGCGGATGGCGCGTGCGAGTTCATCTCCGGTGAACTCCCGCGAGCCAGAGAGCACCCTGATGTCGTAGAAATCCTTCATCCGACTGTTGGCGCGACCTAGAAGCACCATTGCCTCCAGTTATGGGGAGCTGCGCATAACTGCAGCCAGTTGGCGATGTAGTGGGCGTGATCGTCCCGCAGTGCGGTGTGACGGAAAGGTCCTCACAGAGGAATGCCGAACCGAGTTCGGCCAGTTCCTCGACGCTGCGCTCTTGCGTGCCAATCCGTGTGAACCGACGATCGAGCCGCGACTTGAGACCCTTCCAATGCAGAGTCTCCTTGTAAGAATCCGGTGAGGATCGCAGATGATGGGGCGGGGCGGGACGATGGGCGCTCGTGCAGGACTTTGTTGCTCTGCAACGTTGTTGGTGGCCCTTTTTGTCGGTGATCCGCTGGGAGACCGTGTCAGTTGCTGCGGGTGATCGAGTTGATGAGTCGGCAACTTAGTTTTTGGACAGGGATGCAACGCTGCACAACGTGTTTTTTGCGTTTGTGCCGGACGCGGCGATGGCTGCGTGCGCAGTGGGGCTCGCACGAGATGCGCGTCGATACTTGGGGCTGACTGCAACGCCGATTCCGCCGGAGCGCCTCCATGTCACTTTGCTATCTGTCGGTGTTTTTTCCGGCGCGTGCCCGCCTTCCGCTATCGATGCCGCAATGAGGGCAGCCGACACTGTTTCGATGGCGCCATTCAAGATCGAGTTCGATCGTATCGCAAGTTTTTCCGGTGGTCATGGGAAGCGAGCGCTTGTTTTGACGGGTGGCGACGGCCTCGATGGCCTCGTGACACTCCGCAAAGCTCTGAGCAAAGCGATGACGAAGGTCGGCTCGAGACTCCAGCCGCAGTCGGGCTCCTCACCTCATTTGACCATGATGTACGACGATCGAGTGTGTGATTCCTTCCCCATCGAACCGTTAAGCTGGACCGTCAGCGGATTTGCGCTCGTCGATAGCCTGGTCGGCCAATCGAGGCACATGCATCTGGGTCAGTGGTCTCTTTGAGATCGCGATCGGCGGCACCTTTGGCCCAATGTGCCTGACGCACACCCGCACTGTCGGTCGATGCCTGCGATCAGGCAGCCGGAGCTGCGGCCCTTGCGGCCTGCCAGTTCCACGGCAGCAAGGTCGACGATGTGCTTGATCGGGTGATCGGCGATGCGGGCGAGGATGTCGGCGAGCCACGCACGTGGATCGACGTCGTTGAGCTTGCCGGTCTCGATCAGGGTGAACATGGCGGCCACCCGGTTGCCACCACTGTCGCTTCCACAGAAGGTCCAGTTTTTGTACCCGACCGTGATACCACGAACGTCCCACTCCGCCGCCTTGTTGCTCATGCAGAGACGGCCGTCGTCGAGGAAGCTTTAGTGGCTCACCGTCCATGCAGCGAACGGATGGTGAGCGCGTTTCGATCCTTGGCAAATACCAATGTCGCGAACATCGTGCCTTTCGGCGTGATCATCTGATATCTGCGGGCATCCTGCTCCGCCCGCCGGTCATCATCGCGGAGCTGCACGGCAAAGCGGCCCTTGAAGCCGGCACTTATGTCCTCGAACAAGTGCCGGTCGACGGGTTGGGTGGTCAGCGAGCAGACATAGACCGGCGGTCTGGCGGCCGTTACCGAGCGAATGAGAGCGTAGGTGCCGAAGCGGTCCGAGAACGTCCATCCGCCGTCCATGCGGGACTGCGCGCTGCGGCTGCGCATGAGATCGGCATCGGTCGCGGGCTTCCAGCCGCCGACGATGGCCAGGGTCTTGAGGCCTTCGAGATTGTCGCCATGGGCGATGCAGCTTTCGGCGACGAGGCGCAGAACATGCTCGACATGCCGGGCATGGGCGATTTCCGAGAGGATCTTCGTGGTGTCCGCTGCGGCTGTGTTGCCATCACTACCGAGGAACGCCTGGAATCTTTGGCGTGCGGCCGCCGCTTCGGCGTCATCTGCATCGCGCGCGATGGCCGCTTCGTAGTCGGCAAGGGCCGCTTTCAGGTCGCGGCGGCGCGCATGCACGATGGCGCGGTTGAACCAAGTATCGCTGATCTCGGGCTGCAAGCGCACGGCTTCGTCGAGATCGGCCAGGGCCTCGTCGAGCTTGCCGAGATTGGACAACGCATTGCCCCGGTTCATGTGCGCGTAGGGCTGCTTTGGGTTGAGACCTAAGGCTTGCGTGAAATCCGTAACCGCAGCCGTGTAGTCACCCCGTGCATACTGCACGTTGCCGCGATTGTAGTAGGCCAGGGCCGCATGTGGGTTGAGCACGATGGCGGCGTTGAACCCGGCGAGCGCGCGATCGAGCTCTCCTTTCAGGTAGTCCGCAACGGCGCGGTCGTGCATTTCCAGAAAGCCGTCGGGTTGTCGCAGCGCGGGGCGATCCGCGCCCGTTTCGGCGACGGCCACTTTCGGGACCACCCAGGCCAAGCCCGTCATCGCCAGGACAACACCGACGGTATGGATGATGGATGACAAGCGCATGGGTGGTCTCGTCAGACTAAGGATGACCCGTCTTCATTTGAGCGCTCCGGCGGGATAGAGACCCTCGACCAGCGGCAGCAGGCCCTTGAGCTTTGAAAGTGCCGCCGATGCGACATCGGCCTTCTTGTCTTCCGCCCCGTGGTGCAGTTCATCGACCGCCTTATCGAGCTGCTTCAAGGCCGAGGCGAGTTTGCCCTTCGACGCTTCTGCGACCATGTCGGATTTTGCTTCCAGCGTATGCACCGCCGCTTCCAGATGCTCGCCGGCCGCGTGCACATCGTCGAGCTTGGCGGCGGCCAGAGCTGCTTCGGATTCCGCGACCTTGGCCGTGATGAGGGTCCAGGCATCTCTAACCGTTTCGGGGGCCTTTACGTCGAAGTGGCTCTTCTCCTTGCTGTGATCGTGGCCGGTGCCGTGGTCATGACCTTCCTCGGCCAACGCCGGAAGTGCCAGGCCGAGTGCGAGGGCGGCAGCGAGGGCCGTCAAGGTACGTTTCATCGTCATGCAACATGCTCCTTGGCTTTGAGGGCTGCGTCGTCGGCGACGAACTCCTCGTTGAGACAGAACCGTTTGTAGAGGGCCGGCAGCACCACGAGCGTCAGCAGCGTGGCGGTGATGAGTCCGCCGATGACCACCGTGGCGAGCGGCTTTTGCACTTCCGCGCCGGTACCCGTGGCAATCGCCATTGGTACGAAGCCGAGCGAGGCCACCAGCGCTGTCATCAGCACGGGTCTGAGGCGCGTCATCGCGCCCTCAATGATCGCGGCCTCGCCCCGGATGCCCTTGAGGCGCAGCTGGTTGATGTAGGTCACCATCACAAGGCCGTTCAGCACGGCAACGCCGGAGAGCGCGATAAAGCCCACGGCGGCTGGGATGGAGAACGGCATGTCGCGCAGGTAGAGGGTCAGGATGCCGCCCGAGATAGCGAGCGGAACGCCGGAGAACACAAGCAACGCCTCACGCACCTTGCCGAAGGCCGTAAAGAGCATGAGGAAGATGACGAAGAAGCACGCCGGCACGACGACTATCAGCCGGCTGCGGGCGGCCTGGAGATTTTCGAACTGGCCGCCCCAGGTCAGCCAGTTGCCGGCGGGGACTTGCACCTCGGCATCAATGCGCCGCTGTGCCTCGCCCACGAACGAGCCGATGTCGCGGCCACGGACGTTGGCCTGCACCACCACACGGCGCTTGCCGTTCTCGCGGCTGATCTGGTTTGGCCCTTCCTCGACCTCGAAGCGTGCCAGGGTCTTCAGCGGAATGAACGCGGACTTACCGGCCTCGCCGTCCGTGTCGGGCACCGGAACGGGAAGGTTTTCGAGGACCGAAAGGTTGTCGCGGAGGCTGTCGGGCAGCCGGACGATGATGTCGAAGCGGCGGTCGCCCTGGAGCACCTGTCCGCTTTCCCGCCCGCCGACGGCGATGGAGACCACATCCAGAACGTCGCTGACATTGAGCCCGTAGCGAGCGATCGCCTGCTTATCCAGCTTGACGTTGAGCATGGGCAGGCCGCTGATCTGCTCGACCTTGATGTCCTCCCCGCCCGGCACGGTGCGCAGCACGGTGGCCACCTTCTGGGCCGTTGCGCCCAACTGTTCGAAGTCGTCGCCGAAGACCTTGACCGCCACGTCGCTGCGCACGCCGGCGATCAGCTCGTTGAAGCGCATCTGAATAGGCTGAGTGTATTCGTAGTTGTTGCCGGGAAGCTGGCCGACGGCTTCAGCGATCCGATCCACCAGTTCGGCCTTGGTCATGCCGGGCTCTGGCCAGTCCGACTGGGGCTTCAGGATGATGAAGGTATCCGAGACATGGGGCGGCATCGGATCAGAGGCCATTTCCGCCGTGCCGGTTTTCGAGAACACGAAAGCGACTTCGGGGAAGGCCCGAACCGTCGCTTCGACGCGCAGCTGCATTTCGGTCGACTGGCTGAGCGAGGTGGAGGGGATGCGCATGGCGTGCATGGCGAGGTTCTTCTCGTCCAGCGTCGGGATGAACTCCTGGCCGAGCCGTGTGAACAGGAACAGAGAGAAGACAAAGAACCCTATCGACAGCCAGATGACGAAGCCGGTGTCCTTCAGGGCCCCGCGCAGCATCGGCGCATAGACCTTCTTGGCGCGTGCGATGATGAGATTTTCCTTCTCCTCGACGCGACCCGTGACGAACAGGCCGATCATGGCCGGCACGAAGGTCAGTGACAGCACGAAGGCGGCGGCGAGCGCGATGATGACCGTCAGCCCCATCGGCTCGAACATCTTGCCCTCGACGCCGGTGAAGGCGAGCAGGGGCAGATAGACGGTGATGATGATGACCTGGCCGAAGACCGAAGGCTGGATCATCTCCTTACTAGCGATCATCACCTCATGCAGGCGCTCCGAAACATTGAGCAGACGGCCTTCATGATGCTGGCGCTCGGCCAGGCGGCGCAGCGCGTTTTCGGTGATGATGACCGCGCCGTCGACGATGAGCCCGAAATCGAGTGCGCCGAGGCTCATCAGATTCGCAGAAATGCCGGTCTGCAGCATACCTATCGCTGTGAACAGCATGGTGATCGGAATGACGACCGCCGTGACCAGAGCGGCGCGCAGATTGCCAAGCATCAGGAACAGCACGACGATGACGAGCAGCGCGCCTTCGGCCAGGTTCTTGGCGACCGTATTCACCGTCGCATCAACCAGCAGCGTGCGGTTAAGCACGGTCTTGA
>JBQTIA010000052.1:0-42744 GCA_052388455.1 Hyphomicrobium sp.
AATCGCATTTGGACGTAGGTTGGGTCGAGGCACAAGACCCAACAACTTTGGTCGCTCGAGTTTGTGGGGTCTCCTTCGTCGACCCAACCTACAATTCGCGCCATATGCGATTGCCCTGCCGTCGACAGCCGTCAGTGCGAGATCTCGCCAGGGCGCTCGGCCGACCACATCTTTTCGAGGTTGTAGAACTCGCGCACCTCGGGCCGGAACACGTGGACGATGATGTCGCCCGTGTCGATCAGCACCCAGTCGCAGGCTTCCATGCCCTCGACGCGCACATGCGACCAGCCCGCATCTTTGATCTTCTTGCGGATCTGATCGGCGATGGCGCCGACATGCCGGTCGGTGCGGCCGCTGGCGACCACCATGTAGTCGCCGAGCGAGGTCTTGCCCTCGAGATCGATCGAGACGATCTTCTCGGCCTTGGCTTCGTCCAGCCAGTGGACGATGTCGGCAAGAAGGGCGGTAGCGTCGCGCCGGTCGGGCGCAAGCTCAAGCGGGGGCTTGCCCTTGCGGACAGCCCCGGATGCGGTTCTCATCGGTTGCGGAATGTCTCTTCTCCATCGACCTGTTCGGCGCCGGTGGTCCCAAGTCTCCTGCGGGACCGCCCGACTCGAATATGGGCCCGATCTGTGACGACGGAAAGATAGCCTGACCCCACCATCGGCGACAAGGGCTCGTCCCCGCCGCCGGCGCGCGAGATTCCGGCCATTCGGCGACCTAGGCCGTGGTGCTAAATGGGATGGTCCAACGATGGGCCATCCCAATTTGGACCACGGCCCAGTCAGCGTCCGGCCGGCTTTTGCCGCAGTGCGGTAGACGACAGCGGCGACAGCCGCGTCGTCAGCATCGTCCAGGCCGGTGGCGGCATGTTTGGCAGCGCATCCGCCTGCTGCTCGGAGCGGCGAGACGCGGCCAGCGCCTGGGCGGCCGGGGAGGCCAGCGCCTTGAGCCGCCAGCCGGGACGGTCGACGACGGCGATCGGCGTGGTGGCGGCGATGCCGCGCCAGTCCTGCCAGCGGTGGAACTGGGCCAGATTGTCGGCGCCCATCACCCAGACGAAGAACGTTCCGGGATAGCGCCGATGCAGAAAAGCGAGCGTGCGCGCCGTGTAGGGGCTGCCGAGCGCCGCCTCGAAGCCGGTCACCTCCATGCGCGGATTTGTGATGAGACGCCGGCAGGCGGCCATGCGCTCGTCCTGGGACGGCCGTCCATCGGTGGCTTTGAGGGGATTGCCGGGACTGACGACCCACCACAGGCGGTCGAGCCCCAGGCGTTTCATGGCCGTCTCGGCGACATTGAGATGCCCTGCGTGCGGCGGATCGAACGATCCGCCCATGACGCCGATGCGCTGACGCGGCAATGCCAGGGGCGGCTGAGCCAGACCGGGGAGGGGTGCGTGACGCAGCATTGTCTTGATGGGCGAACTCCGCTTATTTCGGCCGTGTCTGGCCGTCGCCGCGCACGACGTACTTGAAGCTCGTCAACTGCTCGACGCCGACGGGGCCGCGGGCGTGCAGCTTCCCCGTCGCGATGCCGATCTCGGCGCCGAATCCGAACTCGCCGCCGTCGGCGAATTGCGTCGAAGCGTTGTGCAGGACGATCGCGGAGTCGACTCGAGAAAGGAAATGCTCGGCGGTCGCCTGATCGCGGGTGACGATCGCGTCGGTGTGCTGCGAGCCGTAGCGGGCGATGTGCGCGATGGCCGCGTCGACGCCGTCGACCACCTTGACGGCGATGACCGCGTCGAGGAACTCCTTGCCGTAGTCGTCGGCCGCCGCCGGCTTCACCCGCGCATCCGCCGCCAGTGAGCGCGTATCTCCGCGCACCTCGCAGCCGGCGTCGAGCAGCGCTTTCAAGAGGGCCGGCAAGTGGCCCTTCGGTGCGGCGGCATCGACCAGCAGGCATTCGGTTGCACCGCAGATGCCCGTGCGGCGCAGCTTGGCGTTGAGCAAGATGCGCGTGGCCATATCCAGGTCCGCGGCCTTGTCGACGTAGGTGTGGCAGATGCCTTCGAGGTGCGCGAACACCGGCACGCGCGCCTCTTTCTGCACGCGGTCGACGAGGCTCTTGCCCCCGCGCGGCACGATGACATCGATGGCCCCGTCGAGACCTTTGAGCATCTCGCCGACGGCTTCACGGTCCGGAGTGGGAACGAGCTGGACAGCGTCCTCGGGCAACCCGGCCTCCGCGAGCCCCTTCGCCATGCAGACTTGAATCGCCGACGCCGAGCGCAGCGCATCGGAGCCGGTGCGCAGGATCGCTGCGTTGCCGGCCTTGAGGCAGAGGCCGCCGGCATCGGCCGTCACGTTCGGACGGCTCTCGTAGATGATGCCGACGACGCCGATCGGCACGCGCACGCGCACGAACCGCAGGCCGTTCGGCCGGGTCCATTCGGCCAGCACAGAGCCGACCGGATCGGGGAGCTTGCCGATGTCTTCGAGGCCGCGCGCAATCGCCTCGATGCGATCCTCGTTCAGCGTGAGACGGTCGACGAACGCCGCCGCCATTCCGGTCGACCGCGCCGCCGCCACGTCGGACGCATTCGCCGCGAGGACGTCGGCCGCATCGACGCGCAAGCAGCGTGCAGCGGCGACGAGCGCCGCGTTCTTCGCTTCGGTCGGCGCCAGGGCCAGCTCACGTGCCGCTGCCCGCGCGCGCCGGCCGATGCCGAGCATCAGTGCTGCAGCGTTGGCCACATTTGGTGTCTGATACTCCGAGTCAGACACCGCATCACGAATCTCTGTTTTCAAGACCTGTTTTGCCATTCGGTCCAATTCCGTTGCACTGGTGTCTAACCCGGAGTGTCAGACACCACCAGTACGAATGCCGTTACTTCCTGTTCAGCGCCATGTCGTCGCGATGGATCAGCTCGGGCGTGCCCTTGTAGCCGAGGAGGGCTTCGATCTCGCCCGACTTGCGGCCCAAAAGCCGTTCCGCCTCAGCCCGCGGATAGGCGGCAAGCCCGCGGCCCAATTCGCGTCCGTCGGCGCAGCGTATGATGACGGCGTCCCCGCGGTCGAAATCGCCGTCGATGCGTTTGACCCCGGCGGGCAACAGGCTCTTGCCCGAGAGCAGCGCCTGCTCGGCGCCGGCATCGATATGGATCGTACCGGCCGCTTCGAGCTGCCCCGCGATCCAGCGCTTCTTGGCGGTCACCGGATCGGACTTGGCCAGGAACCAGGTGACGGTCGCGCCGTCGGCGATGGCCTTGAGCGGATTCATCACCTTTCCCGTGGCGATCACCATGTTGGTGCCGGCGCCGAGCGCAATCTTTCCGGCCTCGATCTTGGTCTTCATGCCGCCCTTCGACAGCTCGGTGCCAGCGTCGCCCGCCATGGCCTCGATCTCGGCCGTGATCTCGGTGACGAGCGGGATGTGCCGCGCGTCGGGAACGCTGGCGGGCGGCGCCGTGTAGAGGCCGTCGATGTCGGATAGCAGAACGAGACAATCGGCCGAGACCATGCTCGCAACACGCGCGCTCAGGCGGTCGTTGTCGCCGTATTTGATCTCGGCGGTCGCCACCGTGTCGTTTTCGTTGACGACCGGAATGGCTTTCAGCGCCAGCAGCGTCTCGATGGTGTGGCGGGCATTGAGATAGCGCTGGCGCTCCTCGGTGTCGCCCAGGGTCAGGAGGATCTGCGCGATGGTCAGGCCATGCCGCGCGGCCAGCTCCTGATAGGCATGCGCGAGGCTGATCTGTCCGACGGCGGCCGCCGCCTGCGACTGCTCCAGCTCCAGCGGACCCTTCGGCAGTCCGAGCTTGTGGCGGCCGAGCGCGACCGCGCCGGACGAAACGAGCACCACGTCCCGGCCGGCCTTCGACAGTGCCGCCACGTCGTCCATCAGGCTGGCGAGCCAGTCGGCTTTGAGCTGACCCGTCGCGCGATCGGCAAGCAGCGCCGAGCCGATCTTGACGACGACGCGGCGCGCCTTCGCCCATTCGGGTCTGGCTCTCGAAGCGGCGGATACAGGGGCGGCTGTCATGGGGCGTACGATCGATATCGGCGTCCAGGTGCGACCGCCTGATAGCAGAATTCGTGATTATGAAGGTCGACTATCAGGCGTCGGGGCCCGGCTTGGCTTCGCCATTACGGTTCCGCCACCACGCCATGACGCGCTGGCGGAAGAGGCGGACGCGGGGGATATCGTAGGAGAGGATCACGATGCCGAGCGGGATCATCCAAAAGCCAAGCAGCGGCAGGAAGCCGAGAAAGCCGCCGATGACGAGCAGGACGCCAATCGCGATGCGGGCCGGCGCGTAGTCTGGAAGCGTGAAGCTCTTCGAGCCGATCTTGATCGTGCGGGGCACCGGGGCAACTCCTCGATTTCAAGTCCTGCCCGCTCAACGCGGGCGTCGTCCGCTACGGCTGCCAGCTCTTGCTGGGAGCGACATCCTCTTGCTCGGCGTCGCTCCGTGCCTTGCCGCGGTCGATTTCCTTGGCCAGGACAAAGAGAGCCGGCTTCATTCCGAGGCCGGATACGGCCGACAGCACCAGCGGCTTCTTCTTGGCCGCCTTCTTCAAGGCCTCGGTCCGCTCCTCGATCGTCGCCGCATCGAGCGCATCGCACTTCGACAAGGCAACGATCTCCTTCTTGCGGGCCAGCTCCGCACTGTAGGCTTTCAATTCGCGCCGCACGACCTTGTAATCCCCGCCGACATCCTCGCTCGTCGCGTCGACGAGATGCAGCAGCACGCTGCAGCGTTCGACGTGGCCGAGAAAGCGGTCGCCGAGCCCGGCGCCCTCGTGGGCGCCTTCGATCAGGCCGGGAATATCGGCCAGCACGAAGTCGACCTCGCCCGCACGCACGACGCCGAGATTGGGATGCAGCGTGGTGAAGGGATAATCGGCGATCTTAGGCTTGGCGGCCGACACCGCCGCGAGAAACGTCGACTTGCCGGCGTTCGGAAGACCGATCAGCCCGGCATCCGCGATCAGCTTCAGATGCAGCCAGATGATCTGCTCGTCGGTCACCTGACCCGGGTTGGCGTGGCGCGGCGCCTGATTGGTGGCACTCTTGAAATGCGCGTTTCCGAAGCCGCCGTTGCCGCCTCGCGAAATGAGCAGCTTCTGTCCGACGGCGGTCAGATCCGCGATCACCGTCTCCTCGTCCTCGGAGAGCACCTGCGTGCCGGGCGGAACTTTGATCACCACGTCCGCGCCGTCGGCGCCGGTCTGCACCTTGCCCATGCCTTTGGCGCCGTTGCCGGCGCGGAAGTGCTGCTGATAGCGATAGTCGATCAGCGTGTTGAGGTTGTCGACGCAGGCGACCCAAACGTCGCCGCCGCGCCCGCCGTTGCCCCCGAAGGGTCCGCCGAACTCGATGAACTTCTCGCGCCGGAAAGCGACGCAGCCGTCGCCGCCGTTGCCGGCCTTGACGTAGATCTTGGCCTTGTCGAGGAACTTCATGCCGCGCGCCCTCGCAGTCGCTCGAGGATCGGACGCACGAAGTCGGGGCCCTTCAGCAGCGGTCGCATGAGAATCGGACGCCGGCGCTGATAACGGAGCGTCGCGACCTGCTCGCCCCGCGCCTCACACCATGCCGAGCACGTGCCCGTCAGCCGGAAGCCGAGCTTGCGGATGATCCGCTCGGAGGCGGGGTTGTCGATGAAGTGGCAGCACGTCAGCCGCGGGATCTCTCCGGCCGCGAAGCAGTGCGCGATCAGTGCTTCGGCCGCCTCGGTCGCGAAGCCCTGACCCCACCACGGCCGGCCGATCCAGTAGCCGATCTCGACCGAGCGGTCGGGCGACGGCACGTAGCCCACGGCGCCGATCAGCCGGCCGCCGAACTCGACGATCCGGACGAACTCTCCCGGCTCCAGGCTGCCGATCCAGTGGTGCGCCTGCACCAGAGAATAGGGATGCGGGATGCGGGCCGTCATGCGCGCGACATCCCAGTCCCCGGCCAGCTCGGCGATGCGGGCGGCGTCCGAGTAGTCGAGCGGCCGGTAGGTCAGTCGTGTGGACTGCATGGGGTGGCTCACGACGGGCATTTCATCCCGCGACTTTGGCCCGGATCGGGCGGAAGTTGCAAACAGCCTTGCACGAAGCCGGCCGACGAAAAGGGGAGGTGGCGGACCACCTCCCCTGCATGAGTGCCGGTCCGCGAGGGCGGGGTCAGGTCTTGGCGGGCTCGCCCGGCGTCACCGAGATGTAGACGCGGCCGTTGGCCTTGGTCTTGAACTCGACCGTGCCTTCCTGGACGGCGAAAATGGTGTGGTCGGTGCCCATGCCGACCCCGGTGCCGGGGTGCCACTGGGTGCCGCGCTGACGGCAGAGGATGTTGCCGGAGATCACGTGCTCACCGCCGTAACGCTTGATGCCGAGGCGTTTGCTCTCGGAATCGCGGCCGTTACGGGTCGAGCCGCCTGCTTTCTTTTGTGCCATGGTTCGGTGTCCTTGAAGGGGCAGCCGCTCGGGCGCCCGAAAGTTGAGGGTCGGTCCGCGGGCCGGATCAGCCGGTGATGCCCGTGATCCGCACGGTGGTCAGGTCCTGGCGATGCCCGCGCTTGCGGCGCGAATTCTTGCGACGGCGCTTCTTGAAAGCGATGACCTTGGGGCCGCGGGTCTGCTCGACCAGCTCGGCGGTGACTTTGGCGCCCGAAAGGAGCGGCTTGCCGACCTTGAAGCTCTCACCCGAGCCGACCATCAGCACATCGGTGAATTCGATCGACGCACCGGCGTCCCCATCGAGCTTTTCGACGGTGAGCACGTCGTCCTTGGCGACACGATACTGCTTGCCGCCTGTCTGGATGACAGCGAACATATGGGCCTCTTTCCGCGCTTCATGAGCGCTTTGGGTCTCGACCGCGCCCTGTGGCGCCGCTCGGTTAAAAGCGGACTTTCAATGGGTTGATCGCTTATGACCAACCGGAGCCTCGGGCAGCGCTTTTGCTGCGGCGGCCCGAAAGAACCGCGCAGTGAAGCGGCTTATCGTCGAAAAGCGCAGTGTTGTCAAAGGCCGTTTGGCCCCTCTGGTCGTGGCCCGGCAGGCTGCGTCTTGATGACGGTTTTCTGACAATCCACTTGCGTCTGTCGCGGATTGGGGAATCCTGGCTGCATGGGGGCAGTCGCCGGGTTTTCGAGCCGTCGACCAAAAGTGGCGAGCCATCAAACGGCTCTATCTTTGGTTGACGAAAGTCGACAACCCCTACCGGGCATCTTGTCCGCGGCCATCTTCAGGTGGGCGGCGACGGCCCGAAGCGGCGCGGGGGATCATGCACATCTGCTTTCTGGTCGATCGGCCGCTCGGCGATCCGAAGTCGCCGGAAATGAATGCGGCCGCGCGCGACCTCCAGCGGCGCGGCTATAAGGTCTCCTCTGTCCTCTTCAGCGAGTTGTACCTCGATCTCGGCCGCATCGCGGTCACCGCCGATCTCTATATTTCGAAGGCCAGCACCGAACTGCAGATCTCGCTCGCCGGCATCCTGCACGACCGCGGCGCCCGCCTGCTGAACACGTGGGCGTCGTCCAGCTACGTCCGCGACAAGGCGCGCGTCACGGCGGCGCTAATGGCGGCCGGCGTGCCGGTGCCGCCAAGCTGCCTCGCCAGCGACAGCCGCCGCGCCGCCCTCGAACTCGGTCGCGAGCGCGTCATCGTCAAGCCGGTGCGCGGCACGTCGGGACGCGGCATCGAGATCGTATCCACGCCGGCCGATCACGACCGCCTGCCGCGCGGACCGCATTTCGTGCAGGTCTACGATCGGCTGAGCAACGACGACCTCAAGGTCTACGTCGTCGGACGCGAGGTTTCGATCGTGCGGCGCTCGTTTCCGGCGACGACGGTCGAGGAGAAGCTCGGCCGCCCGCACGCCGACCCCCTGATCGAAGCCATCGGCCGCAAGGTCGGCGATCTCTTCGGGCTCGAACTCTATGGCCTCGATGTCGTCGAGACGTCGGCGGGCCCGGTCGTCGTCGATGTCAACGCCTGTCCGGGGTTCGTCGGTGCGCCAGATGCCGGCCGCAGGGTGGCGGCCTACATCGACCTCGCCATGAGCGGTCGATCGACACCCGTGCAGCACGGCCAGCTGGTGGCCGCCGCGGAGTGATGCCCGCTCGATTTTATCGCGCGGAGCCGACATGATGCTGCACATGTTTCAGCAGCCGGGCCTCGCCGTCGTCATCGCCGAAGGCTTCCTCGCCCGGCTCGCCTTCGGCGTGATCAGCTTCAGCCTGCCGTTCTACGCACTCGCTCTCGGCATGAGCTACGCCGAGGTCGGCGTGCTCGCGGCGCTCCGGGTCGCCGTCGCCCTCGCCATGAAGCCGGTGATGGGGCACGCCGCCGACCGCTTCGGCGTCAAGACGATCTATCTGGCGTCGATCGCCGGCCGGGTCCTGATCGCGGTGCTCTTCATTTTCGCGACCACCCCGCTCGCCTTGTTCCTGGTGCGTGGCCTGCACGGCGTGACGACGGCGGCCCGCGACCCCACCTCGGCGCTGCTGCTGATGGAGCACGCCGACGACAAGCGCATCGCGAGCGCCTTCTCCTGGTACGCCACCGCCAAAGTGGCGGGCGCCGCGCTCGGGTTTCCACTCGCGGGCCTGCTGCTCGCAGCCACCGGCGACGACTATCCACTCGTATTCCTTCTCGCCGCCGCCGTCTCGGCCGTGGCCCTCGTGCTCGTCTGGCGCTTCGCGGCGGAAGAGCGCGCCGAGACACCGTCGGAAGGTCCGACGGACGCGTTGGCGTCGGACGAGGCGCCGCCGCAGGGCCTCAATGCATCGGACTGGTCCCGCTATGCGCTGCTCGCGCTGGCCGTCGCGCTGCCGGCCAGCATGGTGAGCGGCCTGCTTCCGCTGATCGTCGCGGAACAGACGGGCCTCGGCAAGGCCGAGATCGGGTTCATGTATGCCATTTCGACGGGCGTGGTGATCCTGCTCGGCCCGCTGCTCGGCTGGTTCGCCGATCACGTCAGCCGCGCGGCCGTGCTCGCGCTCCGCTCCCTCGCCAACATCCTCTCGTCGATCCTCTATCTGGTGCTGCCCGGCTTCTGGGGCATGACCGCCGCCCGAGTCGTCGACGATGCCGGCAAGGCGGCCTTCCAGCCCGCCTGGGGCTCGGTGATGAGCGAGATCGCCCGCGCGGATGACCGCCGCACCCGCGGCCGACGGCTGGCCTACATGGACACGGCCGAGAGCATCGGCGAGGCACTCGGTCCGGCGCTCGCCGGTGCGCTCTGGCAGTTCGGCGGACTGCACTGGCTGTTCCTCGCCCGCATCGCCATCGCCATCGGCGCCGAGTTGTATGCCGTTCGCGTGCTCCGCGCCTTGCCGGCGGCCGTGAAGGCGCCCTGAAACATCGGCCGCATCTGATTTGCCACGGCGGCTTAACTTGAAACCGACACACGCGGCCTACACTTGAAGGCCGAGAGCGCTCATCAGGGTCCCCCATCGATGCAGCTTCAGGTCAATCCCGCCGAGCTCAGCCCGATCCCGGTCATCGACTGCGGGACCGATTTTCCGTTCGAGACACTGCTGGCCAACGAGGCCGAAGCGAACGCGCTGCTCGATGTGGCGACGCGCGGCATCCCGGCCTTCGCGCTCCGCCAGCTCGACCGCGCTTCGCGCCGATGGCTGTGGAAGTGGAGCAATGCCCACCTCGATGAGATCGACCGCATCGCCAAACGTCTCGACCGGCCGGGCGCCTACTTCTTCTCGGTCAATTACGAGTGGGGCTGCACGTGCCGGGTCGCGCCGTCACCCGACGGCACCAGTGCGCGCCTGATCCGCGTCCTCGACTGGCGCACGCCCGGACTGGGCCGCAACGTCGTCGCCGCGCGAGTGACGGCGCCGGCGGGCCGCTACGTGGCGATGACCTGGCCGGGGTACACCGGCGTGCTGACCGCTGTGGCGCCGGGACGCTTCTCCGCCGCCCTCAATCAGGCCCCGATGCGCAAGGCGGTCGGAACCTACTATCTGGACTGGGCCGCCAATCGGCGGCGCGTCTGGCACATGCCGCACCCGACCCCCTCGCACCTGTTGCGCGACGTGATGGACGCGGCAGCGACCTATGCCGATGCGAGGCGCCGCCTGATCTCCGATCCGATTTCGACGCCGGCGATCTTCTCGCTCGCCGGATTGAAGCCGCAGGAGCTGTGCGTCATCGAGCGCACCGAGACCGAGGCCCGCGTGCACGACGGCGCCAACGTCGCCGCCAACCACTGGCAGGCTCCCGGCTGGAGCGGGCACGCACGCGGTGTCGACAGCGCGCTCCGCGCCTGCCGAATGCATGCCATTCCGGCGGACCTAGATCCGGCGTTCCCGTGGCTGGAGCCGCCGATTCTCAATCCGCATACGCGCATCGTGATGGTCGCCGATGCCCAGTCCGGCGAGCTCGTCGCGCAGGGCTTCGAGGACATGTCACCCGCGACGGCGCCTCTCCGGCTCGTCGCGTAGCGACCTCACGTACCATTCGCATCCACGTGCCATCCGCATCGGTGCACGCATCTCCCGCGATCACGCACTTCAGGGTGCCGACCCATCAAGAAGGCAGCCCGGCGTGGGAGTGCCGGGCTGCCCGAGTGAACCGAAGATGGGGGAGGGAGGACGTTACATCTTCGGCATCACGACGGAGTCGATGATGTGAATGACGCCGTTCGTGGCCGCGACATCGGCGGTCGTCACCATCGCATCGTTGATCTTCACGCCGTTGGTCGCATCGACGGCGAGATCGCTGCCCTGAACGGTTTTGACGCTGGTTTTCTTGCCCTTGATATCGGCGGCCATCACCTTGCCCGTCACGACGTGATAGGTGAGGATCGCCTTGAGCTTGTCCTTGTTCTCCGGCTTCAGAAGATCCTCGACCGTGCCCTTCGGCAGCTTGGCGAAGGCGTCGTCGCTCGGCGCGAACACGGTGTAGGGGCCGGCGCCCTTCAGCGTCTCGACGAGACCGGCAGCCTTTGCGGCGGTGATCAGAGTGTTGAACTTGCCGGCGCCGGCGGCGACGTCGACAATGTCCTTGGTCTCGGCCCGCGCGGCCGAGAGCGGCAGCGCCATCATGACGGCGCAGACCAGTGCAGTGATGAACTTCATGAGCTTCTCCTGGAGTGTTGGCGTTCAAAGTACCGCGCGCCTGCACTGATGGTTCGATCGCTGCGCGCCGCGCATCGGGAGCGCGTTCTCCGCTGGCCCGACATGATATTCAAACGCTCGGAGGCGCCGCTTCGGTTCGCCGACCGGCGCGGCAATCTTTTTTGAGCATTTGTGATCCACCGCCGCTCTGTCCCGATGATGGCAGCCGTGTAACGACGGCATGCGCGGCCGGTGTCTTGACATCGCCGCCCGCATTTCTCATATTTCTGTCATGACAGAAACTACGGAAACATCGGCTCCCCTGCCGGCAGCCCTCGAGCGCTTCGTCGTCCACTGGGGTGAAATGGGCGAGACCTGGGGCGTCAATCGCTCGGTCGCGCAGATCCACGCCCTGCTGTTCGTCGCCGACGGGGCGCTGGCCGCCGAGGACATCGCCGCACAGCTCGGGCTCGCACGTTCCAACGTCTCCAACTCGCTGCGCGAGCTTCTGGCCTGGAACCTGATCCGGCGCGTGCAGGTGCTCGGCGACCGGCGCGATTTCTACGCCGCCGAATCCGATATGTTCGAGATGGTCCGGCGCATCGCGCTCGGCCGCAAGGCCCGCGAGATCGAGCCGGCGATCGGAGTGCTGGAAGCCTGCCTCGATGCCGCGGACAAGGACCGGCGTGTTTCACCCGCTGCCCGCAAGCGCCTCGCCGACATGCTCGACGTGACGCGCGCGGTCGAACGCAGCTTCACCGAGATCATCACCTTGCCGTCACCTGTGCTCGGCCGCCTGATCCGCATGGGCGGAGCGGTCGCGCGGCTCATTGGCAAGGGACCAGCCGGGCGCCGCATCAGGCGCTGACCGGCAGTGAGGACGCAGGGGAGGGGGACGCCATGACCACTATCGCGTGCGAACGGTTGGCGATGGGTGACGTTGCGCCCGCTCTGATCGAACGGCGAGAGGGCACGCAAGACGCCAGCGATCCCCGGTTCCGCCAACTGCTCGGCGAAATCGCATGGCAGCAACTTCCCGAGCCGATCCGCAACCGCTTTGCAAAGGTCATCCCGCCGGGCGGCTGCATCGCCTACCGCGGCGAGGTCGTCGCCACCGAAATCCCACCCGCCGGCCGCCTGCTCGTCGGGCTCGCCCGCCTGATCGGCAGCCCGCTGCCGCTCGACGACGGCGCCACCGGCCCGAGCGTCGTGACGGTCACCGAGCACCCCGACAGCGGGGGCCAGACCTGGGAGCGGACCTACACCCGCAATCCTCGGCGCAGGTGGGAGCGGCTGTCCGCGGTCGACCGCCGTGAGCCGCGAGCACCACAGGTCGTCCGCTCCACCAAATGCTTTGCCGGCCCGACCGGGCTCGAGGAACAGGTCGCCGGCGGCCTCGGCATGGCGCTCCGGGTCAGCGTCGAGGCCGGCCGGCTGGTCTTCCGCTCGCAGCACTATTTTCTTCGCCTCGGCAGGCGCCGGCTGATCCTGCCGGCCCTCGTCTGCCCCGGACGGATGGAGATCGTGCACGAGCAGCTGCCCGACGGGCGATTTTCGTTCGGTCTGACGCTGACTCACCCGCATTGGGGCATTCTGCTCCACCAACTCGCCTATTTCAGCGACCCCGTATCCTCACACGGCCTGGCCCAAAGCGCGTCACTGCGATCGACCCCGCGGCCGACCTGACCCGCCCGCCTCGGACGTTCGAGGCGTCGCCAATCCCGCTTGCGCAAAGCCTTGCAGGGTCTCGCGACTGAGGCTACAAGCCTCGCTCCGCCGTCAAGGCGACCCTGGCACGGAGAGGTGGCAGAGTGGTCGATCGCGCCGCACTCGAAATGCGGAGTACTCGCAAGGGTACCGGGGGTTCGAATCCCTCCCTCTCCGCCATAGGCCAATCCCAGACCATCTCATGCGATCCCAGGACGTTCTGAAAATCACTGCAATATCAGTTGATTGATCGCCAGTTCGGTCCTATCCTCTCTCATCCGATCCCGCTGCATCCCGTTTCAATTGGGGGATGGATTGGGTGACGAGATGGAGGCAGGAGATGGCCTGCACCCGCGTCGAGAAGAGGCTTTCAGCGGTCCGCGTCAAAGCCCTAAAGGCACCCGGCAACCCGACGGACAACACCTTCAATTGAGTCGTTCAACGGGAAGCTCCGGTCGGAATGCCTGAACGCACACTGGTTCATGTGCGTTGCCGATGCGGCAGAGAAATTCGAGGCTTGACGTAGAGACTACAACGAGGCTCGTCCCACAGCGCGATCGGCAAAATTCCGCCTGCAACGCTCATCGAACGGTCAGCGGGTATTGGCCACCGCAGACCGGAACAGGCCGGAAAATCTAGTTCTGGCTGAGGTCACGCTGGGGAGCGGTTCACTTCACCCCAGGACTCTGCCTTTGAGTGGGGGAAGAAACAGGCGCAGGTCAGTTCGAGTGACGCTGTGCACACAGATGCGCAGGCGTTCGGTTCGAGTTCGCAAGACTATGGAATCCACCCCTTGTCGAGGTCCATGGCCTGGCGGCTCATGGCCTTGCCGCTGCGATCGGAGTGCACCGCCGTCCAAGCGAGATGCGTGCCGGCGGCTTCCGATGTGCGTGAGCGCAGCGACGCGAGAACTGTCTCGCCCCTGCCCGCGACGATCGGAGCGGCAACCGGGAAGTAGAGCTGCTCCCAGTGCGTCGGCGGGGCGCCGGGGGCGGTCGACAGCGTGACGCCCGGAACGAGCGATGCCTCCCACCAGACGGCGAAGCCGTAGACGCTGTGATCGCTGCCGAGCGTCCAGCTCGCTTCGCCCTTGCGGTTGGACCGGCTGTCGCGTGCGAGATCGATATCGTCCCACACCTTCGCTCTCTGCCCGCCATCGAGCAGCTCATGCGGCTCGATGCGGCGCACGTAGACGTTGTTGAAGCTCATGGCGCGCGCCGGCGCGAGGTCGAGCCCCTGATGCACATGATCCCAGGCGGTCAGCTCCTCGTGCAAGCGCGGTGAGATGACCGGTGTGACGTATTGCGTGATCCGCGCGGGGATCATCACACCGCCCGGCTTCAGGTGTCGCGAGCGGGCGTCGGCCAGCGTCTCGATGATATTCTCTTCCAGCGCATAGTTGCCGAGCGTTTCCGAGACGACGACATCGACCTGCGGCGGATCCTGCATCTCGCCCGAGTGGCAGGGCATCAGGTGACAGTTGCGGGCGCGGTTCTTTTTCAGGATTTCGGCGGCAACGCCGGACACCTCGGCCTTCTCGTACAGAAAGACTTCCCTTGCGCCGAGCCTGGAGGCCATGAGGCCGATGAGCCCGGTGCCGGCGCCGATGTCGGCGAGGGCCGTCCGGCCCGGCACGATCACTTGCCTCAAGGCGGCGAACAGCGCCTCGTTGCGAACCCGGTCGGCGATCAGCGTGCGATGGTATTCGATGCGCATGTCCGATCGTCCTACCGGCTGCCGGAGGACGGATGCCGGCCGCCGAGATGAGCGCCCCGCACCTGATACAGCGTCAGTGCGGTCGCCACCGCGAGATTGAGGCTGTCGAGCGTCCCGGCCATCGGGATTTTCACCAGCCGGGTACACGAGCGCGTCAGGCTGTCCGAAAGGCCCGGCCCTTCGCTGCCCATCACCACCAGCACCGGCTCGGTGAGCCTGGCGTGGCGGAAATCCTCGCGTGCGCCGAGATGCGTGCCGACCACGTCGCCCGGCCACTCGGCACGCCAGGCGAGAAAGCTCTCCCGCTCCATTCGAACCAGCGGTACGGAGAAGATCGAGCCCATCGTCGCGCGCACACACTCGCGCGAGTAGGGATCGCACGAAGAACCGACGAGCAGTATGCCAGCGGCGCCGACCGCATCGGCGGTACGGATGATGGTGCCGAGATTGCCGGGATCGCGGATGTCTTCCAGCGCCAGCCAGCACGCCGCATTTGCAACCGACGCGGCAGCCGGCGCTTCGGCGAACCGCTGCCGGAAGACACCGAGCATCGCCTGCGGGTTCTCTTTCGACGCCAGCTTGGCCAGCACCGGTTCGGACACCTCCAGCACCTCGACGCCCTGGTCCAGGGCCCAGTCGACCAGCCGTCGTGGCGCCTCGGCGGTGAGCGACCCGGCGCGATAGACCAGCGTTTCCGGAACATACCCGGCTTCGCGGGCCGTGATGAGGATCGAAGCGCCTTCGGCGACGAACAGCCCCGTCTCCTTGCGCTCCTTGCGCATCTCCAGCGCCCGGATGGCTTTGACCCGGTCGTTGGTCAGGCTGGTGATGACCTTCGGCGGCGGGCTCATGCCGTCCATCGCGTGAATAGCGAGGTCGGAACGGCCGGGCCGCCCCTGGCGGGCCGAATCGCCAATTCGCCGCTATCGAACGTACCTCCGCGGCCGGCCAGCACATCGCGGCAGAGCTGATCGAAAGCCAGCGCCGACGCCCGGATCGCGTAGACGCTGAGCACCATGGCGGCCCGCTCCGGCGTAAGAAGCTGCGCGCAGTCGCGCAGCAGCGGGGGAGCGTCGGCGAAAAGGTCCCACACTTCGCCCTCCGGCCCGCGGCCGAATTTCGGCGGATCGACGAGGATGACGTGATAGGTTTTCCCGCGCCTCACCTCGCGGGCCACGAACTTGCGGGCGTCGTCGAGAATCCAGCGGACGGGAGCCGACTGCAACCCCGATGCGGCCTGGTTCTCCTTGGCCCACTGGATGGCTTTCTTCGACGCATCGACGTGCGTCACCTCGGCGCCGGCGCGGGCGGCGATCAGCGAGGCGGCACCCGTATAGGCGAAGAGATTGAGAACGCGGGGCCGCTCGCCGGTGACCGCGCCGAGTCGCTCCAGCATCCACGCCCAGTGCGGTAGCTGCTCGGGGAAGAGGCCGAGGTGGCGGAAGCTCATCAGCCGGCACAGCACCGTCGAGCCCATGACCTCGACCGGCCACGACTTCGGGATGTCGCGGACGTACTGCCAGCGGCCGCCCTCGCATTCCTCGTCAGTCTTGTCGGATTTGAAGGCGGCGTCGGCGCGCAACCAGGCTTCCGGCGCGAGGCGCTGGCGCCAGAGCGCCTGCGGCTCGGGGCGATCGACGGAGAAGCGGCCGAACCGCTCCAGCTTGCGGCCATGCCCGCTGTCGACGAGTTCGTAGTCGGCACAGCCGACCGTCTCGATCAGCGACAATGCGGCTGCCTGCAACGGAGCTGCCCTGCGGACCCCCGCCCGCTCCGCCTCAGGATCGTTGAGGCTCTGCGCCATTGGCTGTCGCACTGCGTCTTTCACGGCCGCGCCCGTTCCTGCCCACCTCGAACCCGAGCGGGGATTTAGGGCCTTTTTCCGCGAAACAGAAGCCGTCCCGTTCGCCGCAGGGATCGGGGCAGCGCCCTTACCGCTTCGCAACCGTGACCGGTCGGGCGAGGCGGGCATCGTCGGCGATGCGGGCGGTCTGCACCGGCCAGCTCGATGCGATCCAGTCGTCGGTGCCGAACAGCCAGTACCAGAATCGGTTGCGCCGGTAGTAGCGCTCGACCGTCACCCGGTGCATCCGGTCCATGGTGTGGGTCATGGACTCGAGCAGCGCCACCGGCCGGCCGGCCTCCCGCTCGACGGTTTCCATGCGGCTGCCCATGACGCTGAGCGTCGACGCCGTGTCCTGCCGCCAGTGATCGATCGAGCCGGCCAGCGTGTGCTGGTTGGCGTTGAGCTTCATCAGGGCCTCGTGCACCTCGCCCAGCTCCTGCGTATGGGCGGACTGCATCGCCGACATCCGCTCGCTCTGACCGGCGGTGGCCGCTTCCGTCGCGGCGAGCCGTTCGATGAGCTGAGCCATGGAGGCGGAATTGCTGGCGAGTGCCTGCGCGGTGTCGCTGTGCCGGCCCTCGATGACGCCGGCCAGCCCTTCGAGGCGCGCGCTGAGGCTGTCGAGCACCTCCGTCGCCGTCTCGTGGCCTTCCCGATCGACGAGACCGGACAGCGATCTGATTTCAGCGAGCAGCCTCGCCTGAGCTTCGTCGTCCATGCTGCGGCCGGCTGACTGGCTGTCGTCGAGCCGCCTGAGCCGGTCGCTGATTTCGCGCGTCGCCGTTTCGCGAGAGAGGACCGCCTCCTCGATCATGTCGAGGCGCTGCGTCATGGGGCCGAAGTCGACTTGGCCGCCAGCGACCAGCGCGGGACGCGACGCCAATGCCATCTCTAACGCCGCGATCTTGTCGGTCAGCAGCTCGGAGTGGCGCTGCCCCGATGCCAGCGAAAGCTGCACGGCGCGTTCCAGCGCAGCAACCCGCTCGGACATCGGTCCGAAGTCGCCGCCACCCGAGCCGATCGGCAGCGAGCGCAGATCGGCCACGGCCGTCTGCAGGGTCCGCTCCAGCGCCGCCACGCGGTCGGTCATCAGGCTGAGATCGATGGACGGCGACACGGCTGGGAATGTGCGCAGCCCGGTGATCGCCTCTTCCAGCGCGTGCATCCGGTCGCCGAGCGCCGCCCACGGTCGCGACAGCTCGCCGATGCGCCGCTCAAGGCCGTTGTCCACTGCCTGCAGGCGATCGTAGAGCCCGCCGCCGAGCCGGCTCGCCTCGTCACGCTGAGAGGCCAGATCGCGCTGGACGTCATGCAGCAGTCCGGCCACCGCCTTGCGCTCAACGGCCAGGTCGTTGCCGAGCGCACGAACCATCTGCTCGAGCGCATCGATGCGCGAGTTCTGGATGCTGTCGGTCGCAGAGCCCTGGAACTCCGAACGCGGGAGGCGAGCAGGCTCGTTGAAATAGTAGCTCCCTGCCTGCGGGCGCGACCGCACCGGCTCCAGATAATCGGAGACGCGCGCCTCGGGCACGAAGTGCGGCCGGCTCGCGGTTTCGCCGTAGGCTGCATGGCGGCTCAGATGCCGGCCGACAAGATTGAGACCCGGGAGACCCGGCTCGACGTCCATGATGATGTACAGCAGATCGTCGACCGATGCCGGACCGTTGCGGCGCGCGGCGTGGGCCGCCGCCTGCCGCAGCACGTCCTCGAAAGGCTCGGAGCGCCGAGGGGTGCCCTTGCCGTTCGGCAAACCGATCGGGATGTCGCTGGCGATCACCGTCGCCGTATCGCGACGCAGCGCTGCGACGCGGATGCCGCGCGCTTCGAGCGCCTCCGCCGCCGCGTCGATGCGGGTCAGGGCGTGCAGCAGATGCTCGAGCCGCACGTCGCCGGCCCTGTTGATCAGCGCCACGTCGTAGGCGTGATTGCAGCAGGCCAGCAATGTTTCGTCGACCCAGATCGGACCACTGCGCCCGCTCTGATGGGCGCCCGGCCGTCCGCGAGGATCGCCCGTGCCGCCGGCGAGGTCGGCAGCCGACGCGCTCCAGGTCTGCGGCGTCCTCAGATCGAGATCATCGCCTCGATAACCCATCGTTTCGTCTCCTCTGGATCGTCCCGCACCCGCCGCGGCCAATCCCAAACCCATCGCCACCGTCATGCTGCGTGCCCTTGTCACCCGCGCCGGTCTGCGGATCGGGCGCCGGATCGGGGCCGCCGGGACGGATCCCACATCACCCGCGCCAGACCCTCTCCGATCCGTTCACTGCCTCCCGACAGCAAGGGTCGGGCCAACCGGCCGCGCCTCGCTGCTGTTAAGGATCGCTGATCGGACGCGACCGAGAAGCGGATCATCCGATTGATCGACGGGTACTGCTGGTTCGTGTGGGCAGGTCCGGTCAATTTTTCAACGCGCTCTTGACAGTGCCAGTTTAGCGACTTCGGCCGGCGCCTGCGAGACCTGCAGGTGCGCTCTCACACTTCTTGGTCAATTTCATGAAATGACGTCCGTTCAGGTGCTTGAACGCTGACGGCTCAGCGGGTGGGAGGGCAAGACGCGCGGGCCGTCTCGACCCCACCCTTCAGAGCAGCAGCGTCCGCACCGGCTCCTGCAACTCCGGGCCCTCGTTGCGCGAGCTGTTCACCTTGCGCGACACCTCGATGATTTCCAGGAGATCGTCGTCGGCCGGGCGCAGCAGGTCGGCGATCCCGGTGGCCGACCCCGGGCGGCAGTCGAGCCATGTCTCGAAATGCTCCGGTGACAGGATCGCCGGCATCCGGTCATGGATCACCGAGAGGGTGGCGTTGGCGGCCACCGTCAGGATGGCCATCGATTGAAACTCGCTGCCGTCGGCGCCGAGCCAGTTCTCGTAGAGACCGGCAAAGGCCATCAGTGTTCCGGCCGCGCGGCCCGCACTGCGAGGACGGATCAGATGCGGTGTCTTCGCGCCGGCCGGGCCGGCCCACTCGTAGAAGCCGTCGACCGGCACGAGGCAGCGGCGATGGCGCAGCGCAGCCCGGAACGAGGGCTTCTCGGCTGCCGTCTCGGCGCGGGCATTGATCAGCATGGAGAAGGCCCGCGGGTCCTTGACCCAAGCGGGTACCAGCCCCCAGCGCACCAGTTCCAGCTCGCGCGTTCCCCTGGGATCGAAGCGGACGATGGCCACCGGCTGGGAGGGAGCAATGTTGTAGCGCGGAGGAAAGTCCTCGACGTTGCGATGGCCGAAATAGACCCGCACGACTTCCGGCGGCGAGGTCAGACAGTAACGCGAGCACATGGCGAACGGGTCCGGGGGCGGGGCGGGTCTAGAGCGTGTTTGTTTTTCTTCGAATCGCAATCACGCCCTAGATCTTTGATGAGACCGACGATTCACGCTTCGGACCGATAGGGTCCGAAGCGATCGTGGTCCAGGCCCCAGGCCGCTATGCCTTATGGTGGGCTTGTGGCCGGCGTTTCGCAAGGTGGGCTACTTCCGGGTGAAATGCGACGTTCGCCGCCGTGCCAGCGCCCGGATTCGATGCTAAGCCTCCTGCCGCCGATAGCATTTGGAGACGAGGCGACGTGGGCCGGAGACTGGCGAGTACCCTGATCCTCTCCCTGATGGCAGCGGCGATGATCCCTTCGCCGTCCAGCGCAGTCGACACACGCCCCTATGACGAGAAGCTGATCCGCCTTTCGGAAGTTCTCGGCGCCATCCACTACCTGCGTGAACTCTGCCAGGCCAACGAGGGCATGGTGTGGCGCGACCGCATGAAGGACCTGCTCGACGCCGAGGGCAGCTCCGCGCTGCGCCGTGCGCGGCTGACGCGGAGCTTCAACCAGGGCTACCGCAGCTACAGCCGGACCTACGTCACCTGCACGCCATCGGCACAGACCGCCATCGCCCGCTTCCTCAACGAGGGCGCCCAGATCTCCGAGCAACTCACCAAGGCCGTACCCTGAGGCGGGCGTAGAAAGTCGATCCGTAGTATGAGCGATCACTCGTCGGAGCGCGAACCAGCGCAGCGCCATCGTTCGGATTTACTGTGAATTGTTGCTGAGCATACTCGTCGCGTGACCGCGTGCTAGGTCTCGATCGAGGGAGAACGAACGGCTGGCGACGGCCGACGGCGGGAAACAGGCCCGATCGAGTGGAGTGAGGCGCGTGGGGGAATGTCTGAGAGCCGGTGATCTGGTCGAGAGCGAGGATACGAGCTTCCGCGCCCTGGGTCTCATCCTGGCGGCATGGGACGAAGGGACGGAAAACGGCGTCGCGTCCGAGCAGATGGCCTATGCGGCGCTTTTCACCGCGCTGTCCGATCTCGTCGGCCTTTATGGCGAGGATGCAGTTGTGAAGCTGACGCGGGGCCTGGAACGGCGGGTCCAGAGCGGAGAGTTCACGCTCGGCCGCAGCCTCCAGTAGTCCCGCCGCAGGGAAATCGCCTGGCCGTCGCGCCGATCTCCGTCAAACGATGGCGTTCTTCAGCACCATCTCTCCGACCAGGACGCCGCCGAAGATCATCAGCAGCACGCCGGCGATTTGATTGATCTGGCGCAGCCTGTCGAGATTGAGCCGGTGACGGACGCGGCCGATCAGGTTCGAAAGCGTCACCCACCACAAAAGGCTGCCACCCATGATCGAGGCGACCATGACGAAGGCGTCGAGATAGGTGTGCACCTCGACGAACGTGCTCACGCCGCCGAAGATCGCAAACAGGCCGAGAACGGCGCCGGGATTGGTGATGGTGAGAAAGAAGGTCTGAGGGATGTCCCAGGCGAAGTCCTTGAGGGACGCGCCGGCATCGTCGACCGGACCCAGGGATTCGATCCTCGGCGGGGTGTAGAAGAGTTTCAGACCGAAGGCGACGAGCGCCAGCCCGCCGACCACCTGGATCAGGGTGCGGTGGTACTGCACGGCGCCGGAAATCGCGCCGACCCCGAGGCTGGCGCAGAGCGCGATCAGCCCGTCACCGAGCACCGCGCCGAGTCCCGCCGCCAGCCCGCCCCAGAACCCGCGCTCGATGGCCCGCTGGATGCACAGCACGTTGACCGGCCCCACGGGAGCCGCCACAAGAATGCCCATCAGCATTCCAACCGGGATGATGAGCAGCAGGTTGGGGATCAACTGCATTTTTGACGGCTACCTGACCCCTTGGCGTTGATTTGGTGAGAGCGATGACGCGGGCGTCTTGTCCGGCAACACACCGGGACAACTCGTCTCCCCATAACGCGGAGAGCAAGCCGGTGTTTCACCCGAACCTATTGAAACTGCCTCGTCCGCAGCGCACGCCCCGAAGCCGCAGCACGACTCACCGCCACACCGCGCTAGTGGTAATGGCGCTGATCGGGCTTGTCCATTGTGGGCTGCCTCGCTCGGCGCCGGCAGGCCAGCCAGCGGCGGACAATTCCCTAAAACAGAAGCCCAAACCCGCGCCGGCTCTTGCCGCGGCGGGTCCGGTTGGCGATCCGTTGCCAGGACCGGTTATGGAGATGCGCGGAGCCTTGCTCGGCGCCGTGCGATCCGGCCGCTTCGAGGATATGAGGGTTGCCGTCGACTGGAACGAGTTGCCGCCCGAGGTCGGGGCTGCGGCCGGCGTCGATCCGCTGACCCATCTCAAATCCTTGTCGTCCGACGGAGAAGGTCGCGAGATCCTGGCGGCGCTCGGCAACATGCTGGCGGTCGGCCCGGCCTCCGTACCGCTCGGCCGCGACCACGAGAACGGCGCCGTCTACGTCTGGCCCTATCTCGCCGAGGTGCCGCTCGACACCTTGACCGACGCCGACGAGGTGGCCCTGCTGCGGCTCATGCCGCCCGCCGAGGCCAAGGCGATGCGAGACGGCAAAAAATGGACATGGTGGCGGCTGGCGATCGGGGCGGACGGCACCTGGCACGCCTTGCTGAAACGACAATAGATTTTCACGCTTCCAGAAAACGCACCGGCTCGCCGCCGGCCGGTCCGAGCAATTCGCCTTGCCACATCACCCGACGTCCGCGCACGAAGGTGCCGACCGGCCAGCCCCGCACAGTCTTGCCGTCGTAAGGGCTCCAGCCGACGCGGCTGGCGATCCAGGAATTTCGGATCGTCTCGGTGCGAGCGAGGTCGACGATCGTCAAATCAGCGTCGTAGCCGACCGCGATACGCCCCTTGCCGCGGATGTTGAAAAGACGCTGCGGCCCGTGGCTGGTCAGATCGACGAAGCGCTCTAGACTGAGCCGCCCCGCGTTGACGTGATCGAGCATGATCGGCACCAGCGTCTGTACGCCGGTCATGCCGGAATGCGAGGCGGGGTAGGCATGATCCTTCTCCTCGCGGGTGTGCGGCGCATGATCGGAGCCGAGCACGTCGACGACGCCGGAGGCAAGAGCCGCCCAGATCGCCGCGCGGTGGCGCTCGTCGCGGACCGGCGGGTTCATCTGCGCGTAGGTGCCGAGGTCGCGATAGCAGTCGGGCGCCACCAGCGTCAGGTGATGCGGCGTCACCTCGACGCTGGCGAAGTCCTTGTGTCCGGCGAGATATGCCATCTCCTCGGCGGTCGAGACATGCAGCACCTGCACGCGCTTTCGATGCTTTTCGGCAAGCCCGACCAGTCTCCGCGTCGCGATCAGCGCCGCTTCCTCGTCGCGCCAGACCGGGTGCGACGACGGATCGCCCGGCACGCGCAATCCCATGCGCGATTTTAATCGGGCCTCATCCTCGGCGTGGAACGACGCCCGCCGCGAGATTTTCGCGATGATCCGATCGAGGTTCGTTTCGTCGTCGACCAGCAGATTGCCGGTCGAGGAGCCCATGAAAACCTTGATTCCGGCAGAGCCCTCCAGACGCTCCAGTGCCGGAATGTCGTCGATGTTTTCCCGTGTGCCGCCGACGAAGAACGCGAAGTCACAGAACATCCGGTGCTGCGCCCGCGCCACCTTGTCGGCGAGCGTCACCGCGTCGGTGGTCAGCGGATTGGTATTCGGCATTTCGAAGACGGCCGTCACCCCGCCCAGCACCGCACTCCGGCTGCCGGTTTCGAGGTCTTCCTTGTGCGTCAGGCCCGGCTCGCGGAAATGGACCTGCGTGTCGATGACGCCGGGCAGGATATGCAGGCCCCGGCAGTCGATGGTCTCCGCCGCTGCAGCCGTCCGCAGATCGCCGATGGCCGCGATCCGCCCGCCCCGGATGGCGAGGTCGCGCTCAACCCGCCCATCGTGATTGACGAGCCGGCCGCCGCGCAGAATGAGATCGTAGGGTTGGGACATCGGGTTCCGTTTCTCCCGTCTCCGTCGACAGGCAGCAAAAGCGGCTTCGCGCGGCGCTTGCGCCGCCGGTGCTGCCCGCATACGTAAGTCGCCGGTCTATTGCAACCCGGCCGATGACACCCGAGAGCCGCGATGCCGATGAAGACCCGCCATGCCCTGCTTACCGACCGCGGCGTCGTCAGCGTCTCGGGCCCTGATGCGGCGAGGCTGCTGCAGGGCATCATCACCAACGACATGGACCGGCTCGAGCCGGAGCGGGCGATGTTCGCCGGGCTGCTGTCGCCGCAGGGCAAGGTTCAGTTCAATTTCCTCGTCGTCAAGCGCGGGACAGGGTTCTTGCTCGACGTCGCGCGCGATAGGGCGGGCGAATTCGCCAAGCGGCTGATGCTCTACCGGCTGAGGGCGAAGGTGGACATCGTGGATGCGAGCGAGGCCTACACGGTGACGGCGGCGTGGGGAACAACGGCAGGTGCGATCATCGACACCGGCGTATCGGA
Organism: Hyphomicrobium sp.; assembly: GCA_052388455.1. Lineage (GTDB taxonomy): Bacteria > Pseudomonadota > Alphaproteobacteria > Rhizobiales > Hyphomicrobiaceae > CAZSNH01. The sequence continues at coordinate 23,999 of JBQTIA010000052.1, forward strand.
CCCGCGTCTCCCCGCGCTCGGCCTCCGCATCATCACGCCGCGTGACAAGGCGATGGATGCGGTCGCAACGACCGGAGCCATTGCCACCGCCGCAGACTACCACGCACACCGCATCGCGCTCGGCGTACCCGAGGGCGGCAAGGATTACGCCTTCGGCGATGCCTTCCCGCACGAGGCGTGCATGGACCAGTTGAACGGCATCTCCTTCACCAAGGGCTGCTACGTCGGCCAGGAGATCGTTGCGCGCATGGAGCATCGCGGCACGGCGCGAAAACGCATCGTTCCCGTCGTGGCCGCCACCGCACTCCCAGCCACCGGTACCGACATCGTGGCCGGCGACGTCACCATCGGCACCCTCGGTTCCACCGCGGACACGCGAGGCTTGGCGCTCATCCGCCTCGACCGTGCCGCCGAGTTTAACGAGAAAGGCGTGGGGCTGACTGCCGGCGGCGTTCCGCTCTCCATCCAAAAGCCGGTATGGGCGACGTTCGATCTCGATCCGCGCAAGCCGGGAGAGGCGGCGGGGCACGCGCCATGACGGCGGAGCGCATCGAGCGCTGCCCATGGCCCGGCATCAACGACCCCGAATACGCGCACTATCACGACGAGGAGTGGGGCTTGCCTCACGCTGACAGCCAGAGACTGTTCGAGAAGCTGGTGCTCGAAAGTTTCCAGTCCGGCCTCTCCTGGCTCACCATTCTCAGGAAGCGCGAGAATTTCCGCCGCGCGTTCCACGGCTTCGACGCGGCCCGCATGGCCCGTTATGGCGACGAGGATCGCGCGCGCCTCATGGCCGATGCCGGCATCGTCCGCAACCGGCTGAAGATCGAAGCCGCGATCGAGAACGCGCGCGCCTTTCTTGCGTTGTCGGAGCGCTTGCCGCTGGCGGCGTTCCTGTGGGATTTCCTCGACGGCAAACCCGTCGTCAACCGCCACCGGTCCTTCGCCGACGTGCCGGCCGAGACGGAGCAGTCCCGTCGCATCGCCAAGGCGCTCAAGGCGGAGGGCTTCCGCTTCCTCGGGCCGACCACGGTCTACGCCTTCATGCAGTCGTCGGGCATGGTCAACGACCACCTGCTCGCCTGCCCGCGCCATCGCGCATGCGCGAGGCTTCAGAAGAAATTCAATGCCTGCTAAGTTGATTGAGACATGACGGACGTCACTTCGAAAATCCTGCCCCGTGCATGGCAGCGGATGCTTTCCGGCCGCAGGCTCGATCTGCTGGCGCCGTCAGCGGACGACATCGACATCGAGGACATCGCACACGGCCTCGCGCGTGTCGCCCGCTGGAACGGGCAGACGGTCGGCGATCACGCCTTCTCGGTGGCGCAGCATGTGCTGGTCGTCGAGGAAATTGCTGTTGCGCTCGATCCGCAGGCCACGTCCGGAGCACGTCTCGCGGCGCTGCTTCACGATGCACCCGAGTACGTGATCGGCGACCTGATCAGTCCCTTCAAGACGGCGATCGGCCTCGACTATAAATTGTTCGAGCAGCAGTTGCTCGGCGCCATCCACCGCCGCTACGAACTGGCCTTCCCGGTCGACGCCGCGACCGCGACCTGGATCAAGTACGCGGATCGGATCGCCGCCTATTTCGAGGCGACCGTTCTGGCCGGTTTCTCGCGCAGCGAAGCGGATCAGTTTTTCGGACGGCCCGCCGGCATCGACGAGGCGACGAGGAAAAAATTAGAGGGGCTGGCCCCCTGGCCCGCCCGCGATGCGCAGGCGCGATTCCTGGATCGATTCCAGATACTGGCTACGCGCGGCTGACACATCGCGAGAACGCGGCGGGAATAGATGCCCCGACCAGAACGTTGTCGCTCGAATTTGGCGGGTCGCATGAGAATCACTTGTTCCGAAAATAGCCACGATCGGCCTTTAGCTCCCGCCAAGCCAGGGAGCAAACCCATGATCTCAGACACAAATCTGAAACGCAGGGCGCGCGAGGTCACAGCCGAGCCGGAACCGGTCGAGCGGTCGCAGAGCGAAGCTCCTGCGGTCGAAATCGGCCTCAACGCAGCCATCGTGGCCGTCGTCGACGATGAGCCGATGGTGCTTGTTGTGCGTGATGACGATCAGCCCACGGCGTCAACGGACGGCCTGCCCTTCGGACCCTTCACACCCCGCCAGCACCGCACGCTCGAAAAAGGTCTGCGCTCGTGGGTTAGCGAGCAGACCGGCGTCGAACTCGGCTACGTCGAGCAGCTCTACACCTTCGGCGATCGCGGCCGCCATGCCGAGCCGGGCGATCTCTCCCCGCACATCGTGTCGATCGGCTATCTTGCGCTGACCGACGGCCGCCAGCCGATCGAATTGCAGCGGGGCGCGTGGCGAAGCTGGTATCATTATTTTCCCTGGGAGGACTGGCGCCGCGGTCGGCCTGAAATTCTCGAAGCCGAGATCGCGCCACGCCTCAAGGACTGGGCCGAGCGTCCGGTCACGGGGCTCGTACCGCCGCGTCCCGTAAAGCGGGGCGACCGCGTGCGCATCTGCTTCGGCCTCGACGGTGCGGCGTGGGACGAGGAGCGCGTGCTCGAACGCTACGAGCTCCTCTATGAGGCGGGCCTCGTTGAGGAAACGCGGCGCGACCGGCCGGACGTGGCACGCGCGTGGGGTCCGCACCCTCGCTTCGGCGCCATCATGCGCTTCGACCATCGCCGCGTTCTCGCCACCGCCATCGGCCGCGTGCGCGCCAAGATCAAATATCGGCCCGTGATCTTCGAGCTGATGCCAGACGACTTCACGCTGTTCGAGCTGCAGAAGACCGTCGAGGCCATTCTCGGTCCGCATCTGCACAAGCAGAACTTCCGCCGCCTCGTCGAGAGCGCGGGTCTGGTGGAACCGACGGGTGAAGTGAAAACCCGAACCGGCGGTCGCCCGGCAAAGCTGTTCCGCTTCCGCCGCGAGGTGCTGCTCGAACGCCCCGCCCCCGGCGTGCGTGTGAAGGCCGGCCGCGCCGCGACCTGAGTTGCACCCACGCCCGGCGGAGCGGCAGCGACCACAGATGCATTTCGCTTTCGCAGTCTGATCAACAAGACTTCAAATTCGTTTCGTCCTGCACTATCTTAATGCGACCCGAGAATGCTCCTATCGAGCATAAATGGGAGATGCCCGGCAGTGGCCGGCCACGCGTGTGCGTTATAAATGCTCTGATGGAGCATTTTGACAGCGGAGGCTTTAAGACATGGTCTCAGTGGTTGATCGTGCAGCGAAATCGGCGAACAAATCGGGTGCAGGCCAAGCCTCTGTGACGCCGGCGGGCGAGGCGCCGACCCTCCCGTTCGCCTTCACCCCCGAGCTGAAGCGCGAGATGGCGCCGCTCTACGAACGCGTGAAGCATGTCGTCACGCCGATGGAGTGGGTGCACTACGCGCCGCTTATCAAGGCGATCAATGCCCTCAAAAAGGAGCGCAATGCCGTCATCCTGGCGCACAACTACATGACGCCGGAAATCTTCCATTGCGTCGCCGATTTCCGCGGCGACAGCCTGCAGCTCGCCAAGGAAGCCGCGAAGACCGACGCCAAGGTCATCGTGCAGGCCGGCGTGCACTTCATGGCCGAGACCTCGAAGCTGCTCTCGCCGGACAAGACGGTGCTGATCCCGGATCTCCGAGCCGGCTGCTCGCTCGCCGCGTCCATCACGGCCGACGACGTGCGCCTGCTGCGTCAGGCCTATCCCGGCGTGCCGATCGTCACCTATGTCAACACCTCGGCGGCGGTGAAGGCCGAATGCGACATCACCTGCACCTCGTCGAATGCGGTTCGCGTCGTCGAGAGCCTCGGTGCCCCGCGCGTGCTGCTCATCCCCGACGAATACCTGTCCAAGTACGTGCAGACCAAGACCAAGGTCGAGATCATCGCCTGGCGCGGCCATTGCGAGGTTCACGAGCGCTTCACTGCGGAGGAACTGGCGGCCTATCGCGTCTCCGATCCCGGCGTGAAAATCATCGCTCACCCCGAGTGCCCGCCGGAGGTGATCGCCATGGCCGACTTCACCGGCTCGACCTCCGGCATGATCAACTGGGTGATGACCAACCGGCCGAAGAAGGCGCTGCTCGTCACCGAATGCTCGATGGCCTCCAACGTCGCCGCGGAAGCGCCCGACGTCGAGTTCGTGCGGCCGTGCAATCTCTGCCCGCATATGAAGCGGATCAGCCTGGAGCGCATCTACGACAGCCTGCGGCTGATGCAGTACGAGGTGACTGTCGATCCCGCCGTCGCCGAACGCGCACGCCGCGCGGTCGAGCGCATGGTCGACATCGCGGTCTAACAACAATCCCGGTGACGAGGATGTGAGCAGTGCAATCCCGAGGCACCCGAGCGGCGAACGCCAGCAGGTCCATCGCGACCCCGCCCATTCGCCGTTCTTGACCTCTCGATGTTGCGGGGAGACGACAGAGATGACCGCCGATCGCTTCACTCCCTTTGCCGAACCCCGCGACCAATTGGGTCCGGGCGACATCGTCGTGGTCGGCGCCGGCCTCGCCGGCCTATTTACCGCTCTTCGGCTCGCGCCGCTGCCGGTCACGGTCGTCGCCGCCGCTCCGCTCGGCGAAGGGGCGTCGAGCGTGTGGGCGCAGGGCGGTGTCGCGGCCGCAGTTGGAGACGGCGACACGCCAGCGGCCCACGCCGCCGATACGATCGCCGCCGGAGCCGGTATCGTCGATGCCGCCGTCGCTTTGACCATTGCCGAAGAAGCGCCCGACCGCATCCGCGATCTCCTGTCCTATGGCGTGCCCTTCGACCGCGACCTCGCCGGCCGGCTTGTGCTCTCGCGAGAGGCGGCGCACTCGGCCAAGCGCATCGTGCGCGTTTCGGGTGATCGCGCCGGGGCGGCCATCATGCAGGCGCTCATCGCGGCGGTCCGCGCCAGCCCGCACATCAAGCTGCTCGAAGGCTTCGAGGCCGACGATCTGGTCATGACCGACGGACGCGTCACCGGCGTCAGCCTCGTACGCACCGGCCAGCGGCTGCCCGGCGCCTTCGAGTTCATCCCGGCAAGCGCCGTGGTGCTCGCCACCGGCGGCATCGGCGCCCTCTACGCCGTCACCACAAATCCCCCCTACGCGCGCGGTGAAGCCATGGCCTTCGCGGCCCGTGCCGGCGCGGTCGTGGCCGACGCCGAGTTCGTGCAGTTCCATCCGACCGCCATCGACATCGGCGCCGACCCGGCCCCGCTCGCCACCGAGGCGCTGCGCGGCGAAGGGGCGCTCCTGGTCAACGCGCAGGGCATGCGCTTCATGAAGTCGCTCCACCCCGACTCCGAGCTGGCCCCGCGCGACATCGTGGCCCGCGGCGTGTTCGCGGAGATCAGCGCCGGCCGCGGGGCATTCCTCGATTGCCGGTCGGCGATCGGCAAACGCTTCCCGGTCACCTATCCGACCGTCTACGCGCACTGCCGCGCGGCCGGTATCGATCCCACCAGCGAGCTGATTCCGGTGGCCCCGGCCGCGCACTATCACATGGGCGGACTGGCCACCGACCTGCGCGGGCGAACCTCCGTCGCCGGCCTCTGGGCCGTAGGCGAGGTGGCATCGACCGGACTGCACGGCGCCAACCGGCTGGCGTCCAACTCGCTGCTCGAAGCCGTGGTGCTCGGTGCCCGCGCGGCGGCCGACGTCGCCGCGCTGGTCACGCCGAACAACGCCGCGCCGATTGCCGAGCTGAAAGCCATCGAGCGGCCGCGGCCGGGCGACCGCGCCGTCAGGCGTACCGCCATCAACCGTCTCAGGCGAACCCTGTCGGCCCATGTCGGCGTGGTGCGGGACGCCGCCGGTCTGCGCAAGGCGCTCGCCGCTTTGGCCGAGATCGAAGCGCGCGCCGGCGCCGACAGCGTGCTCGCCAACATGGCGCTGGCCGGCCGGCTGGTCGCCGCCGCAGCTCTTGCACGCGAGGAAAGCCGCGGCGGACATGCGCGCAGCGATTTCCCGGAGCCCAACCCGTCGCTCGCCCAGCGCACGTTCCTCACCGTCGATCAGCTCGACGCGGCGAAGCTGAGCAAGCCGCTCGAAACGCCGCGCCGTGTGGCCAAGGCCGCTCGCAGCCGATGAGAAAGCGCACAGACCCTGCACGCCTGCTCCTTGCGCGCCTGCCCGCCCCGCTCGTCACCCGCGCCGTCGACGATGCGCTGGCGGAGGATCTTGGCCTCGCCGGGGACATCACGACCGACGCGACCATCTCCGCGACGGCCACAGCGCGCGCCGTATTAGCCGCGCGCAAGCCGGGCACGGTTTCAGGTCTCGACCTCGCCGAGGCCGCGTTCCGCGCCCTCGATCCCACTTGCACTTTCGAGAGGGTGGTAGACGACGGCGGGGACATCGCGGCCGGCGCCGAGATCGCCCGCATCGGCGGCGCGGCCCGCGCGCTGCTCACCGCCGAGCGCGTCGCGCTCAACTTCATGTGCCGCATGAGCGGCATCGCCACGCTGACGCACCGCTACGTCGAGGCCGTCGCCGGAACGTCCGCGAATATCGTCGACACGCGCAAGACCACGCCGGGACTCCGCGCTTTCGAGAAGTACGCCGTTCGCTGCGGCGGCGGTCACAACCACCGCTCCGGTCTCTTCGACGCGATCCTCATCAAGGACAACCACATCGTTGCGGCCGGCGGCATTGCGAAGGCCGTCGCCGCTGCCCGCGCGCACGCCGGGCACATGGTCAAGATCGAAGTCGAAGTCGACACGCTGGAGCAGCTTCGCGAGGTTCTAGCGCATAGGATCGACGCCGTGCTGCTCGACAACATGCCGCCGGCAACGCTGCGCAAGGCGGTGGCGCTGGTTGCCGGCCGCGTCATCACCGACGCCTCGGGCGGCGTCTCTCTCGACACCGTGCACGCCATCGCGGAGACAGGCGTCGATCTCATTTCGGTCGGTGCCCTGACGCACTCGGCACCCATCCTCGATCTCGGGCTGGACTTCGTGGCGGACTGATGCGCCGGCCAGCGACGTCAGCCGAGCACGCCGAAGACGACCTGCGTATCGCCCCAGGTGCGCCGGTCGCGCTCCGTGAAGCCCGCGGGCAGCGTCACGGCCGCATCCGCTCGCTCTTCCATAACGACGGTCGCGTCGGGAACCAGCCATCCGCCGTCGCGTAGTGAGCAGAGGCCACGCTCGCCGAGGCCCTTGCCGTAGGGTGGGTCGAGGAACGCGAGGCCGAAGGGCGCCATGGTGCCGGCTGGTCCCAGATCGGTGGCGTCGCGGCGGAATATGCGCGTGACGCCGGTCAAACCCAGCGCCTCGATGTTCCGGCGGATCAGCGCGCGGGCATCCGGGTGCTCCTCGACGAGCAGGCAGTACTCGGCCCCCCGCGACAGCGCTTCGATGCCAAGAGCGCCCGAGCCGGCGAACATGTCGACCACACGCAGGCCCGCGAAGTCGACGCCGAGCCCGTGCGTCAGGATATTGAAAACCGCTTCGCGCACCCGGTCGGAGGTTGGCCGGATCGCCTCGCCTGACGGCGCCGCTAGTGCGCGGCCGCGGAACTTGCCGCCGACCACCCTCATTGCGGCTTGCGGCCCGCGGGCGGCCGTCGCGTCGCGCGACGCTCGCGCTCGTTCTCGTTGGGTCCGGTCAGGTCGAAGTCGGCCGCCACTTTCACTCCCAGCTGCTCGGCGAGCACCCGGCGTTTCACCTGCTCGACCGCGCCGGGCGGCAGATCGAGCAGCTCGAACGGGCCGAACGAGATGCGGATCAGGCGATTGACGGCGAGATCGAAGACCGAGAGCACCTTGCGCACCTCGCGGTTCTTGCCCTCGCGGATGCCGACGGTCAGCCAGATGTTTCCGCCCTGCACGCTATCGACCTTGGCCTCGACCGGCCCATAGCGCACCCCTTCCACCTCGACGCCGCTTTTGAGCTTGTCGAGTTCGGTCTGTGACACCCGTCCGTGCGCGCGCACCCTGTAGCGCCGCATCCAGCCCGTCGCCGGAAGCTCCAGATGGCGGGCGAGCTTGCCGTCGTTGGTCAGCAGCAGCAGGCCCTCGGTGTTGAAATCGAGCCGCCCGATGGACACGACGCGCGGAAGATCCTCGGGCAGGCTGTCGAAGACCGTCGGGCGCCCCTGCGGATCGGCATGGGTGGTGACGAGACCCTTCGGCTTGTGATAGCGCCAGAGCCGGGTCGGCTCGCTGGCCGGCAGCGCGCGGCCGTCGACCAGTACCGCATCCTCTGGACCGACCTCGAAGGCCGGCGTGGTGAGCAGCTTGCCGTTGACCATCACGCGGCCATCGGCAATCCAGCGCTCCGCCTCGCGGCGCGAACAGAGCCCGGCGCGCGCCATCGCCTTGGCGATACGCAGCGGTGCGGACGGCGAGTGTTCCGCTGGCATGACGGATTTTTTCGGACGCGCGGAGCGCGGTGGAGCTGGTGACATGCGGGCGGGTCCCTCTCTCCTCGACACCGGACAGCGGGCGGAGAGACATCGTCAGATTTGGCGAGGCGCTTTATGACACCGGCACGCCCGCTCGGCCACATGCAGTTGGCGCTCGCCGAGGCGGAAGCCGCGGCAAATCGCGGCGAGGTCCCTGTCGGCGCCGTCATCGTCGGCGCCGACGGCCGCGTGCTGGCTCGGGCCGGCAACCGGACCCGGGAGCTGAATGACCCATCGGCCCACGCGGAAATGCTGGCCGTGCGTGCCGCCTGTCTCGCGCTCGGCACCGAGCGGCTCACCGGCGCCGATCTCTACGTGACGCTGGAGCCCTGCCCGATGTGCGCCGGTGTGATCTCCTTCGCGCGGATCCGGCGGCTGTACTATGCGGCCGGCGATCCCAAGAGCGGCGGTGTCGAGCACGGACCCCGCGTCTTCTCGCACCCGACCTGTCACCACGCGCCGGAGGTCTATCCGGGCATCGCCGAAGAGGAGGCAGGCGCGCTGCTGCGGCGGTTCTTCGCCGAAAAGCGAGGCTGAGCGACGGCGCGCCTTACCGCTTCCGGCGGGATTTGCGCTTCAAGGCGGGAAGTTTCAGAGGCTTCAGCAGACGGCGCCGCGGCTTGCCGGGATCAGGGTCCAGCTCCGGCGAGGACGCATATCCGGCCAGCTCGGCCAGCATCTCGGGCGGGGCCACCGGGGGAAGCGCTTTCGCCTCCAGCAACCTCCCCAGCTTGGCCTTCAGCTTTTCCTTGGCCGGCTCGGCGGCGGCCAGAATTTCCTTCACGCGAAGGATGTCCAGCACCTGGAAATGGCTGGTGCCCGCATCGACGTAGATGTCGGGCTGCAGCGATTTGAGCTTCTCGCGATTGATCGTGCGCTCGAAGATGAACGCGCTGGCGAAAAGCGCCTCGGTCGCGGTCGGGCGCTCGCGTCCGGCGGCCGGAACCGGCGCGCCGCTGACGTCGATGGCGACCGTGATGTCGGCTTCTCCGATCAGCAGGTCGAAGGGCAGCGGATTGGTGAGGCCGCCGTCGATCAGCGCGCGGCCATCGACGACGACCGGCTCGAAGATCACCGGCAGCGCCATGCTCGCCGCGACGGCGGTGCGCAGAGGTCCGGCAGTGAACACGCGCGGCTGTAGCGCATAGAAATCGCTGGCGACGATCTTCAGCGGAATCTCGAGCTCGGAAAAGTCGCGGGCGACGGTGGCGGGCAGCAGCACCTCGAGCAGGGCTTCGGGCGAGAGGATCGCCACGCGGGCGGCGAAGAAATCCCTGAGCCGCTGAGTCGTGCCCCGTGCCCGCGCATTGAAGAGATCGCGGAGAAGGTCAAAGCGCGCCGACAGCAGTTCGTGCGTATGGCTGCGGATGTCCCGCGCGCTGAGGCCGGAGGCGTAGGCCGCGCCGAAGATGGCCCCGATGGACGTTCCGGAAATGACCTTCGGCCGGATGCCGAGCTCGTCGAAGGCCTCCAGCATGACGATGTGGGCGAGACCGCGTGCACCACCACCGCCGAGCGCGAGTGCGATGGTCGGCACGCCGGTTGCGGCGGCATCCGGGCGCTCGGTCGGCAACGCTTTTTTGGGCGGCGTCATCGGCGCATTCCCGGCTATTCACCCCCAGCTCAGGTTGTCATCTTAAGACATGTGGTGACAGCGGCACCTGCATCAATTGCGGGCGGCGTGATCGATGTGCCAGCAATTCCCTCTTGGTCTGAGGTGCGCCGCGCCCGCGCGATGGCCTCGTCGTAAATTTCTGCCAGTCTCGTGATCTTGGCGTCCCAGAGGCCGAGTTCCAGGCTGCGCGTACGGGCGCCCGCGCCGAGGCGATGGCGCAGGCCGGTGTCGCTTACCAACGCCCGGATCGCGCCGGCCAAGTCGTTCGCGAATTGTGCCGGATGATGAGGTGCGATCCGGACACCCGATGCCTCGTCGACGATATACCCCGGACCACCTGCGTCCGCGGCGATGACAGGAAGGCCGTGGCGCATCGCCTCGAAGAGAACGATCCCCGTCGCCTCGCGGAAGCTCGGGAAGAGAAAGAGATCGGCGGCACGGTAGAGGTCGTCGATGCGGCTGTGGGGCACGCGGCCGAGAAACCGCACCCTCGGCTCGATCCCAAGGCGGCGGGCTTCGGCCTGGCACAACGGCATGTCCTCGCCGTCTCCGGCAACATCCAGCGTCACGCCGGGCAGATCACCGAGCTGCGCAAGCGCGCGAAGACCGTCGCGCAGCCCCTTGGTTCGGATGACGCGGCCGACGTGCAGCAGCCTGATATGCCCATCACCGGTCTGATCGCGTTGCAGCCGGTCTCCGAGGCCATCGATGCCGACTTCGGTCTCGATCACCACGCGCTGCAACGGCAGTCCGGCCAGCCTGCGGGCCACATATGGCGCCGAGCAGATCACCGTCGCGGCGCCGGTGAACGAGCCGCGAAGCATGGGATCGTAACGCAGCCGCAGCGTGTCGAGGTCGCGCAGCCGCATGTAGCGCGGCTGCGATTCCAACTCGTGCTCGAACCCGGCCGGGGTTTCGACGCTGCCGGAGACCGGTCCGATGACATAGGGAACACCGAGTCCGACGCAGGGACTGGGATAGCGCAGGGCCATCGGGGTGAGGTGATGCAGCAGGTCGAAGCGCTCGCCGCGATGGAGCGCTTTGCGAATCCAGTGCCGCGCTGCCCGGTAGAAGAGCGGATACCAGGGTTTCACGGCGCTGTTGAAGCGGGGGTAGCGGGCGAGGAACGGGCTCGCATCCCATTCGATCACGCGCACTCCGGGAAGCTGCTCGGAGGGGGGGCGATGTCCTGGAAAACGCAGGGTCAGCAGCGTCACGTCGAAGCGTCGGGCGATGCGCGAGGCCCAGGCGTGACCGCACCAGGATTCGCCCACGTCCTCGCCGTCGCACTGGGCGCACACGATCAGAAGCTTCGCAGCTTGCGTCATCCAGAAACTCTTCGGGCCAACGGCCGACACGATGGGCCCGGAGCATGAATTTCTGGTGAGCGATCCCCGCCGCAACACGGGTGGAAATCATGTCGGAAGACCCTCTTACCCTGGTCGCACCGCAGTCCGCCGTGCTATGCCTCGTCCGCTCAGCCTTGGCCGGAACGTCCCCGGCTAGGCCCAACGACGAGGCCCGTCATGTCCGAATTCATCAACGCCTACATCGAACTCGCCGGACCGGCGGTGCTGCTCGGACTGGCCGCCGGCGCCATCACCTACCTGCTGTTCGGCGGGCGGGACATGCGCACGCTCTTCACGGCCGGCGGCGTCGGCGTGGTGGCCGGCATGCTGGTGTCGATCGTCCTGGCGGCGATGGGAACGACGGTGTCGAACCTCCCCATGATCGCCGCGGCGCTGTTCGGCATCGCGGGCGGATACCGCATGGGCTCGGCGAAATAGTTCGGCACGACCGAGGCTATTCGCTAACGCGGCGTTAACCGAAGTTTATCGCTTTGCGGTCACTGCTGGACGGGTCCGGGCCGTGGCAGCTGCGCGGAACGGAAAATCGCATGCGTTTGCGAGGACTCCTTTCGCGTGAAGCATCCTCTTGGCTCACCGTGCTCCCGGCTACGCCCGTGCGCACTCGCCAGCCTTCTCCTGCTCTTCGCCGCCAGCTCCGCCGACGCCAATCCGCTGTCGGCATCGTGGACCGGCCTCTACGGCGGCGTGCATGGGGGCGCGAACTGGGTCGACGTCGACACCTCCAGCCTCGGCAACTTCTACGACTCGGCGGCGAGCTACGGCCTCCACGCCGGATATAACGTCGGCCTTGGCGGCTTCGTTGTCGGCATCGAAGGCGACGCCAGCTTCGACGGCTCCGAGCTGAGCTTCTCGACAGGTGTCGGCGGCACGGCGAACTTCGAAACCGACTGGCGCGGCACCGTCCGCGGCCGTTTCGGCCTCTCCCTCGGACCGGCCCTCCTCTACGCAACGGCCGGATACGCCTGGACCGCGGCCACCTTGAGCGACACCGACGTCAATGGCGGCCGGACGACGTTCGACCAGACGTTCCACGGCGTCGTGTATGGTGTCGGCGTCGAAAGCTACGTGCTGCCCAACATTTCGCTTCGTTTGGAAGCGCTTCGCTACGACTACGGCGCCGAAGACATTTCCTTCCGCGGCGCCAATTCCGCCCTCGAGTCCTTCGACCCGAGCGACACCGTCGTGCGCGCCGGCATCACCTTCCATCTCAACTGAGAATGGCGGCGGGTGCCGATGCGCCGGACGCAGGGGCACCCGCCTGTCCTGGCTGCCTCAAGCCAGCTTGAACGGCATGTCCTTGCCGGCGAAGAAGGCATCGATATTGTCGAGCGCTTCGAAGCCCATCTGATTGCGCGCCTCGATCGCCGCCGATCCCAGATGCGGGAACAGAAAGGTGTTCGGCAGATCGTAGTAGCCCTCGTGGATCTTCGGCTCGCCGGCGAAAACATCGAGCCCGGCATAAGCCAGCCGACCGGATTTCAGAGCCGCGATCATGTCGTCGTCGTTGACCAGATCGCCGCGCGCCGTGTTGACCACGATGGCGCCCGGGGGGAGTTTTTCAATGACGCTCTTGTTGAAGAAATACCGCGTTTCCGGCGTCGAAGGCGCATTGATGGAGAAGAACTGCGAGACCTTCAGCAGGCTGTCGAGGCTGTCGTGATAGGTGACGCCGAGCGCCTGCTCCTTTTCGGCCGGCTGACGGTAGATGTCGTAATAGTGAACTTTCATATCGAAGCCGCGCGCCCGCTGGGCCAGCGCCTGCCCGATCTTGCCGAAGCCGTAGATGCCGAGCGTCTTGCCGTCGAGACGCTGCCCGACGAGTTGCAGCGGCGACCAGCCCGGCCACTTCCGCTGCCGGATCATCGCCTCGCCCTCGCCCGCACGCCGGGCCGATCCGAGCAGCAGCAGCATGGCGATTTCGGCCGTCGCGACGGTGACCCCGTGCGGCGCATTGCCGACCCGGATGCCGCGCGCCTTGCAGGCGTCGAGATCGATGTGATCGAAGCCGATGGAGAAGGTGGAAATACACTTGATGTTGTCGGGCAGCCGATCGATCACGTCCTTGCGGCACTTTTCGTTCAAAGTGATCAGCAGCGCATCGACCTTGGCCGCCGTAGCGACCAGCTCGTCGAGCGAGATCTGGCGATCATCGGCGTGCTGGGTCACGTCGTAGGCGGCGCGCGCGCGCTGCTCGACGGCGGCCGGCAGACGCCGCGTGATCAGAATCTTCTTCATGGTTCCCTCGCCCTCCCGCGGACTTCGACTTTTGTACAAGCTCCGCCGCGATCCATGCCGCAAGCGCCGCACGATGACAAGCGGCTCGCTGAGCGCCGGGACCCAGCAGCCACCCGGCAGTCCCCCGGGCCGCGCCGTAACGGATTGTTCACCACCCCACCGCAGACTTTAGCCCGCTTCCGGAGCCTCAAGCACCGGGCGGACGGTTCCGGAGCGTCATGCCGCCCCGGAACTCAATGCTGGAATGGACACGACCCCGATGCGGCTGCTCGTACTCGCCCTCGCCCTGCTCGCCGGCACCAAGGTGTGGACCCAGGACACCCTGTTCCGAGCTGGCGCCGAGCAGGCGCTGGTGGCGGCCTATCGCGAACGGGCGACTAAAGCCTGCGAGGCCGAGCCGCCCCTGCGTGAAGGGACCGCTCTGCGCCACGTCGACTGGTCGCGCCCCGAGACGATCCGCATGACGACCGGCAGCCGCAACATCGGCGTCTACTTCTGGCAGGTCGACGACGCGCTCTGGAACGCGCGCTACCGCAACCCCTATCTGGTCCTGACGGCACGCGGGGTCGGCACGCCGAGCACCTGCGAATACGACACGATCTACGGGACGGCGCTGGTGACGCGGGGCTGAGCCGAACCTTCAGGTCCGGTAGCCGTGCAGCGCGATCTGCGTCATGAACAGATGATCCAGGCGACCGGCGGTCGCCCGCGAGATCAGCTCGACGCGGGGCGCGAACGGCGTGACCGGACCCACGCTGTCGACCCGGAACCCCGCCTCCCGGAACAGACGCGCGAAGCTCTCCGGGGTGAACCAGCGCAGGTGCGTCCGGTCGAATACGCCGCTGTCGGCGAGGTCGAAGCGGCCTCCGAGCAGCTCCTTCATCACCCGCCAATGGGCGATGTTGGGCGAGGAGGCGAGCACCAGGGCGCCGGGCCGCAGCACGCGTGAGAGCCGCTGGAGCGTGCGGCCCGGATCGACCAGATGCTCCAGCACCTCCGAGAGAATGAGGGCATCAAAACTGGCCGGCCGCCAATGCAGCTCGATACGCTCGACATCGCCGGTGACGACCTCGCTCAGCACATCCCGAGCCTCGGCTGCGGCGGCATCCATCAGCTCGATGCCGACGTACCGCCCGGCTCTTCCGCTGGCCAGCGCGAGGGCCCCGGTGGCGCCGGTTCCGCATCCGACCTCCAGCACCGCCGCCGTCTTGTCGCGCGGCAGCAGCCGCACGAAATCGGACCGCGCATTGGCGTAGTAGGCGACCGACTTGCGCTCGTAAGCGTCGACGAGAGGCGAAGTGAGAGCGGTGTACGACGAGGTCATGGCGGTGCCCGGCTGGCGCTGAGGGTTACGCCGCTACGCTATCAGCCGATCCTGAATGCCTGCCTAATCAAAGACCTGCTGCGGAAGTATTGAAAATTTTCGCTGGGCCTTTAGCGCAAAATTAACCGTCCAAGGAGCTTTCTGGGGGGTGCGGGTGGGAACCGGATCGTCTCCGATCTTCGCCGGCACGCCGCCGTGTTCGAAAGTGTACCTGCGTACGAACCCATGAAATCGCGTCTCTGCCTCGCGAAGTGCGTCCGTGTCGTCCTGCCGGCCCTGGTGATCCTGGGCCTGCTGCCCGGCTGCGCCAGCGAAGCGCCACCCATGTCCCCGAGCTTCGGACTGAGCGGTCAGGCCGCTCTGCACCGCATCTACCGTCTCGGCATCGGCGACAAGATCAAGATCACCGTCTTCGGCGAGGACAATCTCTCCGGCCAGGTCGAGGTCAATGCCATCGGTCAGGTGGCGCTGCCGCTGGCCGGCGAAATTCCGGCCAAGGGGCTGACCGTCACCGAGTTCCGCGATGGGGTGGCCCGCAAGCTGGCCGACGGATACCTGAAGAATCCCAAAGTCACCGTCGAAATTCTCAACTATCGCCCGATCTACGTGCATGGAGAGGTCAAGAACGGCGGAGAGTTCCAGTACAAGCCCGGCCTGATGCTGCGCGACGCCATCGCCATGGCCGGCGGCTTCACCTATCGCGCCGACAAGAGTTTCGCGGTGGTGGTGCGCGACGCCGAGCCCGAGGGCAGCCTGCCGATGAGCAGCGACGTTCCGGTGCTGCCGGGCGACAACATCCGCATCACCGAACGGTTCTTCTGATCATGCCGAGGACCCGTGCAGCCGTGACCAACGTGCCGCAAAGACCAATGGTCGCTGCCGCGCCGTGGGCAGCCGAGATGAAGCGGACAGGGCTGCTGGCGGCGACGCTGGCCGCGCTCCCATTCGCTCCTGCGCTGGCGCTCGACACTCATCCCGACGCCAACCTGATCACCGACACGGTCGCCAGCGCCGACAGGCGCCGCGTCTACGACGATGCGGCCAAGCACGGCGCCGGCACGGTCGACGGGCACCAGCGCGGTCCGGGCGAGGCCGAGGGACTGCGGTTCGGCAACTTCTTCGTCTTCCCGGAGGTCAAGACCAAAGCGATCTTCGACGACAACATCTTCCGCTCCGACATCGAGAAGCAATCGGACCTCCGCTTCGAGGTGCTCCCCAGCGTGCGCGTGCTGTCGAGCCTGCCGCGGCACGTGATGGACTTCTCGCTCTATGCGAAGACGGTCAGCCTCGTCGAGCATGACGATCAGAACTATGCCGATGTCGGCGCCAGCTTTTCCGGCGCGCTACACTTCGACCACGCCCACACGCTCTCGCTGAACGTGCTCTCGGAATACGAGCACCAGGAGAAGGGCCTGGCTCTCACGCCACGCGACGCAAAAACCCCGGTGCCGATCTTCCACAACCGCGCCGCGGTCGGACTGACCCGAGACGTCGGCCGGCTCTACGGCACAGTCTCGGTCAGCGCCGATCGGCTCGATTACGTCGACGTCGACAACATCGACGACCAGCCGCTCGATCAGGATTACCGCGATACCGACATCTTCTCGGCCCAGCTCCGCGCCGGCTACCGCTTTTCGCCGGGCTTCGATGTCGTCGCCAAGCTGAAGGCCATCCGGCAGCTGAACGAGGGAAACGCGATCGAAAGCTCCCAGTCCACCGGCTACGAGGCGACGGCGGGCCTGCAGCTCCAGTCGAACCCGCTGCTCAAATGGCACTTGCTCGGCGGCTACGGCGTGCGCGACTTCGATCGCGCCGAAATGGACCCGGTGCATTCGGCCCTGATCGAGGGCGGCGTCGAATGGCTGCCGCTCGAACGGCTGACCTTCCGCGGCACGGTGAGCCGCGAAATCAGTGCGGAATCGACCGACGACGGCATCGGCACCATCGAAACATCCATCTCGGCCAAGGTCGACTACGACATCTTCAACAACCTCGTGGCCCATGCCGGGGTTTCGGTCTCCAATGCCGAATTCCTGTCGTCCGAGCGCGAGGACACACTCTACGGCGCCCACGTCAGTCTCGACTACTTCATCAGCAAAAACTGGCAGCTGACACTCGGCTACGACTACGAGTTCCGAGAATCGAACGTCGACATCAACGACATGTCCCGCAACCGTTTTACCGTCGGAGCGAAACTGAAATTCTGATCCGAACATGAGCTACGACGCAGACACAGAGCAGCCGGAGGAGCGCGGGGGGCGAATGAGCCTCGAACGCGTGACCGCTGCCGTGCGCCGCCGCGTGGCTCTTGTCGCGGCCATCACGGCAATCGTCACCGCAACGGCGGCGCTGGTCGTCACCCTGCTGCCCAACCGCTACGACGCCTCCGCCATCGTGCAGATCGATCCGCGCAAAAAATCGATCTCCAACATGGATGGCGTGGTCTCCGATCTCGCCGCCACCGGCTCGACGGTGGACAGCGAGGTGGAGGTCATCCGTTCGCGCGCGGTTGCGCTCAAGGTCATCGAGCTCCTCGACCTGAGGTCCGATCCGGAGTTCGCCGGCCCGACGGCCTCCGAGAATCTGCGAAGCTGGGTCACGAAGGGAGGGGGCTCCGAGCCGACCCCGCTCGAAACCAAGCCCGCCCCTCCGCGCGCCGAGCTCGATCCGATCAACCGCCTGGTCGGATCGGCGGCACCGGGAACCGTCGCGCCGGAGCGCGACGAGGTGGCTGCCCTGTTCGCCAAACGGCTGACGGTCACGCGCGTCCGCGTCACGCTGCTGATGGAGATCAGGTTCGCCAGCGCCGATCCGGTGAAGGCGGCGCGCATCGCCAACACGGTGGCGGAGGTCTACCTCGCCGATCAGGTCGAGGAAAAGACTCGGGCCGCCAGCTTCGCCACCGATCTGCTCGAGCAAAAGCTCGAAAGCCTGAAAGTCAAGGTCGCCGACGCCGAGCACCGCGTCGAGCGGTTCAAGGCCGAGAACAACATCTTCGATGCCGAGGGGGAAATCCTGTCCGAGAAACAGCTCGGCCAGCAGATGAATCAGACCATCTCCGCCCGCGGCGCGCTGGCTACGGCAAAGGCCAAGTACGAGCAGGTCCAGAAGCTGATGGAGCGCGGCCAGGGCAGCGAATCCATTGCCGAGGTGCTCGACAACGACAGCATCAAACTGCGCAAGGACGCGCTCGCCACCGCGACCCGGCGCGAGGCCGAGCTGGAAACGCGCTACGGCGCCCGCCATCCCGAGATGCAGAAAGTGCGCGCCGAGATCGCCGATGCCAAGGCCCAGCTCGACGCCGAGATCGCGCGCGTCGTCGGCAATCTCAAGAACGAGTACGAGGTCGCCGCCGCCGGCGAGCAGCAGATCACCGCCTCGCTCTCCAGCCTCAAGCAGCAGCAGATCCTGTCCAAGGACGCGAGCGTGACGCTGAAGGCGCTGGAGCGTGAAGCCTCGACCGAAAAACAGCTCTTCGAAGCCCTGCTCAGCCGCTACAAGCAGACGGCGGAAACGCAAAACCTGCAGCTGCCCGATGCGCGCATCGTGCAGCGGGCCGACGTGCCTCTCTCGCCCGCCGCGCCGAAGCGCAAGCAGATCGTGCTGCTGGCACTGGTCGCCGGCCTGCTCGCCGGCGTGATGGCGGCGCTGGCCCTGGAGTTCGGGGCGCCCGGCATCACCCACCCGGAGGATATCGAGCACACGCTCGAACTGCAGCATCTCTCCTCGGTGCCCGAAATCGACGGCGCCGACGGCAGCCGGGAAGCCGCCATCCGCGCGCTGCGTATGATCCTGGCCGAGCCGCGCGGCATCGACAGGGAGCGAAGCCTCAGCTC
>JBQTIA010000053.1:0-16069 GCA_052388455.1 Hyphomicrobium sp.
GGGGATGACCGGAGAGTACGACGCCGACCGCAACGAACGGGGCCTGCTGGCGCACCATCGGCGCCCTGGAAACGACCGGCTTGAGAACGAGCTTCGGAGCGGCGCCGGCGCCGGCGCCGCTGCCGAACAGATCGCTGGTGCCGGCAGCGGCATCGGCGCCGAGCCGGTTGGCCAGCGCCATGACCGCCTCGACGTTGCCGCGGACGAGCGCGCGGTTCGGCTCCAGTCCATCGAAGGCGCCGGCTGCGCTCAGCGTCTCGAGGGCGCGCTTGTTCAGCGAGCGGGTATCGATCCGCGCCGCGAAGTCTCCGAGCGAGGCATATGGTCCCTTCTTCCGGCGTGCCGTGACGACGGTCGCGACGGCGCTGGCGCCGATGTTCTTCAGCGCGGCGAGCGAGTAGCGGATGGCGCCGCGCGCCCGGCCGTCGGCGCGCTTGGGCGGCTCGGCGAGGAAGTCGACCTCGGAGGCGTTGACGCAGGGCGGCAGGATGCGGATGCCGCTCTTCCGCGCCTCGGCCGCGAACATCGCCAGCTTGTCGGTGTTCGACATGTCGAGCGTCATCGAGGCGGCCAGGAACTCCTCGCGGAAGTTCGCCTTCATGTAGGCCGTGTGATAGCTGACCAGCGCATAGGCGGCCGCATGGCTCTTGTTGAAGCCGTAGCCGGCGAACTTGTCGACCAGCTCGAAGATATAGGCCGCATCCTTCTTCTCGACGCCGCGGGCCAGCGCCCCTTCGACGAAACGGCTCTGATGGCGCGCCATCTCGGCCTTGTCCTTCTTGCCCATCGCGCGGCGCAGAAGATCGGCCTCGCCGAGGCTGTAGCCGCCCATCACCTGGGCGATCTGAATGACCTGCTCCTGGTAGATGATGACGCCGTAGGTCTCTTTCAGGATGCCTTCGAGCAGCGGATCGAGGCAGTCGACCGGCTCCTCGCCGTGCTTGCGGTTGATGTAGGTCGGGATGTTGTCCATGGGACCGGGGCGGTAGAGCGCCACCATGGCGATGATGTCCTCGAAGCGGTCGGGCTTCAGCCGCTTCAGGCTTTCGCGCATCCCCGTGCTTTCGAGCTGGAACACGCCGACCGTATCGGCGCGCGCCAGCAGCTCGT
The DNA here is from genome assembly GCA_052388455.1 of Hyphomicrobium sp. Lineage (GTDB taxonomy): Bacteria > Pseudomonadota > Alphaproteobacteria > Rhizobiales > Hyphomicrobiaceae > CAZSNH01. Next base: position 1,111 of record JBQTIA010000053.1, read on the forward strand.
AGGCCGCGCGCACGTCCGGCGCGTCGCCCGCGATGGCGAGGCGGGCGAGGTCGAGCGTCAATCCACGCCCGCGGCGCACCAGCTCCACTGCCTTCTGAAGCACCGTCAGGGTCTTCAGGCCGAGGAAGTCGAACTTCACGAGGCCCGCAGCCTCGACCAGCTTCCAGTTGAACTGGGTGATCGGGAAGTTCGACTTGGGATCGCGGTACATCGGCACCAGCTCGTCGAGCGGGCGGTCGCCGATCACCATGCCGGCGGCGTGCGTCGAGGCATGGCGATAGAGACCTTCGAGCTTCTCCGCGATTTCGAGCAGGCGGGCGACGATCGGCTCGCGCTTCTGCTCCTCCTGCAGCTTGGGCTCGCCATCGATCGCCTGGCGCAGCGTGACCGGATTGGCCGGATTGTTCGGCACCAGCTTGCACAGGCGGTCGACCTGCCCGTAGGGCATCTGGAGCACGCGCCCCACGTCGCGCAGCACGGCGCGGGCCTGCAGCTTGCCGTGTGTGATGATCTGCGCCACGCGGTCGGCGCCGTAGCGCTGCTGCACGTAGCGGATGACCTCGTCGCGCCGGTCCTGGCAGAAGTCGATGTCGAAATCAGGCATCGACACGCGCTCGGGATTGAGGAAGCGCTCGAAGAGCAGTCCAAAACGCAAGGGATCGAGATCGGTGATGGTCAGCGCCCAGGCGACGAGGGAGCCGGCACCCGAGCCGCGGCCCGGTCCGACGGGAATGCCCTGCCCCTTGGTCCACTTGATGAAGTCGGCGACGATGAGGAAGTAGCCGGGAAACTTCATTCGGGTGATGACTTCGACCTCGTAGGCGAGGCGCTTGTCGTAGTCGGCGCGGCTGAAACCGGGCGACAGCTCGACCTCGCGCAGACGCTGATCTAATCCCGCTTCGGCCTGCCGGCGCAGCTCGTCGGCTTCCGCTGCCAGTTGGTCGGCCTCGGAGGCGCCTTTCGTCGTGGTGACGAAGCGCGGCAGAATCGGCTTGCGTCCCGTCGGCCGGAAGGCGCAGCGCCGCGCGATCTCCACCGTGTTGGCCAGCGCTTCGGGAAGGTCGGCGAACGTCTGGGCCATCTCCTCGGCGGATTTGAAATAGTGCTCGCGGGTGACACGGCGGCGGTCGTCCTCGACCACGTAGCGCCCCTCGGCGATGCACAGCAGCGCATCGTGGGCGTCGTAATCGTCGGAGTTCGCGAAGTAGACTTCGTTCGTGGCGACGATCGGCAGCCGGTGAGCGTAGGCGCGTTCGAGCAGCCTCGGCTCGACCTCGGCCTCGGTGGCGAGACCGTGGCGCTGCACCTCGACATAAAGCCGATCGCCGAAGCAGCGTTTCAGCGCCTCGAGCCGCGTCTCGGCCAGCTCGGCCTGCGCCTCGCGCAGCGGCCGGTCGATCGGCCCGTCGGGACCACCTGTCAGAAGGATCAGCCCGTCCGCAAATCTGGAAAGTGCATCGACGGTGACATGCGGCGCATCGGTGTCGGCAGTCCCGAGGTGAGCCTGCGATACGATCTTCATCAGGTTCGCGTAGCCGCACTCGTTCATGGCGAAGAGCGCGATCAGACCGTCGTAATGGGGCAGCGTACGCGGCGCGGCCGGCAGTGACCCGGCCTTGGCCGGCTTCTTCTCTCCGAAGTTTATGGCGAGCGAGACGCCGGCGATCGGCTGCACGCCGGACGACGCCATCTTGTCCGAGAACTCCAGCGCGCCGAAGAGATTGTTGGTGTCTGTCAGCCCCAATGCCGGGGCGTTGTGCTTCTGGGCGAGCTTGGCGAGGGTGGCGATCGGGAGCGCGCCTTCGAGCAGCGAATAGGCCGAATGCACTTTTAGGTGAATGAATGCGGGTGCATCGCCGGCCGGGGAGGACTCCCGTGACGCCGGACCGACGGTAGAACCAGCCTTATCGCCAGCCTTGTTTAATGTGCGAATCGGAGCGCTCATCCGCGAAACATAGGAGCCCCCGCGAAGCGGCGCATGGTATCGATGAACTACGGCCGGGATTGCACACTCTTTCCACAGCGGGCGCGAGCCTATTCTCCGTCCAGACCCAACTCGCGAAGGCGAAGCGCAATCTCCGGCACCCAGCGCGGGTTCAGCCGCTCGTCCTGACCGATCGTGACGACCATCTCGTAGGCGTCCCCGGACGGTTTCCGGTGCACCCGCGTCTCCAACGTGACGGCGTTCACAACCCAATATTCCTTGACGCCGAGCCGGGCATAGAGCGGTGCCTTGGTCGAGGTGTCGAACTTCAGACTGGATTCCGCGACCTCGACGAGCAAGCGTACCTCATTAGGCGGCGTTCTGGTCACCGACCTAAATTCCGCAGGAAAGAAAATAAGGTCCGGCTCGCAGTAAGTTTCCCGGTCCGGCCGCCAGCCCAACTCAATGACCAACTGCAGCTCACTCGGCAACCGCCGGTAGGCCCAGTTCGTCAACGCCGCCTTGAGATTTTCGTGTCGAGCGCCCTTTGCTGCCATCGGCACCAGCTCCCCGCCGATCAGCTCGACTCTGTCGTCTTCGGTCAGGATCCCAAGCTCAATGAAGCGCTCGAACTCGGCGAGCGTCCACCGCCACCGCGGCAGACCTTCTGCGGCCTGGGTGGGCGAGCGCTGCGAACGGCGGGCGACGTGCTCGTTCATGAGCTGCTATTTAGCAGCATTCGGCCCCAGTGTGAACGCGAGTGCCACTATGCAGTTAGTGCGACCCGCGCTTCGCCGTGCGTGTCAGCGCACCGCCGCCGGAGCGACCTCGACCAGCAGGCCGTTTTCGAGGCGCAGCACGCGGTCCATGCGCCCCGCAAGCTCCAGATTGTGGGTGGCGATCAGCGCTGCGACCCCTTCGCTCCGGAAAAGGCCGATCAGCTCCTGGAAGACCACCTCCGACGTCGTGGGGTCGAGATTGCCGGTCGGCTCGTCGGCCAGGATCAGCTTCGGCTTGTTGGCGAGCGCGCGACAGATGGCGGTCCGCTGCTGCTCGCCACCCGAGAGCTGCGCCGGGCGGTGCTCAAGGCGATCCGCGAGGCCGAGTTTCGAGAGCAGGGCCGTGGCGCGTTGCTCGGCGGCGCGGCGCGGCGTGCCGAGGATCATCTGCGGCAGCACCACGTTCTCGATCGCGGAGAACTCGGGCAGCAGCTGATGAAACTGGTAGATGAACCCGATCTCCGCCCGCCGCACGCGGGTTCGACCGCCGTCGTCCAGCTTCGAGCAGTCCTTGCCGGAGACCACGACCTTTCCACTGTCGGGCGTTTCCAGCAGACCGGCGATGTGCAGCAGCGTCGACTTGCCGGCGCCCGACGGCCCGACGAGCGCGACGGACTGGCCCGGCATCAGCGCCGCCGTGGCCCCGGCCAGGACGCGGATCACCCGCTCGCCCTGCCTGAAGGAGCGTTCGAGACTGTCGAGCGACAGAACCGGCATCGTCGTCACATCGGACACGGGCATCCTCACTCGTAGCGCAGCGCTTCGACCGGATCGAGCCGAGAGGCGCGCCAGGACGGATACAGCGTCGCGAGCACCGACAGAGCCAGCGCCATCGCCACGATCATGCCCGTCTCGAAGCGGTCGATCTCGGACGGCAGGCGCGTCAGATAGTACACGTTCGGATCGAACACCGGCGTGCCCGTGACCCACTGCACGAAGCCGCGCACGCTCTCGATGTTCCAGCAGAAGACGATGCCGAGCACGAAGCCGGCCAGCGTTCCGACAACGCCGATGGCGGCGCCGGTGATCAGAAACACGCGCATCACCGCGCCTTTCGTGGCTCCCATGGTGCGCAGCACGGCGATGTCTCGGCCCTTGTCCTTCACCAGCATCATCATGCCGGAGATGATGTTCAGCGCGGCGACGAGGATGATCAGCGACAGGATGATGAACATCACATTGCGTTCGACCTCCAGCACCTTGGCGAAGGTTTCGTTGCGCTGAAGCCAGTCGGAGGTGTGGATGCTCGGACCGCCGGCGGCACGCAGCGCGACGGCGTAATCGCCGACCCGCTCGGGATTTTCGGTCACCACTTCGAGAACGTCGACCTCGTCGGCCTTGTTGAAATACTTCTGCGCTTCATGCAGCGGCATGAAGATCATCGTCTTGTCGTATTCCGACATCCCGAGCTCGAACACGGCGACGATCGGATAGGGCTTGGTTCGCGGCGAGGTGCCGAATGGCGTCGACGCCCCGCGCGGCGAGATGACCGTGATGGTATCGCCGACGTTGACCCTGAGCGAGGAGGCGAGCCTCGTGCCGATCGCGATGCCCGACTGCTCGTCGTAGCCGTCGAGCGTGCCGTAGCGGATGTTGTCGGCGACCAGCGGCAGCGCCTTCAGGCTCTTCTCGGAAATCCCGCGCACCAGTGCGCCGAGCGCCTGCACGCTGGACGACACCATCACCTGCCCCTCGATGATCGGAAGCACTGCCTCGACACCCGGCACCGTCGCCAGGCGCTGCGAGATGGCGTCGTAGTCGGTGAACGGCTCGCCGATTTTATGCACGATGACGTGGCCGTTGAGACCGAGAATTTTATCGAACAGATCTTTCCGGAATCCGTTCATGACGGCCATGACGATGATCAGCGTGGCGACGCCGAGCATGATGCCGAGGAATGAAAACCCGGCGATGACGGAGATGAACCCTTCCTTGCGCCGGGCGCGCAAATACCGCGAGGCGAGAAGCCATTCGAACGGCGCGAAGGGTCTGGTGTCGGCCGCACTCTCAGTGGCTGATGTCGTCACGTCTCTCACACTCAGACCCCCTGGTGGGGATCGCTCCCTGTCCGCACACAGCGATTGTAGACCTCAAGTCTGGCGCCGCGCACCAGCCCCACGTCAATAGGCCCGTGCGATAAGAACATTCTCCTTGGCGGGTTCGCCTGTGAAAACGCATTTGCCCCGTACCGGCTCCTGTGCGAGCGGGGCATTACGAATCGTAAGCTTCAACGCCTTCAGCCGTTCGCCGATCGCGTCCAGCTTTGCGCCTTCGGGCCGTGACCAAGCCACTTGCGCCCATCCCCGGAACGGCCCCGACTCGTCCTCGGCTTCCGTGACACCGAAATACGCCGAAAGCTCGTCGAATGTCTTGAGGCTCGTGACGATATTGCCGTCCAGCCGTGCCTTGGCCTCGGCGTGCAATGCGGCCTGGATACCCGCGAGCAGCGCCGGCGCCTCGGCCACGAACGCATCCCGCGACCGGGTGTGCGAGACGATTTTGTCGCCATCGCGCAGCTTGTCGCGGCGCATGAAGGTGACGTTGCCGCTGCTGATGTCGCGACCCCCCAATTCGATGATCACGGGAGCCCCACGACGAACCCAGCCCCAGCGCTTTTCGGCCGACTTGACGGGCTTGGTATCGACGAGAACTCGAATACCCTGGCTCTTCAAGGCTTTTTCGAGAGCACCGCAGGACTCCAGCAGGGCCGCGTCTTCCGGTTTGTCGCGCAGCATCGGCACGATCACGATCTGCCGGGGTGCGATTCGCGGCGGCAACCGCAGACCATCGTCGTCGCCGTGGGACATGATGACCCCGCCGATCAGTCGCGTCGAGACTCCCCAACTCGTCGTATGACAGTGCTCGAGCTTGCCTTCAGCGCTCTGGAACTGGATGTTCTGCGCCCTGGCAAAATGCGTTCCCAGATAGTGGGACGTGCCGGCCTGGAGCGCCTTGCCGTCCTGCATCATCGCTTCGATGGAGAAGGTGTTGTCCGCGCCGGGGAAGCGCTCGTTGGCCGGCTTCTCGCCGGCGATCACCGGCATCGCCAGCTCCTCCTCGGCGAAGGAGCGATAGACTTCGAGCATGCGCATGGTCTCGTCCATCGCGTCGTCGCGGTCGGCGTGGGCGGTATGCCCCTCCTGCCAGAGAAACTCCGCCGTGCGCAGGAACAGCCGCGTGCGCATTTCCCAACGGACCACGTTGGCCCACTGATTGATCAACAGCGGCAGGTCGCGATAGCTTTTCACCCAGCGCTGGAAGGCATCGCCGATGATCGTCTCCGATGTAGGACGGACAATCAGAGGCTCGTCGAGCACGGCGTCCGGATCGAGAACCAGCTTGCCGCCCTCGTTCTTGAGGCGATGGTGGGTGACGACCGCCATCTCCTTGGCGAAGCCTTCGACGTGCTCCGCCTCCTTGGCAATGAAGCTCATCGGGATGAACAGCGGGAAATAGCAGTTCTCGTGGCCGGTCTCTTTGATGCGGCCATCCAACTCGGCCTGGATGCGTTCCCACACCCCCCAGCCCCACGGCTTGATGATCATGCAGCCGCGCACGGGGCTCGTCTCGGCCATGTCGCCGTCGCGCACGACCGTCTGATACCACTCCGGGAAGCTCTGCTCACGGCTGACCGCCAGGGCGCGCTTGCTCATCGATGAAACTCTGCCATCTGGGGGCCTGAAAGATGCTGCGCGCTCATAGCCAGGATTAGGCGCAAGGGCAATGCCGCCGCCTTCGGAGAACCGAGTGTGCAAGGGGCGGCCGAAGATGCATCGGGCTCAATAGGGCACTTCGGGCATCTGCGTGCCGGCCCAATTGTATTCGAGCGCCGCCCAAACGAAAGCGAACACGACCGCCGCCACCACACTGTTGATCAGAAACACTTTCTTCAACCGCACCTTGGAGGGCGCGCTACCCGGCGTGCCGGGAACCACCTCGCCGTCCTCGCTCTGCGTGCGCAGGCCGAATGGCAGGACCGCGAACAGGCACATCCACCAGATCATGAAATAGAGCGCGAGAGCGAAGGCGATGTCCATAGGCCACTCCGTGGCGTGAGATCGTGAGTCGTGAATGGTGAGGGGTAGCAGCTCAGGCAACGTGCTCGGTCGTACCACTCACGACTCACCACTCACGATCTCACGCTTTAAGCCTGCTCCAACTCCGTCAGCGTCCCGAGAAAATCCTTGGGATGCAAGAATAGTACAGGCTTGCCGTGGGCGCCGATCTTGGGATTGCCGTCACCGAGCACGCGGGCGCCTTGGGATTTCAACTGATCGCGGGCCTTCAGGATGTCGTCCACTTCATAGCAGACGTGATGGATACCGCCGTCCGGATTCTTTTCCAGGAACTTGGCGATCGGCGAGTTGTCCCCGAGCGGCTCCAGAAATTCGATCTTGGTGTTCGGCAGCGTGACGAACACCACCGTCACGCCATGGTCGGGCTCGGCCTGCGGCTCGGAAATGACGGCGCCGAGCGCGTTGCGATAGGTGGCCACGGCCTTGCCCAGGTCCTTGACCGCGATGGCGACGTGATTAAGACGTCCGATCATATGTTCCTCGTGAGATCGTGAGGTGGTGAGTTCGTGAGGTGATGACCGGCTGCGTTGTCGTGCCAGAATACGACCTGACGACCTCACCATCTCACGATCTCACCTCTTCACTTGGCATCCACCACGCTGATCAGCACCTTGGCAATAGGCTTCTTGCCCCAGAAGTCGGCGATGGCGGAGCGGATGGTCCGGCGGACGGCCTCGGCCACCATCTCGGTATCCTTGCGGCGGGCGACCGGGATGCTGCGCAGCGTGCCCTCCACCGCGTCGAAGACGATTTCGTCCATGGGGTTGCCCTCGTCGTCCTCCGAGGGAACGCCGTCGAGCACGATCTGCGGCGCACCGAGCACCTCGCCACGGCGGTTCATGACGATGGCCGCGACTACGATGCCGACGTGAGCCAGCTTGCGCCGCTCGCGGACCGGTCCTTCCTCGCTCGGGATGATGAGGCGGCCGTCGCGGAACAGGCGGCCGACGGGCGCGTCGTCGACGATCTTCGCCGCCCCCGGGGCCAGACGCACGATTTCGCCGTTGGCGGCGATCAGCACGGACTTAGCGCCAGACGCCTCCGCGAGCTTGGCGTGCTCCTTCAGGTGGCGCGCCTCGCCATGCATGGGAATCGCGATCGCGGGGCGCATCCAGCCGTACATCTGGCGCAGCTCCTCGCGGCGCGGGTGGCCGGTGACGTGCACCAGCGCGTCCTGATCGGTCAGGATGTCGCAGCCCATGCGCACCAGGTTGTTCTGGATGTACCCGACCGCCTTTTCGTTGCCGGGAATGGTGCGCGACGAAAAGATCACGAGATCGCCCTTGGCGAGGCTCACATCCGGGTGCTCGTTTTCCGCGATGCGCGCCAGCGCCGCACGCGGCTCTCCCTGGCTGCCCGTGACGAGACACACCACGTCGCTGCGCGCCAGATAGGAAAATTCCTGCTGCGTCGTGTAGCGGAAGGACTTCGACAGGTAGCCCGTGTCGATGGCGACGTTGATCACCCGCTCCAGCGCCCGGCCGGCGACGACCAGCCGCCGCCCGGCCACTTCCGCCGCCTCGGCGACCGCCTTGATGCGCGCGACGTTGGAGGCGAACGTGGTGATGGCGACGCGATTTGGGGCGGCCTTGATGATCTCCGCCAGCGACTTGGCCACCGCCGTCTCCGAGGGCGAGCGCCCTTCGCGCATGGCGTTCGTCGAATCGCAAATGAGCGCCAGCACCCCCTCCTCGCCGAGCGCCGCATAGCGGCCTTCGTCGGGTGCCTTGCCGATGTAGGGCGTCGCATCGAGCTTCCAGTCGGCCGTGTGGAAGACCGTGCCGAGCGGCGTGCGGATGGCGAGCCCGCTGGTCTCGGGGATCGAATGCGCCATGCTGACGAGTTCGACGTCGAACGGACCGGCCTTGAAGCGACCGTCGAGTGGCACCTCGACGATCGGCAGCTTGAGGGCGTTGCCTCCGAATTCCGCCCGCTTGGCCTTCAGCATTCCGGCCGTGAAGGGCGAGGCGTAGATCGGACAGCCGAGCCGCGGCCACAGGTCGACCACCGCGCCGATGTGGTCCTCGTGGGCGTGGGTGATGACGAGCCCCGCGAGCGTGCGCCTCTCGCTCTCGATGAAGCGGAGATCCGGCATGATGACGTCGATGCCCGGATCGTCCTCGCCCTCGGGAAAGGTGATGCCGAGATCGACCATCAGCCACTGGCGGGCGTCGGCCGGCCCAAGACCGTAGAGATAGGCGTTCATACCGATCTCGCCGAGCCCGCCGAGGGCCAGAAAGACCAGTTCCTCGCTCGCCGGGCGGCTCTTGGGCTTCGGGTTCTTGTCCGCCATACGATCCGATTGTTTCCGTAACCTGCCGCGCCCCGAGTTCGGAGCGGGGCTCAGGGCGCGAGCGTCACGTCGCCGTAAGTATATCGTCGCAATCGGCCCGCCTCGTCGGCGACCAGCAGCGCCCCGTCCTCGTCGAGACCGGCGAACCGCCCGAAAACGCGCTGGCCCCCGATGTGCACGGAACACGCTTCGCCGATCGGACCCGCCCGCTCGAGCCACGCCGAACGGATAGCTTCGAATCCCACCCCTTCTTGCCAGCGCAAGAGCCAGCCCGCAACCTCCCTGGCCACCGCCGCCAGTATTTTGTCCCGGGCCGGAGGACTTCCGTGCCGCCTGAGATGCGTCGCTGGCAGCGCCGTGCCCTCGGGGTGGCTGACGAGATTGAGCCCGATGCCGATCACCGCCTTGAGTCCGCCCGGACCGCTGGTGCTCTCGACCAGGATGCCGCCGGCCTTGTGCCCGTCGATGAGGATGTCGTTCGGCCACTTGAGGCGGGGCACTGGCCCGGTGATCAGACCTCCGTCCGCGCGGATGGCGTCGATCACCGCGACGCCGGCGACCAGCGCCAGCTGATAGGCGCACGCCACCGTGGCGGGGGGAAGCGTCAGCAGGAGGCTCGCGAGCAGGTTACCGGTGTCGGACTGCCAGGGCCGCCCCGAGCGCCCGCGCCCGGCCGTCTGCCGGTCGGCGACGATCCACAGCGGCCCCGTTTCGCCGGCCATGGCCCGGCGCATGGCCTCGGCGTTGGTGGAATCGATCTCGTCCAGCCGGACGGTGCGCGGCAGGCCGGCCGGATGTGACGACGCCCCGCCCACCTGCCGGCGCTCAGCGCTGGAGCGCGCCGGCCGCGGACGCCGCCGCCTCGACCAGCGGGCTCGGCATCAGCAGATAGCCGACGACGAACAGCCCGGCGCCGATCATCACGGCGCGCTGATAGAAATCCGCCGGGCGGAATTTCTCCTTCGGTTCGTCGAAGAACATGACCTTGACGATGCGGAGATAGTAGAACAGCGCCACGACGCTCGTCAGCACGCCGATGATGGCCAGCGGATAGAGGCCGGCCTTCACGGCGGCCGAGAACACCCACAACTTGGCGACGAACCCGGCCAGCGGCGGCACGCCCGCCAGCGAAAAGAGCAGCACCGCGAACACCGCCGCCAGCGCCAGATTGTTTTCCGCGAGGCCGGCCAGCGACGCGATGTCCTCGACGACCTCGTCTTTTTTTCGCATGGCGAGGATGCAGGCGAACGTGCCGAGCGTCATCACCAGATAGATCGCGAGATAGACGAGCACGCTCTCGACGCCTTCGCGGCTGCCCGCCGCCAAGCCGACAAGCGCGAAGCCGACGTGGCCGATCGACGAATAGGCCATCAGACGCTTGATGTTCGTCTGCCCGATGGCGCCCAGCGCCCCGACCAGCATCGAGGCGACGGCGAGAACAACAACGATCTGCTGCCATTGGGCCTCAAGACCGGGGAACCCGCTGGTCAGCACGCGCGTCAGCAGGGCGAAGGCGGCGATCTTGGGGGCCGCGGCGAAGAAGGCGGTCACCGGCGTCGGCGATCCCTCGTAGACGTCCGGCACCCACATGTGGAACGGGACCGCCGAGACCTTGAAGGCGAGGCCGACCAGGAGGAACACGAGCCCGATCATCAGACCGATGCTGTCCGGTCCGGCCCCCTTGGCCGCCGCCGCCGCGATGCCCGAAAACGTGGTGGTGCCGCTGAAACCGTAGATCAGCGAGGCGCCGTAGAGCAGCATTCCCGACGACAGCGCCCCGAGCACGAAGTATTTGAGGCCGGCCTCGCTCGAGCGCACCTGATCGCGGCGGATGGCGGCGAGCACATACAGCGAAAGGCTCTGCAGTTCGAGGCCGAGGTAGAGCGCGATGAGATCGCCGGCCGAGACCATCATCATCATGCCGACGGTGGCGAGCAGGATGAGGACCGGGATCTCGTATTTTAGCAGCTTGGCCTGCCGGAAATAGTCGAGCGAAAGCAGAATGGCCCCCGCCGATCCGGCGAGCACAAGCAGCTTGACGAACCGCGCGAAGCCGTCGGCGATGAAGGCTCCCTCGAACAGCGCCGGGCGGTCGACGGGCAGACCGACGAGCGCGACGGCGGCGCCGGCGAGTATGAGCAGCGACAGCCAGTTGGCCGTCGCGCCGGCCTTCTCGTCGTCGGCGGAGAACGCGCCGAGCATCAGCATGGCCATCGCGCCGAGCGCGACGATGATCTCGGGAAGGGCGGTCGCGTAGGCGGTTGCCTCGGTCACGGCATCGCTCCCCTCTCGATCGTCACCTCTGCCGCGCGCTCGGCGACCGCGGCCTCGAAACCGGAGACCAGCTTGGCGACGGAGGCCGCCGTTACGTCCAGCAGCGGCGCCGGATAGACGCCGAACAGAATGATCAGGACGACCAGCGGCGCCAGGATGCCGATCTCGCGCGGCGAGAGATCCTTGAGGCTCTTCAGCGCCGGTTTTTCCATGGCCCCGAAAATCACGCGCCGGTAGAGCCACAGCGCATAGGCCGCCGAAAGGATGACACCCGTCGTCGCGAAGAAGGCCACCCAGGTGTTGGCGCGGAAGGCGCCGAGCAGCGTCAGGAACTCGCCGACGAAGCCCGAGGTGCCGGGCAGGCCGACGTTGGCCATGGTGAAGACCATGAAGAACGCCGCGTAGATCGGCATCCGCTCGACGAGCCCTCCGTAAGCCGCGATCTCGCGCGTGTGCATGCGGTCATAGACGACGCCGACCGAAAGGAAGAGGGCCGCCGACACGAGGCCGTGCGAGAGCATCTGGAAGATGGCGCCATCGAGCCCCTGTGTCGTGAAGGTGAAAATGCCCATCGTAACGAAGCCCATGTGCGCAACCGACGAATAGGCGATGAGCTTTTTGAGATCCTTCTGCGCCAGCGCGACCAGAGACGTGTAGATGATGGCGATCACCGACAGAGCGAACACCAGCGGCGCCAGCTCCTGGCTCGCAAGCGGGAACATCGGCAGCGAGAAGCGCAGGAAGCCGTAACCGCCCATCTTCAGGAGGATCGCCGCAAGGATGACAGAGCCCGCGGTCGGCGCCTCTACGTGGGCGTCGGGCAGCCAGGTGTGAACCGGCCACATCGGCATCTTGACCGCGAACGACGCGAAGAACGCCAGCCACAGCCACCACTGCATGTCGGCCGGGAACCTGGTCGTCATCAGCGTCGGGATATCGGTGGTGCCGGCGTGCCAGTACATGGCCATCATGGCAACCAGCATCAGCACCGATCCGAGGAAGGTGTAGAGGAAGAATTTGAAGCTGGCGTACACCCGCCGCTCGCCGCCCCACACCCCGATGATGAGAAACATCGGAATGAGGCCGCCCTCGAAGAAGACGTAGAACAGGAACAGGTCCAGCGCGCAGAAGACGCCGATCATCAGCGCTTCGAGCACCAGGAAGGCGATCATGTACTCCTTCACCCGCGTCTCGATCGACTCCCAGCTCGCGAGGATGGCGAGCGGCATGGTGAAGGTCGTCAGGATGACGAACAGCATCGAAATGCCGTCGACGCCCATCTTGTACTTGAAGGGGCCGAGCCACTGCCTCTCTTCGACGAACTGGAAGGCGGAGCTCGATCGGTCGAAGTTCCACCACACCAGCAGCGACACCGCGAAGGTGACCAGCGTGGTCCACAGCGCCACGTAGCGGGCGTTGGAGCTGGCATCCTTGGGCAGAAAAGCGATGAAGGCCGCGCCGAACAGCGGCGCCAGCACGAGGATCGAGAGGATCGGCGAAGTGGCGATGTTCATTTCAGCACCCCGCCCGTGAACACGCCGCCCGTGTACATGAACCAGCTGACCAGCATCGCGACGCCGATCAGCATGGCGAAGGCGTAGTGATAGACGTAGCCGGTCTGCAGCTTCACCACGCGGCGGGTGGTTGCGGCGACGGCCTCGGCGGTGCCGTCGATGGTGCCGTCGATGATCGCCTTGTCGCCGCCTTGCCAGAAGAGCTGCCCGAACCAGAGGGCCGGCCGCACGAACAGAAGATCATACAGCTCGTCGAAGTACCACTTGTTGAGCAGGAACAGGTAGAGCGGGCGGAAGCGCTTCGCCGTCGCCTCGGGCAGCCACGGCGAATGGATGTAGAAGAGATACGACAGAGCGAAGCCGGCCAGCATGGCGAGCGTCGGCGCCCACGCGACCAGCTCGGGCACCTCGTGCATGGCGTGGCGGACGTGATTGTCCGGCCCCTCGACCAGCGCCTTGCCCCAGAACGCCTCGTAGCCGTGCCCGATGAAGAACGACGAGAATACGACGCCGGCCAGAACGGCGCCGACGGCGAGCACGCCGAGTGGCACAAGCATCACCGGCGGACTCTCGTGCGCGTGCGCATAAGTCTCCGGCTCGGCCCGCGTCGATCCATGGAAGGTCATGAACATCAGCCGCCAGGAGTAGAACGACGTCATCAGCGCGGCGGCGACGAGCAGCCAGAAGGCATAGTTGCCGGGCGTGTGGCCGGCATAAGCCGCCTCCACGATGGCATCCTTGGAATGGAACCCCGCGAAGCCGGCGAGGTGCGGGATGCCGACGCCGGTGAGCGCCAGCGTGCCGATCAGCATCATCACCCAGGTGATCGGGATCTTGGACCTGAGCCCGCCCATGTTGCGCATGTCCTGCTCGTGGTGCATGGCGTGGATCACCGAGCCCGCCCCGAGGAACAGCAGCGCTTTGAAAAAGGCGTGCGTGAAGAGGTGGAAAATGCCGGCCGAATAGGCGCCGACGCCGAGCGCCGCGAACATGTAGCCGAGCTGCGAGCAGGTCGAGTAGGCGATGACGCGCTTGATGTCGTTCTGGACGAGGCCGACGGTCGCCGCGAAAAAGGCGGTCAAGGCACCGACGAACGTCACCACCTGCAGGGCGGTGGGTGAGAGCTCGAACAGCGGCGAGAGCCGCGCCACCATGAAGACGCCCGCCGTCACCATCGTGGCGGCGTGGATGAGGGCCGAAACCGGGGTCGGGCCTTCCATCGCGTCCGGCAGCCAAGTGTGCAGCAGGAACTGCGCGCTCTTGCCCATGGCGCCCATGAACAGCAGCAGGCAGAGCAGCGTCAGGATGTCGACCTGATAGCCGAGGAACGCCATTGTCTTTCCGGCCTCGGCGGGTGCGGCGGCGAAGATCGCGTCGAGGGAGAGCGTCTTGAACACGGCAAAGATGCCGAAGATGCCGAGCGCAAATCCGAAATCGCCGACCCGGTTGACGATGAACGCCTTGATGGCCGCGGCGTTCGCCTCCGGCTTCTTGTACCAGAAGCCGATCAGCAGATAGCTCGCGAGGCCGACGCCCTCCCAGCCGAAGAACATCTGCAGCAGGTTGTCGCTGGTGACGAGCGCCAGCATGGCGAAGGTGAACAGCGAAAGATACGAGAAGAAGCGCGGCCGGCTGTCGTCCTCGTGCATGTAGCCGATGGAGTAGAGGTGCACGAGCGAGGACACCGTCGTCACGACGACGAGCATGACCACCGTCAGCGTGTCGATTTTCAGTGCCCAGCCGGCGTCCAGCTCTCCGGACGCGATCCACTGCATGATGCGCACCGGCGGCACCGCCTCGTGCAGGATGCCGACGCGGTAGAACACGATCCACGACAGGACGGCTGCGGCCATCAGCAGGCCGGTCGTTATGATCTCGGAAGCCCGCGCCCCGATCGCACGGCCGAACAGTCCCGCGATGAGCGCGCCGAGCAGCGGCAGGAAGACGATGAGTTTGTAGATCATGGTTTAGGGGCCGTAGTCGTGGGTTGTGTGGAACCAGGCGCAGAGCCGCAGATACCATGAGACCCAACCACACCAACCGGTGAATGGCGTCCTGTGGGGGAGATCAGACCCGGACGAGGGGGAGCAGGGCCAGGA
>JBQTIA010000054.1:0-25130 GCA_052388455.1 Hyphomicrobium sp.
GGCTAGTGTGATGATTCCGAAGTTCGCATTCATGTTGCTGCGAGTCCGGGCTGCGAACTTCGGAATCTGAATCACACTAGAAAACATATGCTTGGCTAGTGTCCTTATCGTTCGCGAAGTTCGCCAATACCCTGCAGCGGGTGGTTGCGAACTTCGCGAACGGGACACTAGCCGAGCCGATCAACTGCGCCAGAACTCCGGCCGGAACAGCACCAGCGCCGTGAACAGCTCAAGGCGGCCGAGCATCATTTCGATGGAGAGAGCCCACTTGGCCGCGGCGGGCAGCGTCGCAAAATTTCCGGACGGTCCGACGATGTCGCCGAGGCCGGGGCCGACGTTGCCCAGCGCCTGCGCCGACGAGGACAGCGCGGTGACGAGATCGAGTCCCATGGCGGTCAGCAGCACGGTGAAGATGCCGACGGTGCTCATGTAGATCGCGAGAAACGCCACGACGGAAAAGGGAACGTCGTCCGGCAGTCGCCGGCCATTGTAGGTCATCGTCACCACGCGATGCGGGCTGATGAGATGCAGGAAATGGCTGCGCGTCAGCAGGCCGGCCACCTGAAGCCGGTAGATTTTGATTGCACCCGCCGTAGAACCCGAGCAGCCGCCGACGAAAGTCAGCAGGAAGAACAGGCCGACGGCAAATGCGCCCCACTTCGTGTAGTCCTCGGAGGCGAAGCCCGTCGTGGTGACGATCGAGGTGACGTTGAAGGCCGCGGCGCGCAGCGCCGGCAGGAAGTCGATGTTGCGCGTCAGCGACGACCAAAGCCCGAGGATCACGCTGACGGTGATCAGGAACAGAAGAAAGGACCGTACCTGCTTGTCGTTCCACAACGCCAGCGGCTCGCCACGGAACGCCTTGATGAAAACCACGAAGGGCAAGGCGCCGAGCACCATGAATACGGTCCCCGCCCATTCGAGCGACGGCGACTGGAAATGACCGAAGCTGGCATCGTGGGTGGAGAACCCGCCGGTCGCGAGTGTCGCCAGAGCGTGGCAGACGGCATCGAACGCCGTCATGCCGAGCACCGTGTAGACCACGATGCAGCACAGGATCAGCAGCAGATATACACCGGCCGTGGCGAGCGTCAGCTCGAAGGCGCGCGGCAGAATTTTCTCGCTGCGGTCCGAGCTTTCGGTCTGGAAGAGCTGCATCCCGCCGACGCGCAGGAAAGGCATCATGATGATCGCCATCACGATGATGCCGAGACCGCCGATCCCGTTGAGCAGCGCCCTCCACAGCAGGATGCCGCGGGGCAGCTTGTCGAGCCCGGAGATGACCGTCGATCCGGTCGTAGTCAACCCCGACATGGTCTCGAAATAGGCGTCCGTATAGCTTAGACCGAGACCGACGAACGGCACCGCTGCGAAGGCGGTGACGACCACCCAGCAGGCCGTGGTCAGCAGGAAGCCTTCCTTCACCCCGAGCCGGACCGCGCGCTCCTCGTAGGCGAAAAGCACCAGCAGTCCGCCGATGAAGAAGGTGAAAATCGCCGAGGCGAGAAACACCTTCCAGCCGTCGTGACCGTCCGCGACGTCGACCACCGCCGGCAGCACCATTGCGGACGCGATGATGCACAGCATCAGCCCGAGGGCGAACAGGATCGGGCGGATCTGGATCAGCATTGCTGGCCGTAAGCATCCTTGCCGCGTTGCATGTGCGGCGCGACGGTCGCGGGTATTCGGCGCGAGATCACGTCGCCCGCGGCCGCAGTGTGTTCGGGAATGGTAAAGCCACGGTCAAGAGCCGGCGCGGATGCCGAGACGCAAGGCACCGGCCGTCACACGCGGCGTATCTGCCACTTTGGAACGGCGGCCCGAAGGACGCTCAGAACATCGCCGGATGCACCTTGTCGGGCGGGGCATGGCCGTCGAGGAAGGCTTTGATGTTGATGATGACTTTTTCACCCATGTCGACACGACCTTCGATGGTCGCCGAACTCATGTGGGGGAGAGCGACAACGCGCTTCGACGCCAGCAGCTTGGGATTGACGGCCGGTTCGTGCTCGAAAACGTCGAGACCGGCTCCGGCGATCGATCCGGCGTCGATCATGCGCGCCAGCTCGTTTTCATCGATGACCTCGCCGCGGGCCGTATTGACGATATAGGCCGAGGGCTTGAGCAGCTTAAGCCGGCGGGCCGAGAGCAGATGATAGGTGGCGGGCGTGTGCGGGCAGTTGACCGACACGATGTCCATCCGCATCAGCATCTGGTCGAGGCTTTCCCACCACGTCGCCTCCAGCTCCTGCTCCAGCTCGGTCGAGCTGCGCTTGCGGTTGTGATAGTGGATCTGCAGCCCGAACGCCTTGGCCCGCTGCGCCACCGCCTGTCCGATGCGCCCCATGCCGCTGATGCCGAGCCGCTTGCCGAAAATCCGGTGTCCGAGCATCCAGCTCGGCGACCAGCCGGCCCACTGGTTCTTCGGATCGCGCAGGTAGGCGGCTCCCTCGGCCAGCCGGCGCGGCACGGCGAGAATCAGCGCCATGGTCATGTCGGCGGTGTCCTCGGTCAGAACCCCCGGCGTATTGGTGACGGTGATGGCGCGATTGCGGGCGGTGTCGAGGTCGATGTTGTCGACGCCGGTGCCGAAGTTGGCGATCAGGCGCAGGTTGGGGCCCGCCTGGCTGATGACGGCGCGATCGATGCGGTCGGTCACGGTCGGCACCAGCACGTCGGCATCCTTGACCGCCGCCACAAGATCGGCCGCCTTCATGGGCGTATCGTCGACGTTGAGCCGTGCATCGAACAGCTCACGCATACGTGTTTCGACCACGTCCGGCAGCTTGCGGGTGACGATGACGACGGGCTTCCGGGTGGAGGTTGGCATTCGCGTTCCGCTGCTGGTGAATTTCGGCTGGGACTGAGGTCCGTCGGCTGTTCACATCGACGGCGAGGGTGTGTCTAACAGAAGGTCACGGACAAGACAAAGTAGTGCTTAGGATCGGGGTATGCGGGTGTGTCGCAGGGTCCGCGGCACTCTGGCCCAATCGTTGTGATCAAGCTGCGCCGGCTCCGTCGCGCCGGCCCCAAGGAGACGTTGCTCCATGCGTTTTTCGAGGCTGGTCGTCTGCCGATGCGCCGCCGTATTTTCGTCCGCCAGCCTGGCCCTGTCAGCGGGCATTTCACCGGCGATGGCCGGCGAAACGCCAACCTTGACCGGGGGCGCCGCGACCCAGACATCCGCGGCACCGAGCCCGGATGCCACACCGGCGACCACGACCCCGTCGGCCGCTACCGGCGGCGGTAGTGGCACGGCCGTCCCGCGCTTCGTCAGCCTCAAGTCCGACCGCGTCAACCTCCGGGCGGGGCCGGGCACCGAATATCCGGCCTCCTGGGTGTTCCGGCGGGCCGGCCTGCCGGTCGAGATCATCAAGGAGTTCGATGCCTGGCGTCAGGTGCGGGACGCCGACGGTGTTTCGGGCTGGGTGCTGCAGTCGTTCCTGTCCGGCCGACGGACGGCGCTCGTGCTGCCCTGGGAGGCCAAGGCCGAAACGCCGCCGCAGACCGCCGTCCATTCCGACGACAGCGAAGGCTCGCGGGCTGTCGCCATGGTCGAGGCCGGCGTGATCGCAAATGTTCACACCTGCGACGGCCGCTGGTGCGACGTTTCGATGGACGACGTCAGGGGGTACATCGCCCAGAAGAAGCTCTGGGGCGTCTACGACGGCGAAAAAGTCAAATAACCGCCGAGCGGCTGGTCAGCCTGGACGCAGACCCGGATGTCAGCTCTTATTTGACCTTCGTCAGCCGGACGACTACGTCGACGTGGCTGATGCGCATTCCCTCGGGCGGCTCCGGCAATCCGTCGACACGGATGGCGTTGCCCGGAATGTCGAGAACCTCGCCCTTGTCCTCGACATAGAAATGGCTGTGGTTCGAGGTGTTGGTGTCGAAATAGGTCTTCGATCCCTCGACGGCGAGTTCACGCAGCAGTCCGGCTTCCTTGAACTGGTGCAGCGTGTTGTAGACGGTCGCCAGCGAAACGTGCTCGCCGGTCGCGGTGACTTCGGCGTGCAGGGCCTCGGCCGAAATATGGCGGTCACAGCCGCTGAACAGCAGCGTGCCAAGTGCAATCCGCTGGCGCGTCGGCCTGAGGCCGGCCTGCCGCAGCAGCTCGGGGATGATCTTGCAGTGCGTGCCGATGATCGTATCGGTCATGAAAACGTTCGGAGCCTCGGGGCGTTGGGAGAGATTGTCGACTGGATACAGTGACAACCTAGCTATAAACGACTGTAACGACAATAGAACCGGTCGTCCAAGTGAGGATCGAGAGATGATCCTTCGGAGGATGACCGCTTCCAACCGATGGCGAGCTTTCCTGCGGCAATATATTGGCCTGCCGCGGACGCCGCAACACCCTCGGATGCCGCATCCGGGTGAACCCCGGGCGCCCTTGACGCTGAGCCCATTTGCCTTTTGAAGGGGGCAGCAACGACGGCTAGGGACGGCGGCCGGGTCATGCGGCCACCGCCGTCCCGTCGCCAACAGAGGCGTGCAGGACATATGGCAGACCGCCGGTCGAGCTACGATTTTCAGGATCTGCTGGCCTGCGGACGCGGCGAGCTTTTCGGACCGGGCAACGCTCAGCTGCCCCTGCCGCCGATGCTGATGTTCGACAGCATTCCGCTGATCTCGGACCAGGGCGGACCACACGGCAAGGGCCAGATCGTTGCCGAGCTGGCAGTCGCAAGCAACCCGCGTCTCAACTGGTTCTTCGATTGCCACTTCCAGGGCGACCCGGTGATGCCCGGCTGCCTCGGCCTCGACGCGCTCTGGCAATTGACCGGATTCTTCCTCGGCTGGATGGGTGCCCCCGGACGCGGACGGGCGCTCGGCGTCGGCGAGGTCAAATTTACCGGCATGGTGTTGCCGACGACCCGGAAGGTCGAGTACGTCATCGAGCCGAAACGTGTCATCCTGCGCCGGCTGAAGCTGGCCATCGCCGACGGTCAGATGAAGGCTGATGGACAGGTGATCTACACGGCGACGGATCTGAGAGTGGGCCTGTTCGAGGCGGGCGAAGCTCCGGCCGCATCGGGCTGAACCGGTCGGACTGGCGAAATCGGCGATCTCTCGATCGGCAGCACGGCGAGGGAACTTGAAAGGGTTGGCGGATGAGACGGGTAGTCGTCACCGGCATGGGCGTTGTTTCCTCGATCGGAAACAACACTCAGGAGGTGCTCGCCTCGCTCCGGGAGGCGAAGTCCGGCATCGTCAAGGCCGACAAATACGCTGAGCTTGGCTTCAAGTGCCAGGTGCACGGCGAGCCTAAGCTCGACTGGGAAGCGCAGGTTCCTCGCAAACCGCGCCGCTTCATGAACTCCGGCATGGGCTGGAATTACATCGCCATGGATCAGGCGATCCGTGACAGCGGTCTCCAGGCCGGCGACGTCGTCAACGAGCGCACCGGCATCGTCATGGGCTCGGGCGGCCCGTCCACGGTCGCCATCGTCGCCGCTGCGGAAACCACCAAGTCCGCCGGCGGGCCGAAGAAGATCGGGCCTTTCGAGGTGCCGAAAGCGATGTGCTCGGGACCGTCCGGCGTGCTCGCCACCGCCTTCCAGATCAAGGGCACCAACTATTCGATCTCGTCGGCCTGCGCGACCAGCGCCCACTGCATTGGCAACGCCGCCGAGCTCATTCAGTTCGGCAAGCAGGACGTGATGTTCGCCGGCGGATGCGAGGAGCTGGACTGGACACTCTCGAACATGTTCGACGCCATGGGCGCCATGTCGAGCCGCTTCAATGCGACGCCGGAAAAGGCCTCCCGCGCCTACGACAAGAACCGCGACGGCTTCGTGATCGCCGGCGGCGCGGGCGTACTGGTTCTCGAGGAGTTGTCCCACGCCAAGGCACGCGGCGCCCGCATCTACGCCGAGGTGGCCGGCTATGGCGCCACTTCGGACGGCTTCGACATGGTGGCGCCCTCGGGCGAGGGCGCAGTGCGCTGCATGCAGCAGGCGCTGAAGGGCCTCGATGGCAAAGGCACGCCGAAGATCGACTACATCAACCCGCACGGCACCGGCACGCCGGTCGGCGACGAGCGCGAGATCCAGGCGATCCGCCAGGTCTTCGGCGAAAACATTCCGCACATTTCATCGACCAAGTCGCTCACCGGCCATTCGCTCGGCGCCATCGGCGTGCAGGAAGCCATTTTCTCCCTGCTCATGATGAACAACGGCTTCGTCTGCGAAAGCGCAAATATCGAAGAGCTCGATCCCGCTTTCGAAGGCGTACCCATCGCCCGCAAGCGCCTCGACGATGTTCCGCTTAACTGTGTCATGTCGAACAGCTTCGGGTTCGGCGGCACCAATGCCACCCTCGTCTTCCGCCGCCTGGACGGTTAATCGCCTGTCATGTCGCGGCGCTAGGGAGTTCGATTCGAGCTCTTCTGAGGACCCGGCATGAGACTCTACAAGAACGGCAGCGGCTGGTTCGAGATTCATGGACGCGCCTTCGGCGCAACAACGAGAGCTTCGATGGCCACCACAGATTTCTCAAAGCCCGGCCCCCTGATGCAGGGCAAGCGCGGCCTCATCATGGGCGTCGCCAACGAGCGGAGCATCGCCTGGGGCATCGCAAAGGTGCTCGCCGGACAGGGCGCCAAGCTCGCTTTCACCTACCAGGACGGCGCCTTCGGACGCCGCGCGCAGCCGCTCGCCAAGTCGATCGGCTCCGAGATCGTCGAGCCGGTCAACGTGCTCGATCTCGACAGCGTCGATAAGGCGTTCGCTCGCATCAAGGAGGTCTGGGGCGGCCTGGATTTCGTCGTTCATGCGCTCGCCTATTCGGACCCCAAGGAGCTGTCGGGCCGCTACGTCGACACGACCCGGGATAATTTCACCAATACGATGGTCATCTCTTGCTTCTCTTTTACGGAGATCGCCAAGCGGGCGGCGGCGCTGATGCCAGAAGGCGGCGCCCTTCTGACGCTGAGCTACGGCGGCGCCACGCGCTCCGTGCCCTCCTACAACGTGATGGGCGTCGCCAAGGCGGCTCTCGAAGCCTCGGTCCGCTACCTGGCGGCCGACCTCGGCCAGCAGGGCATCCGCGTCAACGCGCTGTCCGCCGGCCCCATGCGCACATTGTCGGGCGCCGGGGTCTCGGATGCCCGCGTGATCTTCAATTTCCAGAAGGAGCATTCGCCGCTGAAGCGCACGCCCACCCTCGACGAGGTCGGCGGATCGGCGCTCTACCTGCTCTCGGATCTGGCCGGCGCGGTCACGGGTGAAGTTCACTTCGTCGACTGCGGCTACAATACCGTTTCGATGCCGACGCTGGACGCCCTCAAGGCCGCCGACACCGACATCAAGAGCGCCGCCAGCCGCCCGCCGAGCGAAGCTGCGGAGTAGCGGTCGTCAGGCCTATCTCTTTCGCTGCCTCTTTCTCTGCCGCCAGAATTCGTAGCCGATAGCGGCGAGCCCGATCGGCATGAGGATGTCATGCCAGCGCCACGAGAGGTTGCCTTCGAAGCTGGAGATGACGATCCCGAAGGCCCATATGAGGCCGCATAACATTAGAAGGGCAAAGCCCAGTGGGTGCGTGAACATTCGATTTCTCCCAATAGGGACGAGCGGAAATAAATGCTGCGGCCAAGTCTACAACGGGCCGGCACACGCCCCTGTTCCGCAGGGGAATCGCATTTGGACGTAGGTTGGGTCGAGGCACGAGACCCAACAACTTTGGTCGCTCGAGTTTGTTGGGTCTCCTTCGTCGACCCAACCTACATTTCGCGCCATATGCGATTGCCCTACCCTGTTCCGGGCGCGACTCCGCAATCGGGCGAAGCTGCAGTGCAGCCTTCGATCCGCCGGTCACTCGCACGCGGTCGCGATCGTCGTGCCGAGGGCTGCGATGAATTTCCGGCACTCCGCGGCTATTTCCGTCGAGGAGGCGACCGGTCCGACCGCATCCCCGCCACCCAACGCCAGACTGCGAAGCCGCGCTTCATCCTGAGCCCACTTGCCGTCGAATCCCTTGGGCACCATCGACAAGGCCTTCTGGTAGTGACCGAGCGCCGCGTCCGTCTCGTCCCGCGCCTCGGCGATACGGCCGAGCAGCGTGTGAGCCGCCGGGAATTCCGGTTGCAGGCGGAGTGCCGTTTCGAGGTCTGAGACGGCGGTGTCGAATTTATTCTCGGCATGAGCTGCGTGAGCGCGGGCGTAGAAGGCGAGCGCATTTTTAGGGGTCGCAACGATCACCGCGTCGATGATGCTGCGGGCGCCCGCATGGTCGTTCTGCTCGGTGAGCACGATGGCGCGCAGCAGCGACACACGCTGCTCGCTCGGATTGAGATCGGCCGCCTTGTCGAGATCGGCGAGGGCCAGTTTCAATTCCCCGCGCTTGCGACGCAGGACGGCGCTGTTGTAGTGCGTCAACCACTGGTCGGGTCTCATGTCCAAATAGTGATCGAGATCGGCCAGCGATTTTTCACTGTCGCCGAGGTCGTGATAGGTCAGCGCTCGGCTGTAGAAGGCCTCGGCGTGGCTGGAATTGAGCTTGGCCGCGCGATCGAAATCGATGAAGGCCCGCCCGTCGTCGCCGGCATTGCGATACGACCAGCCGCGGTTGAAATATCCGATGTAGCGGTCGCCCTTGCGAAGCTGACCGCTGCCGATGATGCGTGTGCAGGCGGCCGCGCTGGACAGCCCTTCGGATTTGGTGCAGTTGGCGAGATCATCCTTCATCCCGGCGGCGGCCGACCCCGCGCCAGCCACGATCAACACGACGGGAACCCACGTGAGTCTTCGGGCACGCATCTTGTCGCTCTCCAAGCCTCGCGATCGTGCGGCTGCGGCTTTCGCTAAGCGGGCAATACAATCGCAGGACGATCGCCGGACGATGACCATCGACCCGATCGAGCCATTCGGCCTGTTCCCTAGGGAACAGACGAGCAAATTATTCGACAGGCGATGGCCGGCTGCGACAGGGCACGACGATGGCCAGCCGAAATTCATCAGGCGGCTCGCAGCATGATCGGCGTCTTCGATTCCGGTCTTGGCGGACTGACCGTGCTGCGCGCGCTGGTGACGCGTTTCCCGCAGGTGCCGTTCACGTATTTCGGCGACCACGCCAAGGTGCCCTACGGCAATCGCTCATCGGAAGAGATCGTCGAATTGACCCGCAGCGGCGTCGAGACGCTGTTCGAGCGCGGGTGCAAACTCGTCCTGCTCGGATGCAACACCGCAACCGCCGTCGCAGCCCGCCGGCTTCAGCGTGGCTGGCTGCCCGAAAGCTCCTGGAAATCCAAAGGTCACAACGTCGTTGGCATCGTGGCGCCGACCGTCGAGGCCGCCACGCAGACGCCCTGGGCGGTGACGACGCCGCAATACCCTCAGAAATATCTGACCGACCGGATCGCCGTGTTCGGCACCACGCGGACCATCGCCTCCAATGTCTACAACGAGGAAATCCGCAAGCGCTGTCCCAAGGTGCAGGTCATCCAGCAGGTGTGCTCGGAGCTGGCCGGGGCCATCGAGGCGGGAGAACCGGAGTCGGAGCTGGACCGTCTCGTCCGCGAGGGCATCGACGGCGTCGCCCGGCAGGCCGGCGGGCTGCCTCCCCACCGCGCCATTCTCGGCTGCACGCATTTTCCGCTGGTCGAGCACCTGTTCCGCAATCATCTGCCGGCAGCGACGCGAATTCTCTCGCAGCCGGAGATCGTGGCCGACAGTCTCGATGACTACCTCGCCCGCCGGCCGCATTTCGCCGGCGGCTCCGATCAGGCCACCGGCCTGACGCTGTTGACCAGCGGACGCGCCGCGGACGTGAGCGCGCTCGCCCGCTTGTTCTGGCCGGAGGTCCCAGCCTTCACAGATGTAACGCTCTAATCCACAATCTATGATAGAATAATTGCAGCGCTGCTATTTTTGATGTATATACTGCCTCATCCGGCTGAGGGCTTTTCGACCCCACGCGGGCTGGGGTCGGCCGGACATTGACAGAGGGTGGTCGCGGATACGGCGGTCACCCTCTACAACCCGCCCTGAGCTTCGGCGACACGCCGCTTTGCCCAAATCAGGCACGCCCCCCTCAAGGTTACCGGTTCATGAACATTTCCCGCTGCCGTTGCGGCTGCGACCGCCGCGGGCGCACATCTCACGTGGAATGCCTGAACCGCTGGGTTCCTTGAACCGGAACCATCCGGCAGCGCTTCGGGTGATCGCACCTTGAACGCGCAATGAGGACGGTGGCGTATGGGCTTCTGGATGATCGCGGTGGCAGCGGCGGCCGGCAACTTCGTGGATTACCCGGGTTTTCTTCATCCGGGCGCCCGCATCGAAGCGGTGCTCGACCGCGGCATCATCGCCGAGTTGATCGTGAAGTGCCCGCAGGGCTCCGGAATCGTGTCTTACTCGAAGGCTGAGAAGGTGTTCTGCACACCGCACGGCGGCTGCACCCCGAGCATCAAGAAGGCGATCGCCAGAACGTGCGGCTGACGTCAAAACCTATCGCGACATTGACGGCAGCCGGTCCCTCGGCACTCTGAAGCCAGCCCGAAAGCTCCAATGATCGCCACGACCAGCAGCAACGACATGCCGACAGAAGCCTCGGACTCGCAACCGGGCACGGCACCCGCCGTGGTCGTGACCGGCGGGTCGCGCGGCATTGGGCTGGCCATCGCCCACCTCTTCGCACGGCACGGCCACCGCATCGTTCTCGTGGCTCGTACTCCGGCCGCCCTCGAAACCGCGGCGGCTTTGATCCGCGCCGACGCACTCGTCACCGTCTCCATCGTGCCCCTCGACGTGACGCGGCCCGACGCACCGGCCCTGCTGGAAGCCGAACTGGCCGCCGATGGATTGCACGTCGATGTCCTCGTCAACTGCGCCGGCGTCGGGCTCGCAGGCGCGTTCGCCGATCACACACCGGACGACCTCGAGCGCATGATGGCGCTCAACGTGGCGGGGCTGACCCGCATGATGCGGCACGTGCTGCCTGCCATGCGGGCGCGCCGGCAGGGCGGAGTGATCAACGTCGCATCGCTCGGCGGCCTGGTGCCCGGGCCCTATCAGGCGGCCTACTACGCCAGCAAAGCCTATGTGATTTCGCTCAGTGAAGCCGTCGCCAGCGAATTGTCCGGCAGCGGAGTGAGAGTCTCGGCCGTCGCACCGGGTCCCGTCGCGACCGGCTTCCATGCGGCCATGGGAGCCGAAAGCGCGCTTTACCGTCGGCTGATCCTGGAACTCACTCCCGATGCCGTGGCACGGTCGGCCTACTGGAGCTATCGGCTCGGCCGCCGGCTGGTGGTGCCCGGCATCCTCAACGCGACAACGGCGCTCGTGGTACGTGTGCTGCCGCGCCGTCTTTCGGCCGCGCTCGTCGGCTGGCTGCTGAAGCCGCGCGCTTCGACGACCCCTCCCCGCGCCACCGATCGATAGGCTCGCCGCTTCACGCGAACTCCGATCATCGACCCGAGCCTCGGCGACGTTTGCACTGTAGCAACACTTTGCCTGTTAGATCGTCCGCGGTGCTGCGAAATCCGGTGTTGCGTATTCGGGCTCCAATGGTGGGGCGGTGGGAGCGATGCGTGATCAACCGCGCTCCCTCCGCCTCGCTGCCATTTCGTCTTGCCGTCCTCCAAGTCATTTCGATCGCCGCATTCCGGGACGATCATTAATCCGTTCGTCTCGAATTGGCACGGGCGCGGCGCGCTGAGCCCATTCGACCGCAGCCGCTCGATTGGCCGCTTCCTTGCTTCGTGACCCGCGTGACAACGAGGGAGCGAAAGCGTGCCGGGCTCGCATTTCGAAGACTACATCCGCAATCTCGGCCGCATCCACATGGCCGAATTCATAGACAACTGCCGGGCAGCCGATCAATTCTGGCTCCATCGAACCCAATCGGCCCGCGTTCCACTCAGCGACGTGCTCAAATCCGAAATCCGTCTCAAGCTGAGCGCCAGCCGGCGGCGCGATCGAACGTAATCGACCAACACTCTCGCAACCGCGGCCAAGAGCCGTCCCGGCGTTACCGGCTGTTAACTTGACCTTCGGGACCTGCGTGCACATGATGTGTGTCTGGAGACTTCATCTTGGCGTGGCTTCGCACAGTCATTCTGATCGTCTTGACGCTGGCCCTTGGGCTGGCTCCGGCGGTTGCGTCGGCGACGAGCACACTCGGCCACTCGACGTCGGGCACGGAATCCGTCACGTCGGCCGAGGCTCCCCTGCCTTGCCATGCAGGCAAGCCGGCGGCGGCCTCGACCGCGAAAAAAACATGCAAGCACTGCGCGGAAAAGGCGGCATGCACGTCCGATCTGTGCGCCGTTAAATGCTTCAAGATCGTAGGCGACATCGCAGCCGCGGCTTTTGCCCGCTCGCGTCTCGCCCTCAGCGAACCACCGGCCATCTTCCGTGTGCCGGTCGATCGCAACCTGCGGCCAGCCGCTCCACCCCCTCGAACCTGATCCTCCCCGACTGAGCAACTCCTGAGCGGACACCGGCCGTTGCCGCGTACCGCTCGATCGGCGCGGCCCTGCCGTGCCCGCACAGCTAGGATCAGTTCCATGACGAAATTCTCGCGCGTGATCGCGGGCCTCGCGGCCTTGACGATCGCTGCTGGCGTAGCCGGACTGGCCGGATTCCGCATCGGAACCGGACATTGGCCCGGGACAGCAGGCCAGCCTCTGCGATCCGAAACGGCTTCGTCGCCAGCCACATCCGAGAATCACCACGCGATGCACGAACCGGCCGGGCCGGAGCTTTCGCGGCAGGATGACCTGAAGAGGACCGGCACATCAGTCACCAGCACGCCCGGCACTTCGCCAGCGCTCCCGTCGATCGAACGCAAGCCCCTCTACTATCGCAACCCGATGGGTCTCCCCGATACCTCGCCGGTCCCGAAAAAGGACTGGATGGGCATGGACTACATCGCCGTCTTCGAAGGCGACGAACCGGCCGACCCTTCGACGATCAAGGTCAGTCTCGACAAGGTTCAGCGGGCCGGCGTCCGAACCGAGGCCGCCAGCATTCGCAGCCTCGCCCGCCCCATCCGCGCTCCAGCCGTCGCCAAGCCAGACGAGAGGACCCTGCGCAGCATCACGCTCCGCTTCGACGGCTTCATCGAAAAGCTCGACGCCAACGTGAAGGGTCAGACGGTCACCAAGGGCGAAACCCTGTTCTCGGTCTACAGCCCCGAGGTGGCGAGTGCCGTCATCGACTACCGTCGCCAGCTCGCGACCGCCGGCTCTCGATCACGCGACGACGCCGCCCAGTACGTCAAGGCGGTGTCGCAGCGCTTCCGCAATCTCGGCCTGCCGGAAAACGTCCTTGCCGAATTGCGCGCCGACGGCGCCGTGCCGGATCGGATCGCGTGGCCCTCGCCGGCGTCCGGCACGGTCATCGAGAAAAAAGTCGTCGAAGGCCAGATGATCAGGGCCGGCGACGAACTCTATCGCCTCGCCGATCTCGGCAGCATCTGGGTCATCGCCGACGTGGCGGAGCAGGACATCGCCAAGGTGGCCATCGGGCTGCCGGCGAAGGTGCGCTTCCGCGCGTTACCCGACCGCGCGTTCGATGGTCAGGTGACCTTCGTGCTGCACGAGCTCGAAATGGCGACGCGCACGGCCAAGGTTCGGATCGAGGTGAAAAATCCCGATCACCTCATCAAGCACGAAATGTTCGCGGAGGCAGACATCGACGCCGCCAGCGGAGACGCGAAAAGGCTGGTCGTTCCAGCGTCGGCCATCATCGACAGCGGCAACCGGCAGGTGGTGATCGTCGACAAAGGCGAAGGCCGGTTTCAGCAGCGCGAGGTGGAGTTGGGGGTCCGTGCCGAAGGCGTCGTCGAGATCCACAAGGGCCTCGAAGCCGGTGAGAAAGTCGTCGTCGCGGCGAATTTCCTGCTGGATGCCGAGAGCAACATCAAAGCGGCCCTCGATGCCTTTGCGCCTGACGCCGCCAAGGAGACCGCGCCATGATCGCCCGAGTCATCCGCTGGTCGGCGAACAATCTCTTCCTGGTGCTGATTGCGGCGGTATTCGCGGCCACCGCCGGACTTTATGCGCTGCGCCACGTTCCCCTCGACGCCATTCCCGACCTCTCCGATACGCAGGTGATCATCTACACCGAGTACCCCGGCCAGGCGCCGCAGGTGGTCGAGGATCAGATCACCTATCCGCTCTCGACGGCGATGCTGTCGGTGCCGCGCTCGCGGGTGGTGCGTGGGTTCTCGTTCTTCGGCGTGTCGTTCGTGTATGTGATTTTCGAGGACGGCGCCGACATCTACTGGGCTCGCTCCCGCGTGCTAGAATATCTCTCGGCGGCCTCCCGGAACCTGCCGGCCGGCGTCGTGCCCACCCTCGGCCCCGACGCGACCGGTGTCGGCTGGGTCTACCAGTACGCCGTCATGGCAGCGAAGAAATCCCTCGCCGAGCTGCGAGCGCTGCAAGACTGGCAGGTGCGCTTCGCCGTCGCCAAAGCCGAAGGCGTCGCCGAGGTGGCGGGCGTCGGCGGCTTCGTACGCCAGTACAGCATCATTGTCGATCCGAAGCGGTTGCGCGCCTTCGACATTCCGCTCTCCCGCATCAAGGACGCCGTTCGCGCTTCCAACATGGATGTCGGCGGTCGTGTGGTGGAGATGGCCGAGACCGAGTTCATGGTCCGCGGTCGCGGCTACCTGAAAGGCATCGCCGACCTCGAACAGATCGTCCTCAAGGCCGAAGGTGGCGCGCCCGTTTTGCTGCGCGACGTCGCACGAATCGAGCTGGCGCCCGACGAGCGTCGCGGCCTGACCGAGCTCAACGGCGAAGGCGAGGTCGTGTCCGGCATCGCCGTGCAGCGGTATGGGCAAAACGCGCTTTCGGTGATCGCCAACGTCAAGGAGAAGCTTGCGGAGGTCGCGTCCAGCCTGCCCGAAGGCACCGACATTGTGCCGGTGTACGACCGTTCCGAGCTGATCCTGCGGGCCATCGAAACGCTCAAGCACACGCTGATCGAGGAGAGCATCGTTGTCGCCATCGTCTGTGCCGTATTCCTGCTGCATGTGCGCAGCGCCTTCGTCGCCGTCCTGACCCTCCCGCTCGGCATTCTCATCGCTTACATCTGCATGCACGCCTTCGGCATGTCTTCGAACATCATGAGCCTCGGCGGAATCGCGATCGCCATCGGCGCCATGGTCGACGCGGCCATCGTGATGATCGAAAATGCGCACAAGCATCTCGAACGGGCACCACCCGGCAAGCCGCGCGGCGAGGTGCTGATCGAGGCCGCGTCGGAAGTCGGTCCGGCCTTGTTTTTCTCCCTGCTCATCATCACCGTATCGTTTCTGCCGATCTTCGCGCTCGAAGCCCAGGAGGGCCGGTTGTTCCAGCCGCTCGCCTTCACCAAAACGTTCGCCATGGCCGCCGCAGCCGTGCTGTCGGTGACTGTCGTTCCGGCTCTGATGATGATCTTCGTGCGAGGCCGGATCGTGCCCGAGCACAAAAACCCGCTCAATCGGCTGCTGATCTGGATCTACCGCCCGGTCATCCGCGGTGTGCTCGGCGCCAAGATAGCAACCATCGCAATCGCCGTGCTGATTCTCGGCGCAAGCCTCTGGCCGGCGCGCCAGCTCGGGTCGGAGTTCATGCCATCCCTCAACGAAGGCACGCTGATGTACATGCCGACGACCCTGCCGGGGCTGTCGATCACCAAGGCCGGCGAGCTGGTTCAGACGCAGAACAAGATCATCAAGTCGTTTCCGGAGGTGGCGAGCGTGTTCGGAAAGGCGGGCCGGGCGCAGACGGCCACCGATCCCGCTCCGCTGGAAATGTTCGAGACGGTCATCAACCTGAAGCCCGAAGCCGAGTGGCGTCCCGGTCTGAAACTGGACGGCCTCGTCGCCGAAATGGACAAAGCACTCCAGTTCCCCGGTGTCGCGAACGCCTGGACCATGCCGATCAAGGCCCGCATCGACATGCTGGCGACCGGAATCCGCACCCCGCTCGGCATCAAGGTGATCGGGCCGGACCTGAAGACGATCGAAAAACTGGCGCGCGAGATCGAAGCCGTGCTGCGGACCGTGCCCGGCACCTCCAGCGCCTTCGCCGAGCGCATCATGGGCGGCTATTATCTCGAGATCGTGCCCGACCGCGCCGAGCTGGCGCGCTATGGCCTCATGGTCGGCGATGTGCAGGCCGTGGTCTCCTCGGGACTCGGTGCCGAGACGGTGACGACGACCATCGAGGGCCGTGAGCGGTACGGCGTCGTGGTGCGCTTTCCCCAGGACGTGCGCAACGACCCCGAGACCATCGCAGGGGAGGTGCTCGTGCCGCTGCACAACGGGGCATCCGTCCCGCTGGGGCAGGTTGCCAAGGTGCTCCGCTCGCAGGGGCCGGCGTCGATCCGCACCGAGAACGCGCAGCTCGCGGCTTATATCTACGTCGATGCCCGCGACCGCGATCTGGCCGGCTACGTCGCCGACGCCAAGACGGCCGTCTCTGCAAGCGTCAAGTTCCCGCCCGGAACCTACGCCGTGTGGAGCGGCCAGTTCGAGTATTACGAACGGGCCAAGGCGCGGCTCCAGGTCGTCGTTCCGCTGACGCTGGCGATCATTCTGCTGCTGCTCTATCTCAACTTCCGCCGCATCACCGAAACCCTGATCGTGATGCTTTCCCTCCCCTTCGCCCTCATCGGCGGCGTGTGGCTGATGTGGCTGATGGGGTTCAATCTCTCCGTCGCCGTCGCCGTCGGCTTCATCGCGCTGGCGGGGGTCGCGGCGGAAACCGGGGTGGTGATGCTGATCTATCTCGATCAGGCCCTTGCCGAGCAGCGGCGGCACGCAGCAGCCGAGGGCCGCCCCTTCACCCGGCACGATCTCCACGCGGCGATCATGGAGGGCGCCGTCGAGCGGGTCCGTCCAAAAATCATGACGGTCTCGGCGATCATGGCCGGCCTCGTGCCGATCTTGTGGAGCACCGGCACCGGCTCGGAGGTGATGCAGCGCATCGCCGTGCCCATGATCGGCGGCATGGTGTCGTCCACCCTGCTGACGCTGATCGTCATCCCGGCAATCTACGCACTGGTCAAAGGCTGGCGACTGCCGGACGCGAAGGCGCAGCCCGCGCCTCAGGCCGAAGAATTCCAGGCACTGTCGTAGGTCGAGCGAGCGACGACGCGACCAGCGCCGTCGTGAGGTCCGACGACCTTGTCATAGAATAGAAGCCCGTCATCCTCGCCGCGCGAGCGCCCTGCACTGGCGCGAGCAAGGCGGGGATCCAGCGTAAAGCGTGCCGAAGGCGCCATGGATCGCGTCTTCGACGAGTCTTACGCTGGATACCCGACGCATTCGGGCTGTGCCCTCACACGTCGAGGATGACGAAAGTGAGAACAGGGTTGCAACAGCCCCCTCCTCAGAACGCCTGCTTCAGGCCGAAATGCACGAGCTGCGGAGTTCCAGGCAGGATGCCGCGCGTGCGATCGGTGATGTAGTCCTCATCGAACAGATTCTTGACCGAGAAGAAGACGTCCGTGCTGGTCGGCTCGTAGGTGTAGGTGACGCCGAGATTGAAGATCGTATAGGCGTCGATCTCGCCGAACAGTCCCGTCAGTGAGCGATCAACGCCGCTCACGATCACACCAGAGGATTGGGCCGGCGAGGCGAAGTTCTGGAAGTCGGCGAACTGCTCTCCGACGTAGACCATCTCGATGTGGGCATCGAGGTTGCGCTGCGAGTAGCCGAGCCGCGCCGTCACCAGATGCTCGGGAGCATAAGGCTGGCGGTTGCCGGTCGTGTCGGCATCGGTGATGTCGGTCACGGGCAAGCCGTTGTCGACTCTCAGGAACGGCGTCGACTGCTCCGCGGTCCACAGATAGGTCCACGCCACCGAGCCATAGAAGTTCAGCGGCGTGTTGAACGCCTTCGAGGTATCGACCCGCGAATAGAGCTCGAGCCCCTCGAACAGCGCTTCGCCCTGGGCCAGGTTGACGCTGCCGCCCGCGATCGACCCGACCGCGATCAGATTGTGGAAGTCGTTGCGAAAGTAGGTGGCATCGAGCTTGATGCCGCGCGCCAGCTCGCTTTTGACGCCGACCTCGAGGTTGACAGAGGACTCGCCATCGACATCGACGCTGCCGCCGTCCTGAAGGATCGAATCCTCGACACGCGGCGGTGCGAAGCCCTCGTGAACGCCGGCGAACAGCTTCACGTCCTTCGTCGGCTGATAGGCGAACGTGATGCCCGGAATGAATTCGCTCACCTCGGCATCGCCACGGCACGGCGGCTCGACGCAGCCGCTGGCCGCCAGCCGGTTGACGCGCTCGTAATCGATATCCTCGAACCGGATGATGGGCGTGATGCTGAAGGCGCCGATGTCGATGCGGTTCTCAGCGAAGAGCGAGAACGCCTTGGCGTTGCGCTCGTTCAGTTCGGAGATGAGGCCGGTGCGGGCCTGGGCGAAGGTGCCGTTCTTCTGCTGGCGATCCTGCTCCTCCGTGTGCATCCGCCAGCCGACTTTCAGCTCGTTGCGAACGAGATCGGTGATCTCGGCCTGATAGGTCCAGCGCTGATCGATGCCGCTGTGGTAGTAGTCGCGCAACCGACCCTGGGTCGAATTGCACTGATCGGGATCGACGGCCTGCCCCGCGGCACGCGCAGCGACGAAGGCCGCCCCGCACTGGCCATCCGTCGTGGTGCTCGCCTGGCGCCACCAGTCGCGGCTGAACCAGCTCCAATACACGCTGGTCTTGGAGTTGACGTTGCGGTTGATGTCCCAGTTGAGCGTCAGCGAGGTGGCATACCGCTCGGTCTCGAACGTGTCGTTGTCGAAGGGATTGTAGCGCTGGCCGAAGTTCCGGTACTCGGCGTCGGTCAGGCCCGAATAGGTCACCTGAGAGTCCTCGGTGAAATAGCTGGCCTTGGCGATGAGCGCCGCCTCAGGGCTCATCTGAACGATGCCCTTCACACCGAAATCCTCAATTCTGTGCTCGGTGTTGTCCCGCGATCCCTTGCCCTCCTTATGCACGTAGTCGGCAAGGCCGCCCATGTTGCCGAACCAGCCGCCGTAGAACACCTGGCCATTGAAATAGTCGCGGCTGCCGCCTGTCGCCGCAACGAACCCGCTCGGCTTCTCGGGCGGATTGGGAGTGACGTAGTTGATGGTACCCGAGATGGTCTGCGGACCGTAGAGGAGCTGGTCTGCACCCTTGATGACCTCGATGTGATCGAATCGATCCGAGGAGGGGTGGAAGTAGCTCGCGTTGTCGCCGTAGGGCGCATAGGTGAGGAACAATCCGTCCTCGAGCAGCAGCGTCTTGGTCGAGCGGGTCGGATTGAGGCCGCGGATGCCGATGTTCGGCCGGATGCCGAACCCTTCTTCGTCGCGGATGTGGATGCCCGGCACCTTGCGCAGCGCCTCGTTGGTGGTGAAGATGTGGCTCGTATAGAGTTCTTCCGCCTCGATGACCGCGGCCGAGCCGCTGGCGTCGATCACGCCCTGCCGGTCGCCGACGATGTCGCCCGTGACCGCAATTGCACGGGCCCCGCCCGCCCCACCGGAGCCTCCTGCGGACGCCTCGGCCCCCTCAGCGGCGGCCGCACTCTCGCCAGAGGGAGAAGACGCGCTCGCTGCGGGCTGCGGCGCCGGCTGCGAGACCGGCACACTCTTGACCTTGACGGGCTTGGCCGTCGGCGCCTTGGGATACTTGCGCTGCTTCTTCGGCTCGGCGGCGGTTTCCACCGTCACCGCCGGCAGCTCCTCGACGGCCGCCTCCTGCGCTTCGACGCGCGGTACCGGATCGGCAACTACCAGAAGAGCACAGAGGCCCGCGAACTTCGCGGATTGCGGGTATCGATTGGTTCGAGCGGTCGCGACCGTCGTATCGACGTCCGTTCGGGTGGCTGCAGTACGCTTGGTCTTCGGCATTCGGTCCCCCAATGATCGAGAGTCAAGGTCTCGAGATCAGGCACTCGGTCGTAGAGTGCAGCCGCTCCAGCGGCCAAACCGAAAACTATGCACGTGGATCAAAGCGTCAAACGCTATGATTTCGAACTATTCCAGATCAAAACTGCAAATTCCCGCAATTGCGGGATTTGGCTCGCGCGCCAGCGCACGCGCTGAACATTGTCTTGCGATCGTGATGTTTTCGTCACGCACTTTTCGAGTCAGAGCGAGCGGACGAAGGCGATCAGCGCCTCGCGATCGCGACGCTTGAGCTTGGCGTAATCGTCGCGCGCCGCCTGCGCTTCGCCGCCGTGCCAGAGGATCGCTTCCTCGAGGTTCCGCGCGCGCCCGTCGTGCAGATAGAGGGTGTGGCCGCTGACGGCCTGCGTCAGGCCGATTCCCCAGAGCGGCGGCGTGCGCCACTCGCGGCCGCTGGCGCCGCCTTCGGGCCGATTGTCGGCAAGGCCCTCGCCCATATCGTGCAGCAGCAGGTCCGTATAGGGCCAGATCTTCTGATGCGAGAGGTGCGGCTGACCCGCCAGCGCTCCGGTCGTGAACGAAGGTGTGTGGCAGCCGGCACATCCGAGTTTATGGAACAGGCCCTTTCCGGCCAGCACTTCGGGGCGGTCGGGTCCGCGCCGCTGCGGCACGGCGAGGTTCTGGGCGTAGAACACGGTGAGATCGAACAGCTTGTCGCCGACCTCGACGTTGTCGTTCCGCGCGCTCGCCCCGCTCGGCGCATCCAGGCAGAGCTTCTGCGCCGGCGTGCAATCGCCGTGGCTGTTGGCGACGAGCGAGGTCGAGAGACCCAGATCGCCCGAGAAGGCTTCGGCGCTCTGCTGGCGCACCGTCGCCGTGCCGGCCTTCCAGCCGAAACGACCGAGCGCCAACGGCTCCCCGTCCTTCACCCACACGTCGTGCGGCCGGCCTGAGATGCCGTCGCCGTTGCGATCTTCGGGATCGGCACCGGCGCGGATGTCCTGCTCTGGAATGGCCTCGAGCAGTCCGAGTCCGATCATCTGCGGTGCCACGCGCGGCGACAGCATGACGTCGGGGCGCAGCGGCCCGAACTTCAGATTCGTGATGCTGTAGGCCGGGTGACGCAGGCTGACGACTGAGCCGTCGGCGAGCTTCACCGGCTTTTCCGTGTAGTCGATGCGGATCTGTCCTTCCGCGTCGATGCCCGGCACACTGAGATCCTGAAGCTGGCCGCCGTAGGTCGGCTCGGGCAATGATTTGACGCGGCGCTCGGCGATGAGGCGGCGCTCTTCCTCGGTGACGGGAGGCACCGAGAGCCTAAGCAGCATCGAAACGGAATCGTCCTCTGGCCAGCGTGCGGCGGGCGGATGTCCGCGGCCGTCCTTCAAGTGGCAGCTCTGGCAGCCGCGGGCGTTGTAGAGCGGACCGAGGCCGTCGGCGCTGTCGGTCGTTGCGGGCGCGGCGACCCAGAGCCGGCGGAAGATCGAATTGCCGATGCGGAACTTCGACTGGCCTTCGAAGCCGATGCCGGTCGAGAACTGCGAGAACGAATCCCGGCTGACGATGGTCTGAGCCGAGGTCGCCGCCCCCCCCGGTCGATCCTCGCCGGGTTCCAGCCGCACGACCTGAGGAGCCGCCGCCGAAAGAAGCGCGTAGGCGAGGAGCGGCAGACTGCCGGCGAGCAGTGCCAATCCGGTCGTTCCCGTCGATCGTCGAGCGTTGGACATTTGTCAGTTCGAGCGCCGTCAATCGCAAAGCGGGCAGCGCGCCATCGGCCCGACCCGGTTGCGCGCTGCCGAGTTTCTGTCCGCTGGCTGGATCAGAACGAGATTTTCGAGCCAGCGACGAACGTGTCGAAGTCTTCGAACCTGGCCGACGACACTCCGGTGCCATTGACATCGATGAGGTCGAGATCAACCGAGTGCTGTCGATAGCCCAGATAAAACTGCATTTCGGCGGCTTCGATGTGCTGGACGACACCCAGCCCCCAGACCTCGGCCTCGCTGCCCGAAACACGGCAGGCCGCGCCGGCCCCATTGCAGACGTTGCCGGCGTCGGTGCGGGATACGGACGCGATTCCATCTGCGTCGAGTCCGGCCGAGACGAAGTCCTTGAACCAGCCGTACTCTCCGTAGAATCCGGTTGGACCGAGCGCGGTGAACTTGGCGAGCAGTCCGAGCTTGGCATAGACGTACTTGGCGTCGGCCGGACGTCGCAACAGACCATCCGCATCGATCACCGACATGTCGAACTCTCGATGGCCGCCGGCCACTGTGAAGTTCAATCCAGTGGCCTCGTGCAATATCGAAAATGATCCAACGACGGTCGAGTTGGGGGTGGCTCCCTCGTCCTCCAGACCGTTTTCGTCGCTCACTTCCGTATAGGCGATCGCCGCATCGACATTGAATCCACCACCTTCGTGGGCAAAGCTCACGCCCACATCCCAGATGTCGTCCTCGCCCCAACTGGCGGCGAACGTGAAGCCTGCGAGCGTCGGGGAATCGTAGCGAACGAGGTCTCCGGTATCGCCATTGAAGTGGCTGTGCAGGTCGCCCCAGGCAACAGCGCCGAGGCCGCCGTCCTTGCGGCGGAGCAGGAAGCCGCCACCGATATCCTGCACGCCGACATAAGCCGCCGCTCCTGTCTCCGAGAGATCGCGCTCGGGAGCCGTGTCGGACACGCGAGACGCGCGGCCCAGCGAGAATTTGCCGTGCTTTTCGCTCTCGATGTACCAGTGCGACTGCCAGATCTGGAAAGGAGTGCCGCCGCCGGCACCGTCGTCGGTCGACTGATCGACCGCATCGGACAGATTGTCCAGGACGCGGATGACGATTTCGTAGCCGGCTTTCAAGCCGGGTCCGATCGCCGCATCGCCGGCGAAGCCGAAATTGGTCTGATCGTTCTTGTTGCCGGTGACATAGACATTGCTTTCGTGATCATCGTCCCAGGCGAGAAGCGTCTGATGCACGTGACCGAAAAGCGTGAGCGAAACTTTGCGGTTTCCTTTGCGCGCCGTCGTCGCTTCCAGCTCGGCGATCCGCTCCTCGAGGTCGGCACAGCAGTTGCCGCCGAGATCGGCGGCCTGGGACGCAGTGGACGTGGCCAGCATTGTCAGTGGAATAAAAAGGGGCGCAAAGAATCTACCCAAGTTGTGTCTTTTCATTTTATTTCGAGGCTCCTGTTCGACCGACGTTGACGTCGGGGTCCATAGAGCCGCGGCCCAGAGTACCTCGCATGGCGAAGCAGGCTCCCTTTACGCCACCCCGCGCAAAAGGCTGGTCCACAGCAGTGCTGACGGCAGGTCTCCTGGCTACCGGGTCGTCACTCTCGTCGGCCTTCCCGGTTTCCCAGTGGCATGTTGACGAAAGCTCGCCGGCTACAGTTGCGGGGGCAGCCGCGGCTTGAGGACTGAAGTCCAGCACCGCGTTCCCTTTTGATCCCGTCTCCGGGAACCGTCTCCAAAAGCGTATGTTGGGGGTCATGACGCGTCAACCTTTGTGAACCTTCTCTGGATCGTCGAGCCTGTCGGAGTCTTCGAACGTCACGCCTTTCATTGAGAGAGTCATCGCAGCCTCGAAGGATTTGGCCTGCACCACGAAAGCGTCGATCATCCCCAGCACCACAGCATGCCCCTTGGCGTTTCCTGCACCGATGAACTGATCGTAGGCTTCGCCGCCCTTGGCCCGCTTCGACAGCAACCGACGATCACTCTTTTGGATATTATAACATCCTGAAGCGCGACTGGCTATAGCAACTGCGTCACCCTTTCTTGGCTTCGGAGGTGACCTTTGCCGGATCGTCGAGGCTGTCGGAGCCTTCGAAAGTGACACCCTTCAGCCCGAGCGTGCCCATGGCGCCCTCGAGCGACTTGGCCTGTGTGATGAGCGCATCGATCGCGCCCTGCACTACGGCATTGCCCTCGGCGTTGCCTTCACCGATCATCTGATCGTAGGCTTCGCCGCCCTTCGCCCGATCCGACAGCGCCGTCATGCGCGCCATCGTGGCATCGAGAGCCGTGCGGACCTTGCTGTCGACGTCGACCGATTTGGCTTTCACCAGATCGGAAACGCTTGAGCCTGAGACGACGCTGCCGTCGGTCCGCGTATAGGAGCCGAGATAGACGTTCCGAATGCCGACCGCGTCGTAGTAGTGCGAGGCGTGCGTGTTGTCGGAGAAGCAGTCGTGCTCCTCCTCGGGATCGTGGATCATCAGCCCAAGCTGCATCCGCTCGCCGGCCAGCTCGCCATAGGTCAGGCTGCCGAGACCCATGAAGATCGCAGAAACGGCGTCCTTGCCACCGTTCTTCGACAGCACCTTGCGCGCTTCGCCCGTCGTACTCCACTGGCCTTTCATCCACGCGAGATTGTCGATCAGAAGATCGGTCGCGACCCGCAGATAGTCGGCGCGCCGCTCGCAGTTGCCGCCCGTGCAAGCCTTGAGATCGAAGTCGGTCGCGGGCCGCTTGCCGGCCCCTGGTCCGGTGCCGTTGAGATCCTGCCCCCAGAGCAGGAACTCCACGGCATGATAGCCGGTGGCGACATTGGCCTCGACGCCTCCCGCTTCGTGCAGGTTGCGGACCAGCAGCTCCTTGGAGATTTTTCCGGCATCCACCTTCTTGCCGGACACCTTGAGCGTCGTATTGGCGATCACGTTTGCAGCGTAGAAGGCGTTCTCGCCCGA
Organism: Hyphomicrobium sp.; assembly: GCA_052388455.1. Lineage (GTDB taxonomy): Bacteria > Pseudomonadota > Alphaproteobacteria > Rhizobiales > Hyphomicrobiaceae > CAZSNH01. The sequence goes on from JBQTIA010000054.1 coordinate 24,524, forward strand.
CTCGGTGCCGTAGTCGCCGGCGACGTAGTCGATCAGCCCCTCATCGAGCGGCCAGGCGTTGACCTTGCCCTCCCAGTCATCGACGATTTTGTTTCCGAAGCGATAGACCTCGGTCTGCATGTAGGGGACGCGGGCGTCGCGCCAGGCCTGGCGGGCGGCGGCGAGGGTTTCTTCCGTGGGCGTTGCCAGCAGCCGATCGATGGCGGCCTTGAGTTTCAGGGCCGAGGCATGGCTGTCCGCATAGCCGGCTTCGGCGATGTCGGCATAGGTTTTGATGACGGCTGTGGTCGTCGGAGCCGTCTCAGACCGCGAAGGGGTGGCGGAAGGGACGATAAGTGCGGCGGCGACAACGGCGGCCGTCAGGCCGTGGCTCGGCCTGATAAACGTGAAGGTCATGCGGTCTTACCCCAATGGACGAGATTCAAGGTCTCGAGATCAGGCGCCCCTCGGCGGAGCGTCACAGTCGATACCGGAGAAGCCGCAGCCTAGGCAGAACGAATTCCGAGTCAAAGGCTATGATTTGAAATGGTTCTAGGGTTCAACGCGCACCGTCGAAATCCGGCGATTTCAAGCGACTCTGGAGAGAATTGGGCTGTGCAATTCCCGG
>JBQTIA010000055.1:0-9061 GCA_052388455.1 Hyphomicrobium sp.
GGGCGGCACAGTGCATCGTCTGGCCGATACGGCCGGGGCCGGATATCCTGCTCCTGGCGCCGCTCGTGGTCGGGGTCGCCGCGAGTGCGGCCGGAATGGCCAGCAGCGCGGCGACGGCCAAGTTGCGATTGATATGGGCCGGCTCGATGGCGACCAGTGTCTCGCCCTGCCATGTGAAATGACGCATCGGCTGCATCCATTCGGCCGGCAGCCGCAGCAGGTTGTAGATGGCGATTTGAAGTCCCTGCCCGGTCGTCAACTCGATGAGCAGGAACGCCAGCCCGACGATGATGCCAACGGCAAGACCGCGTGCGGCGCCCAAAGCGGCCGCCGGCGAGGATGCCATTGCCCGCTGCCAGAGGAAAAACGGTGCAGCGAGGATGGCGGTGACAGCAAGCAGCTTCGGCAGCGCCCTGCCGCCCGCTTCGGCCCAGATCGTGCTGACCAATATGAAGCAGAGGAACGCCGCCACGGTCGCACCGACCGCTCCCGGCCGCGGCATGATTTGATGTCCAGCCCCGCTCCGCCACGCCGTAACGAGACCCAAGGCGAGCAGCGCGAACAATGACGTCGGCGCCAGCCTCGCGCTGAACAATGGCGCTGCCATGCTGATGCCGAGGATCGCGGCCGTCCAGACCGCTTCGCGCGCAACTCGCGCGACACCAGGGCTTTGCGAAACGTCACCGACCACCCGCGATCCTCAAATCTGTCCTGATGAGCCATTAAGCATGGCCGGCTTGCACCATCAACGGCACGTTGCCATGTGATGGAATCCGGGCGTCTCGGAGCCCCGGCCCTGCGCCGCCGTGCGCACCGCCGAACCGCAAGACCGCATCGAGACTCCTCTGCAATCCGCTCTGGTCTAGCGCCGTTTGGGCCCTATATGATGGGTCTTGTATTGCGGGGTCGGCCGCCAATGCCCCTCGGGGCCGGCCGATCCAAACCGGGTCCGGCCGCGTTACGCAAGAGACCCGTTTTCGAGGCGTCGCAAGTCGTCAGGAACTGCCATGGATACGCCGCTCCGCCAGATGAAGAGCAAGCTCGTCAAGTCCGTGCCGTCGGAAGCCAAGGATCTGCGTCCCACCCGGCTTGAAGCCGAGGAGGCGGTCCGCACGCTGATTCGCTGGGCCGGCGAAAACCCCGAACGCGATGGACTGCGCGAAACCCCGTCGCGCGTGACGAAAGCGTACGAGGAGTATTTCCACGGCTATCACGACGACCCCGAAGCCATTCTGAAAAAGACGTTCGAAGAAATCGAAGGGTACGATGAAATGATCGTGCTCCGCGGCATCCGCTTCGAGAGCCATTGCGAGCACCACATGGCGCCGATCGTCGGCCGTGCGTGGGTCGCCTACATCCCGAAAGGCCGAGTGGTCGGCATCTCGAAACTGGCGCGCACCGTGCAGTCGTTCGCAAAGCGGCTGCAGATACAGGAAAAGATGACGGCGCAGATCGCCAACACCATCGAGCAGGTGCTGCAGCCGCAGGGTGTCGGAGTGGTGATCAAGGCCGAGCATCATTGCATGACGACGCGCGGCGTGATGAAGCCCGGCACCGATCTCGTGACCAGCCGGATGCTCGGCATCTTCCGCGACAACGCCATCACGCGGCAGGAATTTCTCGCGATGATCGACTGAGGTCGCGTGGTGAGGCGGATTGGAGGGCCCGTCGCAACGACTGCAGAGCCTCGGTGATCGAGCATCGTCTTCCTGAAACCGAACGCCGGAGCGCCCGCACCTGCCCCAGCCCCAGCGCAAAGTCGTCCTCATCACTGGAGCGTCGAGCGGCATCGGGCGTGCGACGGCCGAATACTTCGCCGCGCGCGACTGGTCGGTCGCCGCGACCATGCGGACCCCCGAGTCGGCCGATTCCGGCGGAGTTTGCGACAACATCCGCCTGTTCAAGCTCGATGTGACAGACCTCGACTCTATCGCGACTGCGGTCAGCGACGTCATGGCTGCCTATGGCCGCATCGACGTTCTGGTCAACAATGCCGGGTACGGCCTGATCGGACTGTTCGAGGCCATGTCGCCCGAGGAGATTGCGCGCAATCTCGAGACCAACGTCGTCGGGATGATGAATGTCACCCGCGCCGCGCTGCCCCACATGCGGCAGGCGCGATCCGGACGCATCATCAATATTGGCTCGGTTGCCGGCCGCCTGACGCTGCCGCTCTACTCGGTTTACTGCGCCACGAAATACGCGGTCGAGGGCTTCTCGGAGGGCTTGGGTCACGAGCTCGCCCCGCACGGCATCGGTATCGCCATCATCGAGCCGGGCGCAATCAAGAGCGAGTTCTTTGGCCGCTCGCTCGTCAGACCCACACGGCCGGGACTTGACGCCTACGGCGACTGGGACGCGCGCGTATTCGAAAACATCAAAGCGAAATGCATTGATCCGCCGGATGCCGCTCTGGTCGCCAAGGCCGTCTACACGGCGGCGAATGCGAAATGGGGCTGGCGCCTGCGCTACAAGCCGAACGGCTGGCTGCTGATCGCCGGACGGCAGCTCCTGCCGGGCGAAATTCACAACCGCATCGTGCGCTTTTTGCTCGGCGCAAGGTAGCTGGGCTCGCGACGCCGAGAGAAGCGTCACGAAGGTGGATTTCGCCGCTGACGATCGGCAATCAGCCGCTTTCGTCAGCCGCTTCGACCGGCGGCAGCCGCCTCTCCCCATAGTCCACACTTACCAGATAGAGCCCCGCCGCCGGCGCCACGGGGCCGCAGCGGGTGCGGTCGCGGGCGGCGAGCGCGGCGGCGACCTCGTCCGGCGAGCACTTTCCTTCTCCGACCAGCTTCAATGTTCCGGTCATCGAGCGCACCTGGCTGTGCAGAAACGACTGCGCGGAGGCTTCGATGCGAATTTCTTCGCCTTGGCGGGTCACGTCCAATCGGTCCAGCGTGCGCAGCGGAGACTTCGCCTGGCAGGCAGCGGCGCGGAACGTGGTGAAGTCGTGCCGGCCGACGAGGCGGCTTGCGGAAGTCTGCATGGCACCGATGTCGAGGTCGCGCGTCAGCCACCAAACGCGATCGCGTTCGATCACCGGCGGCGCACGCCGGCAGAGGATACGATAGAGATAGTGCCGTCCGGTGGCGGAGAAGCGCGCGTCGAAATCTTCGGCCACCCGTCGGCAGTCGAGCACCACGACGCGGTTCGGCCGCAGGTGAAAATTGACCGCCTGCTGCACGCGGAAGGCATCCCAGTCGCCCGCGAGATCGAAGTGAGCGACCTGCCCCAGCGCGTGGACACCGGCATCGGTTCGCCCCGCGCCGCGGACCACGACGCACTCACCGGAAAATCGCCGAATCGCGTCCTGCAGCGCGCCCTGCACGGACGGGCTCTCCGGCTGCCACTGCCAGCCGGCCAGCCCGGTACCGTCGTATTCGATGTCGATGCGATAGCGGGGCATTCGGCGCCAACATCAATAAAAAAACCGCGCGCCAGGCGAGGCACGCGGTTCTCCTTATCGGCGCAGGCTGCCCGCAACAAGTGTCAGCGATGCGGCGAGCCCGGCAAGCCGCCCTTGCGCGGGTGGCGGTCGAAGCGCTTCGGATGACCGCGGTCGCCGTAAATGCCCGGATAGACACCGCCACCGCCGCCCTGCGGCGCATAGGAATTGTAGTTGTAGTTGGTGCTCGTTGAATGCTCGACGACGCGGCTGTCGTAGTAGCCGAGATTGAGCGGGGTCTGCCCGCCGGGATTGACGATCACGTGGCGGGTGGTCGGCAGCGGACGGAACACCCGTACGCCCGATTCGATGGTCACCGTCGCGCCGTAGAACGGTCTCGGCTCGATGCGGGTGGTGTAGGCATCCTGGGCCGAAGCCGGCAACGCGGCCGGCAGCAGGAAGGCGATGGCCAGAGCGGGAATTGCAAAGCGACGCGACATGACGGAACTCCTGAGGTCACGCGAACTCGATACGTCACTATAGGAAGACCGGTCCGGAGCGCTGTGCCAAAATCGTACGGAATGCTTAACGGGGAAGGTGAAGGACTCAGCAGCCCACGACGCGCCTGCCCGGCGCCACCTTGAACCCGCGCCGGAAATCCTCGGCGCTGGCCGGACGCTTGCCGGCACGCTGCACCTCCAGAAGCTTCAACGCCCCGCCCTGGCAGGCAATCGACATACCGTCGGCCAGCCACTCGCCCGGTGTGCCGGATATTCCAGGAAGCAACCGCGAGCGCAGCACCTTGATCCGCTCGGGCGCTCCGCCGTCCGGCGCCATCTCGAACCAGGCACCGGGGTACGGCGACAGCCCACGGATCAGATTGTGCACGACCTCTGCCGGCCGCCGGAAATCGATGCGCGCTTCGGATTTGTCGATCTTGGCAGCATAGGTAACGCCCTCGGCGGATTGTGCGAGGGCTCGGAGCGTACCCGCCTCGAGTTCCGCCATCGCCGAAACGATCTGCCGCGCGCCGGCCGCCGACAGCAGATCGTGCAGCTCGCCGGCCGTGGTCTCGTCTCCAATCGCGACACGTTCGGTCGCGCAGACCGGACCTGTGTCGAGCCCCTCTTCCATCGCCATGATCATAACTGCCGTTTCGCGGTCGCCGGCCATGATGGCGCGCTGGATCGGCGCAGCCCCGCGCCAGCGGGGCAGCGCCGAGGCATGGATATTGAAGCAGCCGTGGAGCGGCGCCCTCAGAACTGGGCGTGGCAGGATCAGCCCATAAGCCACGACAACGGCGGCATCCGCTCCGTGCGCGACAAATGCCGACTGATCGTCGACGCTTCTAAGGCTCGTCGGCGTTAGTACGGGAAGATTGCGTGCCGCCGCGTACTCGTGAACGGGCGATGGCCGGGGAACCATGCCGCGACCGGCCGGCCGCGGCGGCTGCGAGTAGACGGCCACGATGCGGTGCCCGACGTCGATCAGTGCCGCCAGTGGCGCGACCGAGAATCCCGGCGTTCCCATGAATACGAGATTGAGCGGCATGGTCAGGCGCTCGCTTCGCCCTTGGCCAGCTTCTTGAACTTGCGCACGACCATGTCGCGGCGCAGCCGAGAGAGGAAATCGATGATCAGCTTGCCGTTGAGGTGATCGACCTCGTGCTGGATGGCGGTGGCCAGCAGCCCCTCGGCCTCCATGACCTGCTCCCGACCGTCGCGGTCCACGTACTTCAGGGTCAGAGTGGACGGGCGCTCGATGTCGATGCGGAAGTCAGGAATCGACAGGCAGCCTTCTTCGTGCTGGCGCAAGGCGTCGCCGAGACGGACGATTTCCGGATTGAAAAGCACCAGGGGCTGGCGGACCCCATCGTCCTCGGACACATCGAGAACCACCAGCCGCTTCGGCACTCCGACCTGAACGGCGGCCAGACCTATGCCCGGCGCTTCGTACATCGTCTCCAGCATGTCGTCGGCGAGCTGGCGCAGGCCGGCGTCGACCTGATCGACAGGTGCCGACACCTGACGCAGGATCGGATCGGGCAGCGTAACGATGGGCAGAACCTTCAGCATCCGCGTGACATAGGCAAGGCCGCGGAAAGGGTCAATCTCCGGCCGTCACCGTTCACCGCTTTCGGCGATGACCTGAAGCTCGACCAACGGGCGGCCGGGCTTGGGCACCACGCGCCACTCGGTGGTCGCGTCGAGGCCGCAGCCGGAGAGTGCGAAGCCCGGCTTTTCGCCGATGTCGATGTCGCGCGGCAGCACGCCGATCATCAGCCGGAGCGCGGTCGGGGCCATCCTCGGCGATCGCCGGAGCGCGAACCGGCCACCGTCGCAATCCAGGCTGCACACACTGACGTCGCCCTCCCAAGGTCCGCAGGAGGCTCGTGCACGAGTATGCAGGCGGCCTCCGCTGACGGCGACCACCTGCACCGCGAACAGCTCGCGGCCAGCCTGCGGCGGCTGTCCATTCGGTAGCTTCAGGATGGCCACCAGATCGTCCGTGGCTGTCCAGGCGTCGAGGCGCAGGTCGCTGATCGCCCGCCGCTCGGGACGCAGGGTCGCCGGGTCGGACACTTCGATCTCGATCCGATCGAGACCGGCCCGGTCGGCGAGTTCAAACGCGATACGCGAGCCTCTCTCGGCGCTGGTTGCAGACAATGTACCAGCGAGAACCGTGATCGCGAACAGAAGCAGTCGTGTCGTCATGGGCAAACCTCCGGAGCAGGGGCGACTCCTCCACCCTGCTTACGTCCTCCTCAGCGACCGCACGAGCCGGAGGCAGGCCCGCACGGCGATGATCGACAGAATTTTCGTCCCCGCGCGGACGACGCCCTGAACGGTGCCCGAGATCTTGGAGACCCCTATGCGGCGGCGATAGCGCACCGGCACTTCGATCGAAATGAGGCCGCACTCGACCGCTTTGATCTGCATCTCGACGGTCCAGCCGAACGTCCGGTCGGCCATTTCGAGGCGGCCAAGTCCATCGCGAGTGATCGCGCGAAACGGGCCGAGGTCGGTGAAGCGGGTGCCCCACACTGAGCCGATGAGCCGCGTGGCGAGCCAGTTGCCCCAGCGCTGCTGCGGGGTCAGCGCACCGGCCTCGGCCTCGCCCAGTACGCGCGAGCCGATCACGAGATCGGCGTCGCCCGAAAGGATGGGATCGACCAGCGCGGCCATGTCACCGGGATAGTCGGAGCGGTCGCCGTCGACGAAGACGACGATGTCGACCGCCGGCAGGGCCGCGATGCCGGCGAGACAGGCCGCCCCATAACCGGCTTCGGGCTCGTGGACGACGCGGGCACCCGCCGCTGCGGCCATCGCTGCCGTCGCATCGCGCGAACCGTTGTCGGCGACGACGATGGCGTCGGCCCAGGCCGGAACTTCGGCGATGACCTTGCCGATCGCCTTCTCCTCGTCCCGCGCGGGGATGACGACACCGATGCGCCGCCCGTCACGCATGGCCGGCACCACTCCCGCGGAACGCGTGCCGTCGTGCCGTGAACGCCCCCATCGCTTCGACCGCCAGCAAAGCCCATACGGGCAACCAGATCAGCCACACCACTGTGCTGCGGAAAACCTCGTGAGAGTCGCGGGCGAGGAAATGAAAGGCCGCGTAGTAGATCGGAACCAGGGCCGTCAGCGCCAGCAGCGCAAACGACGGCCTGAAGCAGAGGAACGGAAGCATCCAGATCGCATACCAGGGGAACTGCGCGGGACTGAGGAGGAACAGCGCAGCGGTTACGACAGCAGCGCGCCGCATCAGATCGGCCGCATCGGCGATGGGCCGGCGCGCGACCGCGAGGGCCAACCCACCGACCACACCTGCAAGCATCGTTCGAACGACGAGACCGGGCAGCTTCGGATCGAGATCGAAGCCTCCGAGCACCGCCTGCGCGCCACGTTCGATTGCCGGAAAAAGAGCGCTGTTGGTCCGCCAATCCTTGGCGAACGCGATGAACCCCGACGACGCGTCGAGACCGCCGACCACGATCGGCCAGGACCACAAAGTCATCAGCGTCAGCAGCAGGAGGATCGCGAGGGCCAGCCGTCGCGGCTGATCGAGCAGCGGACGAAACACCAGCGGAGCCAGCATCACCGGCCAGAGCTTGGCGCCGATGGCAAGACCGAGCACGGTCGTCGCCGCCATCGGGCGCCGGCGGACGCTCAGCAGCAAGGTCGCGAGCACCATCGGCGTGACGATGCCTTCCATGTGGGCGGAGTTGACGATCTCCTTGGCCACCAGCGGGCTCCACCAGTAGAGCGCGGCCCACAATGGTGAGCGTCCGGCCGCCGACAGCAGGGCCAGCAGCAGCGCGAGCGTCGCGACCTCGGCGGTCATCAGCACGCCGCGCCACGCGGCGAGGCTCCACGGCTCGATGGCATGGGCAAGGGCGAAAGCGGCCTGAGCGACGGGGGGATAAATCGTCTTCAGATGCGAATGATTGATGCGCTCGATGACGATGCCGGAGCGGTGTGCGAGCGCTTGCAGCGAGCCGGCATGGGCATCGTCCTGCGCGTCGTCGGGGGAGACGGCATAGGGATTGTATCCGCCGGCCGTCACGGCGCCGTCCCAGAGATAGCGATTCCAGTCGTCCTCGAAGACCGGCGTGCTCCAGCAGAGCGACAGCCGCATCGCCGCGCCGAAGATAATCATCAGGCCCAGCAGCCGACGATCGCCGCCGAGGCCGTGATCGAGGGTCTTCGCAACAAGCGGAAGCAGCAGCACCGAGACGGCGCCGACCAGCACGAGCCCGGCGGCCAGAAGAAGAGCCGGTCGATCGTTCGGCGGTACCGCCGGGCCAAAGCGGTGCGACGCGAGGGCCAGCGCCATCGATGCAGCGAAGCCGAACGTGCCGAGAGCCACCCAGGCCGCCCAAACCGACTTTGCGTTTCCGACCTGCACGTGTGTGTCTGTCATCTCAATTGAGCTTACGCCCCATCCCGCTGCCCGGTTTCGCGTCAGCTTTCGCCACTCCGTTCGGAAGTGACGCGGCCGAGGCCCGTTGCGGCGCCAAGCGTGCGACCAACACGCCCGGCGTGTTTGTTGCGCTTACGTTGCGGCTCCGTCCCATCTCGTCTAAACGACCCGCTGATCACCTTCGACCAAGGCCAGCCCCATCGAAACGGAAACTTTCATCCTCGGCCGGACGGAATGGGTGTCGCTGCCCGACATCGGTCTCTCGGCCATCAAGGCCAAAGTCGATACCGGCGCGCGAACCTCATCTCTCCATGCCCGCTCCATCGAGCCTTTCGGCGAAGGCACGTCGCTGAAAGTGCGCTTTCTGGTGCATCCCATTCCGGCACGCCCGCGCATCGAGATCGTGTGCGAGGCGCCGGTCAAGGATCTGCGCGAGGTGATGAGTTCAAACGGCGAAAGCGAGATGCGCTACATCATCGAAACGCTGCTCCGCATCGACGGCCGTCAGTGGCGGATCGACCTCGGACTGACCAATCGCGAGGCCATGACCCACCGTATGCTGCTCGGCCGTCAGGCCATACCCGGCGACGTGCTGGTCAATCCGGCCGATACGTATCGCCAGCCGCGGCTGTCGTCACGGCTTTACCGCAAGCAGAAAGTGCGCAAGCGTTGATCAGACATTAACCCTAACTATGCACCAGAACACGGCCGCGATCGCACGAACGTGAGTCGATCCACGGCGACGAA
>JBQTIA010000056.1:0-29258 GCA_052388455.1 Hyphomicrobium sp.
GGGTCGCCTTTGCCCCGGGCCCCGTGCCGGACCCGCCGGGGCTTGGGGCCCGTTTCGCAACTTTCTATTGGCCCCACCCCGCGCGCGGGCCCTAGCGCGCCAACGACAAAGACACTAGCCAAGCCAATGTTTTCTAGTGTGATTAGATTGCGAAGTCCGCTTGGCAGACGAGCGGCAAGGTGCTGGCAGACTTCGGAATCATCACACCAGTCCCAGCCGCCCGGAGGGGCTCCGTCGAGGTTCCGATTTCGCCCCGAGGGGCCGTACGTCGAAGACCTTAAGTGCTCTGCAACGGCGGCGCAACAAACGACCCCGATCTGGCCACCGAATTCGTTCCGCGTTTCGAGCAAGCCGCCGCCGAAGCACGTGCGTTGCCGCATTGACAGGCAGTGGCTGGCTCAAGTTAATGGCGCGCTTCTGACAGGCTGGAGGATGACAGAATGACGGTGAAGGTCGCCATCAACGGATTTGGCCGCATCGGCCGCAATGTTCTGAGGGCGATCGCCGAGTCGGGCCGCAAGGACATCGAGGTGGTCGCCATCAACGATCTCGGTCCGGTCGAAACCAACGCCCATCTGCTGCGCTACGATTCGGTGCATGGCCGGTTCCCAGGCCGCGTGACGGTGACCGGCGACAGCATCGATGTCGGCACCGGTCCGATCAAGGTGACCGCCATCAAGAATCCGGCCGAGTTGCCGCACCGGGCGCTGGGCGTCGACGTGGCCATGGAATGTACCGGAATTTTCACGTCCAAGGACAAGGCCAAGGCGCATCTCGATGCCGGCGCCCGGCGCGTGCTGGTCTCGGCCCCCGCCGACAATGCCGATCTGACCGTCGTCTACGGCGTCAATCACGATAAGCTCACGCGTGAGCACATGGTGGTGTCGAATGCTTCGTGCACGACCAACTGCCTGGCGCCCGTCGCCAAGGTGCTGAACGACCTCGTCGGCATCGACAAAGGGTTCATGACCACAATCCACGCCTACACCGGTGACCAGCCGACGCTCGATACCCTGCACAAGGATCTCTATCGCGGGCGCGCCGCCGCGCTGTCGATGATTCCGACGTCGACGGGGGCCGCGAAGGCCGTCGGCCTCGTGCTGCCGGAATTGAATGGCCGTCTCGACGGCACGGCAATCCGCGTGCCGACGCCGAATGTCTCGGTCGTCGATTTCAAGTTCATCGCCAAGCGGGAGACGACGAAGGACGAAATCAACGCCGCGGTGAAAAAGGCCGCCAGCCAGGAGTTGAAAGGCATCCTTGGCGTCACGGACGAGCCGAACGTCTCGAGCGATTTCAATCACGACGCCCACTCGTCGATCTTCCACCTCGACCAGACCAAGGTGCTCGACGGGCGCCTCGTGCGCGTGCTGGCGTGGTACGACAACGAGTGGGGCTTCTCCAACCGCATGGCCGACACCGCAGTCGCGATGGCCAAGGTGATGTGAAGTCATTGATCTCGAGCGACGGCCATTCCAGACTCCAGGATCGCGATATGCTGGCTTCCTTCGAAGAGAAGAAGGCAGATCTGCGATGTCAGATCTTTAAATACGAAGGTTTCATGCTGACCGACGAATGGTCGGAGGCGGAAGCCTCGATCTTCTAGATCTACAAATTCGAAACCGCGAAAGCGCCCGTTCGTACGGGCGGAGTATGGGAGAATATTTCTTCGTCGAGAAGAGGTCGACGACACCCGATGGTGACGTGCAGCTCGCAAGGTTCCGCCCCGAGGATGCGGCCGATGCCTTCGATGCCGCGCTCGCGTCGAGCTCCAATACGCCGGTGACGTCGTCACACATCATGCGCCGAGCCTCACGGCGCTCAATCCGACGCACCGGGGGAACGGGCTCGACGGCGCCTTCGCCAGCGATCTCGACCGCTGGATCGAATCACTGGCGCGGGTCCCAGTCTGGGTGCATGCCCACACCCACGTCCGGCGCACCGGCCGCATCGGAGGGACGCTCGTCTGCGCCAACTGCCGGGGCTTCGATGGCAAGGATGACAGCGCGCGGGCACCTTCGCCGCGGACGCCTGGTTCGACGTGTAGGTCGCGACCTGCGCGCCGCTGGCAGCCAGCCGCATTCGGCCGGCAGCTTGAGCGACATTTCGTTGGTCGAGCGGGCGTGTAGGTTCGGGTTCTTGACAGCGAACCTACCGAATTGGATTGACTTTCAAAGACCTTTTTTTAGAAGAGGTCGACGCTCGCACCTGCACTAGTTCTGAGGTGCGAGCATCTGCAGGCTCTAGTGTTCCGACTCTGACGCTTGGTTTCCAAGCGTCAGCCCGGAACCTAGCCAGAGTCTTTGTTTGTGTTCTGGATTCACGAACGCTTGCCGACCTTCGCCCGGAATCAAGCGTTCGATCCAGAACACTAGGCTCTGAACTTTCCAAAGGAACCCCTGGATTCATTGTAGATCGAAATCCGCTTCGGACATTCTACTATTCTCCATGCAACCCGAGGCTGCCAGCTCGAAAATCACCATCCAATAGGATTTGAGGCATCAACGTGACCGACCCCATACTTCAGATTTTCATCGTCGGCGCGCCGCGATCCGGCACCACGAAGATGGCGCAAGCTCTTCGCAAATCGCTCGATTATCCGCATATCGGAGAGGGGCATTGGCTGACACTGTTTCGCGACATTGCAGACACCTTTGACGCACATGCCCAGAAATACGCGGACGCATACAGCATTGATCAGAATTGGATCGCGTCGTACAATCGACCCCAACATCTGCGAGCAATAGCTCGCCTATTCATCCGCGATCGGATCGAAAACGACATCGTAATCGACAAGACGCCAGGCCGCCTCAATATGATGGGATATATACGCTATCAGAAGCTGGTGCCAAATTGCAAAGCGATAGTTATGACGCGCCGGGGCATCGAGAACGTCGCTAGCCGTCTGCGCAAGTGGCCCAGTATTTCTTTTCAGCAGCACTGCCAGAGCTGGGCGGACGATATAGAGACGTCACTGAAAGTGATGTCGCAGGGTGGAAAATCGGTTCGGATTGACCAGCATCAAATCGCACACGAGCCCAACCGCGTTTGCGAAATCATTTCAGGATTTTTAAAACTCGAAGACGAGCAATCGAAAAACCTGCGGTTGCGATTGGCAGGCGCGAACCCCGAGGTTACGCAAGCCGACTACCGCCCACTAAATCTCGAATCGTCAGGCTGGGGCGCAAATGAAATAGCAATTTTCCGAGACATTTGCTCTAAAAGCATGGCGAATGCGGGTTACTCGTTCGACCAAACTTATTGGAACAAATAGCCCTTGAGATGCTGAGGCATTTTCCACGCTGGATCATTCAGATCCCAGAATATTAGTCAGGTGCCTTGAGGTTCTGACGTTGTTGCCCTTAATAAGTTCTTGAAGCATTCTCCCCAATTGCACTCTTGTTCTATCGTAGAGTTCCGAATTCCAGTCATCAAGGATTGATCTAACGTCGCTCACTGTAATTCCATTCTGGAAATCCTTGGCATTGGCACTGGGGATTCCCATCGTTTCACACAACTCCTTCGTGCGGGAGTCGACGTACAGACAAACGCTCGGAACACCTGCTTGGAGTCCCAGCATCGTTCCGTGAATTCGGGTGCCGACGACATAGTCAAACGTCCGCAGCCCCGCCATCCACTCGGGAACAAACGAGTAAACACGAGCATTTCGCGCAAACCAACGGAGCGTTCCGGTCCTCAAGCGCTCGGGCAGCACCTTCGAGCATTGCGCCTCGATCGCCGGCCGCATATTGCCCCCATATATCTGACGCGCCGCGGCAATCATGTTGGGCGGATGCTGCACGATGTATTCACCCCGTGTGCTGAGCAACATTTCAATGAGCGACTGCTCAAGTCCAAGAAGTTCCGGTCGGCTAGGACTGCCCGCCGCGACGGCCACTCGGGGTCTCTTCTGCTTTTTATGAGCGCGAATTTTCCGCGAAATAGTCACGCCGAGGCTGGGGTGTGCACAAATGAAGTTCGACGGGCATCCTGTCACTACGGCATGCTTGTCCAATCCAAAATGCTTCAACACGAGCATTGAGGTATGGCCCCTCAATGAAATATTAGGAATATCCTTCACGGGAGCGCGAGAGGCGATGTGCTCCAGCCACTCGATAGTGCCCTGCGGCACGGCATCTGGCTCCATCTTTTCCAGCTGAAACTGACTGCCGAGCCCGATCATCAAAATCGGAATGTGTGACTTTGTCATCGCGGGGACCACACGCCCCATGTCCACGTGCGCACCAATCTGATTTGCAGCCGGAAAAACCATCACATCCTTCTCTGCGTCAAACTGACGAAGAGTAGACGTCCACGGATGAGCGTTGACAGACGTCCCGAATATCAGCCAGCAGGCGTGTACAAAGGCAAGGTTGCCAGTATTCTGAGAGTAACACTTCGTAAACTGCTCGACATTTTTAAATTCAACATTCGGCGCCACGGGCGCCAAGCCATAAAGATGCGGATTGCGCAGCACTGCACTCCCTAGCCCGGCCACATCCTGCATCTTCAGCTTCCCATCTTCGGCTTCACTGGCGGTCGATAAGATTCGCAATTGATTGCTCAATTTCGCTCAAATACGAGCGGAAGTTCGCTCTCTCGTCTATGGACGGGTCAACGGGTAAATCATCCTGAACCCGAAGCGCCATCTCGATCCGAGCGGGCTCGGCACGGCCGCTGGACACGGGAAAGTACTTGCGCACCTTGATGTGAGAGTCCCCCGTGTCCGCAAAACATACGACTTTTTTGCCGAGCACAAGCGCTTCGTAGACGACCAAGGGATTGGGATCCTCACGCGCAGTCAGTATCAGAGATTCGCAATCGGCGAGGATCGGGAAAGGATTAATCAGCCAGCCCGTACAATAGAAATTGGACGGCGCCTTTGCAATTCGGCTCCGGAAGCCTGTCATAAAAGCTTCCTGAGACTGGCCGCCAATCCAGATGAAGTCGCGATCCTGCATTCGCACCGCGGTCTCGAGAAAAATGTCAATTCCCTTCCTGTAGCAGGCGGATCCGACCATGCAGTGCCGGCGTCGCCCCTCCCCGAACCCTGAATGACGCAGGGCGAAATAGTCGTCATGCTCGCTGGTCCGGTCGTCCACCTTGGAAAGGACGTGGCCGACATCGATCGCCACACCGATGGCTTTCAGTTGATCCGCGGGGAGTCCTTGATGTCGAAGCTGCTCCTCGATCCTGTCCGAAGCGCACAATGTCAGTGAGGCGAGCCGATGGCGATCAATGGAGTAGTGACCAATGGCGGAAAACTCATTGCGTACGGCATCCAGCTCGTGGACGTGCAATATCGAGGGAATGCCGGCTTCCGATGCGGCCACGACCCACTCGATAGATGCGACCGTATTTGCGTAGACGATGCTCGGCCGGCGCTGATCTATGATCTCGCGTGCATAGGCCAGCGCGCTCTTGTAGGTCACAGAAAGCTCATGCGAGGTATCGGAGATGTGAAACTGGAAGCCACCGCTCGTCAGTTCTCCACCTAATGGCCCGCCACGCTTTGCAATCAGGAGGTCACCCTCGCGCCGGAGGGCCTTGTAAGTGTCGACCAAGAGGCGCGGTGCGCCTGTCAGCGATAAATCATGAGTGATGAAGAGACGCATCGAATCTCGCTAATTCCATACACAATGAAGACCACGATGCGTAGCAACTTCCTGCACGATGCGCTCCACGGCATGTTCCAGAAGGCCGTCCGTGCGCTTCTCGCCTTGTAATGCTCCAGTGTCGGAAAAAATACAATCTCTAGTGAGTTCTGTGATCTCGCGCCACACGCTGAGCCGCGTCACCATCATGGAGCCTGAAAGATATTCTACTGAACTGTTCTGCATGGGGACCGACATATAGTGCTGACGCAACGCGCTGACCTTGATCAGATTGGCGCCCATGTTTGCACGCTGCCAACGCTGCGAAAAATAGCCCCCGACGCCCTTAAGATGTGTCTCGTCTCCCTCTTTGCAGTGCCGATTGATCTCGCTCAGCCCGGCGACAATACTGTCTGCCATGGCCTCCTTCCACTGTGCCACCAATGTTCTGTCGTTCTGGCTGCTTTTCTTTCCATGAAGCGTGACCAGCCATTCGCTCCCGGAAAATTTCTCGCATCGTAGAATGGAAAGAAGGGCACCAAGATCGTGACCGCGGTTCTCTGTGAGGTAAACCTCGATCGACGGGCCGAATTCCTCCTTCAGGCTGGATACAACACTTGAAGTGGCCATGGACTCGGAAATTGAAAAAACGAACCGAAACTTCAATGAATCGAATTCTTTGAGCCGTGCACAAACCGATTTTATCCACTCCAGTTCCGATACATAGTACAGGTGACACACGACAACGACATTGGTCAGCATATCCCTGTGCGAGTCGGAAAAATCCCTGCCGAATGTTCGGCGCAACTTCACGAGCTCATGTTTTTGCTCGCGCGTCTGACGCTCGGTCCCCAATGCAGACATTGCCCGCAAGGCGCACTCGAACGCGTTTGCCTGCTTGTTTTTGATCCATTGCGCGCGAAATGCGCTCATGAATTTCCGCAAGTCGAGCGCCGAGCGATCTGGGGCCCCGATACACAATTCGACAACGTCTGCCGGCCGGAAAACTCTTTTTTCCTTCACGCCATGCGCATCGAAATGCTTTGCTGGATTAGAGCGGAACTCCCCCTTGGCAATGTCTGGATTGAGCATCAGATAAGCAACCGGGTCGAAGCGTTGCAGTTTGCTTGGCGATTCAATATTGGATTGCAGCCACCTGTAGAAGTTCAGAACGCGGCAAACATCCGAGATCGGCGCCACAGAGAACCCGCGAGAAGAATTGGTGCTCTTTGTTGGAGGTGCACGCTCAATGGCTGCGCGTGATTGGTTGCGAATACCAGCGTGAGCGGCGCTGATCGCTGTGCGCCGCTCTTTGCGGCCGTACTTGATATAATGGAAAAACGGGTTGATTTCCAAAGTACGAACGTCTTCGTAGCGCTCGAGATAGGAGGTGGTCGAAAACCACGGTGCAGGGTCGCGGCCCTCCTTCCACCCGAAGCGGATGTAATGCTTCAGAGGATCGAGGTTGTTGCGCTTGATGTCCTTGTATCGATTGCTGTAGTAGTCGGCGTCGAAATGTTCGGCCAACACCCGCTCGATCAAAGCGCTGTTTGCGACGGGTATCGACGACCCCTCTGCTGCGGGTTTCGTCTGGCGCCCTTCGCTGCGTCCATACCTGATGTAGTGGAGGAACGGATTGACAGCGGCCGTCCGAACATCGCTGTTCAGCTCGAGATAGGCTGCGGTCGAGAACCAGGGCGCCGGATCACGCGATTCGCGCCACCCTTCCAGCATGAAGTGGTGGAGAGGGTCGACGCTAGCCTGGACAATATCGGGATAGCGCGACAGGTAAAACGCAGCATCGAACTCTTTTTCTACGAGTTTTTTTTCCTCTTGTAGCTTGGCATTGGCGCCGAGGCGCCCGAATATTCGAAAAAACCTCGCTCGTCCGGAACCCACTCGATGAGACCCCAACATTACGACCTTGCTCCTGACTAATACGTTCGGCCGCCTAATTCGGTCAGGTATCGCCAATGCAATGGCGCACTGCAACAATAAACTGAATATGACGTACGCGGCGCCAGTGCAGAAATCTCTCCGCTCGCCTGAGTTGTCAAGCGCGGCCGAAAAAGACACTCGTGAGGCTGCAAAAAATCCTCACAATACTTGATCAAATTTTGGGCGGCCGCTCCGTTTGCTCGAGAGTCTTCAGCTTCGCTCGAGAGACGTACGTGCGTCAGCGGCCAACAGCTGGCTGATCCCGCGGGCGACACAGAATAGGGCGGACTCGCGCGGCGGACGCCTTTGGGATTGAGCCGAGATGGAGCGTCATGACGGATCTTGCAATAAGTTATTGATCGGCATGAGAAATGCTTCTTTTTGTGCGCAACACATTAAAATCACTTGCATTTTAGCTACGCCATCCTAGATGAACTCGTGTGGCCGCCGCACCGTCGAGACGGACCGCAGGACGGCACTTACGAAACGTCGAAATTGAATTTTGAGGAGGCAAGCATGGCAGTCATCGCTTTGACGGAAACACAGAAACAAGCAGCGGCTGAGATCGGCCGCGCCCAGTGGGCCGCGGCGTTCAAGATGCAGTTCCCGAGGGCCACGAAGGAGGAAAAGGCCGCGAGCTGGAAGCAGAATCGCAAGGAGTACGTCCGCATCGGCCGGCTTGCCATGCGCCAGCTGACCAAGGCCGGTTTCCAGGTGACCGGCGAACGCAAGGCCAAGGCCGGCAAGCGGCGCGCCGCCTGAGCCGGCACGTCCCCTCGTCCCTATTATCAGTGGTGAGGGTGAGATCAGCGATGCGGGGCCTGATCCGACGCGAGCCAGAACACCGGCTCGAATGGCGGGCGCCGCTCGCAGGTTCCGTCCGTCCGGACTGATGGGCAGGGCTGACGAAAATTACCAGGCTCTCGAACAGCGATTCGACCCACGAGATCGGAAATCCAGGTGCCGGACGGAACGCTCTCGATAATCAGTTCATCGCAATCAGCTTGTCGTTCGAAACGTTGGCGGAGACGAGAGGATTCGAACCTCCGGTACATGTTTCCACGTACAACGATTTAGCAAACCGCCGCCTTCAGCCACTCGGCCACGTCTCCTGGCAACGAAGCATTCCGTATAGTGGCCGCTTCCCGCGATTGCAAGCCGAGCCGCCTTTGTCCCGCTGTGTCTTCGGGGTGCGCCGCTATGCGCACCCCGGGCGGTCGTCGCTGGGCGGGACACCGGCTTTCGTCACGCCGCGCCGAAGCGCTGCTGGCTGGCTTCGAGCACGTCCTCGACGGTCTTGAGACCGGTCGTCGGCGCTGAGACGAGCACGGCCATGTTGCCCGGTTTGTGCTCATTTCTCATCATGCGCATGTGGGCCTTTGGAATCTGCGCCCACGAGAACACTTCCGACATGCACGGATCGATGCGCCGCTCGCAGACGAGCTTGTTGGCCTGCGCGGCCTGGGCGAGGTTGGCGAAGTGCGAGCCCTGCACGCGCTTCTGGTGCATCCAGAGATAGCGCGCGTCCATGGTGAGATTGTAGCCCGTCGTGCCGGCGCAGATGACCACCATGCCGCCGCGCTTCACCACCTGCACCGAGACCGGGATCGTCGCTTCGCCCGGATGCTCGAACACGCAGTCGACGTTGACGCCCTTGCCGGTGATGTCCCAGATCGCCTTGCCGAAGTTGCGCATCTCCTTCAGCCAGTTGTTGTACTCGGGCGTGTTGACCTTCGGGAGCTGGCCCCAGCAGTTGAACTTCTTGCGGTTGATGACGCCCTTGGCGCCGAGCTGGCGCACGAAATCGAACTTGTCGTCTTCTGAAACGACGCCGATGGCATTGGCGCCCGAGGTCGCGCAGAGCTGCACCGCGAAAGAGCCGAGGCCGCCAGAGGCGCCCCACACGAGCACGTTGTGGCCGGGCCGCAGGACGTGCGGGCGGTGGCCGAACAGCATGCGGTAGGCGGTGGCGAGCGTCAGCGTATAGCAGGCCGCCTCTTCCCACGTGAGGTGCTTGGGACGCTCGAGAAGCTGGCGATCCTGAACGCGGCAGAACTGTGCGAAGGAGCCGTCGTTCGTCTCATAGCCCCAGATGCGCTGGCTCGGCGAGAACATCGGATCGCCGCCGTTGCATTCTTCGTCGTCGCCGTCATCCTGGTTGCAGTGAATGACGACTTCGTCGCCGACCTTCCAGCGCTTCACCTTGGAGCCGACGGCCCAGACGATGCCCGAGGCATCCGAGCCGGCGATATGGTAGGGCTGCTTGTGCGCGTCGAACATCGAAATCGGCACTCCGAGCGAAGCCCAGACACCGTTGTAGTTGACGCCGGCGGCCATCACGAGGACGAGCACGTCGTGGCTGTCGAGCTCCCAGGTTGGCACGACCTCGACCTGCATCGCCTTGTCGGGCTCGCCCTGACGCTCCTTGCGGATGGCCCAGGCGTACATGCTCTTGGGAACATGCCCGAGCGGCGGGATTTCACCGATCTCATAGAGATCTTTGTTCGAGGCGACGATCGCCGGCGATGCAAGGCTCGATGCCTTATCGTCCTTCTTTGCCGCGCTTTGGCTCGACATGCTTCAGAACTCTCCCTGTTCCGCTCTGCTTCCCTTGGGGCCGCTGTCGTCTCGATGCGACAGTGCGGTCACCGATCTGCAACAGCCATGGCGCATAACAAGCATTTTTCTGCGCCGCAATAAAGGGGTTCCGCTGCGCCGAGGGGTGCGACTTCAAGGAACGTTAATGGAAATCACCTAGTCTGTTCCGTTGACTGTGTTCATTTCATCGAGGTCCGCCAAAAGCGCGGCCCCGACGGCCGGGAGTCCGCCCATGTCCTTGTCCGAGACCTACGAGCAGATCATGCTGGCCGACGACTTCACGATCGGCGTCGTGTGGGTGCTGGCCGCCTGGTCGGCGCTGCTGCTCAAGCAGATGACCGAGTCAAACGTCCTGGCGCTGCTGCTCGCGCCGATGGCCTATTTCGGGGCTTTGGCCGGGATATTCTACTGCCGCGAATGGGAGTTCATCTTCTTTTCCCAGAAGGAAGCCAACATCGTGGTGGCGGCATCACTGGGTACGATGGTCGCTGTCGTCGTCCTGCTGCTCGTGACCCGCGCCGTGAACACCGTCATCGGCCGAAGCCGGACCGGGCTCGAAGCCCGCATCGCCGAGGGCGCCAAGGCCACCTCCTGACCACCCCCCGTCCGCAGCCAGCGGCCGCGCCCGCCGGACTGACGGCCATGAGCGCTCGGGTTTTGTATTGCAACGCCGCGCGGGTGCGCTAAGGCTGCCGGAAAACGTCAGCCGAGGGGCGCAGCATGTCGGAAAAGTCGCGATCGGGCCAGTCGCCAGGCCAGTCGCCAGGCCAGTCATCCGGGCGCGCCGCGGAACGCGACAAACCGTGGCTTTTCCGCACCTATGCCGGCCATTCGACGGCGGCCAAATCCAATGCGCTTTACAAAAAGAACCTGTCCAAGGGCCAGACCGGCCTGTCGATCGCCTTCGATCTGCCGACCCAGACCGGTTACGACAGCGACCACGAGCTGGCCAAGGGCGAGGTCGGCAAGGTCGGCGTGCCAGTCTCTCACCTGGGCGACATGCGAACCCTGCTCGGCGGTATCCCGCTCGACCAGATGAACACGTCGATGACCATCAACGCGACGGCGGCATGGCTGCTGTCGCTCTACGTGGCTTTCGCCGACGAGCAGGGCGTCGGCCGCGACAAGCTCACCGGAACCATTCAGAACGACATCATCAAGGAATACCTCTCCCGCGGCACATACGTGTTCCCGCCCGAGCCCTCGCTGCGGCTGATCAAGGACACGATCGTGTTCTCCTACCGCGAAGTGCCGAAGTGGAACCCGACCAACGTCTGCTCCTATCACCTGCAGGAGGCCGGAGCGACGCCGATGCAGGAGCTGGCGTTTGCCTTGGCGACCGCCATCGCCGTGCTCGACGGCGTGAGGGCGTCCGGCGAAGTGCCGGCGGCGGAATTCGGCAACGTCGTCGGCCGCGTCTCGTTCTTCGTCAACGCGGGGCTCCGGTTCGTGACCGAAATCTGCAAGATGCGGGCCTTCACCGAGCTGTGGGACGAGATCACCCGCGAGCGCTACGGGGTGACGGACGCCAAGAACCGCCTGTTCCGATACGGCGTTCAGGTGAACTCGCTCGGCCTCACCGAGCCGCAGCCGGAAAACAATGTCTACCGCATCCTGCTCGAGATGCTGGCGGTCACGCTGTCGAAAAAGGCACGTGCGCGGGCCGTACAGCTTCCGGCCTGGAACGAGGCGCTCGGCTTGCCGCGCCCCTGGGATCAGCAGTGGTCGCTCAGGATGCAGCAGATCCTCGCCTATGAGACAGATCTGCTCGACTACGGCGACATCTTCGACGGCTCGACGGAAATCGCGCGCAAGGTCGCGGAGCTGAAGGAGCAGGCGCGCGGCGAATTGAAGACCATCGAGTCGATGGGCGGCGCCGTGGCCGCGATCGACTACATGAAGCGCCGTCTGGTCGAGAGCAACACCGACCGCCTCCGCGCCATCGAGACCGGCGAGCAGATCGTCGTCGGCGTCAACAAATGGACCGAGACCGAGCCCTCGCCGCTGACCACGGGCGATGGATCGATCATGGTCGTCGATCCGGCCATGGAGGCCGAGCAGGTCGAAAAGCTGAAGGCGTGGCGCGCGGCCCGCGACGACAAAGCTGCGACGGCCGCCCTGGCCGAGCTGGAGCGCGCGGCCAAGGAAGGCCGCAACATCATGGACAGCTCGATCGCCGCCGCGCGGGCCGGCGTGACGACGGGCGAGTGGGGCGGCACGCTGCGCCGGATTTTCGGCGAGTACCGGGCGCCGACGGGCGTGGCGCAGGCTGCAGTCCAGCGCGACGGCGCGGGCCTCGACGCGGTGCGCGCTTCGGTGACGGAGGTGTCCGACAAGCTTGGGCGGCGCATCAAGTTCCTGGTCGGCAAGCCGGGTCTCGACGGCCATTCGAATGGCGCCGAGCAGATCGCGGTTCGGGCGCGCGACTGCGGCATGGAGGTCGTCTACGAGGGTATCCGGCTCACCCCGTCGCAGATCGTGCGGGCGGCACTCGACGAGTCGGTGCACGTCGTCGGCCTGTCGATCCTCTCCGGCAGCCACGTGCCGCTGGTCAAGGAGGTCATGGAGCGGATGCGCAAGGACGGGCTCGACGATGTTCCCGTCGTCGTCGGCGGCATCATCCCGCCCGAGGACGCCAAGACGCTGAAGGCGTTCGGAGTCGCGGCCGTCTACACGCCGAAGGACTTCCAGCTCAACGACATCATGGCGGACATCGTTCGGTTGGTCGCTGCGGAGCAGCGCGCAGCTTAAAGCTGCGGAGCAGCGCGCAGCGTAGATCTGCGGAGCAGCGCGCGGCGTAAGACCGCGAAGCAGCGCGCCGCCTGATCGCGTCGCACCGAGCGTCCTTCAACCGTCAGCCGATGCCGCGCGTCGCCGTGAGGCCCGCCTGGGCCGCCTTTTCCAGAAAGCTCATGATCTCGGCGGCGATGTCGATGCCGGTCGCGCGCTCAACGCCTTCGAAACCGGGCGTGGCGTTGACCTCCATGACCAGCGGCCCGCGGCCCGAGCGCAGCATGTCGACGCCGGCGACGTTGAGCCCCAGCTCCGCCGCCGAGCGGATCGCCGAGCGCTCCTCTTCGACCGTGATGTAGGCCGGCTCCGCTGTTCCGCCCCGATGCAGATTGGAGCGGAACTCGCCGGGCCGCCCGGATCGCTTCATGGCCGCGACGACCTTGCCGCCGACGACGAAGGCGCGGATGTCGCTGCCCTGGGCCTCGCGGATGTACTCCTGCACCAGGATGTTGACGTTGGCGGCGCTGAACGCCTCGATGATCGATTTGGCCGAGGCTTCGGTTTCGGCGAGGATGACGCCCATCCCCTGCGTGCCCTCGACCAGCTTGATGACGACGGGTGCTCCTCCGACCTCGTGAATGACGCTCTCGGCCTTGCGCGGACCGTGGGCGAAGGCGGTGACGGGGAGCCCGATGCCGGCCCGCGCGAGAAGCTGCAACGCCCTGAGCTTGTCGCGGGCGCGGCCGATGGCGACGCTTTCGTTCAACGGATAAACGCCCTGCATCTCGAACTGCCGCAGGACGGCCAGACCGTAGTTGGTGATCGACGCGCCGATGCGCGGGATGACCGCGTCATAGAGCGGCAGCTTCTTGCCGCCGTACTGGAGCGTCGGCTTGTTCGACGTGATGTTCATGTGAACGTGGAGGGTGTTGACCACGTCGAGGGTATGTCCTCGCGCGGTGGCCGCTGCCAGCAGCCGCTGATGCGAATAGAGCTTGGCATTGCGGGCCAGCATGACGAGGCGCATCGACGGCGATCTCCGGTAGCAGGGACACGAACCCGGTGGTTGGCCCGGTTACATGGGGTGCGGGCGCGCGATGGCCAACGCCTCCGGCCAAGCTGGACGAGGGGCCGACGCCGGCGCCGCGGATCGCCGCAGCATCAACTGCGCTTCTTGGAGGGTTTCGCACCCTCGCCGGAGCCGGACGCGGTGCCTGGGTCCAGCAGCCCGGCGCGGGCGGGAGGTGGCGCGGCGGTGCGGCGCGGCACCGATCCGCCCGCTTGCGGGCCAGGTGACGATGCGGCCCCGCCGGCAGCCGTGCCGCCGGCCGTGGCGGGCGGCGGCGTCGAGCGTCGCGGGGCGTCGAAGCTCTCGCGCGGACCCGGAAGCGGGCTCTCGATCGAGGACGCCGGCGGAGCAGCGGAGGGACGAGCACCGACAGACGCATCTTCCAGCGCCGCGCGCCTCCCGAGCAGGTAGCCGACGTAAACGGCGCCGGCGATCACGATGATGAGGAGCAGGATGTCGGTGAGGCCCATGGCTTCAATCCCGATTGGCGATCCGGCGCGGGCTTTGGACAATCTACTGCCCCGGCGCCGGTCAATGAGGCGAGGCGCAGACTACGCCAAGGGCCTTGCCGACGCGAGCGCCGGCAATCGATACGAGAACGTTACCGACAGGCTGCTTCTAAAGCCGAACGCTTTCGATGGTCGCACGTGCGGGGATGCCCGTCGCCGAGCGCCCGGCTTGATCGTCGAGATCACGATCGATCGAGGCATAGAGCAGCCACGCCGCCCCCCAGACCACGACGAACAGGATGAGAATTCCAATCATGGCGCGCTTCAGCGCCCAACCGATGGTCACGGTACGCATCGGCAGGACGGCCGCATCTTCCGCGCCTGGCGTGGTCGTCATGTAGTCCCCCAGCAATGGACGGACATTGCAGCCCCGTCCCGGCCCCCGCCGGACTCCGCTCTGCGGCGCTATGCCGATCGAAGTCGCTCTTTCAATGCGAGACGCGGGGGCGAGGGTCAAGCGCGGGCGGAAACTAACGTTTTTTTAACCGCGCAACGTGGTGAACTGGCCACGGTTCAGTATGACTACGGAACGGCTAAGCCGTTGACTCGCATGGAACCATGCCCATCAAGGGCGTACCGGGCGCTCGGCGGCTGGGGGGCTAAAGCAGGAAACGAGCACATACGGCCACGGGCACCCGCTTCAGAGCAGTGGCCGGGACGTGCGCGCCAGCTCAGCCACCGCCGGAAGATCGACCTTGCCGGTCCCCATGACCGGAATGGCCGAGACCACCAGGATGGCCTTCGGCACCGCCAGCTCGGCGAACCCCTGCTCCCGCGCATAATCGGACAGCGCTGCCCGGTCAGCGTCCGCCTTGTCGGTGACCAGCACCAGGCTTTCGCCTTTCCGGGCGTCGGGGAGGCCGACGACGACATGGGTTGCATCCGGCCACAAGCCGGCGGCCAGCGCCTCGACCGCGGCCAGCGAGACCATCTCGCCACCGATCTTGGCGAAGCGTTTGGCACGGCCGGTGATGGTGACGAACCCGTCCTCGATGGTGACGATATCGCCGGTGTCGTGCCAGCCATCCGCGGTTGGAACGACGACTCCGGGCGCAGCCGGCATCATATAGCCGGCCATGACATTGGGACCTTTGACGTACAGCCGGCCGCCCGACGCTATGCCGTCGACTTTTTCAAGCCGAACCGCGATGCCCGGCAGAATGCGCCCTACGGACCCGACCCGATGGGCGCTTGGCGTGTTGCACGCGATGACCGGCGCGCATTCGGTCGCGCCATACCCTTCCAGGATCATGGCGCCGGTCTTGTCCCACAGCCGGCGCGTGGCGTCCTTCACCCGCTCGGCGCCGGCGATGGCATAGCGTACCGACGCCAGCTCGGCGGCCTCTGCGGCCCGCGCATAGCCCAGCAGGAAGGTGTCGGTTGCCAACAGGACGGTGGCGCGCGTCTCGCCGATCAGCTTCGGCACCTGCTTGTAATGCAGCGGGCTGGGATACAGCACGACCTTCATGCCGTTGAGCAGCGGCATGAGGGTGGCGGCCGTCAGCCCGAAGGAATGGAACATCGGCAGCGGATTCATCACGATGTCGGCCGGCGTCAGCATTCCGTCGGCGTGGGCAAAAATCTGGGCGGAGTTGGCCACCAGATTGGCGTTGGTCAGCACCACGCCCTTCGGCGCCCCTTCGGTGCCGGACGTGAACAGGATCACCGCCGGCCGATCGGCCGATGCCTGGGATCGGCGGCGGCGCCAGGGTGCGAGAATCGAGCGAACCAGCCCCTTGGCCTTGTCGACGAGCCCGATGCCTCGGCGCACATCCTCCAGATAGAGGATCTCGATTCTGCGACCGGGCGAGACCTCGGTCGCCGCCAGCGCCGCGACCACGTCGTCCAGCTTCGCCGCTTCGATGAAGCGGCGGGACGTGACGACAACCGGCAGCGGTCCGGTAAGCGCCGCCGAGACGAGATTGCGCGGGCCGGCGGTGAAATTGAGGATGCCGGCAGCGCGGTCGAAGGCATTCAAGCCGATCAGGGTTGCGACGTGGCCGATGGCATTGGGCAGCAGAACGCCGACGGCTTCCCCCGCTCGCGTGGCAGTCCTCAGCTTGTCGCCGAGAACGAGGCTGACGAGGATCAGCCGGCTGTAGGTCAGCGGCTGGCGATCGGCATCCTCGACGATCGGCTTGGAGCGGCCATGCCGTCCAGCCGCCGCAACCAGCGCTGCAAAGACGGATGTGTGGGTTTCGAGGGGATCGAAGGGCGGGGGCATCTCGGGCAGGCGCACGATTCGGGTTGTGGGTGGCGGGTGACCGTCTGGGGGTACGGTTCGACAATCTTTGCATTCGCCCGCTGTCGTGTACACCGCCGCGCGCCGTACGACCGCCCTTGCAGACCAACTGCATAAAATTGCAACGGCATGCTTTACGGGCTTTAAGGACGAATTGCGTAGTCTCGCCTCATCTTCCGTTAATGGAGATGAGCATGGTCCACGATGTCGGCCACCAGCGGCGCGCCTCCACCAGCGAGTTCGGACGGGGTCTTGCGGCGTTCGTCCAACGCTTCGCCGCCGACGAGCGCGGCGTCTCGGCGGTGATCTACGGCATCATGTTCACCTTCATGTTCCTCGCCGCCGCGGTGGCGGTGGACCACAGCCGCGCGACAAAAGAGGCGCAGAACCAGCAGTCCGCGCTCGACCTCGCCATCCTCGCCGCCTCCGATCTGCTCGGCGGCACCGACGAAGGAACGACGGTGCAGCAGCGCGCGGAGCGTTTCTTTGCCGCCAACATGCCACCCGGCAGCACCGCGACCATCTCCGTCGCCATGGACGAGATTGCCGGCGAGATCACGGGCACCACCGGAAATGCCCACCCCACCACCCTCTTCAAGTCGGCCGTGCTCAAAGAAGCCCGCCGCGACAAAATCGATATCGGCGCCAACGCCCGCGTGGTGCGCGGCGACGGGACGATCGAGATCGGCCTCGTCGTCGACAACTCCGGCTCGATGGCCGGCACCTACATCGATGCGCTGAAATCCGCCGCGACCAAGCTGGTGAATGTCGTATTCAGCGGCAGCGAGGGCAGCGACAAGGTCAAGGTCGGCGTCATCCCCTTCGCCTCGTCGGTCAACGTCGGCTCGGCCTACGGCGGCGCCGACTGGATCGATGGCGCGGCCGAATCGTCGCTGCATTCGGAAAACTTCTCGGAACCGAAATCCCGCTTCGATCTCTTCTCCGACCTGTCGACCAACTGGGGTGGGTGCGTCGAGGTCCGCCCGGCGCCCTACGACGTTCAGGACACGGAGCCGACCGCCAGCCAGCCCGACACGCGGTTCGTGCCGATGTTCGCGCCCGACGAGCCCGACGACGTGAGCGCCGAAGCCGCCGGCACCAGCTATTCGAACAACTATATCTCTGACTTCGGCGGCACCTGCCCGGAGCCTGACATGACTTGCATCGTTTTCAATAAGAAAAAGAACAAGTGCACCACCTACGGTCCGGCGCCGATCGACGTGGCACTGGCGCAATCGCGCACCTGCAAGTATGCCGGCGCAACGCAGGCCGGTGGGAGCGGCCCGAACTACGGATGCTCGACGCAACCGCTGCTGGCCCTCAGTCAGTCCAAGACCACCGTGCAGGCGGCCATCGACGCCCTGACGGCCGGCGGCAACACCAACATCGGCGAAGGCACGATGTGGGGCTGGCGCGTTCTCTCTCCCGAGGCGCCGTTCACCGACGGACGCGCCTACGACGAGAGCGAAAACCGCAAAGTCCTGGTCGTGATGACCGACGGCGCCAACACCTATTCGGGCACCTCCAACCACAACAAGTCGCGCTATGGCGCCTTCGGATATGGCGTCAAGGATCGGCTCGGAACCACATACTCGTCGTCCGCCTACTCGGACGCGATGGATCTGAAACTGGCGTCGGCCTGCACGAACGCCAAGACGGCCGGCGTCACGATTTACACTGTCGCCTTCCGCCTCGAAGGCGATGCCTCCACGCGCGCCCTGCTCTCCGCCTGCGCCACCAGCACCGATCACGCCTTCACGGCGTCGAGCGAAAGCGCGCTGGTGCAGGCCTTCGAGACCATCGGCCGCAACATCTCGCGACTGCGCGTCGCCGGCTGACGCGGCCCGCTGTTCCGTTCACACCTGCGCGAACATTGTTCCGTCGCGGCCGCAAGTCGGTTGGGCGCTTCGCCTTTGAGCGTTCGCGGGATTTCCGGCGGCGTGCATGGCCTGTGGGCAAGGTGTGGACCGGCGGCGGGATTGCCACATCCTGCCGCGTTCGGCGCTAGCTTTCCGCCGCGCGATTGAGAACAGTCCGGTTCCAACGCGTATGCGTCATTGTGCAGTCACGTCTCCTGGAACGGCCGTCCGCCGAGTGTCGGGCCATGCCGAACAGGGCCAGCAGGGTCTATCGTGTCATGAGGTCAGTGCGAGACAAGCGGGTGCTCAGCGCCTGCATCGAGCCGGTCGTCGTTCTGCTGGCGCTTCTCATGCTGCCGGCCGCAGCGTCGGCGCAGCGCTCGCCGGCCGATGCGGTGATGTTCGATCCCAACCACAAATCGCAGCTCCGCATCCCGCCGGGCGGCCCCTATCCGGTGGTGCGCAAGGCGACCATCGGGCTCGACAAGTCGATGCTGGTCGAGGTGCCGATCGATCTCAACAACGTGCTCGTCTCCAATCCGGAAGTGGTCGACGCCGTGGTGCAGACCTCGCGTCAGGTCTACCTGCTCGCCAAGGAAGTCGGCGAGGCGAACGCCTTCTTCATCGGTCCCGACGGCCAGAAAGTGCTGTTCATGGAGCTGACCGTCACGCGCGATCTTTCGGCGCTGCAGGATTCGCTCAACCGGCTGCTGGCCGGCGCCAAGATCCGCGTCGAGGCGATGGGCGAGAACGTTGTGCTCGCCGGCTCGGTATTGAATCCGGTCGACGCCAACCGGGCGCAGGAGATGGCCGCCAAATTCATCAAGCGCAAAGACGGCGTGATCAACATGCTCGCCGCCGACGGCAAGGAGCAGGTGCTGCTCAAGGTTCAGGTCGCCGAGATGCAGCGCGACGCCATCCGCCGCATCGGCGTCGATCTGCCGAGCGCCATCAAGACGGCCGGTGATTTCACCTTCTCGAAGGCGTTTTTCAACGGCTTTCCAGTGACGAGCCCGTTGGTGGCCGGGGCGAGCGCCATTGCGCCCGGCGTCCCGCCCGCGGTCGCCGCGGGCTCGGCACTGCTCTCTCACTACACCGACAACGGCGAGAGCGTGACTGCGCTGATGCAGGCCCTCGAGCGGGCCGGTGTCGTGCGCACGCTGGCAGAGCCGACGCTGACGGCGATCTCGGGCGAGACCGCGAAGTTTCTCGCCGGTGGCGAGTTCCCGGTCCCGATCGCGCAGGACGACAACAAAGTGACGGTCGAATGGAAGGAGTTCGGCGTCAACGTCAACTTCAAGCCGGTGGTGCTGACCGACGGCCGCGTCAGCCTCAACGTCGCGGCCGAGGTCAGCGAGCTGACCAACGAAGGCGCGGTGAGCGTCGGCGGAATCACCATTTCCGGACTCAAGGTGCGGCGTGCGGAGACGACTCTGGAGCTGCCGAGCGGCGGCACGCTGGCCATGGCGGGACTGCTGTCCGAGGAAACCCGGCAGGGTGTCGAAGGCATGCCAGTGCTGAAAAATTTGCCGGTCCTCGGCGCGCTCTTCCGCTCCAACGACTACAGGCGCCGCGAGACCGAGCTGGTGATCCTGGTGACGCCCTACATCGCCACCCATTCTACGGCGACGGCGCTCGCAAAGCCGACCGACGGGTTCATGCCGCAGACCGATCTCAAGGAGCTGTTCTTCGGCCACATCAACCGCGTCTACGGCGGGGAAGGCGCGCCGGGCGAGCACCGCCGGTTCTTCGGCGATTTCGGCTATGCCATCGAATATCCGGGGGTGAAGGGATGAGCATCGCTGTGGACTTCCGCGGCAAGTCGGTCTCGCGCGGCCGCGGCGGCGCGTCAGGGCTGAGCCTCGCTCTCGGACTGGGGCTCGCCCTCCTGGTCGCCGGCGGCTGCGTCGACGATGAAACCGCCGCCCTCATCGCCAATCCGGCGACGCACCATCCGATCGGCTACGGCGCCAGCCCCGAGACACTGATCGTCGAGGTGCCCTCGCACGGCGGCGGCCTCAGCCGCAATCAGCAGGCCGACGTCTACCGCTTCCTCGAACGCTACAAGGCCGAGAGCACCGGGAACCTGCGCATCGAGGCTCCGGGCGCTGCGAGCCAGCACTTCGCGATTTCCCGGTCCATGCGGCAGGTGGAAGAGGTGGTGCAGGCATCAGGTATCGATCCGGGGGCTATCGAAGTCTCGCGCACCGGTGGCAAGAACGGCCACGCGGCCGCCGTCAGTCTCACCTACGATCGGACGGTCGCTCTGCCGCCCGAGTGCGGGGACTGGTCGGATGATCTAGGCAAGAACCGCAACCGTCTGCCCTACAACAACTTCGGCTGCGCCTCGCAGCGCAACCTCGCCCTGACCGTCGCCAACGGCCGCGATCTGCAGGGGCCGCAGCAGGAAACCCCGCGTTCGAGTGAGCGGCGCAGCACGACATGGTCGGAGTACATCGGCGCCAGCGCTGCCGACAACGCGGCGACCAATTCCACCGGTCCGACGCCGACGACGAAGTGAAAGCCCTGCCTTAGCCGTTTCGAAGCGCGCAACGATCCGCTAGGCTCGACCCCGCAATCGATCCATTCATTGATCAAGGGGGTTGAGGATGCTTGAAACTTTGCTGCGTACCTTCGCGGCTTTGTGCGTGCTGCTTATTCTGGCCTCGGCGACCGCACGACCGGCAACAGCCCAGGAGTCGACCTCTCCGTCGACCGTCGCCGCCCGGCAGGCCGAACTGCGCCGGGAACTCGCCGCCAAGCTCGGATTGCCGGTTGAGCAGCTCGGCAACAACGTCGATCTCGTAAAGGATCTGAAGTTCGATCGCGCGACGGTCGACAACGCCGTCCGTGCGCTGCTGGCGGAGCAGAACGCGCGCAAGGTGCGCGAAACGCCGACCCGCGTCGGCGACATTCTCGCCGCCGCCGCCATCAAATCCCCGGCCTCGCTCGGTGTCGAGCGCAGCTTCGCCGGTCCGACCAGCGCCGTCGCCTACAGCCAGAGCGTGTTCTACGCCACCGATCGCAAGCCGTCGGGGAGCGCGGCCATCGAAGCCTCGTTCGGCGCCGAGCGGGCGCCCGGAGGCGTGATGCGTTTCGGCCGCGTCGAGGTCAATATCCCGAAATCGCACAAGGCCGGCCAGATCGAGCGGCCCTATACCAGCCTGTTCCAGTCGAACGACCCGGCCAGCCATATCTTCATGCGCACGCTGAAGCCGCTGACGCAGGCCGAGCTGTTCGCCGCGATCGCACCGGGCGCCACCCCCGACGACGTGCTGCTCTACATCCACGGATTCAACAACAACTTCGAGGATGCCATTCTGCGCACAGGCCAGATGGCCTTCGACTTCGGATTCAAGGGAGCGCCCATCGCTTTTACTTGGCCGTCCTACCGCAGCGTGCTCGGCTATGGGGGCGATTCCGAGAACATGGCCTGGAGCGTCAAGCACATCGCCGATTTTCTGACCAAGCTGGCCAGTGACAAGCCCGGCCGCAAGCTCCATGTCGTCGCCCACAGCATGGGAAGCCGCGGCCTCCTCGGTGCGCTACGGATGCTGGCGCTGCAGGGTCGCCGGACGACGATGCTGAAGACGGTGATCCTGTGCGCGCCGGATTTCGACGCCGGACTGTTCAGCGAGCAGGTGGCGGCCGAGGTCAAGCCGCTGGCCGAGCAATGGGTCGTCTATGCCTCCAAGCAGGATTACGCGCTGGCCCTCTCGGAAAAGGTCAACGCGACGCTGCGGCTCGGCACCCCGCTCACGTTCGCACAAGGCTATCAGATCGTGGACGCCTCCGAGGTCGAGGTGACGCCCTGGAGCCTGCCGGAAATCCACACCTATTTCGCCGTCAAGGAACGGCTGATCCGCGATCTGCGCGGTGTTCTAGAAGGATTGCCGCCTGCGGCGCGCGGCCTGACCTCGAAGGTCAGCGGCCGGGACACCTTCTGGGAGCTGAGGTGACGCTGCGGTCCGCAAGGCGGCGCAGGTGAAACACGGTGCCCGCAGCGGCGGGACAGCTCAGCTCTTGGCTTTGACGTAGCTGCCGGGTGCCGCCTCGATGACGCCGAGCTTCTCGCCGGGTTCGCGGGGCAGCGTCCAATTGCCCGAATGTCGGCCGAGCCAGTCCGACCAGTGCGGCCACCAGGAGCCCGGATGCTCCTTGGCCATGCCCATCCAGTCCTCGAGATTGTCGGCCGCTGCCTTCGGCGCCGTCCAGTACTGGTATTTTACCTTGTCGGGCGGATTGACGACGCCGGCGATGTGACCTGAACCCGCGAGCACGAACTCGACCGGGCCGCCGAAATTCTTGGCGCCGATGAACACCGACTTGGCCGGCGCGATGTGGTCTTCCTTGGTCGCCAGCTCATAGACCGGCAGCTTGACGCGGCCGAGGTCGAGCTTGGTGCCGGCCAGCGTCATCTCCCCGCGGGTCAGCTTGTTGGCGTTGTAGAACTCGCGCAGGTAGAAGTTGTGATTGGCGGCGGCCATGCGCGTCGAGTCCTGGTTCCAGTACAGGAGGTCGAACGGGAAAGGCTTCTTGCCGAGCATGTAGTTGTTGACGATGTACGGCCAGATCAGATCCTTGGGCCGCATCATGTTGAACACGTTGGCCATGCGCGAGCCGTCGAGATAGCCGCGCTCGGCCATCATTTCTTCCAGCGCGGTCAGCTGCGTATCGGTGGTGAACAGCAGCAGATCGCCGGCCTTCGAGAAATCGACCTGCGTGGTCAGGAAGGTCGCCGAGCGGTAGGGCGCCTCGCCGCGGGCCGCCAGATAGGCGAGCGTGGTGCCGACCAGCGTGCCACCGACGCAATAGCCGAGCACGTTGATCTGCTCGGTGGCGGTTTCGCGCTTGACCGCATCGGTGGCGCTGAGCAGCCCCTCGATCATGTAGTCTTCGAAGGTCTTGTGCGAGAGCTTGGCATCCGGGTTGACCCAGGACACCAGGAACACCGTGAACCCCTGATCGACCGCGAACTTGACGAAGCTCTTCGCCGGAGTGAGGTCGAGGATGTAGTACTTGTTGATCCAAGGCGGCACGATGAGCACCGGGATCTCGCGAACCTTGTCGGTGGTGGGCGAGTACTGGATGAGCTGCAGCACGTCGTTCTGGAAAACGACCTTGCCGGGCGTCATGGCGAGGTTGCGTCCGACCTCGAACGCCTGCGTGTCCGTCTGGCTGATTTTCAAGAGGTCGCCCGAACGCGTCATGTCGTCGACGAGATGCGACATGCCCTGCACGAGGTTGCGGCCGTTGGTGGCGAACGTCTCGCGCACCACTTCCGGATTGAGTGCCGGAATGTTCGACGGCGACATGGCGCTGGAGATCTGGCGGAAATAGAAATCGGCCTTCTGGCGCGTCTTGTCGTCGATGCCGTCCGTCTCCTTGAGCACGTCCTCGGCCCAATGGGTGGTGACGAGATAAGCCTGCTTCCAGAAATCGAAGAACGGATTGGTCGACCACTCGGGGTCCTTGAAACGGTTGTCGCTCGGCTCCGGCTCTGCGACCGGGCGCACGTCCTCGCCGAGCATCCGGCGCACGGTGGAGTTCCAAAGCTCGACGTAGGAGCGCATCAGCAGGCCCTGCGCCTCGGCGAGCTTGGCGGGGTCCATCATCCACACGCGGGCGATGTCGCCGACGGTCTGCGCCGCCTCCTGCAACTCGCTGGCCGCCGAATAGGGGCTGACCTTGCTGTCCGAGCGCTCGATGAACTGGCTCATCGCCTTGCCGCTCTCCTCCATGAGGCGCAGCATGTTGCGGGCGAATTCTTCAGGATTATCGATCTTGTACGGCGTCATGGCGTCGGACGGCTGATTGCTCATGTGGCCCATGTTCCAGTTCCCGAATTTTCGGAGGCAAGGCGGTCGAGTTGCCGCTCAGGTCCGGCTACCGGAGAAAAATCGCAAGGCCAGAACCTGCGTCCCGACTTACGCCCAAGACCCGGGCGTTGCTCTGCGGCCTCTTCGCACATGCGAGAATCGAGTATTCCTGCCTTAGCCGTCCAGGTCAAACCCAGACCGGACGCATCCTTTCAAACGTGCTTTCCAGCGAGCCCGCTCCTGCCAACCATCGACCGGCAACTGCTGATCATTTCCGTTCTGACGGCCGCATCCTGGCTGTTGGCGGGCTGTGGACAGACGACGGCCGGCGGGTTGCTGCCCGAGGCGCGGCCGGCCGACCGGCTGCTCTCGGCGGAAGAAGCCAGGGCGGCCGCGGAGGCACTGGTCAGGGCCAAGGACGAGCGGCACGCCTCCGATATGGCGGCCATCGAGCATCGGTCCGTCAAGACCCGCTGAGCCCGCCGCACCGCCTGCCACACTATCAGGGGTCGCACCCCATCCGCCCGCACGGATGGGGATGAGCCACTGGACGTTGGCTTGGCCCGCGGCGTAAACACTCGGCTTGCCGACCGATCGCCTCGAACGCGCCGGCCGGCCGGTCAATGTCCGAGCGAGCCCGTCAAGCCAGCCCATCACCAGAGACCCGAGCGTGAGCGAAGATTTCCACCGCATCAAGCGCCTGCCGCCTTATGTCTTCGCCGAGGTCAACCGGCTGAAGGCGACGGCGCGGGCGCGGGGCGCCGACATCATCGATCTCGGCATGGGCAACCCCGACCTGCCGACGCCGCAGCACATCATCGACAAAATGGTGGAGACGGTGGCGCGGCCCCGCACCCACCGCTATTCCGCCTCGAAGGGTATTCCGGGTCTGCGCCGCGCCCAGGCCGCCTATTACGAGCGCCGCTTCGGCGTGAAGCTCGATCCCGAGACCGAGGTCGTCGCCACGCTCGGCTCGAAGGAAGGCTTCGCCAACATGGCGCAGGCGATCACCGCGCCGGGCGACGTGATCATCGTCCCCAATCCGACCTATCCCATCCACGAGTTCGGCTTCATCATCGCCGGCGCCAACACGCGCCATGTGCCGGCCGGCAATGGCGAGGAGTTCCTGCGCGCCGTCGAGCAGGCGGTGAAGCACTCGATCCCCAAGCCGCTGGCCATGATCCTCTCCTATCCGTCGAACCCGACCGCGATGGTCGCGGAACTCGATTTCTACAAGGATGCGGTCGCACTGGCCAAGCGGCTGAACCTCTTCATCCTCTCCGACATCGCCTACGCGGAACTCTATTTCGACGGCCGCCCGCCGGCCTCCGTGCTGCAGGTGCCGGGTGCCATGGACGTGACGGTCGAGTTCACCTCGCTGTCGAAGACCTACAACATGCCCGGATGGCGCATGGGATTTGCGGTCGGCAACCAGCGGCTGATCGGAGCCTTGGCCCGCGTGAAATCCTATCTCGACTACGGCGCCTTCACGCCCATCCAGGTGGCAGCGGCCGCGGCTCTGAACGGCCCGCAGGATTGCGTCGAAGAGATCCGCGCGACCTACAAGAGCCGTCGCGACTGCCTCGTCGAGAGCTTCGGCCGTGCCGGCTGGGACATCCCGCCGCCACCGGCCACCATGTTCGCCTGGTGCCCGATCCCCGAGCCGTTTCGCGCGCTCGGCAGCGTCGAGTTCGCCAAGCTGCTGATCGAGAAGGCGGACGTTGCTGTGTCCCCCGGCCTCGGCTTCGGCGAGCACGGCGAGGGCTTCGTGCGCATTGCGCTCGTCGAGAACGAGCACCGCATCCGTCAGGCCGCCCGCAATCTGAAGAAATTCCTCGGCGACAAGCCGGGCGCGAAATCCTCGAATGTCATTCCCATGGCTCCGGCCATACCCCAGAAAGTCAGCCGGTAGCGACCAGCCCGAATGAAAGAGCCCCTGAAACTCGGCGTCGCCGGTCTAGGCACGGTCGGAGCCGGCCTGATGCAGCTGATCGAAACGCAGCGCGACCGCCTCGCGGAAGCGATCGGCCGCGACATCGCGGTGGTCGGCGTGTCGGCCCGCTCACGCAAGAAGGACCGCGGCTTCACCCTGCCGGGCGTCAAGTGGTTCGATGATCCGGTGGCGCTCGCCGCCGACCCCGAGGTGGCGGTGTTCGTCGAGCTGATGGGCGGCGAGGACGGAGTGGCCAAGGCGGCCGTCGAGACGGCGCTGAAGGCCGGCAAGCACGTCGTCACCGCCAACAAGGCGCTGCTCGCCAAGCATGGCTTCGAGCTGGCCAAGATCGCCGAGAAGAACGGCGTCGCATTGAACTTCGAGGCGGCGGTGGCGGGCGCCATTCCGGTGATCAAGGCGCTGCGCGAGGCGCTGGCCGCCAACGAGGTGAAGCGGGTCTATGGCATCCTCAACGGCACCTGCAATTTCATCCTGACCAAGATGCAGGAGGAAAAGCGCTCCTTCGACGATGTGCTGAGGGAAGCGCAGGCGAAGGGCTATGCGGAGGCCGACCCCGTCTTCGACATCGGCGGCTTCGACGCGGCCCACAAGCTCGCGCTGCTCACCAGTCTCGCCTTCGGCACCAAGGTCGCCTTCGACCAGATTCATGTCGAGGGCATCGAAAAGATCACGATTGCCGACATCGAGGCCGCCGACGAACTCGGCTACCGCATCAAGCTGCTCGGCGTCGCGGTGCAGACCGAGAGCGGGATAGAGACGCGGGTCAACCCGGCCATGGTGCCGAAGCACACGGCCATCGCCGAGGTCTCGGGCGTCACCAACTGCGTCGCCATCGACGGCGATTATTCCGGCACGCTGCTGCTGGTCGGACCCGGCGCCGGGGCTAGGCCTACCGCCTCGGCGGTTGCCAGCGATATCGTCGATGTCGCCCGCGAGCTGGTCATGCCGCCTTTCGTGCGCCCGACCTCGGCGCTGAAACCCTATAAGCGGGCCAAGCTCGGCGCGCACCAGGGCGCCTACTACGTCCGCCTGTCACTGAAGGACGAGCCCGGCACCATGGCGGCCATCGCCAAGCGAATGGGCGACAACGACGTCTCGCTCGAAAGCATCGTTCAGAAGCGGGCGCGGGGTGCGGCGCTCGGAACGCGACAGCCGCCGGGCGCACCCGCGCCGGTCATCCTCATCACGCACGAGACGACCGAGGAGGCGATCCGGCGGGCGCTGGCGGCGATCGAAAAGGACGGCAAGATCGCCGAGCGGCCGCAGATGATCAGGATCGAGCAGCTTTGATGTGGGCAAGGGAATAGGGGAGTAGGGGAAAAGGGGAAAAGGTGGGTCGGACCGGACATACTCCC
Organism: Hyphomicrobium sp.; assembly: GCA_052388455.1. GTDB lineage: Bacteria > Pseudomonadota > Alphaproteobacteria > Rhizobiales > Hyphomicrobiaceae > CAZSNH01. The sequence goes on from JBQTIA010000056.1 coordinate 27,671, forward strand.
CTAATCCCCTACTCCCTTCCGTCGACGAACGAAGCAGGGGGCATGGAATGGCCAGAGACAACAACAACGGCGGATTGGAGCGCGTGCTGGTGCTCGAAGTGGCGCGCGTGACGGAAGCTGCCGCCATCGCCGCCGCCCGTCTGCGGGGCCGGGGCAACGAGAAGGCCGCCGACAAGGCCGCGGTCGATGCCATGCGGCGCGAGCTGGCCAACCTCGCCATCCGAGGCACCGTCGTCATCGGCGAAGGCGAGATGGACGAAGCGCCGATGCTCTACATCGGCGAGAAGGTCGGCAGCGGCGAAGGCCCCGAGGTCGACATCGCCGTTGATCCCCTCGAAGGCACCACGATCTGCGCCAAGGCCATGCCGAACGCGCTCGCCGTTCTCGCCATCTCGGAGCGAGGCGGTCTGCTCCACGCGCCCGATATGTACATGAGCAAGATTGCCATCGGACCCGGCTATCCGGAGGGCATCGTCGACCTCGACGCCGCGCCGGCCGACAACCTGCACGCCCTCGCCAAGGCCAAGGGCGTGCCGGTGTCCGAGATCACCGCCTGCATCCTCGACCGGCCGCGCCACGTCGCCCTGATCAGGGCTGTTCGCGACGCCGGAGCCGCGGTGCAGCTCATTCCCGACGGCGACATCGCGGGCGTGATCTGGACCACAGATCCGGGCGAAACCGGCATCGACATCTACATGGGGTCGGGCGGCGCGCCCGAGGGCGTGCTGGCGGCCGCGGCGCTACGGTGCATCGGCGGCCAGATCCAGGGCCGGCTGATCACCGATAAGGACATAGAACGCGAGCGCGCGCGCAAGATGGGCATCACCGATCTCAACCGCAAATTCCGGCTCGAGGACATGGCCTCGGCCGACGTGATCTTCTCGGCCACCGGGATCACCGACGGCTCGCTGCTCGACGGCGTGCGCTTCCGCGGCGATTTCGCCGAAACGGAGAGCGTCGTGATGCGCTCGAAGACCGGAACCGTCCGGCGCATCAAGACCAACTTCAGAGACATCGGCGCGCGCTTCGTCGGCTGATCTCTGCAGCGCCCCGCGGATAGCGGGGCGGCTGCGGGTGACAACGAACTCCAGTGCGTCTCGTCAGAGCAGCAGGAAGTCCGCCGCTGTTATGAGGGCCGCGTCGACTCCGAGGAGCTGCATGCTCATGTCTCCAGCGGTGACGACGGCGCCGGCCGCATCGTCCTCAATGGTGATGTCGAGGAACGTCAGTCCATCCGCGAGGCCGATCTTGTCGACGCCATTGTCGAAGTCGCGAACCCGGTCGAAATCCTCGCTGAAGACGAAGGTGTCCTCGCCCAGGCCGCCGAGGAGCAGGTCGTTGCCGTCCCCGCCGTCGATGAGGTCGTTGCCTGTGCCGCCGCGCAGGGTGTCATCGCCGTCCCCGCCGCCGAGCGTGTCGTTGCCGATACCGCCGATCAGCGTGTCCTGGCCGCCGTTGCCGTAGAGCAGGTCGTCGCCGCCACGGCCTTCGAGCGTGTTGCCATTGCCGTCGCCGGAGATGATGCCGGAGCTTCCCCCGCCGACGAAGCCGGCGGCGAGGACGAGATTGTCACCCGCGGCGTTGCGGA
>JBQTIA010000057.1:0-38887 GCA_052388455.1 Hyphomicrobium sp.
TGAGCGTGCTTGTTCGGCGCGGAGACGACCACTCGGCAGTGGGTCATGCGGTCGAAATGTTTTTCGAGGCGCGCTGCCTTCTCGGCGATCTTGGCCTCGATCGCCCGGCTCTTTTCGAGACCCTTGAAGGCGATTTCCAGGGGAGTGTTCATGGCTTGGGCCTCCTTGGCAGTACAGGGCAACCGCGGTCGAAACGTCCGAACACCCGGTCGACGAGAATGCGACGCGGCGCGCTGGCCAGCAAGCGCTACCGCTGGCGGACCCGATCACGATCTTCGACCGTCCGAGCCGAACCGTTCCGGACCGAAGCAAAGTCATATCGGCACACACCACGTCCCAAAGCGCGATCACCTGACGGTTTGCCTTGTCGAACGCACGCCGCCGGAATATGAGCGCGGCGAGGAGCGCGCTCACGCTGGCATGTCGCAAGTGCTGCATTCAATAGTCGATAGACTTTCGCGGGACCTGCGAGGATAGTCGCCCGTCCGATCGGGAGGGCGACGGCGGACCATCGAGCATTGAGGAACGTGGGGGTCGCAATCGACAGCGTGCGCCGAAATTTTCTATTCTTGCAGGGGCCTGTTTCCCCTTTTTTTCAACAGCTTGCCCTGGCATTGCGGGAGCGGGGGCACGACGTACGGCGCATCAACCTCTGCACGGGCGACCGTTTGCTATGGCGGGCCCTGCCGGCCGAAAACTATCGCGGCACGTCGGAAGACTGGCCGGCGTTCATCGACACCTACATGGTCGATCAGAAGGTCACCGACCTCATTCTGCTCGGGGACCGGCGGCCTATGCACATCGCCGCGGCCGATCTCGCCCGCAAGCGCGGAGTTCGCGTGGTGGTGACCGAACTCGGCTATCTGCGTCCGGACTGGATCACGCTCGAGCGCAACGGCATGAGTTCCTTTTCGCACTTTCCGGTCTGTCCCGACGCCATTCTGGCGATCGCCGACCTGGTGCCGCCGGCTGACCTCAAGCCACAGTATCAGAACGATTTTTTTCGCCTCGCCCTGTGGGACGTCGCCTACAATCTTTCGAACGTGTTCCTTTGGCCGCTCCACCCCCACTACCGCTGGCACGCGATCTATCATCCGGTCGCGGAGTATGCGGGCTGGGTCTGGCGTCTCGCCCGCAAGTGGCATCTCGAACGCGACGCCAGCGACAAGCTCCACAGATTGCTCGCCAGTGGCGCGGAGTTCTATATTTTTCCGCTGCAACTCGAGACCGATTACCAGCTTCGCGCCCATTCGACTTTCGAGGGTCAGGTGCAGGCCATCCGGCTGGTCATCGAGTCGTTCGCCCGCTGCGCGCCGGCCGCCTCCGCAGCCGGCCAGAAACAAGCGGACCCCTCCACGCGCTCCCCCGCCCCGAAGCTGCTCTTCAAAGTCCACCCGCTCGACAATGGATTGGTCAACTGGCGGAAACTCATAGGTAAAATCTCTACGAGTTACGGCGTCGGCGATCGCGTCGTGGTGATCGACGGCGGTGACCTCGGGGACCTTCTGCGACGCTGCCGCGGAGTCGTGACGATCAACAGCACGGTGGGCACCGCCGCGATGGCCGCCGGCCGTCCCATCATTGCGCTCGGTAGTGCGATCTACGTCGTCGACGGGCTGTCGTTTCAAGGACCGATCGATGCCTTCTGGACCACCGCGAAGGAACCGGACAAACGGCTTTTCGATGCCTTCGTCCGCGCACTCGCCGGCACCATTCAGATCCGGGGCGGCTACTACGACTCTCGTGCGCTGGACGCCGCCGTCAGAGGCGCAGTCGACCGGCTGGAGGGCCTGCTGGTCAACGAGCCCGGCGCCTTCGTCGATCCGCCGCCGCGGCTGACCACTGAACTGGCCCGGCGGAGCTGAAAACCCTGCGTCGCCTGCCTCGGCGAGCGCCGTTGTTGCCGAGATACAACGCCCCCCCAGCCATTAGATTTGAATACGGCCAAATCGTTGAGTTGGGCGCGGGCCGATGCTAGCGTTTCAAGCGGGGTATAAAACTTAAAATTCGTTCCACTGGATGTCGTCCGGAAGGTTTCGTGTTGTTTTTTGTGGGGTTGGGGCTTTGGGGCGGATCGCAATTCTTTCGTCCGGCATTTGGCGGCTGAAGGCCGACATTCGACACCTCACGGGCATGAAGCCTGTGAAGTGTAATCGGTTTTCGCGGTCGCGTTTTGCGTGCGTCGCCGGCTGGGGGCTGAAAGATACTGCTGAAAAGTCACGGTCTCTCGCCAACGCCATTTCGGCCCCTTACCTTTCAATCGAAGACGGTTTCCTTCGCTCCGTCCGACCGGGTCCGTCCGAACGCCCCCTTTCGCTGGTGCTCGATAAGACCGGCGTCCACTATGACGCCCGCAGCCCTTCGGACCTCGAGACCATCGTTGCCGATTCGGCCGCTAATCTTACGCCGACCAATCGGGAGCGGGCGTGCGCCGGCATGGCTGCCCTCCGCCGGCTCCGCGTCTCCAAATATAATTCCGGACCGTTCCTAACCGAAGCGGAACTCGGGCTAGGCCCGCGGCCGGCCGGCGGTCGCGTCCTTGTCGTCGACCAGACCTACGGCGACAGCTCGATCGAGTACGGCCTCGCGAAATCCACGTCGTTCCAGGACATGCTCGACGCGGCACTGGCGGAAAATCCAGACGCCGAGATCGTGGTCAAGACACATCCGGAAGTCATTTCCGGTGCCAAGTGCGGATATCTCGGCAGCGTCATCCACCCGCGCGTCCGAATTTTCGCATTGCCCGTTAATCCATGGTCGCTGATCGAAGCCGTCGACAAGGTTTACGTGGTCACCAGCCAACTCGGTTTTGAAGCGATGATGGCCGGCCGCGCCGTCACCTGTTTCGGCGCGCCTTTCTATGCGGGCTGGGGCCTGACCGATGACCGCGTGTCCATTCCGCGCCGAACCGCCCGCCCTTCGCTCGAGCAGCTCTTCGCCGCCATCTATTTCCGTTACAGCCGCTACCTCGATCCCTACACGCGCCGCGAGACGACCTTCGAGAAAACCGTCGAGCAACTCGCCTACCTTCGCGACCGCTTCCTCGAGAACAATCAGCCGAGCATCGCCGTTCGCATCTCGCGCTGGAAACGCGCCATCATCGACCGCCTGCTCGACGGCTTTGGCGGTGCTCCCGTACATGCCTGGACGATCGCCGGGGCTGTGCGCATGGCTAAGTCCCGCGGCGGCCGCATCGTCACCTGGGCGTCCAAGTGCACCAGGAAGCTCGAAGCAGCCTGTGCCGAAGGCGGCGTTCCGCTGGTGCGCGTCGAGGACGGCTTCGTCCGCTCCGTCGGGCTCGGGGCCGCATACGTGCAGGGGGCCTCGTACTCTCTCGACACCAGCGGCATGCATCACGATGCCCGGCAGCCGAGCGATCTCGAACGGCTGCTGCAAACCGCCGATGTCAGCCGCGAGCTGCTGCTGCGCGCCGGAGAACTAAGACAATCGATCGTGCGCCACGGTTTGTCGAAATACAATCTCGCGGCCGGTGACGTCAGCTGGGAGGCTGCCAAGAGTCGTCGGCGCATCCTGGTGCCGGGACAGGTCGAAACCGACGCCAGCGTCAAGGCCGCCCGCGCGCTCGGTTTTGAAACTGGTCGCTTCGAGGGCGTGAACCTCGCCTTGCTGCGCGCCGTGCGGGCACGCAATCCGGCGGCGTTCATCGTCTACAAGACACATCCCGACGTGGCGGCCAATCTGCGCCGGGGGCACGTTTCAAAACGAACGGCATCGCGCTACGCTGATCAGGTGATCGACCAGGGTTCGATCGTGTCGCTGATCCGAGACTGCGATCATGTGGAGACCCTGTCGTCGCTCACGGGCTTCGAAGCGCTGCTGCGCGGCAAGACGGTGACGGCCCATGGCCTGCCCTTCTACGCAGGCTGGGGCCTGACCGAAGATCTGATGACCTGTTCGCGACGCCAGCGCCGGCGGTCACTCGACGAACTGGTGGCGATTTCGCTCATTCTCTATCCGCGTTACGTCCACCCCGAGGCCCTTCTGCCCTGCGAGCCGGAGGTCATCGTGTCCTATCTGGCCGAGCAGTTGCAGTCGGACGCCGGGACCCCAGTCGTCGATGGCATGGTGCACAACAGCATTCAAACCGCCTGAAGACTGACGACCATGGATCTGCCGCAGCCTGTCGCCGTGACGATTCCGGTCAAAACTCTGGTCATCGCCGAAACGCATGGCTTCTACTGCCGCGGCGCCGTTGCCGGGAAATGCAGCCGGCTCGAAATCTATGCGCCCAGCCGCACCAATCCGTTCGTTCCGCTTCCCGGTCTCGGAACCAAGCTCTTCAGCCACATCGAAACCGCTGTAGCGCAAACCTACTGGAAGGTGATGGATCGCAAGGCCGCCAAGCGCGGCACCGTGTCGAGCCGGCATCCTGTGCCGAGCGAGAAGCTGCACCAGTAGAACTGCCGTCAACCCTTCTCCGTCGGCGCCGAACCGATCGCCCGCGGAGGCAACCCCGCCGACGCCAGCACGTTCCAAGTGAGATCGCTGGCCTCGAGCCGAATCTGGCGTGCCGCAGCCGAGGGCTTCGCTTTCTGCGAAAGGTCGCTGCCGAGCCTCAGCAGCACATAGTCGGTGTCGCTTTCGGGAAAGGGATCGGCGAACGCCTTCAGCAGCGGCACATGGTCTCCGTAGAAGGCGAGCACCACCGTTCCGGGCCAGTCATCGAAAGCCGCCATCAGCCGTCCGAGCAGGCGATCGCCGTTGGCGAGATGCCGCTCGTAGACAGTGATCGGATCGCTCTGGCCCTCGAAGCGGCCGGTGCCCCACGGCTCGTGATTTTCCATGGTGGCGGCAAACAGGAAGGCAGGCCCCTGTGCGTCCCGCGCCTCGGCAATCACCCGTTCCGCGACTGCTGCATCGGCGACGTAGCCGCCGACCTGCTCGGCACCCGCGAAGTCGTCGAGCATGATCATGCGCTCGAAGCCGATGGCGGGAAGGGCCCGGTGCCTCTGAAAGAAATGTCCGTGAAAGGGGTGGATGAAAGCGGTCGCATATCCCGCGCGTCGCAGCCGCAGCGGCAGGCAGTGGTCGGCGTAGGCTCCGGCATTCAGATAGGGATAGTACCGATCGTATCCGATCGCGGCATTCGGCCGGCCCGAGAGAAACGAAAATTCAGTGCGCATGGTGTAGCCGCCGGCGAAAGCACTGCCGAGGCGGCCCCAGCACAACGCCCGCCGCCGTGCCAGGTCGAGGTTTGGCAAGGGCGGCGCGTCAGGTCGCAGGCGCTGGAAATCCATGAACGCCTCACACTGGACCACGACGACCAGATCAGCCGGCCGCCCCCCTGAATGCTCGACCACGGGATAAGGCGGCGGCCCCCATGACGCGGCACGCCGCAGGCGGTCGTCGCCGGCCCAGGCCAGCGCATCGGTCACCAGCGTAGCAACGAGTCCTTCGGCGGCAACGTCGCGATGGGCCTCCGGGATGGGCTTCAGGCGCACCAGCCTGTGAGCCAGTCTGTGCCGAACACTCGGCCAGAAGAGACTGGCTGACATGAGAAGCGCAACCAACAGGCCGACCGCGCGACACGTATCGCCACCGGCCATGGGCGGTTCGAACGCGAACCAGACGGTGATGAAGGCCGCGACAACGCACGCCGCCGCGATCACGAACAAAGGACCGAGGAACGTCGTGTGGAACAGCGTCGCGTGGCGGAAGATGTCGATTACGAACGCGAGATCGCTGAACACCAGCGGCTCATAGGTATAACGCACCTTGCCGTTGGAGATGGCCACGAACGTGCCGACGAGCACGAGCGTTGCCGCAGCTGAAAACAACGGTCGCCAGGCGAGCAGGAGAAAGCCCAGGAAGATGCTCGAAAAGAGAGCATACCGAAGCAATCCGGTGCTTCGCCCCGTCATAAGTCCGGGGCCGCGCGGCACGGTCAAGCGCTCGATCAGGCAAGCGCTGGTGAGGGCCGCGATCCACGCTACGATCACCTGCATGTCTGGGCACCGTATCGGAAACGTGGATGTTCGCAGTATTCGACCGCAAGGCCAGCGGCCCGCATGCCCATCCCGGCCAACGGCACGGGGCACGTCGCAGACTATGCCCAGAATTCGTTCTGCTTCGCATGCGCCATAATGCACCGAGCAGCGAATTTGCCGTTTCCGGTCCAGCGAGGGGCGATGTAAATAGCCGAATTCGTTGCGGCATCCGCCGCATGGTTTGATCCCCGTCCCGATTGACCAAAGGAGCGACAGTTTGAAAGTCTTGGTGACAGGCGGCGCAGGTTTCATCGGCTCGGCGGTCTGCCGGCACCTCATTTCCGACACGGACGCCAGCGTCCTCAACGTGGACAAGCTGACTTATGCCGCCAACCCCGCTTCCCTCGCGGGGATCGCGGCCAACCCGCGCTATGGTTTTCTCAAAGCCGACATCACCGACCGCGCGGCGATGACGAGCGCTTTTCAGAAGTTCCAACCCGACATCGTGTTGCATCTCGCAGCCGAGAGCCATGTCGACCGCTCCATTACCGGCTCGGAAGATTTCATTCGCTCGAACGTGCTTGGCACCTACGTTCTCCTCGAAGCGGCCCGCGGCTACTGGATGGAACGGCCGGCCGGCGAGAAAGAGGCGTTCCGCTTCCTGCACGTGTCGACCGACGAGGTCTACGGCTCGCTCGGTCCGGACGGTCGCTTCTTCGAGACCACCGCCTACGACCCCTCCTCTCCGTATTCGGCGAGCAAAGCCGCATCCGATCATCTGGCCATGGCCTGGTTCCGAACTTATGGCCTGCCGGTGGTGATCTCCAACTGCTCGAACAACTACGGACCCTGCCAGTTTCCCGAGAAGCTCATTCCACTGATGATCCTCAACGGACTCGAAAAGAAGCCGTTGCCGGTCTACGGCAACGGCCAGAACGTGCGCGACTGGCTGCACGTCGAGGATCATGCCCGGGCCCTCTTCTGCATCGCGACGCGGGGACGTACGGGCGAGAAGTACAACGTCGGCGGCGGAGCGGAGCGCACGAACCTCGAGGTCGTGCACGCCATCGCCGATTCCCTCGACCGGCTCGTCCCGTCGGGCGACAGCCGGCGCGGGCTCATCACCTATGTGACCGACCGACCCGGCCACGACCTGCGCTATGCCATCGACTGCGAAAAGCTCCAGAGCGAACTCGGATGGAGGCCGCACCAGAATTTCGAAACCGGACTGCAGTCGACGGTGCAGTGGTATCTCGACAACCACGACTGGTGGCAGCCTCTGCGCGCCAAGGTCTACGACGGGCAGCGCCTGGGACTCGACACCTCGAAATCGGACTGAGCCCGCATGCAGGGCGGTCAGCGCCAGACCATCGTTTACGACGGCCGGCGGCCGCTGCGGGCCGGGTGGTACGACCTCATACTGCATGTTGCGGGCGAGGAGGCCATGTCCGAGCCGGTGCTCGCCGCCACAGAAGCGGGAGGCGAGACCGACAGGATCGAGTTTGCGCTGGCGCCGGCCGAAACGGGGACAACGGTGTTTCTCCTCAGATTCGAGCAGCGTCTCACTCGGCTGGTCATCTTCGGCGAGGACGGCTCTGCGGGCCGCGATGTCGCCGTCACCGCTCGTCTCGCGCGCGTGTCCCGTATCGAGCTGGTGCGTCGCGCGCTGGTGGAAGCACCCGCCGACTTCTCACGCGCCGTTTATTGGCGGATGCGGGGAAAAAAGCTCCGGGCCGGCAATCTCGTGCGGCGCATTTTCGCGCCCCCCCCAGGTATCGATTATCGCGGCTGGCTTGCCGTCCGCGACGCCGAATGGAGCGGCGAAATCGCCGATTTCGAAGTCGCGGCCTACACGATCCCTGCAGAGCGGCTGGTGATCGTGCTGATGCTCGCCGGCCGCGAGCCACCCAGCGAAGCGACGCTCGCTTCGATCCGGCGGGACTCGGGCGGGTTTGCCCTCCGGCTGATCGTCGTGCCTGGACCCGCAGACAGGACGACAGACGATGACGAAAATCCAGCGGCCGCCACACGCGCTGAGCAACTCAATGCGGCGCTCGGTCTGGCGGGAGTCGATTGGCTGATCATCCTGGCCAATGGAGATCTGCTGACCCGCGGGGCTCTCGCGCGACTGCTGACGACGATGCGCGAAAATCCCGAAGCGGCCGTCATCACCGGAGATTTCGATCTTGTGGACGGTGAGGGACGCCGCCGCAGCCCCCGCTTTACGCCGCGGTGGAATGAGCCTCTGGCCCTCGGCTCCGACGACCGTGCCCTCGTCGTCGTGCGTCGTTCGTCGGCGCAGGCCGTCGGCGGCTTCAATGCCTTGGCGCCGGGACTCGATGTCGAGGATTTGCTTCTGCGGCTCGGTCGAGCTTTGGACCGGCGTGCGATCGTCCGCATCCCTCGCGTCCTGCATCACCGGCCCATGCCGGCCGCACCGGACAGCCCGGCCCGCCGCACGGCCCGGATGCAACTCGCCAGCCGCCATCTCGCACAGCACGGCGACATCGCGGCAGTGTCGTTCGATCGGGCGGGGCACATGCGCTTCGTGCGAGAGCTGCCTCAGCCTTTCCCGCGTGTGAGTGTCATCGTACCCACCCGCGACAGGCTCGACCTGCTCAGGCCGTGCATCGAAAGCCTTCGCCAGCGCACCGACTATCCCGACCTGGAAATTCTGATCGCCGACAACGGCAGCCGCAACCGCTCGACCCTTGGGTTTTTCAACAGCCTGAAGGGCGACGCGCGCATTCGCGTCCTCTCTATCGCCGGCCCTTTCAATTTCGCCGACATCAACAATCGAGCCGTCGAGGCGGCAACGGGCAGCATTCTGGCGTTCGTAAACAACGACGTAGAAGTCATCGAGCCCGGATGGCTGCGCCAGATGGCGGCGCTGGCCGCAAGGCCCCATATCGGCGCCGTCGGTGCGAAGCTGCTCTATCCGTCCGGCTCGGTGCAGCACGCCGGTATCGTGATCGGAATCAAAGGCATCGCCGGACACATGCACCGCTTCTTTCCGGCTGATCACCGCGGCTACATGCACCGCCTCCAGCGGGAGCAATACGTCTCGGCGGTGACGGCAGCGTGCCTGGTGGTCGAGAGGCGAAAGTTCGCCGAAGTGGGCGGCTTCGATGCCATGACCTTCGCAGTGGCGCTCAACGACGCCGATCTCTGCCTCGAGTTCCAGGCCAGGGGCTGGAACAACTGCTACTGTCCCGAAGCCGTGCTGTGGCACCGGGAGAGCGCGTCGCGGGCCAGGGACGTGTCCCGACATCGCTCGTCGGCCTTTTTGCGCGAGGTTGCCGCGTTCAGAAACAAGTGGCCGGACATCATCTCCGACGATCCGTTCTACAATCCCAATCTCACGCGCACGGAAGAGGATTTTTCGCTGCTGTGACGGTACGATCCCAATGAGGCGCTGGCTCGGCACGCTGCTCGGTCGCCGCCGCTCGGGACCCATCCCGACCGCGGACTACTATTTTCTCGGCGCGCTCGGCGATCTCGTCGACGAAACGGGAGCCGGCCACCGTCCGATCGTGCAGCTCGGACCGCATACTTTTGCGTGCCAGGATCGGCTGGTCGTCATCCGCTATGCGACCGACGCGGAACTTGCGGCGATCGAACGCCGCCGCTGGCGCGAAGTCTTCTATGTCATCGACGACGTACTGCCGATCGCGGCGAAGTGCCTCGAATTGCCCGAGGACTACCGGCTGAGGCTCGCGCGCTTCGTCGGCGGACAACTGCCGCGCATCCTGGCCCTCGATCCCGTCGTCGTCGCGCCGAGCGACGCCATCCTGGCACTCTTCCCCGGCCGGCCGACGGTGATGCTGGCCCCCTGCACGCTGGCCTGCAGTGCCGACCTCGATCATTTCGACCGTCCCATCAGAGCACACACCCCATTGAAGATCGCGTTCCTCGGCACCCGCAGCCACGGCGCCGGCATGGAGTTCCTGACGGCGATCCTGCGGACGACGCTGAAAGCGGGAAACAACCGACGCTGCACGATGTTCTTCGGCCGCCACCTGCCGGAGGAACTCGGCCAACTCCCCGGTCTCGACAATCGACCGGCGCTCGACTGGCCGAAATTCCGCGCGTTCCTGACGCACGAGCGTTTTCACATTCTCCTGGCGCCGCTGCCCGACACACCGTTCAACCGCGGCCGGTCCATCACAAAGCTGCTCGATGCGGCAGCGATAGGTGCCTGCGGACTGTTCAGCGACCGGCCTCCCTTCCGCGGCCCGGTGATGCACGGTGAGACGGGAATTCTGCTCGACGACGATGCGGCGCTCTGGAGCCGCGAGATCGATCGGCTGGAGCGCGCGCCGGGAACCATGCGCAGCATTGCAGAGCACGGTGCCATGCTGGCGGCGAAACTCGGCGATCCGGCCCGTGTGCGCGCGTTCTGGTGCGATCGTCTGGGGATCTAAGACCGTTTCCGAATGGCTGAGGAGGCTGAATAAGCAGCTTTTTCCGCAGGATTCTGTCGTGTACGACCTGCTTGACGCGCTGCGGTAGATCGGACACCCTCGGATGAGAAATGAATTTAAGCGCGCCTCCGCGCGGCGGTTACTCCGGGGCACATGACCACACTTTCAGCTCATCTCCGCGAACTCGAGGCGGAGAGCATCTTTGTCCTGCGCGAGGTGGCGGCCGAGTTCAAGAAGCCGGTGCTGCTCTACTCTATCGGCAAGGACTCCTCCGTCCTTCTGCACCTCGCCATGAAAGCGTTCTATCCGGCGCTCCCGCCCTTCACGCTGCTGCACGTCGACACGACGTGGAAGTTCCGTGAAATGATCGCCTTCCGCGACGCCACCATTCGCAGGCTCGGCCTCGAACTGATGGTGCACATCAATGAAGACGGTGTCGCCAAGGGCATCTCGCCGGTGTCGCACGGCAGCGCCGTGCACACCGACGTGATGAAAACCCAGGCGCTGCGCCAAGCCCTCGACAAGCACGCCTTCGATGCTGCAATAGGCGGGGCGCGGCGCGACGAGGAAAAATCGCGCGCCAAGGAGCGCATCTTTTCATTCCGCTCGGCGCAACATCGCTGGGATCCCAAGAACCAGCGCCCGGAGCTGTGGAAACTTTTCAACGGCCGGCTGAACCCGGGTGAGAGCATGCGCGTGTTCCCGCTCTCGAACTGGACCGAACTGGACGTTTGGCTCTACATCCAGGCCGAAAACATCGACATCGTGCCGCTCTACTTCGCGGCGGAGCGACCGGTGGTCGAACGAGACGGAATGCTGATCATGGTCGACGACGACCGTCTGCCGCTGGCCCTCGGCGAGATGCCGCATATGCGTCAGGTCCGTTTCCGCACACTCGGCTGCTACCCGCTCACCAGTGCCATCACCTCGAATGCCAAGTCGGTGGCTGCAATCGTCGACGAGATCGTCGCCTCCCGCTCGTCCGAGCGGCAGGGTCGCCTCATCGACAAGGATGAAGCCGGCGCCATGGAGAAGAAGAAGCAGGAAGGCTACTTCTGATGACGGAAGGCGTTCAACGCGACGACGCGGCGTCGATCACGATGGCGGCCGAATCCGCTGACGGGGGAACGCCGAGCCGCAGCCTGCTGCGCTTTCTCACCTGCGGCAGCGTCGACGACGGCAAGAGCACGCTGATCGGCCGCCTGCTCTACGACAGCCAGCTCGTGCACGACGATCATCTGACCGCATTGCAGAGCGACAGCCGCAAGTTCGGCACCAATGCCGGCAACATCGACTACGCCCTGCTGGTCGACGGACTGCAGGCCGAGCGCGAGCAGGGCATCACCATCGATGTCGCCTATCGCTATTTCGCGACGGCGAGCCGCAAGTTCATCGTCGCGGATACGCCGGGTCACGTCCAATACACGCGCAACATGGCGACCGGCGCCAGCGGAGCCGACCTCGCCATCATCCTGATCGACGCGCGTCGCGGCGTGCTGACCCAGACCCGACGCCATTCCTTCATCGTCAATCTGCTCGGCATCCGGCACATCGTGCTCGCCGTCAACAAGATGGATCTGGTCGACTATTCCGAAGCGCGCTTCACGGAAATCGTCGCCGACTACATGCATTTCGCGCGCGATCTCGGAATAGCCGCCGTTACCGCCATTCCGCTCTCAGCGCGCGAGGGCGACAACATCCTTCAGCTCAGCCCCAACATGCCCTGGTACAAGGGCCGGCCGCTGATGCCGCATCTCGAGCAGGTCGAGATCGAAAACGATTGCGCCTCGAAACCGCTGCGACTTCCCGTGCAATTGGTCAGCCGGCCGAACGCCGATTTCCGCGGCTATGCCGGCACGCTGGCCAGCGGGCGGATCGCGCGCGGCGATCACGTGACGGTGCTACCCTCCGGCCGCACGACGACCATCGATCGCATCGTGACCTATGACGGCGATATCGAAGCGGCGTCAGCCGGCGATGCTGTCACTGTGGTCCTCGCCGAGGAAATGGACGTGAGCCGCGGGGACGTTTTCGCGGCCCCCGATCTGCGCCCCGAGGTGGCCGATCAGGTCGCCGCCCACCTTGTTTGGATGGGTGATGAGCCGATGCTGCCGGGCCGGCCGTACTTCATCAAGTGCGGCACGCAGATCGCAACCGCTTCGATCAGCCAACTCAAGCACAAGATCAACATCGACAATCTGGATCAGGTAGCCGCCCGCCAGCTCGAGCTGAACGACATCGGAATGTGCAATCTGTCGTTCTCGAAGCCGCTGGTTTTCGATGCCTACACGGCCAACCGCGCGACCGGCAGCTTCCTGCTGATCGACAAGATCTCGAACGCCACAGTAGCTGCCGGCCTGATCCGGTTCGGACTTCGGCGCGCCACCAACGTCCACTGGCAGGCCCTTTCGGTGGACCGCAAGGCCCGCGCCACACTCAAGAGCCAGAAGGCCTGCTGCTTGTGGTTCACCGGACTTTCCGGCTCCGGCACGTCGACCATCTCGAACCTTCTCGAAAAGCGGCTGCACGCCGACGGGCGCCACACCTACATCCTGGACGGCGACAACGTGCGCCACGGTCTCAATCGCGACCTCGGCTTCTCGGATGCGGATCGGGTGGAGAACATCCGCCGCGTCGCCGAGGTCGCCAAGCTGATGACGGATGCCGGTCTGATCGTCCTCGTGTCGTTTATTTCGCCGTTCCGCTCCGAGCGGCGCATGGCGCGCGAGCTGTTCGGCTCCGGAGAGTTCCTGGAGGTCTACGTCGATACGCCGCTCGAAGTCTGCGAGCAGCGCGATCCGAAGGGACTCTATCGCAAGGCGCGCCAGGGCCTGATCAAGAATTTCACCGGCCTCGATTCCGACTACGAGCCGCCTGAGCACGCAGAGCTGCATCTGCGCACCACCGAGCACCCGCCGGATGTGCTGATGGAACGGCTGGTAGAAGAACTGCTCCAGCGCGGCATTGCCGGCTGACTGGCCTCGCAGAGCGATCCGCTTATCCCCGTCTCGGTGCCACGAACTATCCTGCCGCCAGCCACTTCCGGCGCCAGGATCTCCGCGCATGAACGAAACGCCCCATCTCAGCCTGCCATTCATTCTCGGGGCGCAGGCCCAGAAGCACGTCACGCACAACGAGGCGCTGCGGTCGCTCGACACGGTGGTACAGCTCAGTGTCCTCGACCGCAGTCTCGCCACACCGCCCGCCTCGCCTGCAGAAGGCGCGCGCTACATCGTGGCGGCCGCGCCGACCGGCGCCTGGACCGGCCAGGCCAACAAGGTGGCCAGCTTCCAGGATGGCGAATGGGTGTTCTATGCGCCGCGGGAAGGCTGGATCACCTGGGTCGCCGATGAGGACATCGCCATGGCGTGGACCGGCACGGCATGGACACGGATCAGCACTGGCGGAGCCGGCAGCTTTACGACGCTTGGCGTCAATGCCACGGCGGATTCCACCAACCGCCTGGCCGTTGCCAGCGCCGCATCGCTCTTCAATCACGGCGGCGCGGGGCATCAGCTCAAGCTGAACAAGAATGCCGCCAACGACACCGTCAGCCTGCTCTTTCAAACCGGCTTTTCAGGTCGGGCGGAATGGGGACTGAACGGCAGCGACGACGTGAGCCTCAAAGTCAGCGCCGACGGAGCTTCATTTGCGGATGTCTTCACGGTCGCCCGCGCCACCGGTCAGGCGACGTTCTCCAAGGGCGTGGAACAGGTCCAGGCCGACACCTTCACCGCGTCCGGCATCTGGAGCAAACCCGCCTGGGCGAAGTGGGTGGAGGGGGTGCGGGTCGGCGGCGGCGGCGGCGGGGGCGGCGGACGCCGGGGGGCGGGTAGCACCACCCGCATCGGCGGTGGAGGAGGCGCTGCCGGCGGACTGTGCCGGGAAACCTTTCTGGCGTCCGAACTGCCAACGACGATGTCGGTCGACATCGGCGCGGGCGGGGCCGGCGGGGCGGGAGTTACGACCGACAACACCGACGGCAACGCCGCAGCGCCCGGCGGGACGACGACATTCCGCGACGGTTCGACGACATGGCTCGAAGCACACGGCGGCACCGGCGGGGCTGGAGGAACAGCCGTGGACGGTGCGGCAGCGGCAAGCGTCATCGGAACTCAAGGAGCCGCCAATCCGGGTGGCGCGGCCATTGGCGCTACACCGGCGGCGCCGGTCGCATCGGGCATTGCATTGTCCCCGGGCGGCGGCGGCGCGGGCTCGGGCGTAACCGCCGGAAATGCGCTCGGCTTCGGAGCAAGCGGAGGGGCCGGCTATCGCGCCGGCGGCGCGTCGCGACAGGCGGCGGGCGGCGCGGGCGCGACAACCAACGGCACGCCAGGCGGGGCTGGTACTGACAGGGCATGGTCGCGGGGAACCGGTGGCGGAGGAGGAGGAGGGCGCGGGAGCGGCGGCGGCGGCGGGGCCGGCGGAACGCCGGGCGGAGGCGGTGGCGGTTCTTCGGGTCACGCAAACGGCTCATCTACCGCCTCGGGCGGCAATGGCGCCCGAGGCGAGGCGTGGATCATCGCGCGGGGGTAGCTGGAGTGCGGACTACGGTCTGCCACTCACGCGCGCCTGCAATACTTATCGACCGCGCGCTGTCGCCCAGCCAACCCCGCGCGCCTCACAGCAGCTTGGCGCGCTCACCCATCTCGACGCCCGGGAATACGAGACGCGCTATGTCGGCGGGTGATTGGGCGAAGTGGTCGGACAGAAGCCAAGCCAAATAGCGGCGCACATCATCCGTAGGCATAAGATCGCGACCCTCGAACAACTGGTCGTCGGCAACACCCGGCCAGCGCTTCATCTGCACGCGGCCACCGGCGCCGTTGCGAATTGCGCCACCGGCCACGATCATCAGACCGCCGGTGCCGTGGTCGGTTCCCAGCGTGCCGTTCTGGCGGGCGGTGCGGCCGAACTCGCTGACGCCGACGATTACCGTGCGCTCCCAATGCGGACCGAGTGACGTTTTGAACGTCAGAAGTGCCTGTGCCAGTTGCTGCAGCTGCTGCTGCATTCGGTGCGCCCCCTGCCCTTCTTTCTCGATGTTGCCCTGCGAGAGATGGGTGTCCCACCCCCGCATGGTCAGGGACGCGACGCGGGCCTCGCCATTCAGCATGTTGACGGCGGTGGCGACCGCGAGGTCGAACTCGCTCTGATTTCGGGTTGTCGCGTCGTCGTCCTGCAATTCTGCCGCGATCGCGCCGTCGAGAGCGGCGAGGAAGAGTGCGTCCTTGGCGTAAATCCGGCGCAGGAAGAACTCGCTGGTCGCCGAGAGCACGAGGTCGGTGTTGGCGGCCCACTCGGTAATCTTGCTCGGCCCCTTGGCCAGAATCGCGTTGCCGCCGATGTCGATGCTGTAGCTCTGACCGGCCGACAGGAGACCGACGAAGCGGTTGAGCCATCCGGACGTGACGGACGCCTTCGCCTGCTGCCCGAACTCCAGCAGATCCTGGGCTTCGAAATGGCTGCGGTTGGCAAAGGGCAGTGAGACGGCATGCACGAAGCCTAGCTCTTTCGCACGGAAAAGGGGCTCCAGTGCCACGGCACCGGGATGCAATCCGAAATAGCCGTCGAGATCGGCGAGACCTGTCGCTGGCGTGCGGGCCAGCTTGGGGCGCAGAGCGGCGAAGGCGGGATCGGAATAGGGCTGCACCACGTCGAGCCCGTCCATGCCGCCACGAAGAATGAGAACGACCAAGCGACTGTCCGTCGGAGCAGCGGCCAGCGACAGGGCCGGCAGCCCCGGCACCGTCAGCAGCGCGCCCGCGCCTAAGAACAGCTCACGTCGCGTCAGCATCGATCACCTCCGCTGAAACTCGGGACTGGCCAGCACCAGGGACAGGGCTTCCTCCCGCGAGCTGGCATTGAGCACGGTCTTTTCCGTCGTCTCGCTGACGGCAGAGCCGAGCGCACGGCGCATCAGCTCGGCCGGAGTGATGCCCGCGAACTGCGGAAGCAATCGCGAGATGAACTGGAACCGCCTGGCGAGGCCGACTGGGTCGATCCAGGTGGCCGCATCTTCCGACCAGCCGTCCGGTCCCGGCGCGCTCCACAGCGGCTGCTTCATCAAGGCGAGGAATCTAAAGGCCGGCGGTTGGGCACGACGCCCCTTCTTGATCGCGGTCTTTGGCAGGAGTTCGTTTGCGGTGAGCCCCGTCAACCGCAGGGCCGACACCACGAAGTCGTAAGGCCGCTTGACGAGAGTCATAGGGTGGCGCCGGAGATCGACGAGTTCCAGCAGGCGCCGGTAGACCGAAAGCAGATCGCCGCCCGAGCTGCGGAACACCTCGGCCACGGCATCGACCTCGCCAGCCGTCGGGGCGTCGGACAGGAAGTGCCTGCAGAGCTTGCGGGCGACATGCCGTCCAGTTCTGGGATGGGCCGCCAGCATCTTCAATGCCGATATGCCATCCTCGAACCGGCCGTTCGGCCCGCCGAAAGAGCGGCCGAGCAGCGTCTTGGTGCCCGGCTCGGCTCGCTGCGGTAGAAAGCGGAATGTTCCCTCGGAGTTGTCGACCGTCCACCCGGTCAGCACCCTGGCAAATTCGGTTACGTCGGCCTGCGAGTAACCGCCGTCGACACCGAGCGTGTGCAGTTCGAGGATTTCCCGCGCCAGATTTTCGTTGAGCCCCTTGCCCGTCGCCCTGCCGCGGATCGAATTGGGCCCGAGCGAGTTCGACTGGTCGAGATAAACGATCATCGCTGGATGGCGGACCACTGTCAGCAGCATGTCCTCGAACCGGCCGAGCACGTGCGGCCGGATCGCCTCCACCTCGAAAGGGCCGACCAGCACCTGCGTGCGCGCGTTGCGTGCGCTGACCGTGAAATGATTGAACCAAAAATCGACGAGCCGCTCGAAGAATGGCGTAGGACTGTAGATGGCGGCGATGATCTTTTCGTTCGAATCCTGCAGCCGCAGGGCTTTCATCTCCTGCTGTCGACCAGTGAACTGTTTGGCCATTGCTGCGCGGCTAGCCTCGTCCTCGGGCTTTTCGCGCATCGCCTCGCGACTGCTCGCCATCTCCCGCGTCGAGCGTGCGAAACGGACTATTCGCTCCTGGGACTGCTGTGCGCTCAACGCCGGAGGAACGGCGGTCGCCCCTTCGAGCGATTTGAGCAGCGCATCGCGAGACGCAGGCGGCGGCAGTCTCGGTGAAAGACCGTGGCCGAAGCGAATAGCCAAAAAGTCTGGTTCACTGAGAGCCATGCTGGATCCCGTTCGTTGGCGCTGACGCCCACGATTGGATATGGGGAGCGCGATCAATCCATACCAGACGCCCGCTGCCGGCAAGTCGGCACATCAAATCATGTCGTGCGCTCACGGTCGCCGATCATGCCCGACACGACGGCCGAGAGACCGAACTTTTCCGAGCTCAGCCGGTCGATTTCCTCGCGCGTCACCTGGGCGGCAAAGTCGAGCTGCTCGGCCGTGTGCTCGCTGGTGATGAAGAAGCGCAGGCGGGCCGACTGCATCGGAACAGCCGGATAGATGATCGGAACCACATTGACGCCGCGCTCCAGCAGGCGCTCGACCAGCTTCACCGCCTTGAGCGAATCCCCGACCATGATCGGGACGACGGCAAAGCCTTGCGCCGGCCCGGTATCGAGTCCCAGCGATCTCGCAGCGTTGAGGAAATAGTGGCCATTTTCACGGAGCCGCCTCACGCGATCCGGCTCAGCGACCAGGATATCCAGGGCGGCCAGCGCACCGGCGGCGACGGCGGGCGGCATCGCCACGGAGTAGACGAAGCTCGGTGCATGGCATTTCATGATTTCGACGAGCGCGGCAGAGCCGGCGATATAACCGCCACATGCGGCGCACGACTTGCTGAGCGTGCCCATCCAGATGTCGATCTCACGGGAATCGACACCTTGCTCCTCGGCAATACCGTGACCACGGGCGCCGAGCACGCCGAGTGCATGGGCCTCATCGACCATCAGCCAGGCGCCGTACCGCTTCTTGATCGCGACGAGGCGGGGGAGGTCCGGCATATCGCCGTCCATCGAGTAGAGGCCTTCGACTACGATCAAAACGTTCTCGAACTGGCCGCGCGTCTCGGCGAGCTGCCGCTCCAGGGAATCAAGATCGTTGTGCGCGAAACTTCGCCGCGCGGCTCCCGACAGTTGCGCGCCGACCGTGGCGCTGTTGTGCACCAGGGCATCCATGATGACGAGATCGCGCTCGCCGACCAGCGTCGCGATCGAGGACACGTTGGTGGCGTGGCCACTGACGAAGACCACCGCATCCTCGACGCCATAGATACCGGCGAGGCGTTGCTCGAGGGCCCGATGCACCCCGCGCTCGCCGGCCGTCGGACGGCTGGCGGAGGCCGAGATGCCGAACGTATCGATGGCCGACTTGGCCGCCGCGGAGACCCGCGGATCGTGATTGAGGCCGATGTAATCGTAGGAGCCGAAATTGATCACCTGCCGCCCCGCGATGCGCGAGGTGGCGCCGGCCCGCTCGTCATGCTGGCGGAAGAACGGGTCCTTGAGGCCGAGCACTTCGACGGCCGCGCGCTGTTTCTGGACCGACTGATAAGTGTCGAGGCTCGTGAATTCACGCGCGGTCCACTGCGGCTCCGCTTTGGCCCGCAGCGACAACCGGCTGCGCACCTCGCCGGCCGGACGCGACATGAGCGACAGAACCGCGTCTTTCATGGTCCCGCCGATGAGTCCCGAATCCTTGCCGTTCGCCATCAGATAACCTGCTCTCCGGCCGAGTCCCGGTGCTCGAACTTACGCTTGAGGATTTCAATCTGCTCGGTGTCGAGGGTCTCGGCCAGATGAATTTTGGCGAGATCCTTCTCCAGCGACAAGCACTCCGGCGCGCGCGCCTCGGTGCGGAAGCTGCCGACGACCTTGGCCGCGATCGACGCGATGGACAGCCCGTCGGCGAGCGCCGACAGCGGAATTTCTATGCCGAGCTTGCGGCTTGCGGCGAGCCGCAGTTCCACTGCCATCAGCGAATCGAGCCCCAGATCGACCAGCGGACGCTGCCGATCGACGTCCGCCGCGGGCATCCGCAGGATCGCCGCCAACTCGTTCGTCAGATGACCGGCAATGGCGTCAGCAGCGGCCCCATCGTCGAGCCCGGCAATCGCAGCCGCCAGATCGATCCGCTCGGCAACCCCGGCCGGGTCGGCCATCGCGGTCGCCAAATCGGCAAAAAGCGGAGTGCGCAGCAGAGCCAGCCGCGAGCGGGCGTCGCCCCAGCTCATCGGCGCAATGGTGACGACAGCGGTGTCACCCGCTTCGGGCCGCGCCAGAACCTCGGACAGCAGGTCGAGGGCATGACGCGCCGTGAGACCGGTCGCCCCTGCCCGGCGGGCGATGGTGTCGGCGGTCCGCGTATCCCGCGCCAGCATGCCGGCGTCCGCAATGGCCCCCCAGCGCACAGCCAGCGCCGGCCGCCCGGAAGCGCGACGTCGCTCGGCCACACCCTCCAGATAGCCGTTGGCCGCGACATAGGCGGCCTGTCCCGGGTTGCCGATCGCGGTCGTTACCGACGAATAGAGAAGGAAATAATCCAGCGGGTCGCCGCTCGTCAGCTCGTCGAGCAGTTCGGCACCGGTAACCTTGGGCGCGAGCACCCGGCCGAGCGCGGCTCGGTCGAGCTTGGCGATGATCGCGTCCTCGAGCACGGCCGCTGCCTGCACGATGCCGCGAATGGGTCTGATCGCACGGACGGCATCGAGTGCGGTGGAGAGCGCAACCCGATCGGTCACGTCGGCGGCAACGATCTCGACTCCGACGCCGCGACCGCGCAGCGACGATACGATCCCTGTGTCCGCATCCACGACGCGCCCGCTGCGACCCATGAGCACCAGATGGCGCGCGCCTTGATCGGCCAGCCAGACCGCCGTCCTCAGTCCAAATCCGCCGAGCCCGCCGACGACGATGTGCGCGCCATCGGGTGCCGCCCTGAAGCCCTCGGCGCCCGGTCCCTCGCCGACGGCCGAGACCGGCGGCGGCGTGACGATGATCTTGCCGACATGCCCGGACTGCTGCATCAGCCGGAAGGCGTCCTCGATGTCGTCGTGGCGGAACCGGCGATGGGGCAGAGGGCGATAGCTGCCGTCGGCGAACTTTGCCATCAGCTCGTCCATCAGCGCCTTGGCCAGCTCCGGCTGCTGAGCAAGAAGCTGATCGGCGTCGATGCCGAAATACGAGACGTTGCGCCGGAACGGCCGCAGTCCGAGCCTCGAATTGGCGTAGAAATCGCGCTTGCCGAGTTCGAGGAAGCGACCGAACGGCTTCAGCAGGCCGAAGCTCGCTTCCATGGCCTCGCCCGACAGCGAATTGAGCACCACGTCCACGCCGCCCGTCAGGCGCTGCACCTCAACGGCGAACTCCAGCGAGCGCGACGACAGCACGTGCTGGACGCCGAGCAGGCGCAGCAGGTCCCGCTTCTCGTCACTGCCCGCCGTCGCGATGATCCGCGCGCCCTTGGCCCGCGCGATCTCGATGGCCGCCAACCCCACGCCGCCGGCTCCGCCATGGATCAGCACCCATTCGCTTTCGGCGAGGCGTGCGAGCCGGTCGAGGGCGTAGTGGGCCGTGAGATACGCGACCGGAATGGTCGCCGCTGCTTCCAGATCGATCGATTGCGGCAAGCGCGTCACGGCCCGCCGGCTGGTCGTCACGTGCGAAGCGAATGCCTGGCCCGCCATGGCGATCACCGGATCGCCGGGCGCCAGATCGGTCACTCCTTCACCGACCGCCGCAACCCGGCCGCTGCATTCGAACCCGATGGTCGGACCGGAGAAGCCGTCCTCCAGCGCTTCCTCGGGCAGCAGGCCCAGCGCCCACATGACATCACGGAAATTCAGCCCCGTCGCGGCGACCTCGATCGACACCTCGCCGGGGGCCGGCTGCGGCTGCGGATGTCGCTGCCAGTGCAGAGACTGCAGCGACCGTCGCCGGCCGTGCAGCAGGACGGCCTTGTGGCCCTTTGCATCGGAGTCATGGCCGGCTCTGCGCGGCATCGGCGCCAACCCCTGCCGCATCCGCCGGGCCGCTACCGACGTGGGGCCGACGACGAGATCGCGATCGGGGCCTGCCTCGTCGATGATCAGAGCGAGGCGGTCGATGGCTCCGGCGTCCGAGCCATTGCCGACGAATTCGACGAAGCGGATATCGGTCTCGGGATATTCGTTGGCTGCGGTGCGGATGACGGCGCGCGTGGCGGCCAGCGCAGTCGGATCACCATCCTCGGCCGCCACGACCCACAATCGCGAGGCCAGGCTTGCGTCACGCGTCAGCGAAGCTGCAATCGCATGGATGCGTTCAGCCAGGCTGTCGACGAAGACCGACGTCAACTCGATGCCGCTAGCCGCTGCACCGGCGATCGGACCGCAGAACATGACGATCTCGACCGGTTTTGCAGCCCCTGAACCGGCCATCGCATGCCCGTTCGCGGCGTGGGGCTCGCCGGAGCCGTTGCCATTCCGAACGCCGTTGTGATTCCCATGGCTGGAATGGTGACCATTCAGGCCCGATTTTCCGTTCGTCCCGCGACCGGACACCACGGCAGGCGACGCAACGGACGATCTGGCGTCGCTGCGACCCAATTTCTGCAAGGCTGCAGTCAACTGGGCGACGACCGGCGCATCAACCGCGCCGCGGAGCGCCGCAATCTCGATAACGACGGCGTGCGACGGGGATTGGGACGGCGCGTTCGCAGAGGCGACGACCGCTGGCCCGGCGACGTTGCTCGGAGGTGGGCCGGCAACCACGATATGGGTCGTGTCATCGAGCGCGACCGCGGCCGCGTCCGAAAGGCCGGCAGCGCCGAGCACATCGATCCACTCTTCCGGCCCCCTCGGTCGTCGCTGACGCGCGGCTGCGCGGCGCTGCGACGGAAACCACGTCTCGTCCCGCCCGAACACGACGTCCTGGAAAGCGTCTGGCGCCGTCTCGAGCGCCAGCAGTATGCCGTCGCTCGACAGGCACCGGCCGAGCGCCGCATAGCGCTCCAGCGTGCCGAACTCGGCAAGACCGAACTTGGACACCACCAGATCGAAGGGTCCGAGCGGCGATACTGCGTCGCCGGCCGGGAACTCGATCACATCGATCGATGGTTGGCCGCTGGTCTCGATGCGGACCTGCTCGGCGGCGCGTTTGTCATCTTCGAAAACGACGAGCCGGCCGTGGCTGCCCGAGGTTGCGCGGGAGAGAACGCGGACGAGCGCGACGTCGGCGCCGATGATCGCGGCCCTGAGCGGTCGTGTCGCCGCGAGATCCGTTGCAACTTGGCCGGCGAGGACCGTGATCGCTTCGGCGGACGGCAGACGGCGGGGAGACGACTGGCGGAAATGATCGAGCGTCGCTGTGGACGCGGTGCGGCCGTGGGCCGAAGCCAGGAGCAGCAGACAATCGGCGACCCAGTCCGGATGCTCTGCCAGCACCGTGCGGATCAGGTCTGCGGCGGGGGGCAGACGACATTCCGATGCCAGTGTCCAGCCCGAGGCTGTTGCCGTTGCGAGCCCGGTCGACTCGAGAGCCTGGAGAAGCACTTCGCGTCGCGCGTCCCCAGTGTCGCCGCGCAAGTCCAGGCTGCGCCCGCCATCACACTCAACCGCAAACTCGTCGAAGGCCAGACGTTGGGCGGCGGCCTCCAGCAGCAGCCGCGGCTCGGTTGCCGGGTGCCGGTCGGCGTGCAGAAGCGTGCGTGCAGCCTCGGCGACGGCCGACGGGCTCCAGGGAGAACGATCGGCAGCAGCTGGCGGCACGGAGCCGAACGCTGGAACCAGGACCTCGTGATAGGTGACATCGCCGAGCGAGGCGCGCGGCGACAGAGCGGCGGCGGTGATGCGAACATCGGACAGTGTCGCGAGGCATTGACCGGCCACGTCGAAGACTCGGATGTCGATATGAAGAGCGTGGCGACTGTCGCGGCGCAGATCGATGAGTGCGGTTGCGACAGCGCGACCCGGAGCATGGACGACGTACTCTCCGCAACGCACGGGCACCAGCGGGAGCGGCGCCGTGCCGTCGGCCGGCAAGGCGCCGGGGCGGGAGAAAAGTCCGTGAAACGCGGCATCGAGGTCGCGCGGATCTATGGAGAACGGACCGGCTGCGTTCGAAGCCGATCCGGTATCGAGATCAACCCGCATTCGGCGCGACACGCCGGCGGCGTAGACGACCTGCGTCACGCGGCGGAACTCGGGTCCATAGTCGTTGCCGTGCCGGAGCGCCGCCGCATAGACGGCATCGCTGGCGATCGCGGCTTGACTGGCCGTTGCCCCGCAGGAGTCGAGCGCATAAGACGCTAGCGGCTGGGCCTCGGGACGCGGCGCCTTCTCGGCTCGGCACACGGCATGGACTTCGAAATCGTGGTCGCCGAGCCGAGGGCGGCTCGACAGCTCGATGGCGCCGGTCGCTGGCGAGATCTGCACCTTGACCTCGCGCGTCGCACCATCGCGGAAAATCATCGGGTGCAGGATATCCATGTCCCGCACGACGATATCGCTGCTGCCGAGCCAGGCCTGCGCAGCGGCGACAGCCGTCTCGAGAAAAGCGGTTCCCGGATAGATGACGTGGCCGTCGACGCGATGATCGTACAGCCAGGGCATCAGCTCGGGATCGATGTGCGCCCGCCAGCAGCAGTCTCCGTCCACACTCGGCCAGCCGAGCAAGGGATGCACGGGGCGAGACCCGAAACCGCCGAAGGCCTCTCCGGTCGACGCAGCACGATATTCGACGTGTTGCCAGGGATAGGCAGGGAGCGCGACGACGCTGGATGGAGCTGGCCCGAAAACGCGGTCGCGATCGAACCGCACGCCATTGACTACGGCCTCGGCAACGGTTCGCCGCACGGGATCGCCGACCTTTGCATCGGCCGTCGACAGACTGGCCAGAGTGACACGCGGTCCGCCCGCATCGGCCAGACATTCGCGCAGATAAGTCTGCAGAACCGGCCGGGGGCCGATTTCGATGAACGCGCCGCCTCCGAGTCTGATCGCTGCATCGACGGCGGAGTCGAAGCGGACCGGCTTGCGAACGTTGTGCCACCAGTAGTCAGGTACGAGCCGGTCGCCGGAGAGCACGTCGCCGGTCACGGTCGATACGAAGGGCAGCCGCGTCGGCCGGCACTCGAGCCCGGCGAGCGAAGCGAGCAGCGGGACTCGGGCGGGGTCGACGAGGGCACAATGGAATGGATATTCGAGATCGAGCTGGCGTGTCGCGATGCCATTCGCCTCGGCCAGTCGACAGAAATCGACGATGGCGGCACGCGGTCCCGAGATCGTGACGGACCCACGACTGTTGCAGGCGGCGATCTCGATTCCCGGTATGCCGGATTCGGCGACGGCCTCGCGGGCCGCCTGCTCGCCGAGCCGAAGGGTCGCCATCGAACCGAGGTTGCGCACCGGCTCCTGGCAGGACGAGCGGGCGATGATCAGATCGACGGCGGTTTCGAGTGTGAGAGCGCCGGCCACGTGTGCGGCGGCAACTTCTCCGACGCTGTGGCCGACCACGAGACCGGGCTGGATGCCTGCGGCGGCCAGTCCGGCGACCGTCGCGACCTGCACCGCCAGCAGCAGCGGCTGGGCGACGAGCGTGCTCTTCAGGCGCTCTCCGAGATCGGGATCCGCCAGCGCCTCTTCCAGCGACCAGTCGGCCCGACGCATGAACACTGCGTCGATTTCGTGGAACGCGGTTCGAAAGGCACGACTGGACGCGAGCGCCGTGCGACCCATGCCGGCCCACTGCGAGCCATTGCCGGAGAACACGAATACCGGCACCGCCGTCTCCCCGACGGCACGGCCGGACACGACACCCGGATGCTCCCGACCCTCGGCGATGGCGGCCAGTTGCTCCTGCAATTCTGACGGGGAACGGGCGAGGATCGCCGATCGCTCTGCCATCAGCTCACGCTGATGCCCGACGGCCGCCGCAAGCAGCGCCGGATCGGGCGGTCCGCCATTCTCGCAACGTTCGAGGTGCGCCCCGGCCAGGGCCGCAACGGCTGGCCGGCCGGCTCCCGAAACGACCAGGATCGGGGCTTCTGCGCCGACCTCGGCGGGGCGCTTCCGGCTGCGTTGTGCGGCGGAGGCGGTCGACGACGCGGATTTGCCCGAGGCGACGATCACGTGCGCGTTGGTTCCGCCGAAGCCGAACGAGTTGATGCCCGCCAGCCGCGGAGCGCCCTGGCGATCGAGAGGCACCTCCCCGGCCGCGACGGACAGATTGAGCTTGGCAAACGGAATATCGGGATTGGGTGTCTCGAAATGCAGCGACCGCGGCAACAGTCCATGCTCCAGAGCCAGCATCGCCTTGAGCATACCGGCCAGCCCCGAGGCCGGCTCCAGGTGGCCGATGTTGGACTTGACCGAGCCGATCGGCAGCGGCTTCGAACGCTTCTGCCCGAGCGCGACGCCGAGCGCCTTCGCTTCCAGCGGATCACCGGCCCGCGTGCCGGTGCCATGCGCCTCCACAAAGGCGAGCTGCTCGGGCTCGATGCCGGCTTCCCGATAGACCTGATCGAGCAGAGCGGCCTGCTGCTCGGCCGAGGGCAGCGACACGCCATGTGTGCGGCCGTCGGAATTGATCCCGGTGGCGACGATGCGACCGTGCGAGCGGGCCACCGGCATGTCGGCGGCGTCCGAGCGGGTCAGCAGCAGCACCACGCCGCCTTCGGCCCGGACGTACCCCTGCCCGCCGGCATCGAACGGCCGGCACAGACCCTCCGGCGAGAGCATCCGCGCTTGGCTGAAGCCGATGAAGGGGAATGGCGAGGCCAGCAGACTGACCCCCAATACGACCGCCGTATCGATTTCGCCGGAGCGCAGCGCCTGCACGGCATGATGCAGCGCAACGAGAGACGAGGAACAGGCGGTGTCGATCGTCAGGCTCGGACCACAGAAATCGAAGGCGTGGGAGATGCGGTTGGAGACCAGCGACAGGGTGTTGCCGATCATGAAATAGGCGTCGGCCGTCGCCACGTCGAACATCCGCGTGGTGCCGTAGTCGAGGGCCGAGGCACCAGCGTACACGCCAATCGCCCGACCGGCGAGGCGCGACGCAGGAATACCGGCGTCTTCAATGGCTTCCCAGGTCAACTCCAACAGCATCCGCTGCTGAGGATCCATCTGAACGGCCTCGCGCGGCGCGATGCCGAAAACGGTTCCATCGAACTTCCAGATGCCGGGAATTGTCCCGGCGGCGAAGCTGTAGCTCTTGCCCGGGGTGCCGGGGCGGGGATCATAATAGCGGGCGACCGGAAAGCGGTCGTTCGGGATCGAGCCGATGCTGCAGCGACCGGCGGCCAGATTCTTCCAGAACTCGTGTGTCGTCGACGCGCCTGGCAAGCGACAGGCGCGACCCACGACATGAATATCTGCCGCGTCGCGCAAACCTGCTAACCCCCGTAATTCCCCAAATCAAATGCCGCCGAACGCCGCCACGCCCTGACCGCCTACTTTCATCCTTTGCAGAAATGACCAGCCAAGCCAAGTCGGCTGATCCGAATGTCCGTCCAAGGTCGAATTATCCGAACAAGACGCAATTCTCTCATTTATCCTGAGAAAACGCGCCACCTGAGGCCCTAACGGGCACGACGACGCGCGTGGCAGAATAGTCACAATTACTAGACGACCTGTTGGTTCCGTAGCCCGCCGGTCGCGGAACGATTGTTCAGTTGCTCCGGCTTTGCTATCCAAGGGGGTGGGGCAGCGCAGGCGTCGATTCTGAGCAAGAATTGACTTTGTGCTGATAACGGTAGGGAACATATGCGTTTTTCCGCGTACCATTTCAAATGCATGCGGTTTTTCCTTCCGTCTGCGGCGGCGGTGATGCTGGCCGCATGCGCCTCGATTCCGGCCGCCGGCCCGACCTCTGAACAAATCGAATCCGCCACTTCCGTCGGCACGGAAAGCCGCAGCGACGCTGACAAGCACTACGTGGTCGTCGATCTGAATAACGACGTCGTTCGGGTTCTGTCCGGATTCCACCCCGACGGCCTGCGCTCCTTCTCGGCGACAAAAGCCAGCCTGCCAAAATCGCGCATTGGCGTTGGCGACATTCTGGCGGTCCAGATCTGGGAAGCGGGCGAAGGTGGCCTGTTCTCGAGCGCCGCCGGCAAGAGCGTCAGCATCCCGTCGATCGTGGTCGACCGCTCGGGCAAGATCTCACTTCCGTACGCCGGCGAGATTCCGGTCGTCGATGCGACCCCTCGACAAGTTCAAGACCTGATCATCAAAGGGCTCTCAGACCGTGCCATCCAGCCCCAGGCGATTGTCAACATCGTAAAAAATGAGAGCAACACCGTCATTCTCAACGGTGACGTGACAAAGCCCGGCCGCTATCCTCTTTCCATCAAAGGCGACCGCCTGCTCGATCTCGTCGCCGATGCCGGTGGCGCCAAGACGCCGGCCAGCGAAACCTATGTCACCTTCATCCGCGGAAACCGGCGCGGCAGCCAGCTGTTGCAGGCGGTCGTCGAGAGCGAAAATGAAAACGTCTGGATTCAGGCGGGCGACCAGATCTATCTCAATCACGAGCCGCGCCGCTACTCGGTGTTCGGCGCGATCGCCAAGCCGGGCGTCTATCCCTTCGGCTCGATGCAGGTCAATCTGCTCGAAGGCGTAGCGGCAGCGGGCGGCCTGATCGACGAGCGGGCCGATGGGACCGGGCTCTTCGTATTCCGTCATGAACCGCGCCATGTCGTGGATGCCGTCGCGCCCGGACATCACGGACCGGATGGCTCCGTGATCCCTGTTGTCTATCGCATCAACATGCGCGAGCCGGCAGCGTATTTCTACGCCAAGGCCATGGTGCTGCAGGACAAGGACGTCCTCTACGTCGCCAACGCCCGCTCGGTCGAAATCGGCAAGGTTCTGAGCCTCATTCAGCTTGGGACGAGAACCGTAGGCAACGTCATACCCTACGGCCGTCTGGCGGATTGAGTGTCGAACACCTGAAGTCGCAGCGCAATTCCCTGCGCCATTGCCACTGCGTTCGCTCGGCTTATTTCGGCTGAGGCGGCGACCCAACAGCCTCGGGCCGACCCTCTGCAGCCAACCGAGTGTCTCAGCGCGGATCGTCAGCGACGTGAAACCGCAGCGAACGACCGGTCATCGCGCGCCAGCGCCACGGCAACAGCCGACCGGCCAGAATGAGCCCATGCAGCCGGCGCGGAAACGCGATGTGCGATTGTCCGCGCTCGACGCGCTTCTTGATGATCGCCGCCGCCCGCTCCGGCGACATCAGCAACGGAAGCTGACCGACATGTCGGTCAGTCTGCGACGTCTTGATGTTGCCCGGAAAGACGATCGAGACCGAAACTCCCTCCGGCGCCAGCAACTCGCGCATGGCCTCGCCGTAGGCGGCAAGCCCGGCCTTCGAAGCGCTGTAAGCAGGCGCATCGGCCAGGGGATGCAGCGCGGCCAGTGACGACACCAGAACGATACGTCCGCGCCGCCGCCGTCGCATGGCCGGCAAAGCCGCGTCGACCACCGTGACGGCTCCGGCAAGGTTGGTGCGCAGCTGCTCGAGCGCTCCGCTCAGCGACTCGAGACGACCGTCGGCGCCATTTCCGGAAAACATGCCGGCGTTGACGATCAGCGTCCCGAGCGCATGCCGCCGCTCGATGCCGTCAATCCAGGCTTTCGCAGCGGCCGTGTCCGCGACGTCGAAGCACGCGAGCGACACCGACGCGCCGCGCCGTGCGCAATCTCCGCCGACCACATCCAGCAGAGCCCGGTTGCTGCGTGCAGCAAGCGCCAGATGGGTGCCGTCACCGGCGTAGGCTCGCGCAAGGGCTGCTCCGAGACCACGGCTTGCGCCGGTGATGGCGATCGCTTCGGCTGGTCCGTCGTCGGATGCGCCTCGACCCTCAGAGCGCATGGTCACGGACGGCATAGGCAATGAGCACGCCGAGCGCCCACAGCATCGCCGTAATGGCGAGCACCGTCAGTGTCCCGGATATGCGGCGCGGATAAAGGGCCTCCTGCGGCAGCGTCGGACGCACGAACGCGGCCACGTATCGCTGCTGCCGGTCGGCTTCGATACGGGCCCGCTCCAGCGACGACAGCGCCGAGACGTAAGCCTTCTCCGAGAACTCGCGATCGACGACCAGCTCCTCGTAGTTGGCGACGAGACCGCCGAGCGACTGCTCACCTGCAGCGTTGCCCTTGCTGCCGAGCTTGGCGCGCTCCTCTTCCACCTGCCTCTCGAGCGCCGCGATCTCTCCCTTCAACACCGTCACGCTCGGAGCGGTATCGCCCATGAAGGCCCTGAGGCTCGACATTTTTGTCCGAGCGGTGCTGAGATCCTGCTCCAGCTTGGCCAGCACCACGTAGCGGGCTTCGACCTGCTTGACCGGATCGAACTCGTCCTTGGTATCGCGAAATGCCCTAAGCGCCGTTCGATTGGCTTTGAGCTGGTCCTCGACCCGCTTCAGATCGACTTGCGCGCTCTTCACCGCGTCGCTGCGGGCGCGGGTCGATAGATCGTTGATCAGCGCCTCGTTGAGTTCGAGGATGGCGGTGGCCACGGCCTGGGCATCCTCAGCAGTGAACGCGCGCACTTCGATCGTCACGATCTGTGACGTGTTGTCGAAATGCGCGGTAACCATTTTGCGCCAGTACTCGACGACCTCCTCTGACGTCACCGCCGGATCGAGCTTGGAGAAATAATCGGCCTGCTCGCGGCTGTAGATGCGGCGCAAGCCGACCTTGGACTCGAGCTTGTCGACGATCTCGCGGCTTTGGATGTAGTCGATGACGATGTAGGAATCCGTCGTGGTGGAACCGGGCGAGCCCAAACCGGAGAAGATGCCGAGCGCATCGGTGGGCGAGCCCGAGCTCGAATTGCTGCGGACCGCGAACTTGACTTCGACGGCATACTGATCGGAGGCGATCAGGCCGTAGAAGATTGCGGCGAGCAGCGTCGGCAGCGCGATGAAAATGGCGGCCGACCAGCCGAGCAGGGTGCGCCGCTGTTCGCGCGAGCGGCCCACTGGAACTGCGCCAGCATCGAAGGTCTGGCGGACGCGGGCTGTCGGCGGTCCGGCCGGTGTGATGGGGTTGGGACCGGCAAGGGGCATCGACAGAGGCGACATCAGCGTCGCCGCATTGTTGGCCGCCGCCTCGCGCAGCATCTGTCGCCTTCGCCGGCGGTCCGGCCGGGCGCGGCGCTGCTGAATGTCATCGTTGCTGTCGTCTAGCATGCCTCTGACCCGTTCCTGCTCGGTGGGTTGTGGACCGCGGCGCTACCGCCGCATCGGCCTTACGCGGCGACCTCGCCCGAGATCTGGCGATACCTTTCGATGGCTTCCTCTAGGCTGTCGAACAGCGAAAGGCTGCCGTTCTCCAGGACGCCGCCTATCTGACAATAATCGCGGATGGTGCGCATGGAATGCGAGACCATGATGATCGACGAATGGGTGAGTCGGTTGCGGAACGTCTCGAGACACTTGCGCCGGAAGCGCTGATCTCCAACCGCCGTGATTTCATCGACGAGATACCAGTCGAACGCGATGGCCATGCTGACGCCGAAGGCGAAACGCGCGCGCATGCCCGACGAATAGGACGCAACCGGCATCATATAGAACGAGCCGAGTTCCGAAAACTCTTCGACGAACGCCGACACGCGCTCCGTATCCTCGCCGAAAATCCGGGCGATGAACCTGACGTTTTCAGCGCCCGACAAAGTGCCGTTGAAGGCGCCGCTGAACCCAAGAGGCCAGGAAATACGGCCCTGCCGACGGATGGAACCTGAATCCGCCGTAACGGAACCTGCGATGAGCC
Organism: Hyphomicrobium sp.; assembly: GCA_052388455.1. Taxonomy (GTDB): domain Bacteria; phylum Pseudomonadota; class Alphaproteobacteria; order Rhizobiales; family Hyphomicrobiaceae; genus CAZSNH01. The sequence continues at coordinate 31,126 of JBQTIA010000057.1, forward strand.
GAAGCAGCGTCGACTTGCCGGCGCCGTTCGGCCCCAGAATGCCGATATTCCGCTTCGGAAGCACCGCCGAGAAATCGCGCAGCACGTATTTGCGCGAGTCTCGGATGCGATAGGACTTGGTGACGTTCTCGAAGGCGATCATTCGGAGCGTATCCTCCGTATGCGCTCGACCGCGAGGCCGAGCAGGCACAGCACGACGCCGGTGGTGAGCAGGTAATAGGGATCAGCGACGCTGCTGCGATAGCCGAAGTAGTATCCGAGCCGGAAAATCTCGATGCCTTGCAGGGTCGGAAGGTACGCCAGGATTTCGCGGACGTGCTGCGGCATGAACTCGGGGACGTAGAACACGCCGCTGATGATCAGCAGCGGACGCGAGAGGATGTCGTAGACGCTGCGCCATGAGGGATAGGCGCTGGCAGCGATGGCATTGATACAGCCGATACCGAAACCGTTGAGGGCCAGACCCAGGCAGCTCAGTCCGATGTAGCTCATGTCGTGGGGCAACGGCACGTCGCGAAGCATGACGAGTCCGGTGAAAATCAGGATCATGACGAAGAGTATCGTCGCCACTTCGAGCGCCGCCCTGGCGAGCAGGGCATCCAGCGGCTTGATGATCGGAATGGCCATCAGCCCCTTGTTCGCATCGAGCGCACCAGAGAGCGTCTTCGCCAGCGCGTTGAAGAGTGTGAACGGCAACACCCCGGTGGCGAAGAACAGCATCATGTCTGACCCGAACGGCGGATGCCGGCTCAGGGCGCCGAAGATCAAGGATAGAATGATCACTTGGCCAAGCGGCTCGGCGATCGCCCAGAAATAGCCGAGCTGCGACTTGCCGAAACGTGTGCGGGTTTCGCGCAGCACCATGGCACCGACGACGCGAAGCTGCGGCTTCAGCCCGTCGTTGACCCAGGCCCCTACAGGCCCCGTCGCCAAACCTTGGAGACCAGCCATCGGCATCGCTCTCTTGCGCAGTTCCCACGGCGGTTATGGCACGGCCGCCGCCCGCTCGGCCAGCCGGAGTTCGGCCGGCCGAGCCTGCCTGCGGCCAGCACAATTCCGACGGGACAAAGCGCCGGCAGACCATGGCACAATTGAGGTCTTGCGCCGACTCTCGTCCCCGTCATGTGATCAGGGTAGGGGCTTGCCGACCTGATCGGCGAGTCCAAGCCTGCGTATCCATCCGTCAAACGCCGGAATCTGATGCTCGTGCGCAACACCCCCACACTCGCGTGACGGTGTGTGCTGCGGCACATCTTGCCTCCGGACGTCCGACGACCAAATTATCAAAATCAGACTGTCTCAAGAATTGTAGCGGACGTTCAGGTCCGTCCCCGTTGAATCCGCACGCGCGAAGAAGCAAGGATACGCGATGCCTATGGCCCCACGTTTCGGACGCCCCCTGCTTTCCGCCACACTCGCCCTGATCGGCATGGCCGCAACCACCGGCCCCGCCGCTGCGCAGGATTTGTTCTCTTTCCTCTGGGGCGGCGGCTCTCGGGAAACAGTTGCTTTCGACCCGCGCCAGTCCCCGCGCCAGATCATCGTCTCGTTCGGCGACCGCAAGTTGTATTGGGTGCACAAGAAGGGCGAGGCGATCAGCTATCCCATCGCCGTACCCCGCGCCCAGAGCCGCTGGCAGGGGGTGACGAGCGTCTCCTCCAAACAGGTCAATCCGGCCTGGACTCCGACGCCCGAGATGCGCCGCGAAAATCCTCGGCTGCCCAATTGGGTGCCCGGCGGCCATCCGATGAACCCGCTCGGCGTGCGCGCCCTCTACCTCGGCGCCAGCATGTACCGCATTCACGGTACGGATGCGCCATGGACCATCGGCACCGCCGCTTCGAAGGGATGCATCCGAATGTACAACGAGGACGTGCTCGACCTTTATCAGCGCGTTCCCATCGGCACCAAGGTGACCGTGACCTGGAAGAACTTCGGGTAGACCACGATCGCTTCCGACCCAATCAGTCGGAGGCTTGAACTTTCGGTCTATTCAAAATTTAAGTTTTTTTTGCCAGTCCGTCAGAGAACCGAGCCCATCTGGCGCTTGAGCCACGGCATGAGCAGGACGAGCGCCAGGGCGACGGCTCCAATCATCCCGGCCTGCACCAGGAAGAAGTGGGACAGCGCGGCGGGATCTTCGGCCGTAAAGCCGCCACCGAGCACGCCGGCCAGCTTGTTGCCGAACGCCGCAGCCAGGAACCACAGTCCGAGCACCAGCCCCACCTGCCGCGGTGGCGCCAGCCGGGTCATCAGCGACAGTCCGACGGGACTGATGAACAATTCTCCGACGGTCTGGAGGAAGAATAGGCCGACCAGCCACAGCGGGCTGATTTTGCCCTGTACGGTGAGCGCGGCAGCCGGGACCATCAGCAGGAAAGACAGCGCGAGAAAGACGAGACCGAGCGAAAACTTCGCCGGACTTGACGGCTGACGGGTGCCGAGCCGCAGGAAGCCCCACGCGAAGACCGGTGCCAGCGCGATCACGAACAGCGGATTGAGCGATTGGAACCACGCCGAGGGAAAGTCCACCGCACCCCAGGCGCGGTCGGTCAGTTGATCGGCGAAGAGCGCGATGGTCAGCCCCGCCTGCTCGAAGATCGCCCAGAACGCCATGGCCGCGATGAAGAACACCGCGATGGCTCCGTATCGCCGGCGCTCCACGTCAGGGGAGCGCGAAAACCAGATTGCGGCCAGCACCGGCACCAGAAGGAACACCCACCTGAGGCTTTCGAACCCAGGCCGGTCCGACAGCAGAACCAGCCCCAGGATGCCGAGCGTTGCGAGTACCACCCACACGCCTTGGACTATCGTGCCGTCCGGCATGGCGGCCGGCGCCGTCCCGACACCTTCGAGGTGCCGGCCGGCCCGGGCGAAGATCAGCATGGCGACCGTCATCCCGACGCCGGCTGCTCCGAAGCCCCAATGCCAACTCTGCGCCGGATCGAACCCGGCCGCACCCAGCCAGCCTTTGAACACGTCGCTTTGAGCCATGAAGCCGGTGACGAGCGGGGCGATGAAGGCGCCGATATTGATGCCGGTATAGAAGGTCAGAAACCCGGCGTCGCGGCGTTCGTCGCCCACCACATAGAGACCTCCAACCATCGCGCTGATGTTCGGCTTGAACAGCCCGGTGCCGATGGCGATGAGTACGAGGCCGACATAGAATGTCTCCTCCGCCGGGATGGCCAGAACGTAGTGCCCGGCCGCGATGACGGTTCCTCCGATCATGACCGCTCGTCGGGCGCCGAGCAGCGTGTCGGCGATGAAGCCGCCGGGGATCGACAGGAGGTAGACTGCGAACGTGTACGTGCCGTAGATGCGCGCCGCGTCGGTCGTCGCGAATCCGAGTCCGCCGGCGGCAAGCGGCGCCACCATGAACAGTGTCAGCAGCGCCCGCATCCCGTAATAGGAAAAGCGTTCCCACAGCTCGGTGAAGAACAGCGTCGAAAGCCCAGGCGGATGACCTCCGAAACCTGCCGAGCCCGATCGATGCGTGTCTCGAATGTTGGTCTGTGACGCTGCCAAGCCGGGTTCCTCCCTCGAAGCAACTTGCGCGAGGGACATCAGCCTGTCGACAAACGATTTTTGCTGCAACGAATTCGGGTGACACGGAACGTTCGAGTTGCAGCGGCCGGCGGTGGTGCTGTCGGATTGTTCCGGCGAGGGAAGGTGCCAGACCCGGAGGGTCTGACACCTCGGTCGGCTAAGCCAGCAGGAAGTCGTCGACGGTGACCTGGCTCGCGGACACGCCCAAGAGCGTCATCTCGCTGGTGCCGTTCCACGAGATGACCGCACCCTCGGCACCATCGGCGACGGTCAGGCTGTCTGTGCCCAGGCTCGAGTTCGTGTCGCTGTAGTACTTGTAATCCCAGAGCAGGATCTTGTCGACGCCGTCCTCGAAGTCGGTGATGACGTAGCTCATCGGACCGTTGGAGGCGATGCGGTACGTGAAGATGTCGGCGTCCTCGCCGCCGGTGAAGACGACGTTGCCGTGGCCCGCAGCTTCGAGCGTGTCATTTCCAGATCCACCGATCACCGTGTAGTCGCCGTTGGCGACTGACAGGTAATCGTTTCCGGCGCCGCCATCGAGGAAGCTGCCCGAGCCGACCGAGGACATGAAGTCATCGCCGTCCTCGCCGTAGAGGTGATCGACGCCGGCATAATCGACAAGCGTATCGTTGCCGCCGCCGCCATACATCCAATCGTCGCCGCCATCCACGTCCGAGACATAGTCGGTGGTATTGCCGGCGCGCATGACGTCGTTGCCAGCGCCGCCAGCGAAGTAGTTCGTGGAGTCGAGGCTGCCGGTCATCGTGTCGTCGCCGTCGCCACCGAACTGCACGGTCTGTCCGCCGGTACCGGTGAACGTGTCGTTGCCAGCGCCACCTTCCATCCAGTCGTAAGAGGTGCCGCCATTGAAGCGATCGTCGCCGTCGCCGCCGTACATCGTGTTGCGGCCATTGCCGCCGTCGAGGATGTCGTTGCCGAGGCCTCCGCTCAGCGTGTCGTTGCCATCGCCGCCGGCCATCGTGATGCCGGTCGCAAGGCCGGTGGCGTCGATGACGTCGTCACCCGAGTTGCCGTGCACGACCTCGATACCCGTGCCGGCAGCCAGGAAGTGATAGCCGCCAGTGACTGTCGTCGAGTCGGCATGGATGGTATCGAAACCGTCGCCGCCGATGATGATGTCGAGGCCGTCCGTGAGGAACAGGTCGTCCCCTTCGCCGCCATCCAGGAGATCCGGGTTGCCGCCGCCGGCCAGGATGTCGTTGCCGCCGCCGCCGAGCAACTCATTGACGGCGTCGTCACCTGAGAGCATGTCGCCATTGGTGGTGCCCCGCACGATCTCGATGCCAGAAATCTTGCCGGACGTCACGCTGACTGTGCCCGTCTCGTTATAGTTGAGCGCATCTGTGGCGATGAACCGGCCGGCCGCCAAGTTGACATCGACACTGCCACTCAGCAGCGAGAAGTCGAGCACATCCTCGCTGATGTCGAAGCTCGCTGACCCGCCGAAGATTGTGTCGACACCGACGTCCGCGACATTGCCGCGATATCGGAACGTATCGTTGCCGGCGCCGCCGATCAGCGTATTGACGCCGCGGCCGCCTTCCAGCGTATCGCGATTGGCGCCGCCATCGAGCGTGTCGTTGCCGAGCCCGCCGAGAAGGGTGTCGTTTCCGGCCTCTCCGTAAAGCGTATCGTTGTCGGCGCCGCCGTCGAGCGTATCGTTGCCGATGCCGCCCGCCAGCGCGTCGTTGCCGCCGAAGCCGTAAAGCTTGTTGTTGCCATCGTTGCCGCGCATGAGGTTGTCGAGGACGTTGCCGCGTCCGATCTGATTAGCGCCGGCCGGTCCGGTCATCGTCAGGTTCTCGACGTTGGCCGCAAGGATGGTCATCAGCTTTCGGGTCTGCACCTCGTCAATGCCGCCCGAGCGCCAGTCGAGAAAGCCGCTCGGCGTCAGAACCCACCCGTCGGCCCCTTCGACGATCGTGTCGCTCCCCGACGCATCGAGAATGTAGACGTCGTTGCCGGCGCCACCGCGCAGCGTGTTGCGGCCGGCGCCGCCGTCCAGCACATCGTTGTCGGCACCGCCCTCGAGCGTGTCGTTGCCGGCGCCGCCGCCGAGCCAGTCGTTGCCGACACCTCCTCGCAGCGTGTCGTTGCCACGGTCACCGACAATCGCATTGTCGAGACCGTTGCCGATGCCGGTAAAATCGCTGGCACCGACATACTGAAGGTGCTCGATGTTGACGCCCCGGCCCACGGAGTTGAGATTGTAGTTGGTGAGGCTCGTATAGACCTTGTCGATGCCGCCGCCAGCGCCGGGTTCGTCGTACACGCGGTCGCCCGACTGGTCGACGACATACTCGTCGTTACCGGCGCCGCCCATCATGACGTCGTTGCCGCCGAAGCCGTTCATATGGTCGTTGCCGGCGCCGCCGCGCAGCGTGTTGTTCACAGAGTTTCCGAACAGCTTGTCGTTTCCGCTGCCGCCGATGGCCTGCTCGATGATGACTCCCCAGTCGCCGTTGGCATCGTCCTCGATGAAGCCGGTGATGTCGGCCGCGATGGTGTAGCCGCCGTACACGCCCTCGACGCTCGACAGGAACCCGCCGCCGCCATCTCCGTTGCCGAGCCAGGCATGGCGGAGGTCGATGGTCGCATTCTTCGCGCCGTCGTAGACAATCGTGTCGGTACCGCCCGTATCCCAGATCGAGGAATAGAACGTGCCGGCGACGTTGTCGCCGGGCAGAGTGTAGACCGTATCGCCGGAATTGTTGTGGACGGCACCGTACATGAGCTGGATGGCGGCGATGTCGAACGCCATCGGACCGGCGGCGAATCCGTAAGTCGTGTTCGTGGGATCGCCCGCAACGTTGTCCGGCATCTGCTCGTTGTAGGACATCACCGTGTAGAGGATGTTGTCGAAGTTCGGCACGCCCGCGGGCTGTGCCGGGAACGTATCCGTACCCATGCCATTGTCATGCGGGTGGGCCATGCCGATGCCGTGTCCCAGCTCATGCACCAACGTCTCGAATGTGTAGCCGCCGCGCTGCATCTCGGCGGGCGTCCAGTTGCTCTCGACATTGAACTTGCCATCGTGCTCCGCATCCGACGGGAAGTCATGCTGGCCGAGGCCGCCGTCGACCTCGGCGTCCGAACCCTTGACCTTGTACTCGACGAGATCGGCCGCCGCCGCGTTGTCGACCTGCAGGAAGCGGATGTTCGCAACGCTCGACCAGGATCGCAGCGCATCCCAGATCACACTGGTTTCCTGCGGCGTCCATGCAGCCACGCCGGCCGCGCTGTCGAGGAAGAAAGTCAGGATGAGCGCACCGCCGGACCCTGTATTCTGCGGGGTCTTGGACCACGTGTCGCCACCAAGCGCGTCAAGGAACAGATTTCCGGAATCGAGGGCCATATCAATCGTCTCCAAATGCGACTTGAATTATCGAGCGTGCCGCTCGCCGAAAATCCGGCGATGCGGCTCCTGATCGTAGGATGCTGTGCTTAACGACACTTGGCATGTTACGTACGTGACACCCGCCGACGGCAGGCAATCACTACGAGCATTCGTGCGTGCAATCTGACACACCGTGACTGCAGCCACCGAAACGCAGCAAGGCCGCCGGTGATCGGCGGCCTCGATGGGTTTTGCGTTTGCGACCGGCGCTCAGGCCAGCAGGAAAACGGGGTCGGCGAGAGCGCTGCTCAGCTTAGAAAATGAACCAGTCGGCCTGGACTTGGGCTGCGTTGACGCCGTTGAGGTGGAAGCTGTCGCCGCCGAAGGCCACTTCGGTACCGTCCTCCGTGCCGCTGATCGTCAACTGAGCGAAGCTGTCGAGGCCGGTCACGTCGAACATCCCGATCTTGTCGCCCTCGGCAAAGTTGAAGTCGGTGATCGTGTCGTGTCCCCAGGCGTCGTCGAAGTCGAAGCGATCATTGCCAGCATCGCCCGTCAGCGTGTCGTTGCCGGTGCCGCCGATGAGCTGCTGAAGACCTGAGCTGCCGATCAGGTTGTCGTCCCCTGCGCCGCCAATGACCAGGTCGCCAGCAGCACCCCTGAGCACGTCGTCGCCCTCCTCGCCGAGCACCCAGCCGTCTCCGCCGCCAAAGAGCGTGTCGTTGCCCTCGCCACCCCACAGGCGGTCGCCGTAGCCGGCAGCGGCGTTACTACCGCCGCCATGCATGACGTCGTCGCCGGTGTAGCCGTACATGTGATCGGAGCCCAAGCCACCGAACATGTTGTCGTTGC
>JBQTIA010000058.1:0-26823 GCA_052388455.1 Hyphomicrobium sp.
GACGTCCATGGTCGGTCGCGGCGAAAAGCCTGACAGGAGCGGGGCGCGCCCCGCCCCTATCAGGCAACGATGCCAGCTAGGGAATTTTCGATGCCCACAATCAGGGAGTATTCAACGGCCGATGACAGATGTCGCGCGTGATCTGCGTCAGGTCGAGAACCGAGCGGGCCAAACGATCGAGCCTCGTCACCACGAACTGATCCCCCTCCCTCATGTAGGCGAGGGCCGTTTTGAGTTCGTGTCGTTCGGACTTTGAAGCGCCGCTCTTCTTCTCTTCGAAGATTTTCTCGCAGCCCGCGGCGGCGAGCTTTTGAACCTGCGTATCCAGGTTCTGCCCGGTCGATGAGACGCGAGCGTATCAGAGCTTCATGTCTTGATTTTCTTAAGAAGTAATGAGACCCGTCAATGAGACGAGTTCCGAGACACAGTTTATTCAGAAGAGGCGTGAAAGCAAATCGTGTCTCACATTCCCTACGATGTGGGACGGTCCGATGCCAAGCGAGCGGAAGACTCGATGGGGCTTCGATTCGTTTGCCCCCTATACAAACGGTCGGATCATCCCACAGGAGACATCAAGACGACGCGCCAAGACAAAGGCCGAGCGCTTAGGAAGCATGTCTGCATTCGGGGGAGCGCGACGGCACGAACGTGAATATCCGCGCGTCCTCGTGCTAGACTCCGCGCACATCATCCGATCTGGGGCCATCCATGCGTCTAAATAAGCCGATCCGCGCCAGTATCGATGAGGTCCGCATCACGCGCCAGGGCACGACCGCCGTCATAGAGTTCGCTGATGAGACAATCGGCTGCGTCAACCTGACGATTGGCGAGGAGATCCTCGGCATGACAGATCAGGATATCCTCGAACTGCACAACGACATCATCTCGGCCCAGGAGCAGTCACTTCGCGATTGGGACAACACGGTGATCGAGATCCCGCCGGGCAAGCCGCAGATAAAGCTCAGCCGCGATAGCGGCCAATGGGTGCCGCAGGGTGAAGTCCTCCGCTGCATCATCCACGACAACGAACACCGCGAGCCGGTCTTCGAGATAGATGGTAAGGAGCTGTCGCTCGGCGAATTTGGGCGCATGCTCGTTGTCTATGCCGGCTGGGGCATGCGCATCGCCTTCGTCCCCGAGGAGTTGGTCCACGAGCAGCCGAAGATCCAGGTTCGCGCGCCGAGGCGGAGGCGGAGGCGGAGGGAGTGATCAGACTGAATGGAACTGATCGGGCCCATGTCGGGGCCGCACGCGTCACAGAATCGCGGCCCGATCGTGCGTGGTACGCATCCAACATGGCTCCGTGGCAGCATCGGCCCGAAGGGACCCGCCATGACCGACATTGCTGAGCTGCAAGAGAAGCTACGGAAGATCGAGGCGTTGTTCGCTGGCGCTGGTACGGCTGGCGAAAAGGCCGCCGCCGGAGCAGCAGCCGAACGCATCCGTGCCAAACTCGGTGAGGCGGGCACGCGCGAGGCCGCCACCGAGGTCAGGTACAGCATTTCCGATCCCTGGTCGCAGAAGCTGTTCATCGCCCTTTGCCGCCGTTACGGGCTCAGGCCCTTCCGTTATGCACGGATGAAGCGCCAGACGGTGGTCGTGAAGGGGCCGCGCTCGTTCCTCGACCGCGTGCTCTGGCCCGAGTTCCAGCAGCTCGACGCAGCGCTCTCCACGTTCCTCGCTGAGGTGACCGACAAGGTCATCCGCGAAGAAGTCTATCGCGACGCCGGGGACGCTGACGAGGTGGCCGAGCCGAAGCTGATTTGAGCAATGGAATCATCGAGTTCCATGCAAGCACGAGCAACTCGACGAACAACACCTGACCCTGCTTCTTGCACTGACTGCGACGCCATTGGCGATATCCCAGGAGCGGAAGCAGCGGCGTCGGACACTCAGCGCTCAGAACCAGCGTTCGCCGGCGTCGCGAGCGAGGTTGAAGCGGACAGCGCCGAAAAACGCCGCATGCGGAGCCAATCGACCTAGTCTGACGGAACAGTCCCGCCACTGGCCACGCTTGGTCGTTCCGTCAGCCGGTAAATTTGCTGTCTGTTAATTGCCAGCCTATACAACAGTGACGCCGACAACGTGATTGAGAGCCCCGTGTATCAGACCCTGCCAAGTCCGACTTACCCCCGGGCGCCCATCATCGAAGCCGTAATCCAGTTTCGAGTGATGGCCGACGTCGAATTGCGACTGCAGGAGAAGGTCGCCAAAAAGCTCAAGACGGGCTACCCCCATTCGCAACCCTTGAAGGCCATCGAGGTGACTCTCGACAACACTGGCGGTCGAGTTGGGGTATCGCAGAATAGCGAGGGCTACCGACTCGCCAGTGACGACCAGACGGAGGTTGTAATCATCAACTCTCGCGGCATCACCGCCGCTCGCCTTGCACCCTATACTGGCTGGCCAAATCTACGTGCGCGTGCCGAAGCCGCGTGGCAAGCTTGGCGCGAGGTTACGCCTGCACACGCAATCGAGCGAATCGGGGTGCGGATGATCAACCGCATAGACATCCCCGCCAAACCCGAGCCCATATGGCAACTCCATGAGTACCTGCGTTTATTCCCCGCGATCCCGACCCTCACAGACGCCCCTATGAGCAACTATATGGTTCAAGTCTCCATACCGACTTTCGACCCTCTGTGGATGGCCACCTTGACATCGACGGTATTTCAGCCGCCACCTGTGCCAGGACACAACTCTGTGCTGCTCGATATCGACGTTGCGCGCACAAGCAACATTCCTCTGAACAACGCCCAATTGTGGCCAGTTGTCGATCTTGCCCGCACGATAAAGAATGATCTCTTCGAGCGGTGCATTACCGACGCTACTCGAGAGCTTTTCGCATGACGGCACTCCGGCCCCTGACAGCCAAGCAACTGCGGGACATCAATCCGGCGTTCGCACTTGCCTATCCAGTCGCCAGTGAAACGTCGGCGCGCTTGGCCGACGCAATTGAACGTGCGCGATTTGCGCCCGTCACGACCGTGTCAGAATACCCACTACACCACAAGCCGCTTGGATCCATTGACGACCAGCTCTACACCGCGCGGGCTCAGTGCAAGGTCAAGACCAACCAGTTCGCAATGCACTTCGGCGTCGACTGGCAACGGCGGTTCTTCTCTCAGCTCGACGCGCTCATGAACAAGGACGATTGGGACGCGGCAGACACACCAGTCACTGAGGCCTCATTCACGACACTGATTCGCTTGCTGCTGATCATGCGCGGCAAGCGCAGGCCCGGCCTTGGGCTCGGCAACGGCGGGCGCGTGATCGCAGCCTGGACGAACGGGGCCGACCGGCTGACGATTGAATGTTTGCCTGAGGACCGAGTGCGCTGGATCGTCTCGCAAGTCGTCGACGGTGATCTCGATACAGCCGCTGGTGATACTACCCTTGCGTTGCTCTTTGACAGACTTGCTCCCTTCAACCCTGGCAAATGGTTCGCTGATGAAGGGGCAAAATCTCCCGCGTGAGGACCACATCCTCCGCTTGGTCTCACCCAGCCGCCTCCGCAAAGACGAGAACAACGTCGTTGTTGGCGTGCTGCATACCGCCTTCGAACGCAAGCCCGACGAGGAAGGCCTCTCCGTTACTTGGCTCGAATATTTCGCTGGCACGCGCGCCGTGCAAGAAGTTGCCGCTGTCCACGCCATGCGTGCCAGCAACATCACGCCCGGCAAAAATGCCGCGTTCGCCGTCGGCAACGTCGGCGCGATAGCCGATACGTGCGCAGAGCGTGGTCACAAAGTTCGGATCGTTCACTGGCCGGAGCAAGACAACAAGGCACATGCCGAGATCCGTCAGTTGCCGCGCGATGATCTACAGTTGCTCGAACGTTTGGCCGCAACGGTGTGGGCGAGTACGATCTTGAACAGTGATGTCCCGCCTGGCGCAGCGCAAGCACCCGCTGAACCGGCACCGCGTGCCCAATAGCCCGCAGATGCCGGCACTTCCGCTCTGCGGCAGTAAGCAGGCTACTTGCGGTTCGCTGCCGAGAGCCGCTGGCCGATGTCGCCTATCTCTGCATACTGCCCATGGGTTCAACGTAAGCTTGCCTGTTCCCCTTCCATCGTAGCGGGCGTGCCGACGCCGCAAGGTCGTCGCAGGAGCTCCTCCCTCCTTCACTCCGTTCCGGCCCTACCAACGCCTCGCCGCTTCTCGCGACGGGGTGCTGCGACGTCACAGAACCCGCTTTTCGTCTTGGCCGCTGAAGGCAGCACGGAAGTCGTGCGCCATGCATGGCCAAGGGTCAGAGACATGTTGAAACGAATCGACGTTCACGAGGAAATCGCGAACCGCATCATCGACGCCATCAAGAAGGGGGTAGGCACGTTCAAGCTCCCATGGCATCGGCCAGCAGGTTCGATCACGCGCCAACCTTCCATCGGGGAGGCGTGACATGACGAAGAAACCGAAGTTCAAGCCTGCGAAGGTCACGAACCCGCGCACAACAACAGTTCGGTTCACATGGAATGATGTCGTGCTCTCGGTCCGGCATCAGCCGGACTACATCTCGAAAGGGTGGGATCACATTGAACTGCGGGTCGTGGCTCCGAAAGGTGCCATCGTACCCATCACCAACACCGGCTATCTTTCGCACTTTCTCATACCGGCCGAGTTCAAGCTCGCCGGAGGGCCGCTTGCGTTTTTTAGTGCGTGGCTAGACCGCGAGTCGAAAACCAAGCGGTGGCGAATGGCCGACCTTAAGTCACGGCAGCTGAGCCTATTCGATCGTTGATGCGAGATGATCCACTGGTCGCTGTTACTGTCTGGCCAAGGCAGTATTTCGCCCAAGCCTCCATCAGCAGCCGGCGCTCGTCGAAGAAGTCCGTTCTCAAATAGGCGGCCAGCACTTTACTGCCTGGACTGTGAGCGAGCGCCGCTTCTGAGACTTCGTTTGCGGCCTTCGCGCTCTCCGATGCCCAAACCTTGAAGCTCGACCGGAAGCCGTGCGCCGTCGCATCGATCTTCTGGTCACGCAGAAACTTGGTGAATGTCATGTCCGACAGCGGCTTGCCGACTTTGGACGGGAATATCAGCTCACTATCCGGACATAGCTTCTTGGTTTTTGCCAGGATATCCAGGCACCGGACGCTGAGCGGAACACGATGAGCTTCGCGCGCCTTCATGCGCTGTGCGGGTATCGTCCAGGTCGCACCCGCCCTATCGATCTCGGTCCACAGTGCCCCTCTCGTTTCGCCGCTGCGTCCCGCCGTGAGGATCAAAAATTCGAGCGACAGTTCCGTCACCGACTCGGGTCTTGCGTGTAGCATGACGAAGAACGACGGAACCTTGGCCCAAGGCATCGAGGCATGGTGCCTGACCGTCCTATGCTTTGTTCCCAGCTCGGCGGCGACACCGATGCACGGCGAGGCTGTCGTCCGGATGCCGCGCACGATGGCAGATTTGAACACCAGTTCCATCCGTTGCAGCACACGCTTGGCCGTCTCGGGTTTATCGAACCAAATGGGAGAGAGAACATCGATAACCTGACCGGTCGTAATGCTTGCGACCGGGATGTCGCCGATTTTCGGGAAGACATAGGCGTCCATGGTCGACGTCCACTGCTTCAAGTGCTTCGCGTTGGAGAGCTGCTTCTCTCGTTGAGCGAGTGTAATCTTGAACATGTCGCGAAAGCGGGTCGCCGCGACGGCCTTCTGCTTTTCTTGCCGACGAAGGTCGATGCCGCCTGAGGCCGCTTTGCGGATACCGGCAGCAGCGTCGCGCGCGCTTTCGAGCGAGATGTTCGGATAGGAGCCAAGTCCCCGCTCGATACGACGACCGTAGAGACTGACCCGAGCCACCCACCGCTTCGCTCCACCATCGGTCACGATCAGGCGAAGACCACCGCCGTCCTCGTACTTGCCGGGCACCTTCAGAGCTTTGACGCGGACCGCCGAAAGCCTCTTCTCGATGCGGGTGCCAGCCATCTCCTGCCTCCATCTCGTCCCCCAATCCATCCCCCAATTGAAACGGGATGCAGCGGGACCGGATGAGAGAGGATAAGACCGAACAGGCAATCAATCAACTGATATTGCAGTGATTTTCAGATCGTCTTGAGATGCAATGAGATGGCCTGAGACAGGCCTTTGGCGGATGGGGAGGGATTCGAACCCCCGGTGAACTCGCGCACACGCCGGTTTTCAAGACCGGTGCCTTAAACCACTCGGCCACCCATCCCTTAGGCGGAATCAGGGTATCTCCGCGGGATCGGCCGGACCCTATACGCTCGCTGGCTGGCTCTCAAGACCATGCTCTCCGCCCACGTCCGGCGCCGCCGGCAGGGCTCGGATTAACCATTTGCTAACCCTGGTTCGCCACGATGACGACGCGCTTCGGGCCCGGTTGGGGTTTAACACTTGCGACGGTCCTGAGCGGGGTCTCTGTGCCCGGTCGGATTGTAATTGCGTGTGGGTCGGGCGAATGGCTGCAGTGTTGAGCGGGACGTCTCAAAGGGTCCGGCAGGCCGGACCAAATCCGTCCAAGTCCGCGGCGCTGTACGTTACAAAGCGGCGGTTCAGCGCGGCCATCGGTGCTCTGGCGCTCGCGGTCTCAGGGTGCTCTAGCGGCTCGTCATCTCCGCCAGTTCCGCGCGCCGATACCTACGATCCCAAATGGGGCGTGAACACCAGCCCGCGCGTGGTCGACAGCGGCCGCGTACCGAAAGGCGGTGGAGTCTACAAAGTCGGCAACCCCTATCAGGTCGCCGGGCGGTGGTACACGCCGCGGGCGGAGCCGACCTACAACCAGACGGGCGTCGCCTCCTGGTACGGTCCGGGCTTCCATGGCCGCAAGACCTCGAACGGCGAAGTTTTCGACATGCACGCACTGACGGCGGCCCACAAGACGCTGCCGATGCCGTCCTATGCCTATGTCACCAACCTCGAAAACGGCCGCACCATCCTCGTCCGCATCAACGACCGCGGCCCCTACGTCGACGATCGCATCATCGATCTCTCGAAAGCCTCGGCCGAGGCGCTCGGCTATTTCGGAGCGGGCCTGTCTCGTGTCCGGGTCCGCTATGCGGGCGATGCGCCGCTCGACGGCGACGACGAGCGGGAGAGGCAATATCTCGCCAGCCAGTCGCACGGGGGCTTCGGGCGCAATGTCGTGTGGACGCCGGCGCCGTCGCGTTCGGTGGCGTTCCGGGAGGCCGATCCGCCGCCGTCAAACGGCAGTGCGTGGTCGCCGTTCACTCACCGCTACGGTCTTCGCTCCAGCCAAGCGAACGGGCGCTCGGGGCTAGGCGGTCCGCCCATCGCTGCGGAGTAATCGCCAAATCGGCACAAGCCGCCCGATCCGCTGTCCGGGCCTTCGCACGTTGACTTGCATCCTCGAGTGCCGAAATAGTCGGCGGTCGCGAACCACGCAAGGAGAAGCGCCAGATGCACTCGAACGGCCGCCGCTGGACTTTCTGCTCTGGAGTGCTGCTGGCCTTGCTTATGCTCGTCGGAGGAGGCGTGCTGACGGCCTCGGCGCAGCAGAGCGGCGAGTTCGTCACCAAGGCGAAGAATGCCATCCTGATCGACGCGGCGACCGGCTCGATCCTGTTTCAGCAGAATGCCGACGAGCTCGCCCCTCCCGCCAGCATGAGCAAGCTCATGACGCTCGCGGTTCTCTTCAAGGCGCTGAAGGACGGCAAGATCAAGCCTGACGACGAATTCATGACCAGCGAGCACGCCTGGCGAACGGGCGGCGCTCCCTCCGGCACCTCGGCGATGTTCATACCGATCAACACCAAGGCGCGCATCGACGAACTGATCCAGGGCATCATCATCCAGTCGGGCAATGACGCCTGCATCACCGTTGCCGAAGGGCTGGCCGGGACCGAGCTGGCCTTCGCCGGACAGATGCAGGAGGAGGCCCGCCGCATCGGGCTCAAGAAATCGACTTTCCGCAACTCGACGGGCCTGCACAATCCCGAGCACCTGATGACGGCGCGCGAGCTGGCCCAGCTCGCGCGGTACCTCATCCAGGAATATCCAGACAAATACGCTGTATTCGGCCAGCGCGAGTTCCCCTACCGCAAACACAAGTTCTACAACCGCAACCCGCTGCTCTCGGGCGGTCTCGGCGTCGACGGACTGAAGACCGGGCATACCAAGGAGGCCGGGTTCGGCATGGTCGTCTCGGCTGTCGGCGACGGGCGCCGGCTGATCGGCGTGGTCATGGGGCTAGCCGACGAGAACGGACGGCGCGAGGAAGCCCGCCGGCTGCTCGAATGGGGCTTCCGCAGCTTCGCGGAGTTCAAGCTGTTCGAAGTCGACGAGCAGATCGGTCATGCACGCGTGTGGGGCGGAAGCAGCATGTACGTTCCGCTCAAGGGCCGTGGCGAGCTGTCGGTGGTGCTGCCGCGCTTTCCCGCCAACCAGAAGCTCAAGGGCGAAATCGTCTACAAGGGCCCCCTGAAGCCGCCGATCAAGAAAGGCGATGAGGTGGCCATGCTGCGGGTGACGAGCACATCCAACGCCCAGAGTGAGACGCCGCTCTACGCCGCCGACGACGTCGAGACAGGCGGCGTGATGCGCAAGGGGCTAGACAGTCTCATCTATCTCGCCTTCCGCTGGGCAAAGCTGTAGGACGGCATCCGGCGGCCGGCAGAGCGTCGCCGGAACCGGGACTCATGCCGCGCGGGACATTCATCACATTCGAGGGCGGGGAGGGTTCAGGCAAATCCACCCAGGCCCGCAGGCTGGCCGAGCGGCTGCGTGCCGCGGGGCTCGATGTCGTCGAGACGCGGGAGCCGGGCGGGTCGCCGTTCGCAGAGGTGATAAGGGGCGTGCTGCTCGATCCGCGCACGCCACCGCACGCGCCACTTTCCGAAGCCCTCCTGTTCTACGCGGCGCGGGCCGATCACATCGCCGCCGTCATCCGTCCTGCGCTAGCCGCTGGCCGCTGGGTAATCTCCGACCGCTTCTCGGACTCGACACGGGTCTACCAGGGCCATGCCGGACAGCTGGAAATAGAAACGATTTCGACGCTCGAAGGACTCGTGGTCGGCAAGATGCAGGCGGATCTGACCTTCATCATCGACGTCCCGGCCGAGGTCGGCTTGAAGCGCGCCGGCATTCGCCGCATGGCAAAGGCCGAGGCGTCTCCGGATCCCGATGCCTACGAACGGCGGGACCTCGACTTTCATCGGCGCCTCAGGGAGGGGTTTCTTGAAATTGCGGCTGGAGATCCGAAGCGCTGTCGTGTCATCGACGGAGAGGCATCACATGCCGAGGTCGAGGCGCAGGTTTGGCACGCCGTCGCGCCGCTCCTGAAATCGAAAGGGCGCTGATCGCATGGCCCGCGCCATTGCCATCGCCGATGTCGAGACGCTTCCCGAGGCCGACCGGCTGGCGGGCTTTCCGCATCCGCGCGAGACGCTGCGCCTATACGGCCACGAGACGGCCGAGCGCGGTCTCGCCAACGCCTTCGCCGCCGGGCGGATGCACCACGCATGGCTGGTCACCGGTCTGCATGGCACCGGAAAGGCGACACTGTGCTACCGGCTGGCGGCATTTCTGCTGGCTCGCGAGGGGGAGCGTGACATGTTCGCAGCCAGCCTCGACGTATCCCCCGAGGCCAGCGCGAAACGCCTGATCCGAGCGCAATCGCATCCCGCACTGCTGGTCATTCGCCGGCCCTACGATTCCAAGAGCAAGCGCTTCCGCACCGAAATCACAGTCGACGAGGTGCGTCGGATCAAGAGCTTCATCGGGCTGACCGCGGATGCCGGTGCCTGGCGCGTGGTGATCGTCGATCCAGCCGACGAGTTGAACGCCAACGCCGCCAACGCGTTGCTGAAGGCCCTGGAGGAACCTCCGGCGCAGACCGTCTTCCTGCTCGTCTCTTCCGCGCCGGGCCGTCTGCTACCGACCATCCGCTCGCGCTGCCGGACCCTCGATCTCGCGCCCCTCTCCGGCGAAGCTCTGAAAAAGGCCGTGCAACAGGCGATGACCGCCAGCAGCGAGGATGTCGGCGAGGCGGCCGTGCCCGAGCCCGGAGAATGGCCGCTGCTCGAGCGCCTGTCCGGCGGCAGCGTCCGGCGGGCCCTCGGACTGAAGGCATCGGGCGGCCTCGACCTCTATCAGCGGATCCTCAAGCTCCTCGCCGGCCTGCCGAAGCTGGACTGGGAAGGCGTTCACAAGCTTGGCGACGATCTCGCCTCGCCGGCCGCCGAGCAGCGCTACGAGCTGTTTTTCGAGCTCTACCTCGGGCTCATCGCGCGGCTCATCCGTTCGGCTGCCGGTGGCGAGGGGGACGGGGAGGAAGCTCGGCTGGCGGCGCGTCTGATCGCGGAGCCAAACCTTGCCACGTGGGCCGGGCTGTGGGAAACAGCGGCGCGCGAAAAGGCCCTGGCCGAGGCCCTGAACCTCGACCGGAAGGCGCTGATTCTGGACACATTCTCGCGCATCGAGACGGCCGCAAGAGGCTAGCGGCGGTGCGCGGGGTCCGACCGCGATCCGCAAGAGGCGCGGGGGCAAGCCCCGCCTGAGAGACCCGATGGCCAAGCCTTTCTACATCACCACGGCGATTTCCTACCCCAATGGCGTGCCGCACATCGGTCACGCCTACGAGGCCATTGCGACGGACGCCATCGCCCGCTTCGAACGGCTCGACGGCAAGGACGTGCTGTTTCTCACCGGCACCGACGAGCACGGCCTCAAGATGAAGCAGACCGCGCTCAAGGAAGGCCTCTCGCCCAAGGCTCTCGCGGACCGAAACTCGGAGCGCTTCCGCGAGATGGCGACCGTGCTCGACCTCTCGAACGACGACTTCATCCGCACCACTGAGCCGCGGCACTACGAGGCGTGCGCCGAAATCTGGCGGCGCATGGAAAAATCCGGCG
This sequence comes from Hyphomicrobium sp., assembly GCA_052388455.1. Classification (GTDB taxonomy): domain Bacteria; phylum Pseudomonadota; class Alphaproteobacteria; order Rhizobiales; family Hyphomicrobiaceae; genus CAZSNH01. Next base: position 10,841 of record JBQTIA010000058.1, read on the forward strand.
ACATTTTCAAGAAGAAGTACGGCGGCTGGTATTCGGTGCGGGACGAAACCTATTACAACGCCGACGAGACCGAGGCTGGCCCCGATGGCCAGCGCCGCGCCATCGCCACCGGAACGCCGGTCGAATGGAACGAGGAGGAAACTTATTTCTTCCGTCTCTCGTCTTATCAGGAACGCCTGCTCGCCCACTACGCCGACAACCCTGATTTCATCCTGCCCATCGAACGGCGCAACGAGGTGACGAGCTTCGTCAAAGGCGGCCTGCAGGATCTCTCGATCTCGCGCACCACGCTCGACTGGGGCATCCCCGTTCCCGGTGCGGCCGGCCACGTGATGTACGTTTGGGTCGACGCGCTGACCAATTATCTGACCGCGACCGGCTTCCCGGATGCCCAGGCGCCGCGCGCCGAGTTTTGGCCGGCCGACGTGCACGTCATCGGCAAGGACATCGTGCGCTTTCACGCCGTCTACTGGCCGGCCTTCCTGATGAGCGCCGGGCTGCCGGTGCCGAAGCGAATCTTCAGCCACGGGTTCGTACTCAACAAAGGAGAGAAGATGTCGAAGTCGGTCGGCAACGTCGTCGATCCCTTCGACCTCGTCAAAGCGTATGGCGTCGATGCCGTGCGCTACTTCTTCCTGCGCGAGGTGATGTTCGGACAGGACGGCAACTATGCGCACGAGGCGATCGTCAACCGCATCAATGCCGACCTGTCGAACAATCTCGGCAACCTCGCGCAGCGCTCGCTGTCGATGATCTACAAGAACTGCGAAGGGAAAATCCCGGAGCCGGGCGAATTCGGCGCGGCCGATGCGGCCATTCTCGACTCAGCCGATGCGCTCTACGCCGCTGCGCGCAGCGAGATGAACTCGCAAGCCCTGACGCGCACTCTTGATGCCGTCTGGGCCGTGGTGGCGGATGCGAACCGCTACTTCGCGGCAGAGGAGCCCTGGGCCAAGAAGAAGACCGATCCCAAACGCATGGAGACGATCCTCTACGTCACCGCGGAGTGCGTGCGCCAGTTCGCGATCCTGATACAACCCGTGATGCCGGCCTCGGGCGCCAAGCTGCTTGATGCGCTGGCGATCGAGGGCCCGTCGCGGAGCTTCGCTTCGCTCGGTCCCAAGGGACGCCTCAAGGCCGGATCGCCGATCCCGGAACCCCAGGGCGTCTTCCCGCGCTACGTCGATCCGGCGGAGGAGGCGGCGAAAGCGCATCCCGCGGCGAAGCCCGCGAAGCAGCTGAAGCCTGGCAAGACGAACAAGACGTGAGGAGAGCGGTCATACATACCGTCCGATGAAACGAGCTTCGATGATCCTCATCCCGCCGGGTTCACCTGCGGCTTGTCTAGGCCCCGACCTTCGTCGGGGTGACGTGAGGAGAGTGTTTTCAATTCGTTCAGTCTGATCGCTATCATGCTCATCGACCACCACTGCCATATCGACCGGCCCGAGTTCGCCAAGGACTTGGATGGCGTCGTCGCGCGCGCGCACGCCGCCGGCGTTGCCATGATGGTCGACATCTCGACCCGGATCCGCAAATTCGATCATTTGATTTCGGTGGTTGAGCGCTACCCTGGCGTTTACGGAACGGTCGGCACGCATCCGCACTACGCCCACGAGGAGCTGGATATTCCGACGAGCGAAATCGTGCGGCTCTCCAAGCACCCTAAGATCGTCGGCATCGGAGAAGCCGGACTGGACTACTACTACAAGCACTCGACACCGGACGCGCAGGCTCAGGGGTTCCGCACCCACATCGCAGCCGCGCGCGAGACCGGCCTGCCGCTCGAAATCCATTCGCGCGATGCCGACGCCGACATGACCGCCATTCTCACAGATGAGCAGGCGAAGGGGGCGTTTCCAGCGATCCTGCACTGCTTCACGGGGGGACGCGATCTCGCCATGCGGGCCGTGGACCTCGGGCTGTACGTGTCCTTTTCCGGCGTCATCAGCTTCAAGAAGGCGGACGAGTTGCGCGCGATCGCGTGCGAAGTTCCGCTCGATCGCATCCTGGTCGAGACCGACGCGCCCTATCTCGCCCCCGAGCCCTTTCGCGGAAAAACCAACGAGCCGGCCTATGTCGTGCACACGGCCGCGGCAATCGCCAAGGCGCGCGGCATTCCCGCTGCCGAGCTGGCGCGAGCGACGACCGATAACTTCTTCCGCCTGTTCACCAAGGTGAAGCGGCCGTCAACGACGGACGTCGCCGCCGCATGAGCCTGCGCATCACGATCCTCGGCTGTGGCTCGTCCGGTGGAGTGCCGCGCATCGGCGCCATGTGGGGCCAGTGCGATCCGGCGAACCCGAAGAACCGGCGGCGGCGCTGCGCCATTCTCGTCGAGCAGCGCGGAGCGAGGGGCGCGACGACGGTGCTTGTCGACACCCCGCCGGATCTTCGCGAGCAGCTTTTGTCCGTGCGTTGCGAGCACATCGACGGCGTGCTGTTCACCCACGACCATGCCGATCATACGCACGGCATCGACGACCTGCGCATGGTCGCCTACGCGATGAAGTCGCGCATCGACTGCTTCTTCGACGCCGACACGCGCGACAGCATCGTGCACCGGTTCGACTACTGTTTCCGCCCGAAGTCGGGCTCGTCCTATCCGGCCATCCTGACCGCGCGCGATCTCGTCCCCGGCATCGAGACGGCGATCGATGGCGGCGGCGGCCGTCTCCCTGTTCTTCCCATCCGGCAGGCGCACGGCGATATGCCCTCGCTCGGCTTCCGCTTCGGCAATGTCGCCTATTCGCCGGACGTGAGTGATCTTTCAGAGGAAGCGGTTTCTCAACTTCAGGGGCTCGATCTGTGGATCGTCGATGCGCTGCGACACCAGCCGCATCCCTCGCATTTCAGCGTCAAGGAAGCGCTGGCGTGGATCGATCGCCTGAAGCCCCGTCGCGCCATCCTGACTCACATGACAGGTGACCTCGATTACGAGGCGTTGCGCCGCGAGCTGCCCGCTCATATCGAGCCGGCTTACGATGGGCTCATGATCGAACTGTAGGCGTGCCAAGGTGTCAGACCCTCCGGGTCTGACACCATTGCTTAGAACTCGAATATTGCCCTGCATCGGTATCAGACCCGGAAGGTCTGACACCAGCTACCGCCTTGTCCGCAACGTGTCGTCGGACTTCGCGCCGTTCGCTCCCGCTCGCAGCGCTCACTCCGACCTGCAATTTGAGTTTTCACTCCGACTTGCGTTCGCGGCGCTCGTCGAGGAGGACGAGGTTCTGATCGCGCGCATTGCGGAACGAGAACGTCTGGCCGGTGGTTTTCAACTCCGGCATGGTCAGCCCGACGACGAAGGGTGCCACCTCGGCCGGCCCGGGGAGCGTCTTGGGATCCTCGCCCGGAAACGCCTTGGCGCGCATGGCGGTGCGCATGGCGCCGGGGTTGACGATGTTGACGCGCACCGTCGTCGACTGCATCTCGGCCGCGTAGGTGCGGGCCAGCGCCTCGAGGGCGGCTTTGGAAACCGCGTAGGGACCCCAATAGGCGTTCTCTCCCGACGCCGCGCCCGACGTCACGACGACGACGCGGCCGGCTTCCGAGCGCCGGAGCAGGGGATCGAGCGTGCGGATCAGACGCCAGTTGGCATTCAGATTGATGTCCACCACGCTCGACCAGGCGTCGGATGTGATGTGCGCCAGCGGCGAAAGGGGGCCGAGAATGCCGGCATTGAGCACCAGGATGTCGAGCTTGCCCCATCGCTGGTAGAGAGCCGGGCCGAGCTGGTCGAGCTTGTCGCCGGCGCTGAGATCGAGCGCCACGATGGTCGCCTTGCCGCCCTTGGCACGCACCTCGTCGTCGACTTCTTCCAGCGCACCGACCGTGCGGCCGACGAGCACGACGTGCGCACCCTCCGCGCCCAAGGCCACCGCGACGGCCCGTCCAAGCCCGCGCGAGGCGCCGGTCACCAGCGCCAGACGGTCCTTGAGGCGTTTCTCGGTCATGGGGAGCCTTTCTTCCGATTCCGCTCCCGGCATCGGAAGGGCATCGCAAACCTTAGCCTTCGACCGTCGCCGTGAGCAAGGTCGCAGAGCAGGCGTGGTTGACCGGGGCGCGGGACCGGCACTTGATCGGACCACTCCTCTCCGGCAAGGGTGCGGGAAGGGTGGACAGGAAAAGACGGAACCGATGCGCGGATTGCTGAACGCTTTGATCGTGCTGGCGTCCCTCGCGGCCAGTGCCTGCGCCGGGCCGGCCTTACCGCCGAACGCCGATGCTGCCGTGCGCACGGCACCGGTCGTGACCGGGCGGCCCGCGCGCGTATTTGTCATGGCCGGCTTCGGCAAGAACTGCGAACCGCTGACGGGACCGAACATCGCGGTCACACAGCCGCCGGCCAAGGGGGACGTCTCGTTCGTGCCGGGGCAGGAGACGACCGTGCAATATGCTGCCGGGGGGACGTGCGCCGGACAGCGAGCCACGGGAACAGGCATCTACTACACCGCCCGTGCGGGCCAGACCGGCACCGACCGCTTCGCCGTCGAAGCGCGGCTCTCAAGCGGCGAAGTGGCCCGCCGGGAGTTCGAGGTCACCATCGCCGAGTAACGGCTGGGCCCCGCCGCGGCTTGGTCCGTCTGCCGGGTTCGAACGGCGGTCCTTCCCGCCACACAGGCGGCCAAACCAGGTCGCCACACCCCACTGGCATCCGCTGCGCGTCGGTGCCATACAGCGCCCTTCCTCTCCGTGCCCCGTTGCCGAACCTCTCCGCAACGAGGGGGCAGCGGCGTCAACGCGAAAGGGCTGACATGTTCGACCTCAATGGCAAGACCGCACTCGTCACCGGCACCACGGGCGGCATCGGGGAAGCTATCGCTCGCGGGCTCCACAAGGCGGGCGCCACCGTCGCCATCTCGGGGCGCAAGGCGGAAAAGCTCGAAGCGTTGCGCGCCGAACTCGGTGATCGCTGCGTGATCGTGCCTTGCGATCTGGCCGACAAGGCGCAGGTGGCGAAGCTCATCGACGAGGCTTCGAAGGCGCTCGGCGGCCGTCTCGACATCCTGGTCAACAACGCCGGTCTCACCAAGGACAATCTCTTCATGGTGATGAAGGATGAGCAGTGGGATGAGGTCATCGCCGTCAATCTCACCTCGACCTTCATGCTGATGCGCGCCGCGACTCGCGCCATGCTGCGCAACAAGTCGGGCTACGGCCGCATCGTCAACATTTCGTCGGTGTCAGGCATCATGGGCAATCCGGGCCAGGGCAACTACGCGGCCTCGAAAGCCGGCATGATCGGCATGTCGAAGTCGCTCGCGCGCGAGGTCGCCAACCGCGGCATCACGGTCAACTGCATCGCGCCGGGTTTCATCAAGACGGCGATGACGGATGTGCTCAACGAGAAGCAGGTGGCTCAGATCTCGGAGCACATTCCGGCCAACCGCTTCGGCTCGCCCGACGACATCGCGGCCGGCGTTCTCTATCTCGCCAGCACCAGCGCCGGCTACATGACCGGACAGACGCTGCACATCAACGGCGGCATGATCATGGTGTGAAGGGCCTCGACTATGGGCAGAGGAGCTTGCGCCAGTAGTTTGGCCTGCGCTTCAAGTGCATCACGGCATAGACCGTAACGACCTCACCACGGACCCGGTAGACTAGCCCATAAGGAAAGCGACGCAGCCGATACCGACGAATATTCCCGGGCAAGCTCTGCCAGACGTTGGGGAAGTCTAAAATCCGCTCGATACCGCGGCTGACCTCCTCGGCAAAGGCTTTTCCTTAGCCTGTACTCTGGGCGTCGTGGTATCGAATTGCCTCGCGAAGTTCGTCTTCCGCCGCACTGACGAATTCGACGATCATCGATCGAGATAATTCCGGAGCACGTCCGCCGCGGGTCTGGCTGGGAGCTCTCCCCTCTCGTGGGCCGCGATCCGATCCGCGATCTCATCGGACCAGGCCTGCTCGATCTCGGGATCAATCGGGATCGTATCCAGCAGGAGTTCGGCCAACTCTTCCCGTTGCTCGGGCGTGAGCAGCCGAGCTTCGTCGAATATCGTTTTCACACGGGCGTTCATGTTGTCCGTTCAGCTCGATGCATCAAAATAGCACCTCATGAGGGGCTTCGAAAGCGCGGTGGCTCGCCCGAAAGCAAAGAGTGCGCCGACTCGGTCACTCTGCCAAATCTATCAGGGCGCGCGAGATGCTGGACCGATGCCCGCTTATGCCGTCGCTACCCCATCCTCCGCCGAACCCCGGAAACTGGGGAAAACCGGGGGAGGGGGGCTTCGGGCCGGTGCCGCGACACCCCGAGTCTGTTAGCGGACTTGCGTTCGGGGCCGAGATACGGAATATGCGGCCGTCCGGCCCTGCTTCGGGGCCGGGGCGCTCGGCGGACACGGAACCCGACGCAAACCAGGTCGAGGACACGAGGGACTTTAGAATGAGCGATGTCGCTGAGCGCGTGAAGAAAATTGTCGTCGAGCATCTCGGCGTCGAAGCGGACAAGGTGACCGAGAACGCCAGCTTCATCGATGACCTCGGCGCCGACAGCTTGGATACGGTCGAGCTGGTCATGGCCTTCGAGGAAGAGTTCGGCTGTGAAATTCCGGACGACGCGGCCGAGCATATCCTGACCGTCGGGGACGCCGTGAAGTTTCTCGAGAAAAACGCCAGCGCAGCCTGACACCGGCTGGCGGTCAGAAGAACTCCGCGTCGGGGATGCGATTGCCCGCAGGTGGGAGTTTATCGCCCTGTGCCCGTCGTGTCCCCGTTCGCACGACATGAGGACGCGGCACGGCAGGCGACGCGACGCGGGCTTGACGTTCGCCCAGCGGGCATTTAGCGCCTCGCAGGTGACAGTTTGTTGAACCGGGCCGAGGGGACATGCGCCGCGTCGTCATCACAGGATTGGGTCTCGTCACGCCCGTCGGGTGCGGCGTCGATGCGTCATGGAAGAACCTGCTCGCCGGCCAGAGCGGTGCCCGCAAAATCGAGGAGTTCGAGGTCGCCGACCTCTCCTGTCAGATCGCCAACTTCGTTCCCCGCGGCGCCCTGTCGGACGGCAAGTTCAACGCCGACGACTGGATGGAGCCGAAGGAGCAGCGCAAGGTCGACGATTACATCATCTACGCCGTCGCCGCCGCAGATCAGGCGATCGCCGACTCGGGTTTCAGGGCCGACACGCCTGAGAAGCAGGAAACGACAGGCGTTCTGATCGGCTCCGGCATTGGCGGGCTGTCCGGCATCGCGGATACGTCGCTGCTGCTGAAGGAAAAGGGTCCGCGGCGCGTTTCCCCGTTCTTCATTCCGGGCCGGCTGATCAATCTCGCCGCCGGGTACGTGTCGATCAAGCACGACCTCAAGGGACCCAACCACGCCGTCGTCACCGCCTGCGCCACCGGCACACACGCCATCGGCGATGCGGCGCGCCTCGTCGCGCTGGGTGACGCCGAGGTGATGGTGGCGGGGGGCACCGAAAGCCCCATCTGCCGCATCGGCATGGCCGGCTTCATCGCCTGCCGCGCGCTCTCTACCGGCTTCAACGACACGCCCACCAAGGCGTCGCGGCCCTACGACAAGGATCGAGATGGGTTCGTGATGGGTGAAGGCGCCGGCGTGGTGGTGCTCGAATCGCTGGAGCACGCCAAGGCGCGCGGGGCCAAGATCTACGCCGAGATCATCGGCTATGGCATGTCGGGTGACGCCTTCCACATCACAGCCCCGTCCGAGACGGGTGACGGGGCGTTCCGATGCATGAAGGCGGCGCTCAAGAACGCGAAGATCGATCCCGGCGACATCGACTATGTGAATGCGCATGGAACCTCGACGCCGATGGGCGATGAGATCGAGCTCGGCGCGGTCGAGCGGCTTTTCGGCAATACGGCCGCCAAGCTCACCATGTCGTCGACCAAGTCGGCGATCGGACATTTGCTCGGGGCCGCCGGCGCTGTAGAAGCCATCTATTCCGTGCTGGCGATGCGCGACGGTGTTGCTCCGCCGACACTCAATCTGGACAATCCTTCGGTCGCGACGGCCATCGATCTGGTGCCGCACAAGGCAAAGCCCTGCGCCATGGATACGGTGCTTTCGAATTCGTTCGGTTTCGGCGGCACCAACGCCTCTCTCATCATGCGCCGCGTCGCGTAGCCGGCCTCCGGCACCAGCCGCAGGACGGGGCGATCGGTCGCTGCACGCTCGTTGCCAGCGCCTGCCATAATTTTAGCCTCGTTCAAACGGTTAGTCCGTTGCAGAATCTTAGAGGCGCGGCCGGTTCACGGCGAACCAGGCCGCCGCAGTCGTATCTCGTTTCAGAAGGGCCATCGCCATGAACAACCGCCGGGACGTTCCGCCGACGTTGTCTCCGCAGCGCGATGGCTTGAGACCCCGCAGCCCTGCCGAGGCGCTGGAACCCGGACGCGCACCGGCCCGGCCGAAAGGCGTCAAGCATGCGCGACCGCCAAACAAGAAGGTTTCCGGCGTTGTGCGGGTGTTCAGCGGGCTGCTGACGGTGTCGCTGGTTGCCATCGCGGTGTTCGCCGGCGCCGGACTTCTGCTACGCCACGAGATCGAGCGCCCGGGACCGCTGGAGGTGACACGCGCCGTCGCCATACCGAAGGGTCTCAACCGCAACAACATCGCCGAGCGGCTGGAGAAGGAGGGCGTCATCTCGAGCCCGTGGACCTTCATCATCGCCAGCTACCTCGGTGAAACCGTCGGCGAGCGGAAGGGCCAGACGCTGAAATTCGGCGACTATGAGTTCAAGAAAAACGCCAGCGTCCGCGAGGTGCTCGACACCATCGTCGAGGGCAAATCGATCCTCGCCAAGCTCAGCATTCCCGAGGGCCTGACCAGCATCCAAATCATCGAGCGCATCAAAGCCGAGCCGGATCTCAGCGGCGATATCACCCAGGTCCCGGCGGAAGGGGTGCTTTTTCCGGACACCTACCGGTTTTCGAAGGGCATGGCGCGGCAGGATCTCGTCGACCAGATGCTCGCCAAGCAGAAGGAAGTGCTGGCCGCCGCGTGGGAAAAGCGACAGGAGGGGCTGCCCATCTCGACGCCGGAGCAGGCGCTGGTCCTGGCTTCCATCGTCGAGAAGGAGACCGGACGAGCCGACGAGCGGGAGCGGGTGGCATCCGTATTCGTCAACCGCCTGAAGAAAAACATGCGTCTCGAATCCGATCCGACCATCCTCTACGGAATTTTCGGCGGCGCCGTGCAGTGGGGCAAGCCGATCCTGAAGAGTGAGATCGAAACCAAGACCGCGCACAACACCTATCAGATCAAGGGCCTGCCTCCGACGCCGATCTGCAACCCCGGCCGCGCCACCATCGAGGCGACGCTGAACCCGGCCAAGACCGACGACCTCTATTTCGTCGCCGACGGTGCGGGCGGGCACGTTTTTTCCGGCACTCTGAAGGAGCACAACGCGGCCGTCGCCAACTGGCGCAAGGTCGAGAAGGACATTCGCGCCGGCGAAAAAGAGGCCAAGGCGAAGGATGATGTCGAAGCCAAAGCCGACGCCGCAGGCGCTGCCGCCGCAGCGGCGGCCACGGCCGCTGCCGCCGGTGCAGCCAATCCCGCCAAGGTGGACGTCAAGCCCGAGAGCCGCCAGCCGGCAGGCCAGCGGGCCGTCGTGCGCACGGTACCTGCCGCGGCGGACGCGAAGGCCATTCCCAATCCACCCGCCGAGCAGCCGGCTGCCAAAGTACCCAGCGGGGAGACGACTGTTCCGCAGAAGAAATCCGCGTCCCCCGTCAAGACCGTCTCGGGTGACAAGCCGTCTGCCGCGACACCGGCCGCCAAGGCGGTGGAACCGGCCGCTGCGACCGAAGCCTCTCCTGCGGCCACGTCCGAGGCTGCACCTGCAGCAGGCAGCGAAATTCCGCCGCCGGTGCGCAAGCCGAAAGCGCCGAACTGAACTGACCGTATGACGGCACTCCACAAAGAAGCGGAGTTTGATCGCAAGGGTTCAACCGCATCCTCACGTCGTTGACCGGATCGCCCCACCGACGGGGCTCGACACGGCGCGGGCTTCGGTGCTTTGAACCGCTCGTGGTCGGGTTACGAAGGGACACCATGAGACAGGCAGGCGGGTTCGGAGCGGTGACGGCGATGCTTCTGCCCATCTTGGCGTTGCCGGGAGTTTCGGCAGCCGGGGATGCGAGCCCTGCGACCGGCCAACAACCTGCTTCGGCAACGGTGTCGCGCTCCGACGGCGTAGAGGCCCGCGCCGAGGCTGTGCTCGCGAAATACTGCCGCAAGTGCCCTGGCCGGCGCGGAATGCTCGCGGAGTCCCCGGGCGAGACCCGCGATCCTCTCCCGATGTCAGATATTGCAACCACACCGACGCTGGTGGTGCCGGGACTGCCCGATGCCTCGCGCGTCTATCAGAGCCTGCTGAGCTTCGGCCACAATGGCCCGGACGGAACGGCTGAGGGTGAAGGTCCGGGCGCCGACGAGATCGAAGCGGTTCGAGACTGGATTGCCGGTCTGCCTCCGACACCCGAGGACTGCGGCGGGCGCCCGCGGATCGGCGACACCGACATTCGCGCACTTGCCGATCAGTGGCGGACCCAGATCGGCTCCGATGCAGCGGGCGGCATCCGGTTCGTCTCACTGGCACACCTCTCGAACGCCTGCCGGGACGAAGCTGCGCTGGCGCGCTTCCGCAACGATCTGGCGCAGGCTCTCGGCCGCCACGATGCGCGCAGCGAACCTGCCGCCCTGGACGTGATCGGCGACCTCAGCGCGCTCATCGCATTGAAGCCCGAGGATGCCGGCTTTTCTCCGAAAAGCTGGGACGCCATGGCGGCGATGGCGCCACGCACCTTTGCCGGGGCCGTTCCCGCCGACTGGCTGGCGAACCATATCGACCCCGCCGCGACGACGGACCTCGCCGCCGACTATCGGGCGGACGTGGACCTCATCCGCGCCGCAGCCGAAGCGGGCCTCGATCGCCGCGACCTCCTCGCGCGCCTGGACCAAATGAGCGGGAGCCTGGAAGAGCCAGCCAAGCAGCTTCGCCAGGGCTTCGTCTCGCGCGGGCGCTGGGAGGCCCTGTTCACTGCGTTGCAGGGTTCCGCGGCGCCGGTGGCTACAGCATCCGACACCGCTGTGCCGCCAACATCCTTGCGGTTGCAACTCTGGACCGACCGAATGGTCTACTCTGCAGGGGATGTCGTCACCCTTTCGACCAGCGCCTCGGCCGACTGCCACCTGACCCTGATCAGCGTCGACACGCGCGGCCAGGCGATCGTGCTGCATCCCAGCGGCTTCCAGCCGGAGTCGAAGGTTCATGCCGAGACCCGGCTGAATCTGCCGCCGCCGGACGGTGCCTACCAGCTGCGCGTCAAGGATGCGGGGACCGAGACGATCGTCGGCATCTGCGATACGGCGCGGGTGGTGCCGCGGGGCATCGCCCACGATTTCGAACGGGCCAAATTCACTCCGCTCGGCGACTGGCGGAGTTTCGTTCGCGGGGCGAGCGGACGTGAGGCGACAGGAGAAGCGACGGCCGCTCAGCCCGCCGCGTCGGTCCCCGAGGGTGTCGAGGCTCGGACGGCGATCACGATCACCGTCACACCCCCCACCGCTCCAGCGCCTTGAGGCACATAACCGCTCCGCCGACGATGGCGAGGGCGCTGAGCATCGAGCCGAGGGCGAGCGTCGAAAGCCCCGTGACGCCCTGTCCGATGGAGCAGCCGAGCGCCATCACTCCGCCGATGCCCATCAGCGCCGCCCCGCCGAGCGTACGCAGCGTATCCGAAGTCCCGTGGAACGTTGCCAGCCGGAAGCGGCGGGTCGCCAGCGAGCTCGCCATGGCCCCGAGCAAAGTCCCAATCACGCTCGCCGCGCCGAACCCCGGCCAGCCGAGCGCCGTCGAACGCGCCAGCCAGTCGAGAGTGTCGCCGGTCGGCTTCACGAACGTCAGCGACGCGGGATTGAACGGCTTGGCCTGCATTTCATCGTAGGTGAGCCCGGTCAGCGCCCAGCCGGCCGTGACAGCCAGCCCGACGCCGAGGCCGGACAGGACGTGCTTCGGCGAAGAGCGGAAGGGGCGCGCTGCGAGCGCCGCCAGTGCCAGAGCAAGGCTCGCGAGGGCTGCAGTCACGGCAGCCCCGCTGGCCACGCCGAGGCCCGTTTCGATGGTCGTCTCGAGGCCCAGCACCGAACCGAGGCGCTGGCTGGATGATGCGAGTTGCACTGTGGTCACGTCCTCGATCGCGGCGCGGGCGGGGCCCAGCAGACCGCCTAGCGCGATCTCGGCGAAGAGGCCGATCACCATCAGGGCGAGCAGAGATCTCAAGTCGCCGCTGCCGGCTCGAACGAGATTGCGGCTGGCGCAGCCTCCGCCGAGTACCATCCCAATGCCGAACAGAAGTCCGCCAGTGACATGACCGGCCCAGTTCAGCCGCGGTGCCGTGTACATGGCGCGGGAGAGATCGACGAGGCCGCCCGCCTCGAGCAGCGCCACGCCGGCCATGGCGCTGGCGGCGGCCAGCATCCAGGCTCGCAAACGGCGGGTGTCACCAAAGCTGTGCCAATCTGAGACACCGCCCATGATGCAGAAGCCGGTGCGCTCCAGCAGCAGTCCCAAGCCGAATCCGATGACGAGCCCGCCGATGGCGAGGCTCGCGGCACTGTCGGCTTGCAGGAGATCGTGCAGGTCGGTCATCGGCATCTCGGAATCGGTTTGCCGATATGCCGGCAAGTACCGGAGTTCCGCAAGCGCTGAGAAACCTCAGTAGACGGCGGATGAATTGCCAGTCGAACGGGGGAAAGCGTCGTCGGAGATCATGACGCGGCCCTGCGCAATCGCACAGGCTGCGCGACCCGGGTGTCAGCGCCGGCCGGAGTCGGTCCGCTTCTCCCAGTGGAGATAGACGATGGTCACCACCGCGGTCATCAGGATCGAGCCGATGATGTCGGGCCGGCGGATGAAGGACAGCCAGATGTCGAAGCCGGGCGTGACGCCGCGGCCGAGCAACAGACTGTTAGCCATAATGATGACCAGGGCGGCGAGGGCCGTCAGTCCGGCGGCGGTCACAACCTGAAGCGCACGCTTGGCGATGCGCGGCACGGAGAACGACGTCCGCCCGAAGGCGATCATGGTGCGGTCGGACATGGATTCAGTTCCTCGCATGAAGAATCGATCTTCGATTGTAGCTGATTCGACAAATGCGGCGACAATGGGCTGTGCCGTCAGCCTGTCGCGGAGGCAATCGCCAAGAACGCGATGCCCATGGCATCCGTGCAACGAAATCGTGTTCCACCAGGAACTGCAGAACAGGTCCATTCCGAGGATTTTGCGCACAACCCGGAACGTGTGTCCCGGCTCAAAGCAAAAAATCAAGGATCTGAGCACCCATGGCCAAGCCCGTCGCGACCCTCGACCAATTCATCCACTCGCTGCGCACCAACTGGAGCAACTGGAACGACGAAGGCGAGTATCGCGACTGGAACGATCAGAGCAGCGTCACCTACTCCTTCCCTTCCGGCGCATCCGTCGAAATGTCCGACACGATGCGCGACTTCGCGCGGTTCTCCTTCGAAGCCTGGGACGAGGTGATCGCCATAGACCTCAACGAGGTCTCGGGCTCGGCGGGCGAGATCACCTTCCGCCATCATGACTCGGACGAATCCTACACCAATACCGATGAGGAATGGTTCGGCACCGAGCTGACCAGCGCCAACATCTGGATCAGCGGCAACTGGTCGTCGACGAACGAAGACTCCGATTTCGTGTTCGGCCGCTATGGCCTCGAAACCTACATCCACGAGATCGGCCATGCGCTGGGTCTCACCCATCCCGGCAGCTACAACGCCACAGACGATACGGATCCGACGTACGAGGCGAGCGCCACCTGGGCGCAGGACACGCGCAAATACACCGTCATGTCCTATTTCAACGCCGATGAGGACGGCAGCGGCACCGACCACTACCTCTTCTACAACTCCGACACCGACTTCCGCCGCATCTACGCCTCGACGCCGCTGCTCTACGATATCGCCGCGGCGCAGGCGATCTACGGTGCAGATATGACGACGCGCACCGGCGACAATACCTATGGTTTCGGTTCGAACACCGGCAAGACGATCGACGGAACCTTCTTCGACCCCTACAACTTCTCGCTCAACTTCGATCCCGTGTTCTGCATCTGGGACGCGGGCGGCATCGACACCATCAACGCGGATGCCTATTCGAGCGACCAGAGGATCAGTCTCGTCGCCGGCACGTTCTCGACCATCGGCAACACGCTGACCGACAACGTGTCGATCGCCTTCGGCGCGACGATCGAGAACGCCATGGGCGGCTTCGGCAACGACACCATCCGCGGCAACGGCGTTGCCAATCAGCTAATGGGAGGCGATGGCAACGATCTGCTGATCGGCGGCGGCGGCGTCGACACACTCTACGGCGGCAACGGCAACGACAGGCTGTACGGCTACTCGAATACCTCGGGCGGCCTACTGGGCGAGTTCTTCGGCACCACGGATACGCTCAACGGGGGTGCCGGCAACGATTACCTCGACGGCGGCAAGGGCAACGACATCCTCAACGGCGACGCCGGTGACGACACGCTCCACGGTCGCGACGGCAACGACACGATGAGAGGTGGCGCCGGCAACGATCTCATGTTCGGCGGCGACGGCAACGACACCATGCGCGGCGGCTTCGGCGACGACACCCTCGAAGGCGGAGCGGGCGCCGATGTCATCGACGGCCACGGCGATCAGATTTTTCTCGATCCAGTCTTCGCAGCCTTCCGCATCGGTCCCAACCTCCTTATCGACAACGGCGGGATCGACAAGGTGAGCTATGCCAGCGCGGCGGGTGCCGTGACGGTCAACCTGCAGAACACCGCGCTCAATACGGGTGATGCCGCTGGCGACACCTACTTCTCAATCGAAGCCTTCGAGCTGTCGAATTTCAGCGATCAGTTCGTGGGAACTGCGGGCGCCGACAGCGTGTGGGGCGGCGGCGGCAACGACACGATGCGTGGCCTCGACGGCAGCGACGGGCTGCGCGGAGGCGGCGGCAACGACGTGCTCATCGGCGGCTACGGCGACGACACGCTGATGGGAGGAGTCGGCGGCGACGTGCTGAACGGCTTCGGCGAAGAACCGGTAATCGTATTCAACGCCGCCCGCACGGTCTCCACGCTGGCGAACGACATCAGCATCTGGGGCGGCAATGGCGGCATCGATACCGCGAGCTACGCCGACGCGGCCGTTGGCGTGACCGTCAACCTGCAGAACCTGGCTCTGAACACTGGAGACGCCGCCGGCGACAGCTACATCTCGATCGAGGCGTTCCAGCTTTCGGAGTTCAGCGACAGCTACACGGCGAACGGCCTGCTCTCCAACGACACCGTCCGGGCCGGGTCCGGCAACGACACGGTCAGCGGTTTGGGCGGCCACGACTGGCTGTCGGGCGAGAATGGCGCCGATACGCTCAACGGCGGCACCGGCAACGACACGCTCCTCGGCGGTGCCAACGGCGACCGGCTCAACGGCGACGCGGACAATGACGTCCTCGACGGCGGCCTCGCCAACGACCGCCTCGACGGCGGCGACGGCAACGACACGATGATCGGCGGTCTCGGGGCCGACACGATGCGGGGCGGCGCCGGCTTCGATACGTTCCGATTTGCCACGACGCAGGACAGCTTCGTGTCGACGAGTGTCGTCCGTCCGATCAACTCGGCCGATCGCATCACCGATTTCACGCGCGGCGAGGATCTGATCGACCTCTCGGCCATCGATGCCATCGCGGCCCTCGACGGCGACCAGTCCTTCCACCTCGTGGACAGGGCGCCGGTCGCTGGCGTTCGCGGCCAGGACTGGAGCGGCGCCATCTGGTCCGTCTTCGCCGATGGCACCACGACGATCTTCGCCTCGACCGACGCCGATGCCGTCGCAGAGATGCAGATCATGCTGACCGGCAAGCTCACCCTGACCGAGGGCGATTTCCTGCTCTGAGTCTTTAGGGCAACTGAGCCTCAAGGTGGACGTTACCCAAATCAACC
>JBQTIA010000059.1:0-3099 GCA_052388455.1 Hyphomicrobium sp.
CAGGGGAATCGCATTTGGACGTAGGTTGGGTCGAGGCACGAGACCCAACAACTTTGGTCGCTCGAGTTTGTTGGGTCTCCTTCGTCGACCCAACCTACATTTCGCGCCATATGCGATTGCCCTGCAGAAGGATGGGCTGCTCACGGAAATAGGGATCGCGATCCGCTGCCGCGCACGACACGAGAATGTCGGGATAATAATAGGATTCTGCCGCTTCGAGGCGGAGTCGCAATTTCATGTCGGCCATGAAGACCTGACAGCGCTCCCGAAAATGCGCGTGGATGGCGGCGAAAACGTTGCCCGAAATGATGTTGTGGCGGTCGCTGGCGCCGCCCATCGCATAGATGTGACCGTCGACATATTCGTGCTTGACCGGAGTGAGCCGCTCCGCAGCGAGATAGTCGGCGACGGTGACATATGTCGTTCGGTTCGCGGCTGTGATCATGACACCTCTGGAGATGGGGACACCATACCAAATTCGCGACTGAGCATTTGCCGGCTTGGCGCCGACAGAGCACGCGAATTAGGTATGGTGTCCCCTATCTCCTCAATTCACCCGCGCGACCTCGACGAGGTTGTCGGAGAAGGTCGGCGCGCGGCCGAGGCCGCAGTGGGCGTCCGACGAGATCGAGTTAACCGAACCGTCCGAGCGGTTGAGCGAGCGCCAGTAGCCGAGCGTCGCGACCACGATGCCGGGGTTCACGTCGTCGGTAACGCGCGCCACGCCCTCGAAGTCGCCGCGCCCGTTGAACACGCGCACCGGATCGCCCTCGCGGATCTGCCGCTTGGCCGCGTCGGCCGGCGAGATCAGCACGAACTGCTCGCCCTGACCTTTGATTTTGTGTTCCTCGTTGGCGTAGCACGAGTTCAGGAAGCCGTGGCTCTTCGGCGAGAGGATGTTGAGCGAATAGAGCTTGGCCTGCCCCGGATTGGTTTCCGGGCTTTCACGTGGTGGGATGAAGCCGGGCAGCGGATCGATGGGTGATCCGTCCTGGTCCCCGTCGTACATGGCGCGGAAGGGACCGGCGACGAAGTTCTTGGCGTCGTGCAGCAGGAACTCGACCTTGCCCGAGGGCGTCGGGAACTTGCCGTCCTTGTGGGGCGTGCGCGTATCGGCCGAGCCGACGTCGATCTTCAGATAGCCGTGCTCTTTGAAGTAGGCCATGTCGGCGCCGCGCATCTTGGGATCGTCCCAGTTGATGTAGGCCGCACAGAGTTCGCTGTCGGTCATTTTGAACACCGGCTCGTCGAAGCCCATCTCCCTGGCGAGGAGGCGCCACATGTCGCTCGTCGGTTTGCATTCGCCCGGCGGCTGAACCGCTTTCTGATTGTAGGTCAGGTAGAAGTGCCCCCACGACCACATCATGTCCTCGGCCTCCGCGGCCATGGCGGCGGGGAGGATGATGTCGGCATATTTCGCCGTGTCGGTGATGAAGTGCTCGGCGACGACCGTGAACAGATCCTCGCGTTTCAGACCCTCGACGATCTTGTTGGTTTCTGGAGCTTGCGAGACCGGGTTTGTGCAGAACACGAACAGCGACATGATCGGCGGATCGAGCTTCATCTCGCCGTTGAGCGCCCGGCCGAGCTGCAGGTTGTTGATCGCGCGCGTGCCGGGCTTGATCCAGTCGGGCCGCGCCGCTTTCACCCAGTCGACGGGGAAGTCCCAGAGCGGCATTTGCAGAAGGCCGCCGCCGACGTGCTTCCACGAGCCGACGAGGGCGGGAAGCGCACAGACGGCGCGGATCGCCTGACCGCCGCCGATGCTGCGCTCCAGCGCCACCCCGAAGCGGATGACGGAGGGCTGCGCGGTCGCGAACTCGCGGGCGAATTGCTCGACGTCGGCGGCTTTGACGCCCGTGTCCTTCTCCACGTACTCCGGCGTGAACTCGGCGGCCCGCGCCTTCAGCTCCTCGAAGCCGTAGGTGTGGTTGGCGACATAGTCTTTATCGACGAGCCCCTGCTGGATGATCGAATTGATGAAGCCCATGGCCAGCGCGCCGTCGGTGCCGGGCTTGGGGGCCAGATGCCAGTCGCCGGCCTTGGCGGTGCGCGACTTGTAGCTGTCGATGACCACGACCTTGGCGCCCTTCTTCTGCGCTTCGAGCACGAATGGCCAGTGGTGCAGGTTGGTCGAGATCGAGTTGCACGCCCAGATGACGATGAACTTCGAATGCACGAAGCTCTCGGGATCGACGCCGCCCGTCGGGCCGACGGTCAGCAGCCACGCGGTCGATGATCCGGACGCGCAGAAGGTCTTCTCGTTCACCGTCGAGCCGAGCCGGTTGAAGAACGGATCGCCGGAGTTGATCCCCTGCACGAGGCCCATGTTGCCGAGATAGCTGTAGGGCATGATGGCCTGCGCGCCGTATTGGGCGATGATCTCGCGCCAGCGCTTGCCGATCTCGGAGATGGCGGCGTCCCAGGTGATCCGCTCGTACTGCTTCGAGCCCTTGGGGCCCGTTCGGCGCAGCGGGTACATCAGCCGGTCAGGATTGGCGTGGTGGTCGTGGAAATCCTTGAGCTTGACGCACAGGCCGCCCCGCGTCATCGGGTGGTCCTTGTTGCCTCGCACGTCCGACAGGCGCCCGCCGACGACCTCGTAGACCATGGCGCAGGTGTCGGGGCAGTCGTGCGGGCAGGCGCCGTGGAAAGTCTCGCGCTTCAACTGCTCGTTCATGGCGTCCTCCTGAGCGGTTTCTGGTTCCGCCTTGCTGGCGGATTGATCCGGCATCGTGGCCGGCACTGTGGCACCGGGGACGGTGGCTCGGCAAGGGCGCGCTGTCGGTCTCTACCCGGGATTGGCGTGCAATCGACGACGCTGGCCGCGAAGCAGCGCGGACTGTGCTAGGCTTGGTGCCGGCAATCGTTTGGAAGGACTATCGCGAGGAGATCTGCTTCGAAAGGGCAGCAAGCGCCGGCCGGCCGGCGAGCAGGACGAAATGATCGTGACGGCGCTCCGCGATGCCGGGCGGCCGGTCTGTGCCTAGGTGATCATCGACAGCCTGCGAGACAAGGCGATTCTCGCCCCGCAGACCGTCTATCGCTCGCTCGACCGGCTGATCGCCTCGGGCTCGGCCCACCGGCTGGAAAGCATCA
>JBQTIA010000060.1:0-27152 GCA_052388455.1 Hyphomicrobium sp.
TCGACAGCCGGAACCTCTTCGACGACGTCCTCAACGACCTCGGGAAGCTCGGAGACAGGGTCTTCGACAGCCGGAACCTCTTCGACGACTTCCTCGACGACCTCGGGAAGCTCGATGACCGGCGGAACGAGTCCACCCGTGTCGCCGGACGGCTGATCGCCGCCGCCATCGTGCTGATCCCCGCGGTCGTTGTCGCAATCGCGGCCCTTGCCGCCTCGGCCATTGTCGGAATGGCCATCGTCGTTGTGATCGCCGTCGCCGTGGCCGCGACCGTCGTGCTTGTCGTCGTCGGAGTTGGACTTGCCCTTCGACGCGCCGTCGCGATCGTGGTCGTGACCGGACTTCGTCGAATGATCCTTGTCCTTGCCGTCGCGACCCTTGCCGTGCCGGTCGCCGTCCTCGTCGCCGTCACGATCCTTGTCGCCGCGTCCTCGACCATCGTGCTTGTCTTGGTCCGATTTGGATTTGCCCTTCGAAGAGCCGTCGCGATCGTGGTCGCGTCCGGACTTCGTAGACGACTCGCTGTCCTTGCCATCCCGGCCTTTGCCGTTCCGGTCCCCATCCTTGTCGCAGTCGCCGCCGTCACCGCCCTTGCCGCCGCGACCATTGTCGGAATGGCCGTCGTCGTTGTGGTCGCCGTCGCCGTGGCTGCGGCCGTCGTGCTTCTCGGCGTCGTTGTTTGACTTCGACGTCACCCGATTGACGATATCGGCGATCCCACCGCCGATTTTATCGCCGGCACCGCCCTTGTCGTTCCCATTGTTGCCCTTGCTCATCGATCCCACTCGCTTTGTCGTCTCTGGTCCTGGCCGTCCCAGCTTCCGGTGCCGATCCCGCTTCTTTCGAACGAGGCCGACGACAGAAAATGGGCAATCCCCGCCCAGCATTCTCCGCCATGGTGCCTGACCCTACGGCAAACATCGGAATTTAACGTGCAGTCGCGCGACTGAAATTGTTTCAATTTTATTTCAATTTTTATTCATTCGCGAAATGGCTGAGAAATGAATGATACGAGAAAAGGCCGGATCGATGATCCGGCCTTTTCAAATCTGATCGAGTATGGGATCGCGGTGCGGCGCTGGAACGACTACCAGGCGATGCCGTGATACGTGGGATCGTCGGGGATATCCTTGAACACCCGCGCCAGATCGAGGACGTGGACGCCCTGGCGGCGCGCCGTCAATGCGCGGCGATATTCCTCCGTCGCATGGCTGACGACGACCACGTCGGATTGATCGACGAGTGTTCCGGCGTCGCAAACAGTCAACCGCTCCAGCTCGTCCATCAGCCGCGCCTGCTGCGGCACCGCGTGGCGGACATAGTCGATCTGATGCTGCAGAAGCGGGCCGAAATCGAGGTTCGGATCATAGGCGCGGATCGCCTCGCCCGCCGCGAGCAGCGTCGACATGAGGTCGAGAGTCGGGCTTTCGCGCAGATCGTCGGTGCCGGGCTTGAAGGTGACGCCGAGGAAGCCGATGCGCTTGCCAGCGAAGGGTTTCAGCAGGTTGACGGCCTGCTGCACATGGGTCTGGTTGCTCGCCATCAGGCTGTCGAGCAGCGGCACCTCGACGCCTTTTTCGTGGGCGAGGTGCGTCATGGCGCGCACCTCTTTCGGAAGGCACGAGCCTCCGAACGCGAAGCCCGGCTTCAGGTAATAGGGCGACAGGTTCAGCTTGGTGTCGCGCACGAAAATGCGCATCACCTCGTGGCTGTCGATGGAAAAGGCCTTGCACACCCGGCCGATCTCGTTGCCGAAGGCCACCTTGGCCGCATGCCAGACGTTATCGACGTATTTGACCATCTCCGCCGCGTCGATCGAGGTGAAGATGACGTTCTGATCGATGGCGCCGTAAATGGCGGTGACCGTCTCTTCCGCCCGCCGGTCTGAAGCACCGACCACGGTCTTCGGCGGCGCGAAGAAGTCCGCGACAGCTACGCCTTCACGCAGGAACTCGGGATTGAAGCAGACGCCGAAGTCGGGGCCGAGGCGGCGGCCGGAGGCCAATTCGATCTCGGGGACAACGACGTCCATCGTCGTTCCAGGCGGCACCGAGCAGCGCAGCACCACGACGTGATAGCTGGATTTCATGGCCAGGGCCTGGCCTATGGCGCGGCTGGCGGCGCGGACATAGCTGAAGTCGCAGCCGCCGTCCTTGGCGGTCGGCGTGCCGACGGACAGGAAGGTCACGTCGGTCTCGAGCACGGCGGCCACGAGGTTCTGCGTCGCATCGATGCGGGAATTCGCGACGCCTTCTGCGAGCAGATCGCCGAGACGCTCTTCGACGATTGGCGATCGCCCCGCTTTGATCGAACGCACCTTTTCGTGGCTGACGTCGACGCCGACCATCCGGAAGCCGAGATGCGACAGGCAGGCCATCGACACCGCGCCGACATAACCGAGGCCGACGACGCTGATCGCCGGCTTCGAAGGCTCGACGGCCGGCACGACGGCACGCGCCGCCATCTCCGAAACGAGTGCAGACATAGTCATGGTCTTGACGCTCCCACAGGCGGGACTTGGCGCCCCGCATCCTTCTTGATCCCTGTTCGGGCGGCTTTCGTCCGGTCCCCGCTGTCTCCGCCTCACCAGCCGGTTCGACAGTCTTTTGGCCCGGCGATCCCGATCCGGCTTTCGCCGTCCGGAGTGCCGTCTTCACATTCGTCGAGAGTGCCAGGGAGGCGTCGATTTCAAATGAAACGGGTCGATAAAATGCAATCGATCAGCCGTTAAATATCGAGACGACGAAGCCGAAACTCGGGACTTCGAGCAACTTCGTGTAAACCATGACCGCCAGAAACAAGGCGGCGAAGGACAGCGTCGTCAGGTAGGTAGCCATGACCTCGCGGAACACGGCGATGCCGCCGGGGCCGGCGAAGCCCTGCTTCTGGTTGCCGCGGTTGGTCCACTTCTGCTTGGCGAGACGCCACATCATATAGACCTTGACCATGGCGTTGAGCAGCTGGTTGGCATAGAGCGTCCAGACGAAATTGAGATCGACGCGCCGCGCATAGGTGAACAGCACCATCGACAGCAGCATGCGCGTCACGGAAATGTAGACCACGTAGGACATCAGGAATCCGAAGCCGATCTTCAGCGTGCCGGCGACGGCGAACACCGGCGAGAACAGCATCGTCCACATGGCGATACGCTGATCGACGCAGCACCACCAGATGAAGAACGGCATCCGGCGCGGCCCCAGCATGATCGCCCGCTGGCCGTTGCGCAGCATGTTGCCGGACCAGCGCCGGAGGTTCTCCACCATGCGCGTGACGCCCGAGCCCTCGACCACCTCGATGGTCGTGCCGGCGGCATCGGGCACGTAGGTCATCTTCACGCCGCGCTTCAGCAGCGTGTACCAGGTGCTCTTGTCGTCACCGGAGAGGAAGCGGAAGGTGCCCCACAGCCAGTGCGTGAGGAAATCCGCTTCCTGCAGCCGGATGAACTCCTCGCTGACGATGTGAGTGGCGCGGAACACCGAGAAGCGGCCTGTCAGCGTCAGAACGCGGTTCGAAAGCGCGTGGCTCTGCATGGCCATGCGGCGCTGCGCGAAGCGCATGTTGAGCCACGACTGCATCCAGGACGGGCCACGCACGAGGACGTGCTCGTCGGTCGTCAGCGCGTGCAGCTCGGGATCGAGCGCGAACAGCGGAAAGCACTTGCGCACGGCACCGGGTGAAAGCACGAAGTCACCGTCCATGAACACGACGATGTCGTCCTTGCCGAGCCCGGCCCGCGACATGGCGCGCAGGATGAGGGCGATGGCGACGCGCTTGCCGGGCTGGTTCTGGCGGATGATCCGCAGGGTCACGTCCAGATCGTTTCCGACCAGCTTGAGGTGGCGGGCGATCTTCTGCTCGTCGCTCGCCTCGCTGGACCCGAGCCAAATGGTGGCCGGCACGCCGGCCTCGCGGATCTCGACGCACAGCGCCCGGATCACGGCTTCCGAAATCTCGCGGTGCTCGCGAAACGTGGTCATCTGGATGTGGATGTGGCGCGGTCGCCACCCGCACTCCCAGACCGCCGCAGCCCGATCGCGCATTCGCGGATAGGTGACGTTGGCGAACACCAGGGCGCGCATCCAGTGGTTGAACCACCACAGATAGCGCCAGATGCCGAGCAAACCGATGACGTAGACGATCTCGCGCGCGTTCTCGTCCCAGATCGAGTTGGGGAAGGTCGCCAGCGCAATGTAGCAGCAGGTGAAATAAACGAGCAGCTTGAGCTGCACCTTCGGCGACCATTTCTCCAGGAACGGCAGCCGATCGGTCGGGACGTCGAGGGTCGGCGCAGGGCTTGCCATCGATGTGGTCCGCCGCTCAGAGATTCATGTCGAGCTTCTTGGAGATGGAACTCGTGAGCGAGTTGGTCGACCGGCGCTCGAATACGACCACCACCGGCAGCCCCGAGCGGTAGCGGTCGTGGTCTGCCACCTTGGCCGGATCGACGAAGGCGATCGTCACCTTGGCCGAGCGGTCCGTCGGCCCGCGCCAAGCGTAGCCGGGATTCTGGCGCTGGTCCTGCTCTCGGATGAAGCCCGATGTCCGGTCGATACTCGTCACGCGGCCCTGCAGCGTCTCGCCGAGGGCCGGCACGTACAGCAGCGCCTCGTCGCCGAGCCCGACCTTCATCACCTCGTCCTGGTTGAGCCAGGCGGCGATGTGGCGGTTGCGGCGCTGCTCGATGACGGCCAGCGTATCGCCGCGGCGCACCGTGCCGCGATCCGGCCGGGGCAGCTCCAGCACCA
Organism: Hyphomicrobium sp.; assembly: GCA_052388455.1. Taxonomy (GTDB): domain Bacteria; phylum Pseudomonadota; class Alphaproteobacteria; order Rhizobiales; family Hyphomicrobiaceae; genus CAZSNH01. The sequence goes on from JBQTIA010000060.1 coordinate 4,746, forward strand.
TGCCGTCAAAGGGAGAACGCACGGCCGCCCGCGTGCGCTGGTCGACGTAGGAGATCAGCCGCTGCTGGGCCAGCACGATGTCGTGATCGGCGAGGCGCACCTCCGCTTCCAGCTCGGCCGATTTGCCGACGATGTCGGCGCTGCCGATGGTCTCGTTACCGGAATACATGCGCTTGCCGAGGTTCTGGTCGGCGAGGTCGAGACGCGAGGCCAGCTCGACGCGGCGCACGTCCACTTCCTTGCGCAGCATGATGACGGAGCGCTCCGCGTCCTCGAACTTGCTGGCCGTGGCGTAGCCCTTGTCCAGGAGACCCCTGAGCCGGCCGTAATTCTGCTCGGCGACGGCGAGCTGCGCCTCGAAGGCCCTCAGCTCGATCTCGGTCTGCTTGAGATTTTTCATCTCGACGGTGCCGTAGCCGCGGATGCGGTCCAGCTCCTCGACGTGCCGCTGCTTCAGGTACGCGAGCTTGGCCTTGCGCTCCTGGACCGCGATTTCCGCCAGATCGATCTCCCGCTCGAGCTGACTGTCGATCAGCTTCACGATCACCTCGCCGGAGCGGATCGTGTCGCCGGGCTTGACCTCGGTCCACAGCACCTCGCCGTCGGATTGCGCCGTGACGATCTCGACCGGCGCGGCGATGACCGCCGTCTGGATCTCCATGCGGAAAAAATTCGAGTAGCCGAGCAGGCCCGCGTAGCCGAACACCGCCAGCCCGACGACCAGATAGAGCCCGGTCATCACCATCGTCTTCACCGGCAGGCGGCGCATGGGCACGGCGATCGCCGGTATGCGGGGCTTGTCGGGCTCGAGCGAGGCAGGGGTGACCGGCACGTCGATACGCTGGATGGTGTCTTCCACATCGACCATCGAGCCGCGCACCAGCTCCTCGATGAAATGCTGCATCAGCTCGCGCTCGCGCTCGCCGAGCTCGGTGAAGCGCACGGCGAACGAGGCGCTGGCTTCCACCAGTCGCACGACCTCCGATTTGGCATTGAAAGTGACGTCGAAGCCCTGGAACGGCAGCGTGAGCTGCACCAGCAACTCGTCGCCGACCGACGGCAGTGGTCCCGGATAGCCGTCGACCCGCAGGCCGCCGAGCGACCAGTCGGCCGCCCGCATGGCGTGTCCGCCGACCGAGACGAGGAGCGGCGCGGTCACCCGGTGATGGCGCCGCTGGTCGGGACGCTCCCGTCTGATCTTGACCGACATTTGCCTGCAACTCGTACGCAAAAAAGAACGCGGCGCATCCGGTCTCCCGGCCACCTAGCCTCGTCTTGTCGCACAACGTCGTTAAAAACCTCCCATATCGGACTTAACGGTGATCGACGCTCACCCACCCGGCCCAAGCTGATCCCGTCGAACGGAAGCCGGTCTTTCCGCTCGTCGGTATCAGCGGTCAGAACAGCTTGCCGGGATTGAGAATGCCGAGCGGATCGAGCGCGGATTTCACGGCCTGCATCAAGGCGAGGCCGGAGCCCGCCTCCCGCGCCAGCGCCGCCGTCTTTCCCTGACCGATGCCATGCTCTCCAGTGCAGGTGCCGTCGAAGGCCAGCGCCCGCGCGGACAGCCGGTCGACAAAGGCCCGCACCGCCATGTTTTCTCGGCAATCGGCGGCATCGAACACCACGATGGCGTGGAAGTTGCCGTCACCCACGTGTCCGACGATCGGGGCCGTCAAGCCCGACCGGCGGATGTCCTCGGCGGTCTCGGCCACACAATCGGCGAGGTGGGAAAGGGGCACGCAGACATCAGTGACCAGCGCCGCCTTGCCGGGCCAACCCGAACGGATGGACCAGAAGGCGTCGTGACGCGCCTGCCAGAGCCGCCTCCGCTCATCCGCTCCGGTCGCGGTTTCGACACCGAGCGCTCCGGCCTCGCGGGCCAGATCGCGGAAGGCGTCGGCGTCGTCGCGGGTGCGGGCAAGCGAGCCGTGAAATTCGACGAGCAGTGTCGGCACGACGGCCAGACCCAGTTTGGCGTGCGTATTGACGGCTGCGACCTGCACCGCATCCATCAGCTCGATGCGGGCGACGCCGAGCCCACATTGGATGGTTGCGATGGCGGCATTGCAGGCCCCCGCGACGTCGGCAAAACCGGCGACCGCGGCAACGACCGTCTCCGGCACCGGGTGCAGGCGGAGGGTCAGCTCGGTGATGATGCCGAGCGTGCCTTCCGAGCCGACGAAGAGGTGGGTCAGGTCGTAGCCGGCGGCGCTCTTGCGCGCCCGACCGCCGGTCCGCACGCAGCAGCCGTCGGCCATCACCGCCGTGAGGCTTACCACGTTGTCGCGCATGGAGCCGTAGCGGACGGTCGTCGTCCCAGAGGCGCGCGTAGCCGCCATTCCCCCGATCGTCGCATCGCAGGCGCCCGGATCGACCGGAAAGAACAGGCCGGTATCGCGCAGATGCCGGTCGAGGTCGCCGCGCCGCACGCCGGCCTCGATCGTGCAATCGAGATCGCGCGGCCGGACGGCCAGGACACGGTTCATGCGTGATAAGTCGATCGACAGTCCGCCGTGGGGTGCGTTGACGTGGCCTTCGAGAGAGGTTCCCGCGCCGAAGGCAATGACGGGCACGCGATGCTCGGCGCAGGTGCGGACCACCGCCGCCACCTCGTCGTTCGTTTCCGGCCAGAGCACGGCATCGGGCGGCTCGGCCGGCAGCCACGTCAGGGCGTTGGCGTGCTGACGGCGCACGGCCTCGGCGGTCGACAGGCGCGGGCCGAAGCGCTGTGCCAGCACTTCGAGCACCCGCTGCACGGGCTGCCGCGGGCCGTCATTGATCGGGGACATCACCACGGCGTTCGACCTCGTCCAGTTGTCAGGCCATCTGCGCCGACCATGACAGCCCCTTTGTGTCGCAACGATTTTCCAGCGCGCATGTTGCAAGACGCCGGAGCAACCGCCCGGGCTTTGCCTTTTTTTCCTGGCGGCCGTCCTGTACAGAGCGCTTTCGAAGCGGAGCCAACAGGGACACAGGAGTACTACATGTTGCGACGGCTGATTGCGGCGAGTTGGGCGATGGCGGCATTGGCCGCCGTCGGGACGGCAGCCGAGGCCCGCGACCGGCTGGTCGTGATCGGGTCGGGCGCTCTCGACAGTTCCTCGACGGCCGCCACCATCGACGTCAGTCAGGCGAAGGGGGCCTACAAGGGCTTCCGCATCATCGCCAAAAAAGGCGCCGTCGACATCACAGGTCTGCGCTTCGTCTACAACGACGATACCTTTCACACCGAGAGCAAGGCATTCTCGCTGAAGACCGGCGAACGCACGCGCGCCTTCGACGAACGTGATGCCTCCCGCTTCATCGACACGGTGGTCGTCAACCACCAGAAGCTCAGCGGACCGGTGGAGCTGGAGGTCATCGGAGTCCAGTCGACGGACGGCGCGCGCCGCAAGCGCAGCAAGCCCGCAGCGGTCGCGGCGGCGGTCGCGGCCCCGCAAACCGGGGCGCTGGTCACCACCCCGACCAGGCCGGAGCCGCTGGCCATCGAGCCGGGCAAGATCGTCGAAGGCCGCGACGTGATGTTCGGCTACCAGAGTGTCGGGTTCGGCATCGATCGCGATACGATCCACGTCGGCGCCGATGTCGGCAAGTTCGATGTCTTGCGCCTGCGCTTGCTCGAGAACGACATCCGCATCAATCAGCTCGAGGTCGTCTACGTCGACGGCAGCCGGCAGGTGCTGGCGGTCGATGCGGACGTGAAAGCCAATCAGAAGACCAAATGGTTTCGCGTCAACGGCAATGAGTTCATCAAGGACATCGAATTGTCCTACCGCAGCAAGCCCAACCTCAAGGGACAGGCGCGCGTCGAGGTGCTCGGGCAGTTCGCCGACGGCTGGCTCGGACCGCAGGGCGAGGGCCGCAAGTTCAATCAGGGCTGGGTGCTGCTCGGCTCGCAGACGGCCGGAGCGTTCGGGTTCGACAAGGACAAGGTTTCGGTCGGCAAGAACGAAGGCGGCTTCACCAAGGTGCGGCTCAAGGTGCGCGACCGCAGCATCACGCTGCGCGAGGTGCGCGTCGTCTTCCTCGACGGCAGCGAGGAAGTCATTGCCAGCAACGACCGCGTCGATCCCGACCAGACCGCCGGACCCTGGGACTTGAAGGTCGGTCGGGCGGCGATCAAGGAGATCGTCGCGAAATACCGGACGCGCCTCGTCTTCGGCAAGGGACAGGGCACAGCGGTGGTGGAGTTCTGGGGCCAGCACTGATCTCCCACCAGCCGCTCAGAGGATGCAATCCGCAACCGCAGCCGGTCTTCCTTGTGCCGAGCTTTTCCCCTCAAGGGTGAAGAAAGTGAATTGCCGTACAGGCAACGACGAGACGGGCAGAGCGCCCGTCTCGTCTTTTTTTTGGCTTTGCTCCGGTCTAGGGTTATCGCGTCCGAGTGTCACACGCGATCGTCTCTCCATCGGCCGTTCGCCGTCGCGCGCGCCACCGGCAGCCTAGAAAAAAACGCAGGGAGGACGCCGTGTTGCGTCTCATCAGACTAGCCGCCGTGATCGGTCTGGCACTCATCATGGCCGCTCCGGCCCAGGCACGGGCGCCCGAATGGGTCGAGCTTGGCGATCACACCGTGAAACTGTTCGAAACCGACGACGAAATCAAAGTCGGCCGCGACGACGGCGTGTTCACGAAAATCCGCTTCGAGGTCTACGGCAACGATATCGACATCCGCGACATGCGCGTCCGCTTCCTCAATGGCGAGGAGCAGGTCATCCGCATCGATCGCAAGATCCGCCAGAACACCGTGTCGCCGGAGTTCGACCTTCCGGGCCGCCGGCGCGGCATCGCATCGATCTTCCTGCGCTACAACGGCCGTTCTATTTTCGGCGGCAAGCCGCGCATCAAGGTCTTCGCGGAGCGTTCCGACTTCGATCGGGCTCCGCCCCCTCCCCCGCCGCCTCCACCCGTGGCGGGCGCTGGCCGTCCGGCGATCCTCGACACGCAGGCGGTGCGCAACGAGACCGATCGCATCGTGTTCAACGTCGGCCGCGACGAGGGCCGGATCACACAGATCCGACTCCGCGCCGTCAACGAGTCGCTGCTCTACCGCAGCATGGAAATCACCTTCGCCAACGGCCAGACGCAGGTCGTCGACGGCATCGAGCGGCTGGAGCCCGGCGAGCAGGGCAAGGCCGTCGATCTCTCCGGCGAAAGCCGCGTGATCGAAAAGGTCGTCGTCTACAAGCGGCCGAGCTGGCGATCGGGTGAAAGCAAGGTCGAGCTTCTCGGTCTCGTCGTACCGCGGCCGGCACCTCCCGTCGCCGGCGGTTTCGAGCTGCTCGACACGGCCGATGTCGATCGTCGGTCTGATCGCGTGGTCCTCCGCGTGCCGAACGGCTCGGGGCCACACACGAAGATCAAGTTCAAGGCGCTGGACGACAGCATCCTCTTCCGCAACATCCAGATCGTTTTCGGCAACGGCGAATCCCAGAACATCGAGGTCGTCGAACGACTGGCCGTAGGCGAGGAAAGTCCAGACCTCGATATCGACGGAAATCGCCGCAACATCGTTCAGGTGATCGTCACCAAGCGACCGAGCTGGAGTGCCGGTTCCTCCCGCCTGCAGCTCTACGGGCTGGAGCCGCCGCGCGCGCCTCCCCCGCCGCCGCGCCCGTCCGGCCCCTCGCACGGCTATCCGGGTGGCTGGGTGTTCATCGGTGACCGCGACCTCGCCGCGACGCCGCCGGCACCTCCTCCCTTCCGGCCATCGATCGGCCGGTACGAGATCCCGAACTATCAGGCGCCGCGCGTCCCGGCGCCGACGGCCACCGAGCAGATTCGCATCGGAGGTCGTGACGTCGGGCAGTTCCGGTCCATCGGGTTGAGGCTGCTCGGCGAAGACGTCGAGCTGGTTTCAGCGACGGTCGTTTACGGCAACGGAGAGCGTGACCAGAAAGCGTTGAACACGACGCTCGGCAACCGAGAGCGGACGCGGCCCATCGATCTAAGGGGTGACCGATTCATCCGTGAGATCGAGGTCGAGTACCGCAAGGCGACCGGCGGACGCTCGCGCATCGAGGTCTATGGCGACTACGCGGACAACTGGCTCGGCGAGCGCGGCAAGCGCCGGGACTTCAACCAGGGCTGGGTGATGCTCGGCTCGCAGCCGGCGGCGATGTTCAGCAGCGACGTCGACGCGTTCTACGTCGGTGATCGCTACGGCGGCTTCCGCTCGGTCAAGTTCACCGTCCGTCGCCACGACGTCCGCTTCTACGGAATGCGGATCGTCTACGGCAACGGACAGGTCGAGGAGGTGCCGTTCTCAGGCGAGCTGTCGGACGGCCAGTCCACGCCGCCGCTCGATCTCAAGGGCCGCCAGCGCACGATCGAGCGCATCGAGGTCAAATACCGCACCAAGCTCAACTTCCGCGGTGATGGCGTGGTCGAGGTGTGGGGTCTGCAGTGATCGTCGGAACGTATCGCGCCGCTACGCAGCAAACCTGATGTGCAGCGCACAGCATGTGGAAACGGGGTGTCGGTCGGCACTCCGTTTCTTTTTGGCCACAGGATACCGACCGTCGTAGCCGCTTCAAAAAGCCCTGATTATCGGGACGATAAGCGTTGCTTCGGACAATCCCCAGGTGGTGCGACAGGCTGGTATTATGGCGATGCGTGGCGTCGGGGGATGTGCTACGCGACGAAGGGTCTGAGTCTCACTTCCCATGAACAATTTCCGGAACTGCAAACGTGCTCCACGCCTCCGCTGCTCTCAGCGCCCGCGCCGAACGCGACGACGCTCCTTGGCCTAACGACAAAGCCGAAGAGGCTTTGGCCGCACAGAAAGCGGAAGCGGAACTCAAAGCGACGATGCGGCGCCTCGCCGCTCACTGCGCGGCGTTCCGGGGCTCGATCCCGAGGCGCGCGTGGTGGCAGATCGCCACCACGGTCGTTCCCTTCCTCGCCGTCGTGGCGGCCATGTTCGCCACCGTCGCCAGCCACTACTGGCTGACGCTCCTGCTCGCCATTCCGGGCGGCGGACTGCTGGTGAGGTTCTTCATCATCCAGCACGACTGCGGACACGGCTCGTTCTGGGCATCGCGGGAAGCCAACGATGCCACCGGCCGCCTGATGTCGCTGCTGACCTTCACGCCTTACGGGTTGTGGCGACGCGAGCATGCCCAGCACCACGCCACGTCCGGCAATCTGGAAAAGCGCGGCGTCGGAGACATCAACACGCTCACCGTCAGCGAGTACCGGGCGCTGCCGGCGCTGCAGCGGCTCGGCTATCGCATCTACCGACATCCACTGTTCCTGTTCGGCTTCGGCGTGCCGTTCTTCTTCCTCGTGCTCCAGCGCCTGCCCTGGTTCCATCCTTATCCCGTGCGCGAAACCTGGAAGAGCGTGCTGACGCTCAACGCGGCTCTCCTCGCCGTTTACGGTCCCATCGCCTATGTCGTCGGACCGCTGCATCTGGTGATGGTCGCGCTGCCGATGCTGCACGTGGCGACGGCGGTCGGCGGCTGGCTGTTCTTCGTCCAGCATCAGTTCGAGGAAACCGAGTGGGACACCAGCGAGGATTGGAGCTTCCAGCCGTCGGCACTCTACGGCAGCTCGTTCTACGATCTTCCGCCGGTGCTCAACTGGTTCACCGGCAACATCGGGCTGCATCACATCCACCATCTCAACAGCACGATCCCGAACTACCGGCTGCAGGACTGCATCAATGCCCTGCCGGAGCTGAAGGCCATCAACCGGCTGACGCTTTGGGAGAGCTTCAAGTGCGCCAAGCTCAAGCTGTGGGACGAGGACGCGAGGGTTCTGGTCGGCTTCGACGCCCTAGACCGCCCGGTGTCCGGTCAGGCCGTCTACCGCGCCTGACCTCCGCCCGGCACGATCAGCGATGCGCGCGGACCGCCGGCGAGAACTTCGAGCGGCGTAGCGGCGAACGGATCGCCGTCGATCTCGACCGGAGCGGGCTCCTCTGAAACGATGCGCACGCTTGCGCAGTCGATCATCTCGACGCCGGGATCCGAGGTGAGCAGCCCGCTGCCCAGCGCCAGCAACTGACGCAGCCGCACGACGCGGCTCCGCGACTTGAACAGTACGGCCACGAGGTGCGGCACCAGCAGGCCGGCCTTCGGCGCGATGACGAACGATCCGCCGTAGCAGCGCGATTTGGCGACCACGACCCAGCCGGCCTCGTGTGCCACGCCGTCGACCTCGACTTGCAGTCCCGGCCGCTTGCGGCCGAGCGCGCCGAGCACCGGCCCGACGTACGCCGCCTTTCCGATGCGCCTCTTGAGGCCCGTATCCAGCCGGCCGATGACGTCGCCGTCGAACCCCGCACCCGCCATCAGGAAGAACGGCTCGCCATTCGCGCGGGCACCCTCGATGCCGATTGCCGGACCGTGCATGAAGACTTCGGCGATGGCCGCGGGGCCGCGCGGCAGTCTGATCTCGCAGGCGAGCACGTTGCCGGTGCCCATCGGCAGGAAGCCGATCGGCAGGCGCGGGCCGAGAGTCTTGGCCAGCGCCCGGAAGGTGCCGTCACCACCGGCGGCGATCACGGCGTCGAACCCGCCGCCGTCGAGCGCCGAAAGATCGGGGCCGTCGGCTCCCGCCGGTGCCTTGACGACGCGCGCTCCCGCCACCTGCAGCGCGGAGGTGACGCGATCGACAAGGCGGCGGCCGGCGATGCCGGCAATCGGATTATGGACGAGCAGGAACGTGCGGCGCATCGATGAGGTCGCTTCCCAGGTATCGTGAACCGGCCCGATCCAGCGCCGATCTGCTGACGATCTGCGACCTACCACACAATCCGGTGCGGGGCGTTGCACCGAGCGAAGCGTCGCAGGTGAAGCTCACCGGCGCCGGCTGAGCGCATCGAGGGCGGTAAAGTCCTCGTCCGACAGCCGGAACAGGGCCGCCCGAGCATTCTCCTCCAGGTGCTCCGCGTTCCCGGTTCCTGGAATGGGCAGCACCACGGGGGAGCGTGCGAGAAGCCAGGCGAGCGCGATCTGGGCCGGTGTCGCCCGGTGACGCGCAGCGATGGTCAGCAGGGGTGATTGTGCGTCTGTCAGGCGGCCGGCGTCGAGCGGATACCAGGGAATGAACCCGATCCCGAGCCGTTCGCAGTGCATCAGCACATCCTCGCTGGAGCGGTCGCCGAGGTTGTAGAGGTTCTGCACGCTGACCACGGGAAACACCTTTCGCGCGGCTTCGATCTCGCCGACTCCGACCTGGCTCAGTCCGACGTGGCGGATGAGACCTTCGTCGCGCATGGCGCGAATGACGTCGAACTGCTCGTCGCGGGGGACGCGCGGGTCGATGCGGTGCAGCTGCCAAAGGTCGATACGGGCCACGCCGAGCCGCTCGAGGCTGCCTTCGACCGCCCGCCGCAGGTGCTCGGGCCGTCCGTCAGGCACCCATTTGCCGGGGCCGGGACGGGTGAGTCCGCCCTTGGTCGCGATCAGCAGCCCGGAATAGGGGTGCAGCGCTCTGCGGATCAGCCGTTCGCTGACCTCGGGTCCGTAGGAGTCGGCCGTATCGATGAAGTCGATGCCGAGGTCGCGCGCCGCTTGCAATACGCGGATGGCGGCATCGGCATCGCGCGGCTCGCCCCACACGCCGTCGCCGGTGATGCGCATGGCCCCGAACCCCAGCCGATGGATGGGCCGATCGCCGCCGACGGAAAAACGCCCCGACGCCCGGGCCGGCTTGTCGCTCATGTGATCGGCTCTGCGGCTGTCGAAAGCAACCCGTGAACCCGCTGCATCTGTCCCAAACTCCACTCTCGATTAAGGCTTGCGTTACCATGCTCGCGCAACCCGCCGATAGTTTCAATTTTCTCCAATATCGCCGCGACCGTCTAACGCGATTTAAGCGTCTCGCGTGTAAAAGCCGATGCTGGGTGAAGTGTGGGAAGCGGAATCGAAAGTCATGTCCAACATCAGCGGGACATCCGGTAACGACACGATCGTAGGCAGCACGAATGCCGATCTGATCGAGGCCGGAGACGGAAACGACAAAGTCAACTCCGGCAATGGCGACGATGTCATCTATGGCGGCGCCGGCAACGACAACGTCAATGGCGAGGCCGGAAACGACAAGCTCTATGGCGGAGCCGGCAACGACATCCTGACCGGCCACTCTGGCGCCGACGAAATCTACGGCGAGGACGGCAACGACGGCGTTTACGGCGGCGGCGACGACGACCGCATCTGGGGCGCGGCCGGCAACGACACGCTGATCGGCGATGGCGGCAACGACACCATCGACGGCGGCGCAGACAACGACAAGCTCTATGGCGGCACCGGTAACGACACGCTCTACGGAGGCACAGGCAACGACCAGCTCTTCGGCGAAGCGGGCAACGACACGCTGATGGTTAGCGCCGGCGAAGGCACCGACGTTCTGAACGGCGGCGCCGGCTTCGATACCGTCGTGCTCGATGTCCGCTCCAGCGACGTGACGGCGGCCTTCCGCGACGATGTCGCGGCTTTCGATGCCTGGATGGCAAATCAGCTCGCCGCCAACGGCGGCACGACGGGCCTCTCGGCCCAGACCACCGGCAGCACGTTCAGTTTCACCTCGGTAGGATTTTCGATCTCGCTGATCGAAAGCGTGACCATCCGCGTCGACGGCGCGGTGGTGCCGCTGAGCGAGTTCCTGAACGTGGCACCGGTGGCCGACGCGCGTTCGGAGCTTTCGACTGATGAAGATACGGCCGTCGAGGGCCGCGTGCTGGCTGAGGACGCCGACGGCGACACGCTGACCTACACCGTGCACCAGGGTCCGGCGCACGGTACGCTCGGCCTCGATGCCGGAACGGGCTTCTACACCTACACGCCCAACGCCAATTACTTTGGTGCCGACACGTTCCATATCACGGTCACCGATCCCTCCGGCGAGATCGTGACGCAGGTCGTCGCAGTGAATGTCGCTGCCGTCAATGACGGGCCGGTGGCTGCGGCCGAGACCGCCCTCTCGACTGCCGAGGACACCAGCGTCAGCGGTCAGGTCGTCGCCTCCGACATCGACGGCGATGCGCTGCGTTTCGGCGTCGCCAGCGGCCCGGCCCATGGCGCCGTGACACTCGATGCAGAGACCGGCCGCTACACCTACACGCCCAACGCCAATTACTTCGGGACCGATGCATTTCAGGTAACCGTCACCGACCCCTCCGGCGCAAGCGTGACGCAGGTCGTCGCGGTGAATATCGCCGCCGTCAATGACGGGCCGGTGGCTGCGGCCGAGACCACCCTCTCGACCGCCGAGGACACCAGCGTCAGCGGACAGGTCGTCGCCTCCGACATCGACGGCGATGCGCTGCGTTTCGGCGTCGCCAGCGGCCCGGCCCATGGCGCCGTGACACTCGACGCCGAAACCGGCCGCTACGTCTACACGCCGGCCGCGCACTTCAGCGGCAACGACTCCTTCGATATCGCGATCACCGACGGCGCCGGCGGACGCATCACGCAGCGCATCGACGTCTCGATCAGCGCCGTCGTCGACAGCCCCGTGCTGACCGTCGAGGACAGCCTCGACAACAGCCATTCGGGTGGCCTCCTCGGAGAGCTTCTGAAAGGAAGCAACGCCAACGATACCCTGATCGGCGGCCTCGGCAGCGATCAGATTCTCGGCAGCAACGGCAATGATCTCCTGTTTGGAAGCAGCGCGGAAACGGTGGCGTTGTCGATCGCAGCCGGGCTCGTCGATACCGACGGATCGGAAAGCCTGTCCATCACCATCTCCGGTGTGCCTGAGGCTGCAATCCTTTCGGCCGGCCAGAACAACGGCAACGGCACCTGGACGTTGACCGCCGCGCAGGTTCAGGGTCTGCGCATGACCATGTCCGAGGCGATGGATGTCACCCTCTCGGTCACGGCGACCTCGGTTGAATCGAATGGCGCCCGGGCTTCCGTGACGCGGCAGCTCGAGGTGACCTTCAACACCGGCGACGACGGCATCGATCTGATGGTCGGAGGCAACGGCAACGACGTGATCTATGGCGGCGGCGGCGACGACACGCTCTATGGCGGCGGCCAGCCCTCTTCGGGCGTGCCCGGCGTCAAGCCGGTGAGCCCTGACGATGACGATCTGATCTACGGCGGCGCAGGCCATGACACGATCTACGGCGGTAGCGGCAACGACCGAATTTATGGCGAAGCCGGCAACGACAAGCTCTATGGCGGTCGTGGCGAGGATCAGCTGTTCGGCGGCGACGGCAACGACGACCTCAAGGGTGACAGCGGCAACGACCGGCTCGAAGGCGGAGCCGGCAACGATTCGCTCTCGGGCAGCTCGGGGCACGACATCCTCGTCGATGGCGCCGGCAATGACAGCCTCGATGGCGGTTCGGGCGACGACCTCATGATCGCCGGCGCCGGCAACGACAGCTACAAGGGCGGTTCCGGCATCGACACGCTCGACTACTCGCAGTCGACCGGCGCCATCACGGTCGACGTCAGCAAGAAATCCGTCACCGGCTTTGGCACCGACAGCATCAACAGCATCGAAAAGATCGTCGGCTCCAACTTCGCCGACACCTTCAAGGGCAGCTCGGGGGCAGATACGCTTCTCGGCGGCGGCGGCAACGACCACTTCCGCGGCATGGAAGGATCGGACGTCTTCACGGGCGGCGCCGGCAGCGATACCTGGCAGTGGTTCGTCAAGGATGTCCTCTCCGGCAACAAGCACCAGGGTGTTGATACCATCACCGACTTCGGGGCCGGCGATCGACTCGACTTGCACGAGTTCGTCAAATCGTTCCGCAACACGCCGATCGACGACATCGTTCACGTCAATGATCAAGCCGGCGGTTCGCTGATCTCGGTCAAGATCGGCTCCAGCTTCGTCGACCTCGTCATGCTCGAAGGCGTGCACGACCTGAGCGCAGGCGAAATGCTCGCCGACGGAATGATCATCACCTGAGCCGATCCCGGCCGTTCTCTTCTTTCGAATTCATGCAGGCGCGCCAACCCAGGTGCGCCTGCACGCTTTTCGCCTGGCCGTAACGATGCCCGATCGATACACTTGCACCCATTCCCTTCATACTTTGCTTACGCTTCTTTTAGGCGCGGCTGCTAACCATCAAGAGCCCGGTGACGGTCGTAATGCGACCTCAGCCGGGCTGGAGCTGCGTACGCCGAGACTCACCCTGGGGTCGCGGCGAAGTGTGAGTACATGCCATGGTCCTGCGTCGCATCCGCGGCACAGTCGGCGCCGATACACTGGTCGGCGACCTCGACGCGATCAACAACATCTATGGAAACACCGGGGCCGACCTCATCACAGGGGGTGACTTCGGCGACGTTCTCGTCGGCGAAGGCGGCGATGACATCATTGCCGGCGGCGGGGGTAACGACGCGATCTACGGCGGCGGCAACGACGACCGCATCCGCGGCGATGGCGGGGACGACTACGCCCACGGCGACGACGGCGCAGACCAGATCGACGGTGGCTCCGGCAACGACCGGCTGTTCGGGGATCGCGGCAATGACCGCCTCGACGGCGGCACGGGTGACGACCAGCTCGCCGGCGGCCTCGGCGACGACGCGCTCGCGGGCGGCATTGGTCATGACGCCCTGCAAGGCGAGGAGGGGGACGATCTCCTCGACGGCGGTCTCGGCAACGATCGGCTGCTCGGCGGCACCGGCAACGACTCCCTTTATGGCGGCGATGGGAACGACGTGCTCGACGGTGAGGACGGAGATGACAGTCTCGCAGGTGGAGCCGGCAACGACACACTGACCGGGAACGCGGGGGACGACACACTCGACGGCGGAGACGGGCGCGATATCGCCCACGGCGGCACGGGCAACGACCATATTCTAGGCGGCAATGGCGACGACATCCTCGACGGCTGGGAAGGCACCGACACGCTCGAAGGCGGTACCGGCAACGACCAGCTCAACGGCGGAGGCGGACGCGACCAATTGTCGGGCAGCGAGGGCAACGACGGCTTCTTCGGAGGCGGCGAGAACGACCGCATCCTCGGCGGGGCCGGCGACGACAAGATCTATGGCGACGGCGGCAACGACCTCATCTTCGGCGGGACGGGCAACGACCTGCTGACCGGCGGCAAGCTGGCCAACGGTTTCTCGGTCGGGCGCGACACCTTCGCCTGGCAGCTTCAGGACGTGATCGACGGCAACGGCAACTCGGCCGGTTTCGACCACATCACGGACTTCGGCGCGGGCGATCGGCTCGATCTGTCGCGGCTGTTCAACGGCGCACCCCCGGCTGATCTGGCCGATGTCATTCGCGTGGTCGACACCGCGGCCGGCACGCTGATCTCGTTCGATCCCGCCGGAGACGCCGGCTTCGTCGATCTCGTGCTGCTCGACAACGCGCACTTCGCGAGCCTCGACGACTTGATTTCGGCGGGCTCGCTCACCGTCTGACGTGTGTTGCCTGCGAGCCTTCCGGCTCCGGGTTCGTGCCGGAATTTGGATTGGGGCCGGACCGATGGTCCAGCGGTCGGGATGTCGTCGATGCGTACTTCGAGACGGTTGTTGAAACAGGTACGCCGCGCCATGCTGGCGGCTTTCCTGTTCAGCGGCTGCATCAATCTGCTGATGCTGTCGACCCCGCTCTACACGCTGCAGGTGTTCGAATCCGTCGTTCCGCTCGGCAGCATCGAGACGCTGGTGCTGCTGACGGCCATGACTGCTGCCGCCATCCTCGCACTGGCGCTGATCGAGATCGGCCGCGACATGATCCTGCTCCGGGCCGGATTGTGGCTCGACCACGAGCTCGGACAGCATCTGCTCGAGAATGGCGTCAAGCTCGGCGTACCGGGCCAGGAGCTGCGCCGTGATGCCGTGGCGCTGGAGAGCTTTAGAAGCTACCTGACGAGTCCGGCGGTGACGCCGCTGTTCGACGCGCCGTGGGTTCCCATTTTTCTCGTCGCACTGTTCATGCTGCATCCCATGGTCGGCGGCGTCGGACTGGCGTCGGCGCTGCTGCTCGTCGCGGCGTCGCTCTCGCAGAGCCTGCTGACGCGCCGGCTGACCGAGGACAAGGCGCGTGCGGGTGAACGAACCGGTCACTGGTGGACAACAGTGGCCGGCAACGCGCAGCTCAACGGCGCCTTGGGGCTGGCGCGCGGCGCCTCCGCGCAGTGGGAATATTTCAACCGCGCACACATCGCCGCCCAGTATTCCCTCGGCAAGCGCACGAGTGTCATCAAGGCGTTCGGACGCGCAGTCCGCATCAGCTCGCAGATCGCCATCTACGGCGTCGGCGCCGGTCTGGTGATCAAGGGCGAGCTGGCGCCGGGCGCTCTCGTCGCCTCCGCCATCCTGCTGGCGCGCGCACTGGCGCCGCTGGAGTTTCTTTCCGGTTCGGTGAAAGCGACTCAGGCGGCGCTGGCCGGCTACCGGCGGCTCAAATCCCTGCCCGCCGATGCCGTCGTACCCCGCGTGACGAGCGGGGAGGCCGGTCTCGATGGCCATCTGAAGCTCGCCGACGTGACCTACTACCACCCGGCCCGCAAGACGCCGGCCCTGCGCGCCGTCTCGTTCGAGCTGCGGGCCGGACAAAGCCTCGGTATCGTCGGACCGAACGGCGCCGGCAAGTCGACTCTAGCGGCCATCATCGGCGGAGCGATTTCACCGACCACAGGCGCAGCCGATCTCGACGGCATCCCGATCGCCAAATGGCAGCGCGGCGACGACGCTCCCCCCGTCGGCTACATGCCCGACGAGCCGGTTCTGATCGAGGGAACGGTGCACGACAATATCGCGCGGTTCTGCGACATGAGCCTGATGGCCGTGGCGCGCGCCGCCATGCGCGCCGGCGTGCACGAGACGATCCAAAGCCTGCCCTACGGCTACGACACGTCCGTCGGGCCGAACGGCAGCGGCCTCGCCCTGCGCGAGCGGCGCGCGGTGGCCCTGGCCCGCGCGCTCGCAGGCTCGCCCAAACTGATCGTGCTCGACGAGCCCGAGATCGGCCTCGACGGTGCCAGCCTCCGGCAGCTGATCGGCATACTCAAGACGCTGAAGGCCGAGGGCGTGGGGCTGGTGATCGCCACGCAGGACCCGAAGTTGCTGGCGCTGGTCGACAGCATCGTGCTGCTCAACCAGGGCGTGGTGCAGATGGCGGGGCCTGCCGAGGACGTCCGCCGGGGTTCGCAGCAGCCGGCAGCGGACAGCGTAAGGGATCGCGCGGGAGCACACGGACCATGACCGAACAGAGACCGATCGACCGCGCCATGACCGCGTCTCCCGTCATGCGCCCCGAGCGCCAGCATCCCCGCCTCGACATCCGGGTGCCGGTGATGCTCAGCCTCGCCGTTGCGCTGCTCTTCTTCGGGCTGGGCGTCGGCGGCGCCGCCTATGCGCCCATCGACAAGGGAGTTGGGCTTTCCGGGTCCATCGTGGTCGAAAGCAAGGTGAAGCCCGTCCAGCACCAGCGCGGCGGCGTGGTGCAGCGTATAGAGGTGGTCGAAGGGCAGATGGTGGCGGCGGGCGATTCGCTGGTCACCCTCGATACGACGGCGCTGGACCAGCAACTCGGCGCACTCCAGGCCCAGTCTGAGGCCGCCAGCAGACAGCTCGAGCTCGTGCGGCAGGAAGCGGCGACCATGACCGACCTCATGGAACGCAAGCTGGCCGCCCGCTCGAAAGTGCTGGCGCTCGAACGGCAGATCGCCGAGGTGCAGAAGGAAGCGGCGGGCCTCACCGCCAAGATCGCGCTCGCCGAGCAGGAGCTGGAGCGCGCCGAGATCAAGGCCCCGGTGGCGGGCCGCGTGCTGTCTTTGCAGATCGCCGGGCCGGGTGCGGTCCTCCAGCCCGGCCAGACGGTGCTCGAAATCGTGCCGATGTCAGACCGCCTCGTCGTCGAAGGCCGCTTGGCACCCAGCCAGATCGAGAACGTCAAGCCGGGAATGCCGGCCAAGGTCTGGCTCACCTCGCTGAGCTGGCGCGAGCAGCGCCCTCTGGCGGCGACGCTGGCCTGGATGTCGGCGGACAGCGTCGAGGACAAGCGGACGGGCGCGCCCTACTTCACCACCCGCGTCGAGCTGTCGGAGACGCGGCCCGAAATCGAAAAGCGCGTCGCGCTGCATCCCGGGATGCGCGCGGAAATACTTCTGTTAACGGGACGTAGTACTCTGCTCGACAGACTGCTCGATCCGCTGATGCGCAACATCAACCGGGCATTTCGAGGCTGAACCGGTTTTCCCTGAGGATGGGTCATGTTCAAGATGAGCGGCATTTCGATGGTCTTCAACGTCGCCGGTGTGGCGGCAGTGGTGATCGTCGGCGGATACTTCGCCAGATCCGTGATGACACGCCAGCAGACGGCTTCCTGCCTCGAGCGCTATCCGGCGGCCACCGAGCTGTCGCTCGCCGGCGAGAAGGGCCGGCCGATGTCGGCCATCGAGCTGCAGGGCCGCTTCGGTCGCAACGAGTGGGGCGTCATCGAAAACGTCTCGGTCGTGCGCAGCAGCGAGCGGGAGCGCGGATCGGAAGTTCTGAACGTCAAGCTGCCCGCCGGCAGCAGTTCGGCATTCCAGTCGCGCGCACCCAAGGGTGGCGCCGGATTCCTCTGGTCGCCGGAAAGCCTCACGGAGACCGAACTCGCCGGCGCGACCGGAGCCTGCCTCAGCTACCGCGTGTTCTTCCCCGACGATTTCGAATTCGCCGAGGCGGGCCTGCTGCCCGGTTTGTTCGGCGGCGAGTCCGTCGATCCGGCCGGCAGCAATGGCGGCCGCGATGGCTTTTCGACACGTCTCACCTGGGGCAGCAATGGTACGGCCGGCGTCGTCAACGTCGTTCCGGCAGACGCGAACAAGGAGCGCTTCTTCGGCGACACCGGGTTCCGGATCGAGCGTGGCCGCTGGGTGCATTTCGCGACCGAGTTGGTGCTCAATTCGCCCGGCAGCAAGGACGGCATCCAGCGCCTGTGGGTCGACGGCGACCTGAAAATGGAGCGCCACGGCCTCATCTGGCGAAACGACGAGCAGGTCGCCGTTTCCGGCGTGGCGGCCGATATTTCCTACGGCAACATCGACAACTGGGCCGTGGCCCCCAAGGACGCCGAAATCCGCCTCAGTCCGTTCGCATTGAGCTGGCAGTAACGCCTGTTGGCGACCGGCGTTTACCACCTCGACTGGGGGTTACACCATCCGGGGAACGGGCGCCGCGGTACGACTTGGCCTAAACGGCACAACGTCGTATCACTGGCCAAAGATTGATTTGCCCATCGGGAACCGCCCGTGAACCGAAAAATTGCCGCCATCCTTGCCGCCGATATCGCCGGTTACAGCCGTCTCGTCTCCGAGGACGAGGAAGAGGCCGTGCGCCGGCTCGCCTCCTACCGGGCGGTCTTCGACGACTTCATCAAGCGGTTCAACGGCCGCATCTTCAATACGGCGGGCGACGCCGTGCTGGCCGAATTCCCGAGCGCGGTGGACGCGGTGCGCTGCGCCGTCGACGTGCAGGAAAGCCTCCGAGCCCGCAATCTGGCGTACCCCAGCAGCCGTCAGATGAACTTCCGCATCGGCATCACCATCGGCGACGTGGTGGAGCGCGACGGCGATCTGCTCGGCGACGGCGTCAACATTGCCGCCCGGCTGGAGACGCTGGCCACGCCCGGCGGCATCTGCATCTCGCGCTCGGTGCACGAGGCGGTCGCCAACAAGCTGTCGGTCTCGTTCGCGGACCGCGGCCACCAGCAGTTGAAGAACATGCCGGAGCGGGTGCACGCCTATTCCGTGGTGCTCGAGGAACGCAAGCAGTCGCAGGTCAGCGTCGCCACCCGCGCCAAGGGGATCGTGGGCGGCAACAAGATGCGTAAGGTCGGCCTCGCGGCCGGAGCCGCTGTCGCCATTCTCGCCGGCGTCGGCGGCGCACATTATCTCAGCAACCGCAAAAGCGCCGACACCCCCGAACCGACCGCGAAAACGGAACCGGCCAAGAAGGAAACGGTAAAGCCGGCCGAGGCAGCCGCCGAACCCGCGGTACGGCCGACGGAGCAGGCGGCCACATCCAAGGCGGTGGAAACCCCACGCGAGGGCACGATCAAGCCGGCGACCTCGAGCGACGGGGAATCCACGCCGGCTGCCTCGCCCGAAGCCGAGACCGAGACCGCGGAGAAAACCTCAGATCAGCCGCAGGGAGATGTTTCCGGCTCCGAAACGCGGCTGAAACCGAGCGACCTGACCGCCAAGGTCGTGCTCCAGCGCAACTGGAACGACTGCCACAGCGGTACGCCCGCCCAGGTTCTGGTCGCCTGCCCGCCGATCATCGAAGGGCGGATGGTCGGCGGCAACGACATGGCCGACATCCAGCTTCGATACGGCAAGGCACTGCGGGACGATTCTCAGGTCGACAAGGCGATCATCGCCTATAGTGAGGCCATCAACCTGAAACCGACGGTCGCCGCCTATATCGGCCGCGGGATCGCCTACTACGACAAGGGCGACTGGCAGCGCTCGATAGCGGACTATTCGGAAGCCATCCTGATCGACAAGAACAACGGCGAAGCCTTCAACAATCGTGCCTGGACCCGCTATCAGTCCGGCGACGTCAACGGTGCCCTGCCGGATGCCAACACGGCCGTCCGCCTGATGCCCGGCAAAGCCTATGTGTGGGATACGCGCGGACACATCTACGAATCGCTCGGCGACAAGACCGCCGCCCTGCGCGATTTCCGCAAGGCGCTGTCGATCAGCTCGTCGCTCGACACCTCCAAGAAGGGCGTCGAGCGCCTGCAGTAGGTGCACCATCGGCGCCGGGTGTCGGCTGCGCCCTCGCCGATCGTTTTTCAGTTGCACCCGAACAGCGTGCGCAGCTCCTCGATCCGGCTGCGCGTCATCACTGCGAGGCCGTGGAGATAATACTCGTCGTCGAGCGGCCGGCGGTCGCTGTTCGCGAGCTGGTAGGCGCGCGCCGTACCGTCGCGCACACCGAGCCATTCCCTCTGCGACTGCCGCAGCGCGTTGATCGACTGCACCGTGCTCTGCTCGGGATCGACGCAGCGCGCATAGACGCTGTTGAGCTCTCCGTCGACCTCCTGGAGCTGGCGGCGCGCCTCGGCCACGGAGTCCGGCGGCTGGCTCTGCGCCGCAGCGGCGACCGTCGTTGCCAAAAGCAGTGCGGAGCAGAGACATGAGCGGGTCATGGCGAACCTCCAGGACGCACGGGCCGTCAGCGAGAGCCCGGCTGTCAATTCTGGCGTCTTTTGAGCGCTTCGAGAAGGGCCGCGTTGAAGGCCGCCGGATCCTGCACCTGCGGCGAATGCCCGAGATCGGAAAAGGTCACGAGCTTCGCGTCTGGGATTCGGGCTGCGGCCTCACGCGCGAGCGCCGGAGTGTTGCCGAGCATTTTCGCGATTTCGGGCGCGGCGCGGTCGCGGCCGATGGCGGTAATGTCCTCTTCTCCGATGATCAGCGTCACCGGAACCGCAAGGCGCTCCAGCTCGTGCACGACCGGATCTGAGAACACCATGCGCGAGGTGTGAGCCTGTGCGGCGGCGACCCTCCTCCCGCCGTCGCCAGCGTACATCGACGCCAGCATCTCCACCCAGCGGTCGTACTCGGGCTTCCATTGGCCGCCATAGTAAGTCCCGAGCTGGTAGGCCCTGATACTCTCGGCGCTGGTTTTCAGCTCGGCCGCGACGAGTTCGTCGAGCGTGCGCTCCGGCACGCCTTTCGCGCGCCAGTCTTCGAGGCCGATGGGGTTCACGAGCACGAGGCCGCCGGTATCCTCCGGGAAGCTCAGGCCGTAGCGCATCGCCAGCATCCCACCCATCGAGTGCCCGACGAGGATCGGCCGCGCGATGCCGAGTGACGCGAGCAGTCCGCGCGTGTTGGCCGCCAGCTCATGGAATCCGTAAGCATAACCTTCGGGTTTCGACGATTTGCAGAAGCCGATCTGGTCGGGAACGACGGCGCGATAACCAGCCGCCACGACGGCCAAAATCGCCCGTTCCCACGTCGCCCCGCAGAAATTCTTGCCGTGCAGAAACACGACCGTCCGGCCGTTCGGCTGCAACGGTTTCACGTCCATGTAAGCCATCTCGAGCGATTGGCTCTGCGATACGAAGGCATGGAGCGCGACGGCGTGCGGATAGTCGAAGTCCGCAAGCATCGGGTCGGCCGCGGCCGGGCAGACCATGAACAAGGCAGCGGCAAGCGTGAAAGTCCGCATGGCAGAGGCCATCCTTTACTTGCATCGGCGACCAGTGAAATCTTCAGCCGCCTACTCCATCACGGCAGTTTTGACCGGATGGCGGCCGGAAGGCCAGCGGTCGCCAACATTGGCAGGGTCGCGGGGGTGTGCTGGCCATCCTGACATAGACAGGCCGGATCGCTGCGGGTACCGGGTAGAGCGCGAAGGGAACTTCGCCGCGGCGAACACGTTTTGCACGCTCGCAGTCGTAACGGACTTTTGGCGAGCCGGGGCAGTGATGAAACGGGAGCCGAAAGGGGCAGTCCCCTGCACCTTTGCGATTCTCTCGTTCGATACCGCGACGGAAACGACCCTGCCGATCCGTCAGGGGAGTGGCGACACCTCAGAGTCGAATCGCACCATGCCGGATCGACACCTACATTGGAGAGCTCATGAGACCGCTGAAACTGATCAGTGCCCTGGCCGGCCTGACACTGTTGTGCGCCTCGGCCGCGCAGGCAGCCCCCGGCTATTCGACGGCGGATGTCAATATCCGCACCGGACCCGACATCGATTTTCCGAGCGCCGGCGTCATCCCTGAAGGCGACTCCGTCCAGATCAAGGGTTGCCTCGACGACGAATCCTGGTGCGATGTCATCTGGGACGGCACCCGCGGCTGGGTTTACAGCGAATACCTCGCCGTAGAACAGCGCGGCGAATACCGGCCGCTGCCTGACGTGGGTCTCTCGACATTCCGGATTCCCACTATCACCTTCGTCGCCCGAACCTATTGGGACCGCCACTACGTTTCGCGTCCCTGGTATCGTGACCGTGCGCGCTGGAACGATTTCCGCATCCGTCCGCGCGTGGGCTGGGTCGCCCCTCCTCGAGGCCCACGCGTTCCGGGCTGGTGGCGCAAAGGCTATCAGGTCGCTCCCGGCTTCAGGCCGCCCCCGGAGCGCTGGCAGCGCATCGAACGGCGCCAGGAACGGCGGGAGGAGCGTCGAGAGCTTCGGCAGGAGCGGCGCGAAGACAGGCGTGAGATTCGCCAGGAAAATCGCCAGGAGCGGCGAGAGGAGCGTCGGGAAGACCGTCGGGACAACCGGCGCTGATGCACAGGCTTGATGAGGTGGGCAGAAAAGGTCTGCCCGCCTCTCGTCACGGCATGTGGCATTGGGGGTGCTCCTTGGTGAGTCTAGACAACCCACCCGAGTACCCCCTCTCACCCCAGGGCAATCGCATATGGCGCGGAATGTAGGTAGGGTCGACGTCGGAGACCCAAACATCTCGAGCGACCACAGTTGATTGGGGAGCTGGAAAGACCCCAACTCCGTGCAAA